>VXUF01000156.1:13577-51899 GCA_009837085.1 Holophagales bacterium
CACCCTACTTGTACTCCACGATATCAGTCGGCTTCGTCAGATGGTATAATAAGCATTACTGGTCGGCGTACGCCTACATCCGGTCGGAGGCGATCTTCTCGATCCGGTAGGAGAAGTCCTTCATCACGGACACGGGACGACACTGGCGAGCCGGACGGATCCGCCGCTCGATCTCGGCGCAGTTTCTGACCTCCTCGAAGAAGATCTCGTGCGGCCTTCCGTCGCGCTTCCTGATCAGCGTGTCCATCGGTCCGACCACGCCGACGCTCACGACGTCCCCGGCCAGCGGGATGTACCAGAACCAGCACTCTCCGGACTTCGTGTGCAGGATCAGCGTCGCGCCCTCGTCCTTCCCCCCGTCCCGGATCGCCCCACGGAAGTGGGTGTAGATCGAGGCGTGGCGGAGGCCGTAGTCGACCCGGCCGAGGTCGAGCCGCCGCGCTATCAAAGCGCTTTGACCCGTGGCGTCGATGACGACCCGGCTCGCGAGTTCCGCCGGTCCGTCGCCGTTCCCCGGAGACACCCGCACGCCGACCGCGCGATCGTTCTCGAACCGCACGTCGCGGACGTTGACGCCGCGGTGGACCTCGGCACCCTGCGCGGTCGCCGTCTCCATCAGGAGCTCATCGAACTCGGACCGGCGCACCTGCCACGTGCGGGCGCTGTCGTCTCCGGGCCGTTCCTTCTCGAAGTAGAACGGCATGGACGCCTTGCCGGTCTTCGTGAAGAACTGGACGGAGTGCTTCTCGACGAAGTGGCTCTCCTGCATCGCGCGGAGCGCGCCCATCTTCTCGAACACGCCGTGCGTGTCCGGCATCAGCGATTCGCCGATCTTGAACACAGGCGCGGCATCGCGCTCGAGCAGCAGCACCCGCAGACCGCCGCGCGCGGCAATCGCCGCCGCCGCCGAGCCGCCCGGCCCGGCACCGATCACGATCACGTCATAGGAGGACGCAGCGAACATCGCGGCGAGTCTACGGCAGGGAATCGAGGCCGACCACAGGCAACCTGGAAGGCCCCGGTCGCGTAGTGCCTATGTTGTAGCCTGCGCCCATTGCTGACCCCGGTCGGACCCGAGTCGTTCGAGTCCGCCTGTTCGTAGTTTCGAGAGGTACCTGCCGATGCGCTTCGCTTCCGCCCCACTTCTGACCGTCAGTCTCCCACTGGCACTCCTTGCCGGCGCCGCGATGGCGCAGGAGCCCGATGATCCGGACTCCACCGTCACCGATGAGATCACCGTCACCGCACAGCGGGTCGAGGAGGCCGTCCAGGACGTGCCGATCTCGATCATCACCCGCTCGGGCGAAGAACTGGAGCAGCAGGCGATCGGCGACGTGCAGGCCCTGGCCGAGGCCTCGCCCGGAGTCGTGATCTCGGGCCAGAGCCCGACCACGGGCGAAGTCGCCATCTACATTCGCGGCATCGGATCGAGCACGCTCGGCATCGGTACCGAGCCGACGGTCGGCTACTACGTGGACGGCGTCTACATGCCGCGACCGCAGGCCGCGGTGAATCCCTTCCTCGACCTGGAGCGAATCGAGATCCTGCGCGGACCCCAGGGAACGCTGTGGGGAAGGAACTCGACCGCCGGCGCCGTGAACGTCGTCACGCGGGCGCCGGAAGGACAGTTCCACGGGCGCCTCTTCACTTCGTTCTCCGAGTACGACTCGAGCGAGCCGGCTGACGGGCGCCGATACGGCATGTCGCTCACCGGTCCGGTATCGGGCAAGGTCTGGGGCCGCTTCACCGGCGCTACGGCCCAGGTCGAGGATCCCACCTACAACGACTTCCTGGACGCGAACGCCGACAACTTCGACGGGGTCACGTTGCGTGGCTCGCTCACCTTCCTGCCCTCCGACTCGCTGACCTTCACGATCCGGGCCGACAGCACGGACGACGACGCACACGCGAACTTCCCCTTCAAGCCGTTCGAGGTGTCCCCCTACAGCACGGTGGGAACACTGAACCGGTTCTACGGGTACTCCGAGCCTGCCGACGTCCATCGCATCTCGACCGAGACCCCGGCGCTGTCCCTCTACGAGGAGTCCGGCTTCTCGTTGACGGTGAACAAGGCGATGGCGAGCGGCACGAGTCTGACCTCGATCAGCAGCTGGCGCGAGTTCGATTCACGGCGAGACGCGGACATCGACGGCTCACCACACGTCTTCGTCACCAACGCCGCAACCCTCAACTCCCAGTGGTGGTCGCAGGAGCTACAGCTCAGCGGCGCCAGCGACCGCGCCAACTGGGTGGCCGGCGCCTATGCCTTCGACGAGGAGAGCGGGACGCACGTCAACAACATCACGGACACGGCACTGCTCGGCGTCTGGCTGTTCGCGAACAGTCCCCAGACCTTCCTCTTCGACCCGACGAACTACTGTTCGCTTGGCTTCCTGGCGCCGCCGTTCCTGTGCGGCCCGGCCTACTACAACGCCATCGCACCATTTATCGGCCTTCCCCTTCCGGGAACCCCGACACCACTGCCGTTCGAGAGCAACGTCGACTCGTCGCTCTACGCGGCCTACGGCCAAGTCGACTGGCACCTTAGCGACCGGGTCAGCCTGACCACCGGAGCGCGCTACACGGCGGACGAGAAAGACCACAGACAGGCCGCCCTCAACTTCCAGACCTTCATGCCGGAACTCCAGCAACTCAGCGACAGCTGGAGCGCGTTGACGCCAAAGCTGGGGCTCGAGGTCCGCCCCCGGGAGAACGTGATGCTCTACGGCGCGGTGACCGCCGGCTACAAGAGCGGCGGCTACAACTCGGTGTCGCTGCAGCCTGCCTTCGACGAGGAGACGGTGACGAGTTTCGAGATCGGCATCAAGTCCTCCCTTGCCGACCGCAAGGTGAGGATCAACGCCGCAGCCTTCAACTACGACTACGACGATCTGCAGGTGGCGGTGCTCTACCCCGATCGCTCGGTGGTCGAGAACGCGGCCAAGGCTCGTATCCGGGGTCTCGACTTCGAACTCTCGGCACGGCCGAACTCGCGCTTCGCCTTCGATCTCTCGCTGGAACTCCTCGACGACGAGTTCACCCGGTTCACGACGCTCGATCCTTTTCTCCAGGCCCAGTTCGTGGAGCAGTTGCTGGCCGCGGGCCTGATCGATCCGAGCCAGGTGCTGCTGGGCGGCGGCGGCGCGCTCCCGATCGAGCCCAGCGACCTTTCCGGCAACGGACTGCCCCGGGCGCCCGACTTCTCCGCCACCGCGGCACTGCGCTACACGTTCGACCTCGGCGCGAGTGGTTCGCTGACCGCCCGCGGCGAGTACCAATACACCGACGACGTCGCCTTCGACGCCTTCGAGCGCTTCATCCAGCCTTCCTACGGCCTGTTCCACGCCCAGTTGCGCTGGACGTCGGCGCAGGGCCGGATGTTCCTGGCGGCCTACGGACGGAATCTCGGTGACGAGGAGTACCGGCTCAGCCAGTTCTTCGTGAACTACACCGGGTCGCTGGCGGTGTGGGCGCCGCCGACCGAGGTCGGCCTGCAGGTCGGCTTCGACTTCTAGGCGCCAGCTTCTAGGCGCCAGGTAGCGTCCGCGTCTGCCGCTACGTGTAGCGGGCGCCCCGGTATTGCTCGTCGTAAAAGCGCGGCAGTAGCTGATCGACACGCAGAAGGCCGCCCTCGCTGAGTTCCACCCGGTCCTGACCGACCGTTGCCAGCCCCTGCTCAGTCAGGCTGCCGAAGGCTTCGGCGTAGTCCTCCACGACGTCGACGCCGAACTTCCGCTGGAAGGCGCCCCGTTCCAGCCACCCCCGCTTCAACTGCAGGATGACTTCGCGGGTCAGCCGCTCGCGCGCCGTCGTGACCTGGGCCCGGCGCGTGGCAAGACCGCCCGCGTCGATCGCAGCCAGGTAGCCGTCCCAGCGATCGTGGTTCTGCATGTGGACGCCGCCCATGTGGCCGAAGGACGACACGCCGATCGGGATCATGTCGGCACCGCTCCACACCTCCCGGGCATAGACGAACTTGCAGCCCCGATCACGCCTCATCATCGTGTACGCGCTCCAGCGCTCGAAGCCGGCGCGTTCGAACTGCTCGAAGGCGTAGGCGTGCCACTCGCGCTTCGTGCGCCAGTCGGCGAACGCCGGTACGTCCTCGTCGCCACGCAGCCTGGCTTTCGAATAGACCGTGTTGAAGGGCAACTCCATCTGGTAGAGAGTGATCGAGTCCGGGTCGTACTCGATCGTCAGGTCGACCGTTCGCTTCCAGCTCTCCCAGGTCTCGCCGACCATGCCGGCGATCAGGTCGACGTTCAGTTGCCGGAACTCCTGGGCGCGGATCCAGTCGCGCACCCGGTAGATCTCCCTCGACACGTGGGCGCGGCCGTTCTCCTGCAGGATCTCGTCGTCGAAGTTCTCCACTCCGAGGCTCAGTCGGGTGACCCCGATGCTCCGGATCGCCTCCAGCTTGGACTGCGTCAGCGTCCCGGGCTCGCACTCGAACGCTACCTCCTCGGCGCCGTCCCAGGACATCACGCCCTGGAGACGCTCGGCCAACGGAATCAACTGCTTGGCGGCGATGTAGGACGGTGTGCCGCCTCCGAAGTAGACGAAGTCGAGCTTCCGGCCTCGCACGGCCGCCCGCTCCGCGTAGCGTTCCAGCTCGACGACCAGGGCGTCCAGGTAGCTGCCGATCTGCTCGTGGTTCTTGTCGATATAGACGCGGAAGTAGCAGAACTTGCAACGCTTCCGGCAGAACGGAATGTGGATGTAGAGGCCCAGCGAGGTGTCGGCGGCGGGCGCCCGGTCGAGCGCGGCGAAGGCCTCCGGCACGGTGGCCTCGTTCCAGGCCGAGTACGGCGGGTAGTTCGACACGAAGACGGAACCGATGTCCGTCGCTTCGAGATCGAGCAGACCGGTCGCCGGCTCAGGCCTGACCGGGCTCCTCGAGGCCGTCTCTTGCATCTTCGAAAGCGCTCCGTTAGCCGAAGCAGTACAGAATGCCGTCCAGGCTGCCGATGACCAGGCGCTCCGAGGCCACGGCCGGCGAGGCCATGATCGCCGAACCGGTGTCGAACTCCCAGACCGGCTCTCCCGTCGCCTTGTCCAGGGCGAGAACGGGTCCGCGCTTCGAACCAAGGAAGATCCGATCGCCCACGATCACGGGCGAGGAATCGAGCCGCGCTCCGCTGTTCCACTCCCACTTCCGTTCGCCGGTCGCGGGGTCGAGGGCGTGGACGATCTTGTCCCGCCCGCCGATGACGACGATCTCGTCGTCGGCCGCGGCGGAGGCGTAGAAGGGGAACTTCCGGATCTCGTGCTCGTAGGCCCAGACGACCTGGCGCTTCGCGAGGTCGATTCCCAACACTTCGTTCTCGTAGGTGGCGACGTAAGCCATGTCGCCGATCACGGCCGGGCTCGAGGCCGCCTGCCCGCGAAGGTCGATCTTCTGGACCGTCTCGCCCGTCTCGATGTCGATCAGCCACATGAAACCGTCGCAGCCGGAAACGGTCGTCAGTCCCCCGGCGACCGCCGGCGTGCCGTGGACGTAGCCGTCCGTCTCCACCTGCCACAGCTTCTCGCCGCTTGTCCGGTCCAGGCAGTAGAGCGAGTTGTCATAGGAGCCGATCAGCAGCCGGTCCCCTCCCTCCGGCGACTCGTGCAGCGAGACCCCGGCGTAGATCTCCCCCAGCGTCTCGAACTTCCACTTCTGCTCGCCGGTACCGGCGTCCAGGGCGTAGACGAAGCCGTACTCGTCGCCGACGTAGACGACGTCCTCGAACACGGAGACGGGCGCCTTGATCGGCGTGCCAGCCTCGAACCGCCACAGTTCCCTGCCCTCGGCCAGCGTCAGCGCGTAGACCCGACCCTCGTAGTCGCCGATGTAGACGACACCGTCGACGATCGCCGCCGTGCTCTCGATCTCGCTCTCCGTGTCGAACGCCCACAGCAGCTCCGGATTCTCGGGCAGCGTCGTGCCGGCCACGCCGGTGCCGAGCAGGTTGCCCCGGAACACCGGCCACGCATCGGCCGCCGGCCGGAACAGCGACGCCGCCGACGCCGCCTCCTGGTCGTTGCCGTCCCCGGCTGCCCCTTCGGAGGCCAGCAGGAAGGGCGAGGCGAGCAGGAACGAAAGGCTGAGCAGGAGTCTCACGACACTTGGTTCCGGAGTGGCGAAGGCCTCAGAACGCCGCTCGGTAGAGCGCGAGCATATCGGAGGCGGAAGCCGACCGCGGGTTGAACTGCGCCGTCCACTGCTCGGCCGCCTGAGACGAGAGGAGGTCCAGGTCCGCCTCCAGAACCCCCAGATCCCGTAGCCTGGCCGCGACGCCGGCACGGTCGCGGAGGTCCGCCCACAGCTTCGCGAGCCGCTCGCTGGCAACGCCGTTCTTCGTGGTGCCGCCGAAGGCGAGCTGGGCCAATCCCACGTACTCGGCACCCTCGGCCGCACCGTTGAAGCGCATGACGTGATCCAGCATCACGGCCACCGCCACGCCGTGGGTGATGTCGTAGCGCGCGCTCAGGGGGTTGGCGAGACCGTGGGCAGCCCCCAGCATGGACGCCTCGATGGCGGCACCGGCAAGGTGGGCGCCGAGCAGCATCTCGCCCCAAAGCCCGACCAGTTCGGCTTCGCCTCTGGTTCGCCCAGTGCTCCCGCCACGCCCGGCCTGCGCATCGACGACGGCGTCGAACCCGCGCAGCAGACGCGCGAAGCCCTCCGAGGCGAACATCCGCGAGTACGGGTTGGCCGCCGTGCAGACGAAGCTCTCCAGGGCGTGCGACAGGGCATCCAGGCCGGTTGCCGCCATCACTTCGGAAGGTGCCGTGCGAACCAGTTCCGGGTCCAGCAGGGTAGCGACGAAGCGTGCCTTCGGGTCGCCGCAGGCCATCTTGCGATGGTCGTCCTCACGCGAGATGACGGCGAAGGATTGCGCCTCGCTGCCGGTGCCCGCCGTGCAGGGCACGCCGATCGAAGGGAGCATCGGCTTCGCCGCCTTGCCGAAACCCCAGTAGTCCGCCATCCGTCCGCCGTTCGTGAACACGAAGTTCGCGCCCTTGGCGCAGTCCATCGCCGAGCCGCCACCGAGGCCGATCAGGAAGTCGGCTTCGTGAGCCCGCGCCGCCGCGGCCGCGGCCGCCACGTTCCGCTCGCCGGGGTTTTCCTCGACGCCGTAGAAGACGGCGACCTGGAGATCGGCGCCACGGAGGGCGACGGACGCCCGGTGAACATGGCTGGCGGCGGCTACTCCGGGATCGGTGACGACCAGTACCCGCCTGCCGCCGAACTCCAGCGCGACTTCACCGATCAGGTCGACGACGCCGGCGCCATAGAGGACCCGGCCCGAGGCCGTGTCGATGCTCCAGGAATCGCTCGTTTCGAGCGGTCGCTGGCCTCGCTTGATCGGCACCGCCCCGGGAAGCGCGAAGCGCCTACTTCGAGCCGATGGCGAACACGTCCGAGCGTGTCGCCACGTAGATTCTCCCGTCCTCCGCGACCGGCGTCGTGTACACGGCCGAGCCCATGTTGTGCTCGGCGATCACGTTCTCCTCGCGGCCGGCCTCGAGGACGACGATGTCGCCGTCCTCGTCACCGAGGTAGACCTTGCCGTCCGCCACGAAGGCCGAACCCCAGACCGCGGCGAAGGTGTCGTGGGTCCAGAGATGCTCTCCGGTCTCGACGTCCAGGACGTAGAGAAAGCCGCTCAGGTCCGGGATGTAGAGCAGGCCGTCGGAGATCGCCGCGGTCGAGATCGTCCGGTTGAAGTCCTCGTTGCCGAAGTGCCAGACGGCAGCGCTGTCGGTCGCGTCTCCCTCGACGTTGGCGTCCATGGCGTAGAAGTGGCCGGGGCCTTCTCCGTGCTCGGGATCCTGACCGACTCCGAGGTAGAAGCGGTTGTTGTAGAAGACCGGCGTCGAGATGATGTTGTTGCGGGTGCCGGCGCCGCCGAGTTCCCAGATCGAGTCCTTGGGGTTCAAGTCGAACTTCCACAGCAGGTTGCCGGTCGCCGGTTCGTAGGTATAGAGCCAGCCGTCGCCGCCCGGGAAGGCGATCTGCGGCTGGCCGTCGACCACTCCGTAGCCCGGGTTCGACCAGGAGCCGTGAAGAACCGCGTCGCTGCTATCGAGGCTTTCCCACACCAGCTCGCCCGTGTTCTTGTCCAGTGCGATGAAGGCCGGCGAAGCCGGCGAGGGCAGGTTGATGTGCCCCTCGTCGACACCGGCGCCGGTGACGGTGAACAGGAGGTCGCCGACGACCAGGGGCGACCCGGCGGCCAGGTTGTGCGGGAACACGTCGAGCTCGGCGATCATGTCGTACTCCCACACGATGTCCGCGTCGAGCTCCTGCCGGTACTGCTCGTCCGTCATGCCGTCGTTCACGCCGTCGCGGAAGCCGTCCACGTCGACGGCCACGACCGTGGCCCGGTTGGACACGTAGTAGACCCGTTCGTCCTCCACGTACGGCGTCGAACAGACGCCCTGTAGCGGCCAGTCGTTGACTCGCCCGGCCCCCAGCTTGTCATGCGTGGCCTGCCACAGGAGATCGCCGGTCTCCTTGTCGAGCGCGATGAGGACTCCCTTGTCGCCCTCGATCCCAGGCCGCCGAAGCCCCTCGTTGTTCGTGCCGGCGTACACCCGGCCGCCGTGGATCACCGGGCCGGCGTAGGTCTGCGAGCCGACCTTGGCCCGCCAGACGATGTTCTCACCGGATCGGACATCCCACTCGGTGGGCAGGTTCGTGGCGGCGGACACCATGTTCCGGGCCGGCGTGTTGCCGAACATCGCCGGCGGCTCGTTCGCCCCGGCGACCGCGGTGGCCGCGAACAGCGCCGCCAGGGCGAGTAGGAGGGGGAGGGAGATTCGGGTCTTCATGAGCGTGGTCCGTGGCTGTCAGGGGGGTCCGTCGCTGTCAGGCGTCCGCGCCGCCGCCCGATGCCCGGGCAACCAGCGCGTAGAGTGTTTCGCTGGTCGCCAGGTAGACGACCGAGCCATCCGTGGACGGCGAAGTGTACACCGGTCGCGGCATCGCGATTTCGGCCAGAACCTCCAGCGTTCGGCCATGCCTCAGCACAGCGACATCGCCCTCCGTGTCGGCGGCGTAGACCTTGCCGTCGGCGACCAGGGGTGAACTCCAGAAGGGCGACAACGAATCGTAGACCCAGAGCTTCTCTCCCGTCTCGGCGTCGAGCGCGAACAGGAAGCCGTTCAGGTCCGCCGCGTAGACGACGCCACCGTCCACCGCCACGGTGGCGATCGCGCGGCCGAAGTCCGGATCCTGGAACCGCCACCGTGTCCCGCTCGCCGTCACGTCGCCGCTGCGTCGGGCGTCGACGGCCCACAGGACGCCGGCCCGGAGCGACGCCTCCGGGTCCCGACCGGCCGCGACGTAGACGGTGTCTTCGAGGAACACCGGCGTGGCCACGAAGACATGCCGCGACTCGATTCGTTCCGATTCGTCAGCGGCGAGCGCCGAGTTGCCGTCGAACCGCCAGAGCGCGCGTCCTGTCGCCGGCTCGAAGGCGTAGAGCCAGCCGTCCCCGGCCGGGAAGACGATCTGCGCCCTGCCGCCGGCGTGCCCATGGGATGGGCTCCCCCACTGACCGTCGATCAGCCCCGCGCCGGGGCTCCCGTCGCGCCACACCGGCCGGCCCGTCGCGCGGTCGAAGGCCGCGAAGCTGGGTGCGTCCGGCGACGGCACGCGCCCGTCGTCGGTGACTCCGTTGCTGGTCGACACGAAGACGAGGTCACCCGCGACCAGCGGCGTCGAGGCCGCCATGTGCTTCGGGAAGACGTCCCACTCACCGACCATGTCGAACGACCAGTCGACGACGCCTTCCAGGTCCGCAACGACGAGTTCTCCCCGGTTCGAGACGTAGTACAGGCGCTCGCCGTCGAATGACGGCGTCGAGCACACACCCTGGAGTGGCCAGTCGTTCGCGTCCCCGGCCTCCAGCTTCTCGTGGGTGATCTGCCAGCGGAAACGGCCGTCCCGGCGGTCGAAAGCCATGACCACGCCGCGGTCGCCGGTCACCGCCTGATCCCGGGGTCGTTCGTTGTTCGTGCCGACGACGACCAGATCGCCGGCGATCGTCGGACCGCCGTAGGTCACCGTGCCGAGTTCAGCCGACCACAGAACGCCTTCTCCGGAGGCGACGTGCCAGGTTGCCGGCAGGTTCCGCGCCGTCGCTACCCGGTTGCGCCCCGGATTCGGATCGTCGGCCCGGAGCGCACCGCCCCCTGCCGCGACCAGGATGGCGACGCCGAGGAGAGCCCTCATTGACCTCAACCCCGGAACCGCGCTCAGTCCTCCCGCAGTCGCGGCTCGATGATGCCCAGCTCGACCGACGTCTCCACGACGTCCCGGATCGTGTCTTCGACCGGTCGGAGGGTGGCGCCCAGCACCGACTCCGCCTTGCGGCTGTGGTTGATCGCCGCGGGAGGCGGCGGTCCGCCGTCCTCCGGAACCGGGGCCTCGCCAACGACGAAGGACGGAAAGGCTTCCCGGATGATGTCGGCGACCTCGGTGCCGAATCGCAGCGCCGAACGCCCGCCGCTGACGTGGAGGATGTAGCGGCTGCCGCCGTTGGTGGCCCGGTGGTCGACATCGGACTCTGCCGCCAGCCGCTCCGCCTTCACCAGATCGCGGACGTCGATGATGTTGTAGTACATGTCGTACGGCGTCGGCCATGAGGGCTCGAGCCCCGCGGCGAGCCGGCCGATCTGCTCGATCCACTGGCCGACCTGGGCCTTGAACAGGATCGGGCCGCAGATCATCGCCGGGTTCATCGTAACCACGTCCCAGTTGTCGCCGCTGTCGTCCGCGGCCTGGTTCAGCAGATGCTCCGTGTCCACCTTGCTCCGGGCATAGGACATCCGCGGGTGGTTCCAGACTTCCTCCGGGAAGTTACCGGAAGCCCAGTCCTTCTCCGTCCACGCGTAGCCCGGAGGCATCGCCGGCGCCCCCAGGCCCGCGACGGCCGCCAGGGAACTCGTGTAGACAACACGTTTCACGCTGCCGCTCCTGCCCACCGCGTCGATCACGTTCCGCGTCCCGGCCATGCCGCCCTCGTAGACGTCCGTCAAGACGTTGCCGGAGCCGAGCGGCTGCGACTTCCCGTCGGCCGAGTTGCCGAGCACCGCGGCCACGTGGAACACGCCCGAGCATCCCGCGAACGCCTCGTCATACGAGCCCGGCACGAACAGGTCGCAACCGTTCACGATCTCCACGTTCGGCAGCCGGTTCAGGTACTCCACGCAGTCCCGGCCACGCCAGGAGGTGGCGTCGCGGATGCAGGCCCGCACCCGGTAGCCGTGGATCACCAGCTCGCGGACCATGTGGCCGCCGGTGAAGCCGGAGCAGCCGGTGACGGCGACCGGGCCGTCGTTGGGAGAGATGGCGCTCATCCTGATGCCTCCTTTGGCTCCCGGCCGACGGAAGCCCTGGGCTTCCCCTGTTACTCCTGCGGCGGTGCGTACACCAGCATCCAGTTGACGCCGTAGCGGTCGACGCACATGCCGAAGTACGCGCCCCAGAACTGTTCCTCCATCGGCAGCGTCACCGCGCCGCCATCCGACAGCTTCGCCTGCAGTTCGTCCGCGTGTTCCCGGCTCTCGGCCTCGACCGAGATCGAGAAGTTGTTGCCGACCTCGAGCGGCGGCCCGAACGTGGTGCTGTCGCTGCCCATCAGCACGCTGTCGCCGACCGGCAGGGACACATGCATGATCTGGTCCTCCTGGCCCTCGGCGAGCGGCAACCCCTCCGGTCCCTCGCCGAAGGTGTTGAAGTCCGAGAACTCGCCGCCGAAGACGGACCGGTAGAAGTCGAACGCCTCGCGGCAGTTGCCGCCGAAGGTCAGGTAGGTGCTGAGTGCCATGGATGTTCTCCTTGAGTCAGGTCGGCACGGGAACGGCGTTCACTCGTCCGGCCGCGGGGCGGCGGCGAGCTTACGTCAAGGCAAGGAAGACTTGATGGTGAGTGGACCTATCCCGGCGCCAGCGCCCGGATCGTCTCCCTCAGATCGTCCCCCGGATGCATGATCTGGATCGCCGGGGTGTGCACCCCTGCCTCGATGTACTCCTGGATCCGTTCGCGGCACCTGCCCGGCGAGCCGATGATCAGGATGTCGCGCAGCGCCTCCTCCGGGATGACCTCGAGCGCCTTCTTGCGGTCGCCGGCGGCCCAGGCGTCCCACATCGGGCCGAGGACGTCCCGGCGGCCCAGCCACTCGTGGAAGGCGGCGTAGACGGGGACGTTCAGGTAGGCGGCCATCGAGCGCTTCCCGACGAAGTCGATCACCCCCTTGTCCTCGGTGGCGATGACGAAGATCCGGGCCGCGATCTCCTTGCCGGGGCCGGCCTCGTGGACGTAGGGGACGACCGTCTTCACGTCGTCGGGCGACAGCCAGTTGAGGATCGCGCCGTCGCCTTCGCGGCCGGCCATCCGCAGCATGCCCTGGCGCAGCGCCGCCACCAGGATCGGCGGGCACTCCTTCAGCGGCCGACCCATGCGGAATCCGCGCACGTTGAAGGTCTCGAACTCCTCGTCGATCCGGTCGCCGGTCAGCGCCTTCTTGAGGAAACGCACCATGTCCCGCGTCTTGTAGTACGGCCGCTCGAACGGGATGTCGTTCCACTGCTCGACGATCACGTTCGACGAGGTGCCGATTCCCATGACGAAGCGTCCCGGCGCCGCCTCGGCCATCGCGCCGACGGTTTGGGCCATCAGCGCCGGGCCGCGCGTGTACGCGGGGATGATCGCAATGCCCAGTCGGGCCGTGGGCGCCCAGATCGAGGCCTGCACGAGCGGCGTGAACCCATCGCTGCCGTTCGACTCGGACGACCAGAAGTCCGTGTAGCCGAGGTCGACCATCTCCTTGATCAGATCCTCCTGCTCGGCCAGCGGGAGGCCGAACGGGATCGTCATTCCGTATCGCTGCATGGTTGGAGGCTCTCCCATGGCGCGCCCCTGGGGCCGCGTCCGGCTGAATCCGCGAGTCTGAAGCGACCGGATTGTACGGCAGGTGCGAGCGACCGCGTCTCCTATACTGACCGGCCCGCTCCCGAGCCAACCCCCACCTGGAGATACCAACCATGGGACCACTCGACGGCTACCGCATTCTCGAGATCGCCGGCATCGGCCCCGGCCCGTTCTGTGCGATGGTGCTGTCCGACCTCGGCGCCGAGGTCGTGCGCATCGATCGCAAGGCGTACGCCGGCCGGGGCTCGAAGTTCGACGTCCTGAACCGCGGACGGCGCTCCCTGGGAATGGACCTCAAGCGCCCCGAGGCGGTGAACGCCGTCCTCGACATGGTGGAGAAAGCCGACGGCCTGATCGAGGGCTTCCGGCCGGGTGTCATGGAGCGGCTCGGACTCGGTCCCGACGTGTGCCTTGAGCGGAATCCCAAGCTCGTCTTCGGCCGCATGACCGGCTGGGGCCAGACCGGCACGATCGCCCATGCCGCCGGCCACGACATCAACTACATCGCCCTGTCGGGCGTGCTGCACTCGATCGGCAACAACGGCGGCAGGCCGGTGCCGCCGCTCAACCTGGTCGGCGACTTCGGTGGCGGCGGCATGCTGCTCGCCCTGGGCGTCGTGGCGGGTCTCCTGGAGGCCCAGAAGTCCGGCAAGGGCCAGGTCGTCGACGCCGCGATGACCGACGGTTCGGCGCTGCTGCTGGCCGCCGTCGTCGGCATGCACAGCGCCGGCGTGTGGAAGGACGACCGTGGCTCGAACATGCTGGACAGCGGCTCCCACTTCTACGACACGTACGAATGCGCGGACGGCGAGTACGTCTCCATTGGCTCGATCGAGCCGCAGTTCTACGCCCTGCTGCTCCAGAAGACGGGCCTCGACGGCGCGGAGTGGGAAGGGCACCTCCAGAACCGGGACCGCTGGCCGGAGCTCAAGGCCAGGCTGGCCGAGGTGTTCCGCACGAAGACGCGCGACGAGTGGTGCCGGATCATGGAAGGCAGCGACATCTGCTTCGCCCCGGTGCTCCGCATCGGCGAAGCGATCGAGCACCCGCACAACCGGTCCCGGCAGACCTTCGTCGAAGTTGACGGCGTGGCCCAACCGGCGCCGGCGCCCCGCTTCAGCCGCACGCCGGTCGCCGTGCAGGGTCCCCCGCCCAAGGCCGGCGAGCACAGCGACGCCGTCCTCGCTGACTGGGGGTTCGGCAGCGAGAAGATCGACGCGATGCGAGCGGCGGGGGCGATCTGAGGCCGCTCGACGACGCCAGGTCGGTCAAGCCGACACGGACGCAAAGGAGGATGGAAACCATGAAAAGAGCCCGCGACCTGCTCACCCTGCTGGCCATCGGACTGCTGCTTCTCGGTTGTGCCGCCGACGGAGATTCCGGGGCCACCGATGCGGACATCTCCCCTGAACCCGGGTCAAGCGAGATCCTCCGGGACTACGTCTACACACCCGACCCCGCCTACACCTGGACCCTCGTGAACAGCGAGGCCAGCGACGGCTACACCCTGCACACCATCGAGATGACGAGCCAGACCTGGCTCACCGAGGCCGAGGTCGACCGGCCGCCGTGGACCCACTGGCTGATGGTGGTCGAGCCCGACGAGGTCTCAAGCGACCACGCCTTCCTCTACATTTCGGGAGGCCGGAACGGCGGCGACCCGCCGGAACAGGCCAATCCGCTCACCCTCCAGCCGGCCCTCGCGACCGGTTCGTTCACGGCCGAACTGCGGATGGTTCCGAACCAGCCGCTCAACTTCGTCGGCGACGACTACGGCGAGCGCGTCGAAGACGAACTGATCGCCTACGGCTGGGACAAGTTCCTGCGAGGCGAAGATGCGATCTGGCTCGCCCGGCTGCCGATGACGAAGGCCGCGGTGCGGGCGATGGACACGATGACCGCCTTCGCGGCCTCCGATGACGGCGGCGGGAAGGACGTGAACCGCTTCGTCGTCGCCGGCGGCTCAAAGCGCGGCTGGACGACCTGGACCACGGCGATGGTCGACGACCGAGTGGTCGCCATCGCACCGATCGTGATCGACCTCCTGAACCTCGAGCCGTCATTCGAGCACCACTGGAAGGCCTACGGCTTCTGGGCGCCGGCGATCGGCGACTACGTCCACGAGGGGATCACGGACTGGTTCGGAACCCCCGAGTACATGGAGCTCCAGATGATCGTCGAGCCCTACAACCACCTCGACAAGCTCACGATGCCGAAGTACCTGATCAACGCCACCGGCGACCAGTTCTTCCTGCCCGACTCGGCCCAGTTCTACTTCGACGACCTGCTCGGCGAGAAGCACCTGCGCTACGTGCCGAACACCGAGCACTCCCTCGGCGGCAGCGACGCGGCGGTCGGTTTCCTCGCCTTCTACCAGGCCATTCTGGATGGCGTCGAGCGCCCCGACGTCGACTGGTCGATCGAGACCGACGACGCTGGCGGCGCGGCGATCACCGCCTGGGTGGCGAACGACAAGCAGCCGAGTCAGGTTCTCCTGTGGCAGGCCTCCAACCCGGAAACGCGCGACCTCCGTGTCGACACGATCGGCCGGTCGTGGACCAGCACCCCGGTCGAGGCAAACGAGGACGGCAGGTGGATCGGGGCCGTCCCCGCGCCGGAACGCGGCTGGACCGGCTTCTACCTCGAGTTCGAGTTCCCCGGCCCCGGCGAGGCGCCGTTCCAGTTCTCCACCGAGATCAAGGTGGTGCCGGAGGACCTGCCGTTCGGCTGGCCGCCGGAGGTGGAGGACGGCTAGTCAGTTCGCGCCTTCGAGGTCCAACCAGATCGCCTCCAGCAGCCGAGGTACGTAGTTCCTGAATCGGCGGTCGAGGCCTTCGAGTTCACTCGGCAGGGCGTGCAGTCGTTCGCGCCACGCTTTGGCCTGCGGGCTCTGAGCGCCCAGGACGTCCGGTTCCAGATAGTCGAGCGCGTTGAGCGCGAGCAGGGCGTCGAAGAAGTCGTTGTCCTCGATCGAGGCTGAGGCCAGGAGTAGCTCCACCGCAGGCGCAAGGTCCCTCTCCTCGCCGAAACGGCCCAGAGCTTCGGCCGCCAGGATACGGACCGGCGGCGAAGGATCGTCGAGCGCCAACCGGAGTTCGGTACCAGCCGCTCGCACCGCCTCCACACCGCGAGTGCGCAACCCGACAGTCGCCCACGCCCGGACCGCGGAGTCCGGGTCTCCGAGCATGCGGGTCAACCGGTCGATGTCCCCGCTGCCCCACCTCGACCGATCGGTAGCGAGCTCGGCCGCGGGCAGCACCCGCTCGATCTGGTAACCGCCCTGGCCGTAGGTCCAGGGCACGCCACCCATGTCCGCCGCCCGGCGGTGCATCTCGCCTTCAGGCAGGAAACTGAGATCGCGAATCGTCATGAGCTGTCGCCGCAATGCCGCGGCCAGCCTCTCCCGCTCGGCTTCGTGTTCGGCTGAGCCGGCAAGGTTGTTCACCAGGTCCGGATCGTTCGCCAGGTCGTAGAGCTCCTCGCTCGGCTTCGCCCGCCAGAAGGCCGCCTGCGCGCCGTCGAGTTCACCCTCCTGAAACAGCCGCAGCCAGACCCGGCTCGTCGGCGTCTCCATCTGGTAGGAGAGCCGCTGGCCGTAGGGCCGGTCGACCAGGAAGTTGCGCGCGTAGAGATAGCGCTTGTCACGGACGCTCCGCACCAGGTCGTAGCGCTCGTCCATGCGGTCGGAGAAGCCGAACAGGAACTCGTTCGGCTCCGCCTCGTGGGCGCCCAGGAAGGCCCGCCCCTGGAGGTGCGGCGGCGGTTCGATCCCGGCCAGGCTCAGCATGGTCGGCGCGAAGTCGATGAACCCGACCAGCCGGTCCGTGCTGCCGCCGTCCTCGTAGTCCGGCGGCGCCAGGTGCCTGTACTTGCCGGGGACCGAGACGATGAGCGGCACATGGAGACCGGTCTGGAGCGCCGTGCGCTTGCCGCGCGGCAGGCCGGGACCATGATCGGCCCAGTAGAACACGATTGTGTCGTCCCCGAGGCCGGCAGCCTCGAGTTCCGCCAGCCGCTCCCCGACGAGCGCGTCCATCTCGGTCAACTTGTCGTGGTACTGGGCCCAGTCCTGCCGGACCTCGGCCGTGTCCGGGTGGTAGGCGGGCACGCGAACGCCGGCCGGGTCGTGGACCTGCGTGTGGGGACGCCGCCGGATCTGGCTCTCGTGGGTCACGGTGAAGTTGAACACGGAGAAGAACGGTGCCCCCTCCGGGCGATTCCGCCAGTGGGCCTGGCGGGACGACTCGTGCCACACGGCACCCTGGCCCCCGGGCTTCTCGAGGTTGTAGTCCTCCTTCGAGTTGTTCGTCACGTAGTAGCCCGCCTCGCGCAGGAACTGCGGGAAGAACCGGAAGCCGTCGGGCAGCCTGGACCGGCTGCGCATGTGCTGGGCGCCGGTGGACGACGGGTAGAGACCGCTGATGATCGTCGTGCGTGCCGGCGCGCACACCGGAACGGTCGACCAGGCGTTGCGGTAGACGAGCCCGCGGGCGGCGAGGCGATCGAGGTTCGGCGTGGTCGCGTAGTCGTCGCCGTAGGCGCCGAGATGCGGGCCGTTGTCCTCGCTCGAGACCCAGAGGATGTTCGGCGGCGGCAGGTCGGCGGGCGGTTGCGCGACCGTGGCGGATGTCGTGCCCGAGAGCAGGAGGAGCGTCAGCACCGGAAGACCGGCGGTTCGCGCCGGATGCCGGCGGGGACGCCGGCGCACCCAGTCCGGATCCCGTTGCACCTACACGACCCGTTCAGCCCGGAACGCGGCGATCTCGTCGCCCGAGTAGCCGAGTTCGCCCAGGATCTCGTCGGTGTGCTCGCCCAGCGTCGGCGCCCGGCGGCGGATCGTGGCCGGAGTCTCGGTCAGCCGCACCGACGGCTGCGCCACCGGCGCCGGCCGCGGCATGTCCGGATAGTCGAGCTCGGCAAAGGAGCCGACCTCCGCGATGTGCGGATCGTCCAGCGTCTGCTGCATCGAGTACACCGGCCCCGAGGGGATCATCGCCGCGTTCAGGGTTTCCACCGCTTCCCCGGTCGACCGGGAAGCGCACCAGGCGGACATCCGCTCGCCGATCACGTCGCCGTGGTCGCCCCGCGAGAGATCGTCGGCGAAGCGCGGATCGTTCAGCCAGTCGATCTCGTCGTCCTCGCCTCCGGCGCCGTTGTCCTCGGCCATCAGGTCGACCCAGCGCCTGAACAGCGGTTCGCCGATCACCGAGCACAGCACCCAGCCGTCGGCGGTGCGGAAGATGTCCCCCGGACCGGAGGTCTGCGACATGTTTCCCGTCGGCAGCCGGTTGCGCTCGATCACCGCCTGCTCGATCAGGTTCGCGTTGCCCATCATCAAGGCGGTCCTGAGCAGCGCACCTTCCACCATCTGCCCCTTGCCGGTCTGCTGACGCGCCATCAGGGCGGCCAGAGTGCCGTAGGCGCAGGAAAGCGCCGTCCCGAAATCGACGAAGGGCGCGGCCGCACGGCGAGGCTTGTCCGCGTCACCGGTCATGTACGCGATGCCGGACATCACCTGACCGATGCCGTCGAAGCCGACCCGGTCGCTGTAGCGGCCGCCCCGCCCGTAGGCCGACACCGTGGTCAGGATGATGTCTTCCTTCACCTCGCGCAAGCTGTCCAGGTCGAGCCCCATCGCCTCAAGGGTCTTCGGCGGCAGGTTCGCCACCACGACGTCGGCCGTCGCCACCAGCCGTTTCACGATCTCGCGGCCCGCCGGCTTCATCGGATTCAGCGTCAGCGAGCGCTTGTTCCGGTTCATCTGCAAGAACATTCCGCCTTCGCCGCTCGGCGCCACCGGAGCAATGAACCGGTCTTCGCTGCCGCGGACCTTCTCCACCCGGATCACCTCGGCTCCGAGATCGCCGAGCAGGGCGGCGCAGAACGGTCCGGCGATGTAGCGGCCGAAGTCCAGGACACGGACGCCGGCGAGCACCTGATGCATGGAGGCTCCCTGGGACGAAAACGGGGTTGTCTCGGGCGCGAAAGCGGAGATCGTAGCAAGGCGAATGCTCCTCTATACTCGCCCGCCACTCTCGGACTTCAGAAGCACCAGGCCAGGAGAACGACATGAAGGTTGACGGCGGACTCCCCACCGATCTGCGCGAGGTTCCGGCCCGCATCCGCGAACTCGAAGACGCCGGCTTCGCGGCCGCGATGACCGCGGAAACGGCGCACGATCCGTTCTTCCCGTTGCTGCTCGCCGCGGAGCACAGCGAGCGGATCGAGCTGATGACATCGATCGCGGTCGCCTTCGCCCGCACTCCGATGAACCTGGCGAACATCGGCCACGACCTGAACGCCTACTCGCAGGGCCGCCTGATTCTTGGTCTCGGCTCCCAGATCCGGCCCCACATCACGAAGCGCTTCAGCATGCCCTGGTCCCACCCGGCGCGGCGCATGCGGGAGTTCATCCTGGCAATGCGGGCGATCTGGTCGAACTGGTACGAGGGCGAGCGGCTTCGCTTCCAGGGTGAGTTCTACTCGCACACCCTGATGACCCCGATGTTCACGCCGACGAACACGGACCACGGCCCGCCCAGGGTCTTCCTGGCCGCGGTGGGACCCCTGATGACCGAGGTCGCCGGCGAAGTGGCGGACGGCCTGATCGTCCATCCGTTCACCACCCAGTCCTACATGCGGGACGTGACTCTCCCCGCCGTCGCACGGGGACTCGCCACCGCGGGGCGTGACCGCTCCACGTTCGAGATCGCCTACCCCGGCTTCATCGTCTCCGGCCAGGACGAAAAGACGTTCGAGGAGACGAAGCGGGCGGTCAAGAAGCAGATCTCCTTCTACGGCTCGACTCCCGCCTACCGGCCGGTGCTCGAATCCGAGGGCTGGGGCGACCTTCAGCTTGAACTGAACCGCATGTCGAAGCAGGGTCAGTGGGACGAGATGGGTCTTCTCATCACCGACGAGATGCTCGACGCCTTCGCGGTCGTGGGCGAACCGGCCGACCTGGCCCGGGGCGTCCTCGACCGCTACGGCAAGGTCGTCGACCGGATGAGCCCCAACCTCCGCTTTCTCGACGAGGCGACGCAGCGCGACGTGATCGCCTCCCTGTCCGCGAACTGAGCCCGAACACCCGCCTCACAGGAGTCCGCCAAAGATGAAGGAACTGATCTTTCACCGCCTGTTCGAGCCTGCCCTCAACTACAGCGGCGACCAGGAGTCGCTCGTCGACCGGGCCTACAGCGCAACGTTCGGCGAGCACGCCGACCGCACGATGCGCCTCTGCACCGCGCTCAGCGGCGAACTGGGCGTCGGCCGCGGCGACCGCTTCGCCGTGATGGCGCTCAACTGCCATGAGTACGTCGAGCTGTACCACGCCGCGTACCTCGGCGGCGGCGTGATCAACCCCCTGAACCTGCGCCTGGCCGGGAAGGAGCTCGACTACATCGTGCGTGACTCGGGCACCGAGGTCGCCTTTGTCGACAGGACCTTCGCGCCCCTGTTCGCCCAGGCGATGGCGCTGGCCGGCGACGACTGCACGGTCCGGCGCACCGTGCTGATCGGGGGCCCTGGCGACGACACGGACGCCCCTTACGACCTCCGCTACGAGGACCTGATCGCCGGCAGCGACCCGGTGCTTCCGGACGAGCCGGAGGAGACGGACCCGGTCGTCCTCATGTACACCGGCGGCACGACCGGACTGCCGAAAGGCGTCCTCTGTAATCAGCGTGCCGAGATCCTGAACACCTACCACGCAGCGATGAAGTTCCCGCAGCTCTCCGAAGGCACGGCGCTGCTGCAGACCCCGATCTTCCACGCCGCCTCCATGGTCGCGGTGATCGCAACCCAGACGATGGGCGGAAAGTTCGTGCTCATGCCGATGTTCGACCCGGGCGCCGCCATCGCCTTGATCGAGAAGTACCAGGTGACGACGACCACCATGGTCCCGACGATGATCCACATGATGATGAGCCATCCGGACTTCGCGCCGGAGAAGCTCGCGTCGGTCCGCAACCTGGCCTACGGCGCGTCGCCGATGCCGGCGGCGCTGCTCGACCGTCTGCTCACCCTGTTCCCCGAGATGGAGATCGGACAGGGCTACGGGATGACGGAGAGTTCCTCCATCCTCACCGTTCTCGACACCGAGGACCACAAGGTCGGCGGCGACCGCCTGCGCTCGGTCGGGCGCGCCGTTCCCGGCGTCGTGCTGTCGATCCAGGACGAGGGCGGCAACATCCTGCCTTCCGGCGAGGTCGGAGAGGTCTGTGCCAAGGGCGGCAACTACATGACCGAGTACTGGAACAAGCCGGAAGCGACCAAGGAGGCCTTCCGGGGTGGCTGGTACCACACCGGCGACGCCGGCTACCTGGACGAAGAGGGCTACCTGTTCCTGGTCGACCGGGTCAAGGACATGATCGTCTCGGGCGGCGAGAACGTCTACTCTGCCGAGGTCGAGAGCGCCATCTCGACCCACCCGGTCGTCGGCCAGGTGGCGGTGATCGGCATCCCCCATGAGGTCTGGGGCGAGCAGGTTCACGCGATCGTCGTGCCGAAGGAGGGCGCCGATGTCGACGAAGGAACGGAGGCCTCGATCATCAGCCACGCCCGTGAGTCGATTGCCGGCTACAAGGTGCCGAAGTCCGTCGAGTTCCGGACCGAAGCGCTTCCGCTGTCCGGCGCGATGAAGGTGTTGAAGCGCGAGCTGCGCGCCCCCTACTGGGAAGGCAAGGAGCGCGGCATCAACTGAGCCGCTCTACTTCACTCCCGCGCACAGCCACTTGATCGGCTTGAACAGCACCAGGAACACGGCGCCGGCGACAGCGACGATCAGCGCCACCGTTCGGAACAGCTCGGCCGGCGGCAGCGCCTCGATGTAGCCCGCCACACGGCCCGCGATCAGGTTGCCGAGGGCGGCGCCCATGAACCAGGTGCCCATCATCTGGGACACCAGGCGGTCCGGCGCCAGCTTCGTCATGCTCGAGAGTCCCACCGGACTCAGGCAGAGTTCGCCGACCGTGTGGAAGAAGTAGGTCACGACCAGCCAGGCCATCGCCGCCTGCTCGCCGCCCGCTTCGGCCATCGAGGCGCCCCAGGAGAGCACGCCGAAGCCGACGCCGAGCAGCACCAGGCCAAGGCCGAACTTGACCGGGATCGACGGGTTCCGATCCCCCAGCTTGACCCAGAGCGCGCCCATCACCGGCGCCAGGACGATGATGAAGAACGGGTTCACCGCCTGCAGCGAGCCGACCGTCACCTCGCCAAGTCCGAACAGGTCGCGGTTCACGTAGTCGCGCGTGAACAGGTTGAGCGACGAGCCGGCCTGCTCGAAGCCCGACCAGAACAGGGCCGCTCCGACGAACAGCACCGCGCAGGCGCCGACCCTTCGCCTCTCCGTGGGGTCGTTGCAGACGAAGCCGATCACGTAGGCGAAGTAGACCGCCGCCAGCACGACGACGATGAGGCCGGTCGCGTCCGCGAACCCGACCAGGGTGATCGGCGCCGTGCCGCTCGCTCCGAGCCACCACAGGATGCCCGCCAGGACGGCGATGCAGGCGGTGCCCGCGATGAGGCTGCGCTTGGCGTTCGCGAGCTGAACGGGATCGGCAGCCGGCCCGCGCGGATCGCCGGCGCCTTCGAGGTGCCTCTGTCCGCGAATGTAGGCCACGATCGCGGCGGTCATGCCGACGCCGGCGGCGCCGAAGCCCAGGTGCCAGTCGATGTTCTCCCCCAGGTAGGAGCAGACGAGCGGCCCGGCGAGGGCGCCGATGTTGATCCCGGAATAGAAGATCGAGAAGCCGGCATCCCGGCGGGCCGCGGTGTCCTTCACGTAGAGGTCGCCGACCACCGCCGAGACGTTCGGCTTGAGCAGCCCGGTGCCGACCACGACCAGGAACAGGCCGAGGAAGAACGTCGCGAGGCTCGGCACCGCGAGGGCGTAGTGCCCGAGTGCGATGATCACCCCGCCCCAGAGAACCGCTTTCTTCTGGCCCAGGATGCGGTCGGCCACCCAGCCGCCCGGCAGCGCCAGGGCGTACACCCCGAAGGTGTAGAGGCCGTAGATCGCCGAACTCCTCTCGGTGCCCAGGTCGAGCCCGCCGGTGGCGACGTCGGTCATGTACAGGAGCAGCAGCGCCCGCATGCCGTAGTAGCTGAAACGCTCCCACAGCTCCGTGAAGAACAGCGTCGAGAGTCCCCGCGGGTGGCCGAACCACTGTGCCGTCGTTGTCGTCATGACGGGGGATTGTGTCACCTCGAGTCCGGCTGCACCGCCGCCGCCACGATCCGCAGGAGCGCGCTGCCGTAGCGCTTGACCGTGGTCGGACCGACGCCGGGGATCGCCAGCAACTGGTTCCGGTCGGCCGGCCGCACGGCGGCCACGGCGACCATCGTGCGGTTGTGCAGCACCGTGTACGCCGGCAACCGCTTCTCGCGCGCGACCTTTCCCCGCCACTCGCGCAGCGCCTCGACGAGTGCCGGATCCGCGTCCGACTCGGCGAACTCGATCGGAGCGACAGCCCCGCCGCGCCGGCGCCGGGCCGGGGGCTCGTCGGGCGGGTCGTCCGGCAGCAGAACCTGCTCCGCCAGGTCGACGCCCCGGCGCCGTCCGCCCGGCGTCAGGCCGGCTCGCTGATAGCGGATCGTCTCGCCGTCCTTCTGGAACGAGTCCTCCTCGACGAACAGGATTCGCGACTGGGCGAGGGCACCCAGCAGGTCTTCGAACGCTCCGCGGTCGTACGACCCGTGCACGGCCCGGAAGTCCCGAAACAGGCGGCCGGTGCCCAGTCCGTCACGACGCCGGAGCAGCGACACGACCGTGCCCATCGCCTGAACCTCCTCCGCGAGCGGCGCCCGGAAACGCCGCACCAGGCATGCCTCGGGCGCACAGACATCGCAAACGCCGCAGCGCCGGCCGCTGTCGGCGAGGTCGCCGAAGTGCCGCACCAGGCGCAGCATGCGGCAGCCCCGGTGGTCAGCGAAGCGGGTCATCTCGTCGATCTGGTCGAGCCGGTGTCGGCGCTGGACGCGGTACGTCCGGTGCCACGAGTCCACGCCCCGCCGCACGCGGTAGCCGCCACCGATCACCGCGCCGCCGTGAATGCGTAGCTGATCCAGCGCGGCTTCGAACAGGTCCTCGCTGAAACGGAGGCGGCGTTGCACGTCCGCCTGTTCCCTCGGCTCCTCCGAAAGCACGCCGTGCAGCTCCTTGAGAACCCCGATCTCCGGATACGAGAGCCCGTGTAGAAACTCCTGGGTGCGGCGGTCGGCCCAAGAGTACAAGAGCAGGGCCCGCGCCTGCGCGCCGTCGCGACCGGCGCGGCCGATCTCCTGGTAGTAGCCCTCGACCGAGGCCGGCATCGCCGTGTGGACAACCGTGCGGATGTCCGGCTTGTCGATTCCCATGCCGAAGGCCGTCGTGGCGACAATGGCCTCCAGCTCACCTTCGAGAAAGGCGCCCTGTACACGGTCGCGTTCGGCTGCCGGCAGCCCGGCATGGTACGCGCCGCATGGAAACTCCTCGTTCAGCCGGGTCGCGAGCGACTCCGTTTCCTTGCGCGTCGGCGCGTAGACGATCGCGGGCCGGCGCCCCTCTTCGCCCAGCACCTCGGCAACGATCGCGGCGCGCGCCGAGGGTCGCTTCTGGATCACTTCCACCGCCAGGTTCTCGCGCCGGAAACCGTAGATGTAGCGCTGGTCGCCTTCAAGGTCGAGTTGAGCCGCAATGTCGTCCTGGATGCGCGGCGTGGCGGTCGCGGTCAGAGCCAGCACCGGCGCCGGCCGCAGGCGCGGCAGGCGCCGCCCCAGAAGCCGGTAGTCGGGCCGGAAGTCGTGGCCCCACTGGGAGATGCAGTGCGCCTCGTCGACCGCGATCAGGGCCGGCCGGCAGCGCTCGAGGAACTCGATGAAGCCAGGCACGCCGAGGCGCTCGGGGGCGATGAACAGGAAGTCGAGCCCGCCGTCGCGGTAGAGCCTGCAGGCCTGGCGCGACTCACTCCGCGGGCGGCCCGAGTGGATCCGTTCGGCACGCAGGCCCAGCTCGCGCAGCTTCGCCGTCTGATCCTCCATCAGGGCAATCAGGGGCGAGAAGACCAGAGTCGGACCGCCTCGCAACAGGCCCGGAAGCTGGTAGCAGAGCGACTTGCCGGCGCCGGTCGGCATGACGACCAGGCCGTCGGCGCCGGCCGCCGTGCGACGGCACACTTCCTCCTGGTGTGGACGGAAGACGGAATGGCCGAAGACGCTCCGCAGGCGCTGCTTCAGATCGAGAGCCGTTGCCTCCACGCCGGGAATCCTCCTAGGATCAGCCTCCTTCGTCTGACAACGACTCCCCTCCAGGAGGCTTCTGCCAATGGCCCGACCCTACCGAATCTTCGGCGGAGAACTCTCCCCCTACTCCATCAAGGTCCGCTCCTACTTCCGATACAAGGGAATCCCCCACGAGTGGATCCCCCGCAGTCCGGCCAACCAGGACGAATTCCGGCGCTACGCCAGGCTGCCCCTGGTGCCCCTCGTCGTCACGCCCGACGACCGCGGCATGCAGGATTCGACGCCAATCATCGAGGCGATGGAGGCCGAGTTCCCCGAGCCATCCATCCACCCGCCCGACCCGACCGCGGCCTTCGTCTCGGTCCTGCTCGAGGAATTCGGCGACGAGTGGGGTAACAAGTGGATGTTCCACTACCGCTGGGCCCGACCCGCGGATCAGGAGTCCGGCGCCCGCCGCATCGCCCAGGGCATGAACCCTGACGCCGACGAGGAGACACTCGCGGCGATGACCGCCCAGGTCCGCGAGCGGATGGTTCCCCGGGTGTGGTTCGTCGGCTCGAACGAGCAGACCGCGGCGCAGATCGAGCAGTCGTTCCTCGACACGATCGACCTGATCGAGGGCCACCTCGACGGTCGCGACTACCTGTTCGGGAACCGTCCGGCGTTCGGCGACTTCGGCGTGGGCTTCCAGATGCACCAGGCCTGGACGGACCCGACGCCTGGTCGCCTGCTCGAGGAGAAGGCGCCCCGCACCGTGGCCTGGGTGAAGCGCCTGGTCGATCCGACCGCGAACGGCGAGTTCGAGGACTGGGCCTCTCTGGCGCCGACCCTGACGCCCCTGCTCGAACAGCAGGTGGGCGCGATCTTCCTGCCCTGGAGCGTCGCCAACGCTGCCGCTATCGCCACCGGCCAGGACGAGTTCTCGGTCGATGTCGCCAGTGGCGTGTGGACCCAGAAGCCGCAGAAGTACCATGCCAGGTCGCTGGCGGCACTCCGCGGAAAGTACGGCGAACTCTCCGGGCGTGGCGAGATCGACGGCGTGCTGGAGTCGACCGGCTGCCTGCAGTGGCTCGCGGCCTGACCTAGTCGCGCCGGCGCCAGAACTTCTTCATCTCCCGCTTCGGTCCGTCCGTGCCAAAGGCGGCTCTGAACGCGGAGACACCAGCCTCCACCGACTGATCCAGTGGCAGGTTCAGCCAGCGGCCGATCAGGCGCTTCTGTAGAGACAGGGCCTCCGGGCTGAGCCGGAGCAGCCGCTCGACCTTGGCGTTCACCGCCGCCTCCACCTCCGAGGCCGGAACGACCTCGCCGACCAGCCCGATCCGCGCCGCCTCGGCAGCATTGATCGGATCGCCCAGGAACAGCAGTTCCCGGGCCCGAACGAGACCCACGATGGAGGGCAGCAAGGCCGCCTCGATGACCGATGGCAGGCCGACATGAGGTTCAGGCATCCCGAAGATCGCGTCGTCGCCGGCGACCGAAAGATCGCAGGAGACGAGAAGCTCCAGGCCCGCGCCCAGGGCCGCTCCGCGAACCTCGGCGACGACCGGCGCCGGGTGCTCGCGGATCGCCAGGAAGGCCCGGTGCAGCCCGCGGATGAAGCGCTCCGCGTCGACTGCATCGAGATCCTCCATCTCGCGGATGTCGGCGCCGCCGCAGAAGACGCCCTCGCCAGCGAGGACCACGACCCGTGGGCTCGCCCCGGCCGACGCGACGACGGCTTCGCGCAGCGCCGCCGTGGTCGCGGAGTCGAGTGCATTCGCCTTCCTCCGCCGCGTCAACGTGATGCGGGCGATGTCGCCATCCGATTCGAGCCGAACGTTGGACATGGCCCGGGATCGTACCCGCGCCGGCCGGATAGGCTCCGCGGCCATGTTGACGGCCGCCCGCCGGTTGCGCCTCGCGGCCGCGCTCACCTTCCTCTTTGCGGCGCCCGGGATGGCTCAAGAGAGCATCCCCGCGCCTGCTGACGAGCGCGAAGGCGCCGAGACCGTCGGCGACGACGACGAGCATGAGCACCACACACACGAGTTCGAGACCTTCAGCCACACGGTCACGGTTACCGGTTCCTGGATCCCCGGCACTCCCGAGGACGCGGCGCAACCCGTTTCCGTCCTTTCGCGCAACGACCTGGAGGCGGAGGGATCGCCCGGGGTGCTCGACCTCATCCGCAATCTCCCGTTCAGTCTCGGCGCGGACCTCGGCTCCGAACAGTTCGGCGTGCGCGCCGGGGCGGACCGGTCGAGCCTGAACCTGCGCGGCCTCGGCGCGAGCCGCTCCCTGGTTCTCCTGAACGGGGATCGCCTGACCTGGTCGCCGGGAGCGATCCCCGACCAGGCGCAGCTCATGGTCGACACGAACGCCCTTCCGATGGTCGCCGTCGAGCGCGTCGAGATCCTGCGCGACGGCGGCGCGGCGACCTACGGCTCGGACGCGATCGCCGGCGTGATGAACGTGATCACCCGCAGCCACTTCGAGGGTTTCTCGTTCGAAGCCAAGCACAGCGTCATCGACGGTTCGAACGGCGACGGCGAGATAGGCCTGATCGGCGGCCGGCCTTTCGCCGGTGGTCGGGGCCACGCGGTCAGTTCGCTCGGCATCTCGCGGCGCGGCCCCATCCGCTTCCTCGACCGAAACTGGGCGCTCACGCCCTACGCCGACAACCCGCGCGGCGGCTGGTCGGGAACCGGCCGTCCGGCGACGCTCTATCCGCTCTCGGGCGCCTCCGGGATCCGCGACCCGAACTGCGAGCGCGTCGGCGGCGCGGTCAGCAGTGCCGACAGCCCTCTTTGCCGCTACCAGTACACGGCGTTCGACAACCTGGTGCAGGACACGCGCCGGGGCCAGTGGTTCACCGAGGCCTCCTGGGACACGGAGGGCGGCTGGCACATCGGCGCCGAGGTCCTGCTCGCCCGCAGCGAAGTGCCGTCGTGGTTCACTTCGCCGTCCTATCCGCCGACCAGGGTCATGGACACCCGCCGTTCGGTGCGGGCGAGCAACCCGGGCCTGATCGACATGGCCAGGCTGTACCCGGAGCTCTACGGCCCTTATGCCTCGTGCGGCGCTCCCTACTGTCTGTGGCGAGGTGACGGCGGCGCCCAGGACGCCGCGGGCATCGAGCCCGCCTGGCAGGAGGTGGCCTGGATTCGCGGCCGGACGTTCGGCCAGGAGGGACCGCTGCGCAGCTACTTCCGCGAGTCCGAGACCAGGCGGCTCGCCTTCGACTTCGAAGGAGTGACCGGTGAAACCCTGTGGGCGTTCCGTGCCTCCTGGTCGGCCGCGGATCGGAGACTCGAGGACGGCGACGTCCTCGACTACCGTCTTCGGCGCGCGCTGGCGGGGCTCGGCGGCTTCTCCTGCGAGGATCAGGTCCCGAACGAGCACGACGGCGACGGCAACCTGAGCTTCTCGCTCGACACGCTGCGAAGGCACGCCGGCCAGGGCGACTGCAGGTACTGGATCCCCTTCTCCAACTCGATCAGGCCTCATCCCGCCGTGACCGGCGGCACGAACCCCGACTACGACCCGGCCTTCGACAACGACCACCTCTTCGACTACCTGACGACGACCCTCGGGACGCGCGGCGAAACGACCCTGCTCGTTCTGGAGGCCGTGGCCAGCGGTCTGCTGGGGTGGAATCTCCCCGGCGGCGTGGCGGAGTACGCGGTCGGCGCCCAGTGGCGCGGCGAGACCTACGAACTGACTCCATACTCGGTCGACACCGCACCGCCCCGCGGCGGCGCGCTCCATGACATGGAGATCTATCCCTGCCCGGGCGGACCCGAGATCACCTCCTGCGACAACCCGGAGGGTCTGTTCGTCTACCTGCCGCCCGCCTTCTCGACCGAGGACGACCGCGGCATCGGGTCCGTGTTCGGCGAACTGTCGCTGCCGTTGGCCTCCTCGCTCGACAGCCAGCTCTCGGTGCGCTTCGAGGACTACGGCGGGGACGTCGGGTCGAGCCTCGATCCGAAGGTGGCGCTGCGCTGGCAGGCGACCGAAGCGCTGGCGCTGCGCGGTTCCCTGGGCACGACCTTCCGTGGCCCGACGCTCAACCAGACGGTCTCCGGCATCGCCGAGACGACGCGCGTGACGATCGGCCCCATCGGCACCGCAAAGCCTGTTCACATTCACGGCGATCCCGCGCTCGACCCGGAGTCGGCGACGACGTTCAATACCGGCCTGGTGGCCGAGCGGAGTGGTCTGGCCGGCGCCGGGAGCAGAGTCTTCGCCACGCTCGACTACTTGCGCTACGACTTCACCGATCCACTGGTCATCCAGCCCTTCAGCGCCCTGATTGGGCTCGCCTGCCCGCCCGCCGACCATCCCCTGTGCGATCCGGGCTCCCCCTGGTTCAACGCCTTAACCATCAGCGGTGGCCTACCAACGATCGAGAATCTCGACGCAGTGGCCGTGCGGATCGTCAACGGGCCGGACATCGAGACCGACGGCATGGATTTCCGGGCGGAGTTCGAGGCCGACGCAGGCCGGGGGCGCCTTCGCCTGGGAGCATCGGCCACGTACGCGCTGTCCTGGCGAATCGACGGCTGGGAACTCGGCGAGGCGTACGACGCGAAGGGCCGGCTGAACTTCGACACCTCCCTCGCCCGGCCGCTCCCGGAGCTCAAGGGCCGCGCCTTTGCCGGCTACTCGCGCGGTCCGTTCACCGGCCGCTGGAACCTGAACTACACCGGTTCCTTCCTCCAGGACGCGCCGGCGCCCTGGGGCGAGGACTACCCGGTCGACGCCCACGCCACGCACGATGTCCACGTGTCCTGGTCCCTGCCCGGCGACCGCGCGACGCTCTTCGCCTCGATCCTCAACCTGGCCGACGAGGATCCACCGCTGATCTTCCGCCCGGCGAACTACGACGCCTCCACGCACGATCCCCTGGGACGGCTCCTGAGCATTGGCGTGCGGTTCCAACTCTGATGGCGACGGGCAAGGCACCCGGGAGGTGCAGGTCGCCTGCCGCGTGGGCCGGCGCGACGATCCTGAGTCTGTCGATCACCAGCGGGCCGACTGTCCATGCACAAACCGATGAAAGTGGATCGTCCCTCGCCGACCATTTCCGGCCGACCGGCGCCGGCGTCGCGACTCTCGTGTACGACGCCTCTCCCGGCCGTCCCGTCCGCCTTGCCCTTGTTTCAGGGTCAGGTGAAGCTCCGGTCGTACTGAGTCTGAACGCGAACGCCGAGGATCTGCAGCCTCTCGTAGCGGAGGTCCGCGAACTCTCACTGATCCGGCCGCCGGCTTCCATTGGTCGGATCGTCCGCCTCGGAGACGATCTGGGAGACATCCTGCTTGGCCCGATTGCCGAACAGCTCAGGACCGTCTCGCACCTCGTACTGTCCGCGGACGGACCACTCAGCGACCTTCCCTTCGGCGCCATTCGGGCGCCCCGATCGATCGATCCCCAGGGCCGCTATCTGGCCGAAACGCGGACTCTGTGCTGGGTCGATCCGGCCCTTGGCGCCGGCGCCACCGACGACCCGCCGGCGCTCGAAAGGCCCGTAGCGTTGGCGGTCGCCGACGCCGTCTACCGCCCCCCGGCACGACCGCTCGGCGCCTCCATGAGCGACGGTGGCATCTCCTGGCGCCAGCATGCCGCGCGCCGCAATCAGGCGGGGACGATCCACGCACTGGGCTTGCCGGTGGTATCCCGCTTCGGTCAGGCCGCCTCACCCGCCCTCTTCTGGGAGTCGGCCGGGAGCTACGCCGTCCGGTTCCTTCACCTGGCGGTGGAGGCGCGGATCGACCCGGCCAACCCTGACCGTTCAGCTCTGCTTCTTTCCCCCGAGAGGTACGACGAGCAGGCCATTCCCGTGGGCACAGGCCAACTGGCGTCGAGACTCGCGCTCGAACGCGAATCTCTCGTCGTCCTCTCCGGCCTGGACACGGGTAACCACGGCCTCGGTCCCGGAGCGTTCGTCAGAGCCTTTGGCGTCGCTGGCGCGGGCTCCGTCGTCGCTTCGTTGTGGCCGGTCGTCGACGAATCCGCCACGCACCTGTTCGCCGCCTTCTACAGCAAGCTTGCCCAGGGAGCTACGCCCGCCAGAGCACTCCGGGACGCGCAGAGCCGGCTCCTGGCCGAGCCGCTTCGATTCGACCAGGGCGAGGGCCGGGAGCCCGTGGAGTTCGATGCCTCGCATCCGTACTACTGGGCCGGCTACCGCGTCTATCGAGAGTCGGCAAACGCCTGCGGTTGAGACCAGCGTAGAATCCCCGTCATGACTCGCCGCGCCGATCGTCTCCACCTTCGCGTCATCACGGCCGTTCTCCTTCTCGGCGTATCTGCCGCCTGGGGCTGCGGCAACTCAGCGCCGGCGCCCGCGGCCACGGCCACGGCCACGGCCGGAGACGACCCCATCGCCACGCTCCTTGCCCTGCCGATGGAGCGGCTGATCGCGTGCGACGCGGAGATCGAACTGACAGCCGAGCAGGAAGAGATCAAGCGCGCCGCCCTGACCCCGATTCCCGCCCCCTGCTGCAGCGACCGCTCGGCTTACACCTGCTGCTGCCAGTGCAACCTGGGCCGGGCCTGGTGGGGCCTGTCGAAGGTGCTCATCACGGAGCACGGCCAGAGCGCGGCCGAAGTCCAGGCGAACGTCGAACGCTGGATTCGGAACGTCCGCCCGCAAGGTTTCGCCGGCGACTCCTGCTACACGGGGCGCTGCTCCACCGCGGCAAGGCACGACGGCTGCTCGGGCATGAACCCGCGTCGCATCGTCAGTTGAGAAGGCTCCGGCGGCGACGCTTCACGACGCCGCTCGTCTTTCTCACTCTCCTTTGCGCCGGCCCCGGGGAGGCCCAGGAGGATCGGCCGACTCGGGCCGAGGAGAACGAGCACGAACACGAACGCCACTCCCATGAGGTTGAGACCTTCAGTCATACGGTGACCGTCACCGGCTCCTGGATTCCGGGCACCCCCGAGGACGCCGCGCAGCCCGTCTCGGTCCTGTCCCGCGAAGACCTGGAGGCGGAAGGCTCGCCCAGCATGCTCGGCGTGATCCGCAACCTCTCGTTCAGTCTCGGCGCGGACCTCGAGTCCGACCAGTTCGGCGCGCGCGCCAACGAGGACCGCTCGACGCTCAACCTGCGCGGCCTTGGACCGAGCCGATCGCTGGTGCTGCTCAACGGCGACCGCCTGACCTGGTCTCCAGGCGCCATCCCGGACCAGGCGCAACTCATCGTCGACACCAGCGTCCTGCCCATGGTCGCGGTCGAGCAGGTCGAGTTCCTGCGTGACGGCGGCGCCGCGACGTACGGCTCGGACGCCATCGCCGGCGTGATGAACGTGATCACGCGAAGCCACTTCGACGGCCTGTCCTTCGAGGGCAAGCACAGCGTGATCGACGGTTCGAACGGCGACGGTGAGGTCGGCATCATCGGCGGCGGGCCGTTCGGCGGTGGCCGTGGTCACGTGGCGAGTTCCCTCGGCCTCTCGCGGCGGAGCCCGATCCGGCTCCGCGACCGCGACTGGGCCATTCGGCCCTACGCTGACAATCCCCGGGGCGGCTGGTCGGGAACCGGGCGGCCGGCGGTCTTCTACCCGCTCTCGGGCGCGCCGGCGATCCGCGACCCGAACTGTGAACGCGTCGGGGGCGCGGTCAGCAGCCCCGGCAGCCCGCTCTGCCGGGTCCAGTACACGCCGTTCGACAACCTGGTGCAGGACACGCGCCGCGGTCAGTGGTTCACGGAAGCCTCCTGGGACACGGAAGGCGGCTGGCACATCGGCGCGGAGGTTCTGTTCGCCAGGGGCGACGTGCCTTCGTGGCAGACGTCGCCGGGCTATCCGCCGAACAAGGTCGTTGATCTCACCCGCTCCGTGCGAGCGAACAACCCGGGGCTCGTCGACATGGCCCGGCTCTACCCGGAGCTGTACGGCGCCTACGCCTTCTGCAACGCCCCCTGGTGCGGCTGGCAGGGAGACGGCGGCGCCCAGGATGCGGCGGGAGTCGATCCGGCCTGGCAGGAAGTGGCCTGGATTCGAGGCCGGATGTTCGGCCAGGAAGGGCCCCTGCGGAGCCACATCCGGGAGTCCGATACGGAGCGATTCGCGTTCGACCTCGAGGGGGTCACCGGCGAGACGCTCTGGGCGTTCCGGGCCTCCCGGTCGAGGGCCGTCCGCAACCTCGAGGACGGCGACGCCCTGCAGTACCGGGCCCGGCGCGCGCTAGCCGGTCTCGGCGGCCTTGCCTGCGAGGCGCAGGTGCCGAACGAGTACGACGCGGGCGGCAACCTCAGCTTCTCCCTGGACACGCTGCGCCGGCACGCGGGCCAGGGCGACTGCCGCTACTGGATCCCGTTCTCCAACTCGATCAGCCCCCATCCCCTGGTGCCGAACGCCTCGAACCCCGACTACGATCCGGCGTTCGACAACGGTCCCCTGCACGACTACCTGACGACGATCCTCGGCAGCCGGGGCGAGACGTCGCTGCTCGTCGTCGAAGCGGTGGCGAGCGGCCTGCTCGACTGGAGCCTTCCCGGCGGCGCGGCGGAGTACGCGGCCGGCCTGCAGTGGCGCGGCGAAACCTACAGGCTGGATCCGTACACTGTCGGCGCGCCGACACCCAGGGGCGGCGCCCTGCACGACATCGCGATCTACCCCTGCCCTGGCGGCCCGGACATCACGACCTGCGAGAAGCGCGAAGGCGTGTTCGCCTACCTGCCGCCGGTCTTCCCGATCGAGGACGATCGGGGTATCGGCTCCGTGTTCGGCGAACTCTCGCTGCCGCTCGCTCCCGCGGTCGAAAGCCAGGTCTCGCTCCGTTTTGAGGACTACGGCGGCGACGTCGGCTCGAGTCTCGACCCCAAGGTCGCGCTGCGCTGGCAGGCGACCGACGCACTGGCCCTGCGCGGCTCCTTCGGCACCACCTTCCGCGGGCCGACACTCAACCAGACGATCGACGGAATCGCGGACACGTCGCGGTTCTTCATCGGCCGCATCGGCACGTTCAAGCCGATCCACATCCACGGCGACCCGGCGCTCGACCCGGAGTCGGCCACGACGCTCAACACGGGTCTCGTGTTCGAGCGCAGCGGCCTTGGCGGCGGCAGCGGCCGCGTCTTCGCCACCATCGACTACTGGCGCTACGACTTCACCGACCCGCTCGTCATTCAGCCCTTCAACTCCATCCTTGGCCTCGCCTGCCCGCCCGCGAACCACCCGCTGTGCGACGACGCCTCGCCCTGGTTCGACGGCCTCACCATCAGCGGGGGCGTTCCCAGCCTCGAGAACCTGGACACGCTCGCCGTGCGGATCGTCAACGGTCCGGACATCGAGACCGACGGCATCGACTTCCGCGCCGACTTCCAGACCAGTGCGGGCCCGGGACGTCTGACCCTGGGCGCGTCAGGCACGACCACCCTGTCCTGGCACATCGACGGCTGGGAACTCGGCGACCCCTACGACGCGAAGGGAAGGCTGAACTACGACACCTCCCTCGCCCGCGCCCTGCCGGAGTTCAAGGGCCGTCTCTTCGCCGGCTACACGTTCGGCCCCTTTACCGGCCGCTGGCACCTGAACTACACCGATTCCTATGTCCACGACGCCCCCGCCCCCTGGGGCGACAACTACCCCATCGACGCCTTCGCCACCCACGACCTCCACGTCTCCTGGTCCATCCCGGGCGACCGCGCCACCCTCTTCGCCTCCATCCTCAACCTCGGCGACCAGGATCCACCCCGCGTCTTCCGCCAGCTCAACTACGACCCCTCGACCCACAACCCCCTGGGCCGCGTCCTCAGCATCGGCATACGGTTGGAGTTGTAGTCCAGGTCAACGTCCTCCCGGTCCAAGTCGATACGGTTCCGCTCCGCAACCGAGGTCGGCCTTCGGCCGGCGTTACTGCCGCCTTCGGCGGCGAGCCGGCGGGGACGCCGGCGCACCCACTGTGTGGCACTCCGAACCTCGTGCCCGACTTGCACCGACGCCCAGCCGGTTCCGGGCCGGAGGAGGGGCCCAGGGGGTCGGAGACAAGCGACTTCCGACACCCTCCCAGGAACCGACGCCGCCTTGGAGCGCAGTCGACAACAGCGAGCCCCTGCTTCCCATCTTCTCCCTGAGGGCGAGCGTCCCCTGGGCCCCTCCTCCGGCCTGGAACCGGCGGCAGTCGTGCTCAGAAGCCGCGCAGGCGGGCGAAGCGCTGCCGATGGAACGCGGCGTCGCCGAAGGCGAACTCGAGGGCCCGGGCACGTTTCATGAACAGGCCGATGTCGTGCTCGTCCGTCATGCCGATGCCGCCATGCATCTGCAGAGCCTCGTTGGTGACCAGGATCAGGGCGTCCGAGCAGCGCGCCTTGGCGTTCGAGACCTGAAGCTCCGCGTCGTCGCTGTTCTCGTCGAGCGCCCGGGCCGCCGCCATGACGGTGGAACGGGACAGCTCGATCTCGATGAACATCTTCGCCGCCCGATGTTTGAGGGCCTGGAACGTGCCGATCAGGACGCCGAACTGGCTGCGGGACTTGAGGTACTCGATCGTCCGCTCGAAGGCCTCCGTCATCACCCCGAGCATCTCGCCGCAGACGGCGACCGTGGCCCGGTCTACCGCCCGTCCCAGCGGTTCCAGGCCGCCGCCGACATCGCCCAGAACGGCGCCGGTCGCCACGTGAACGCCGTCCAATCGGACGATCGCCGAGTTGCGGGAGTCGACCCGCTGCTGGGCCACGACCTTCAGACCGTCGGCTGCAGCGGGCACAAGAAAGAGCGTCAGACCGTCGGCGCCGCCCTCCGTTCGGGCCCCGATCACGAAGCCATCGGCGCCGACGCCACCGACCACCTGGACTTTTTCGCCCGAAAGCGACCAGCCGTCGCCGTTCGCCTGCGCCCCGGTCTCGACCTTGTCCAGCCCGTATCGGCTACCCGCCTCCAGCAGGGCCGGCGCCAGGCGCTTCTCTCCGTCGATCAGCCGTGGCAGCCACGCCGCCCGCTGCTCCGCGTTGCCAGCGTCCGCAAGCAGTCCGCCTCCGAAGACGACCGCCGACACGAACGGCTCCGGCGCCAAACCGCGGCCCATCGCCTCCGTGATGAGCACCGTCTCGGCCATGCCCATGCCCAGACCGCCGTGCTCCTCCGCGAAGGGAATGCCCAGCCAGCCGAGATCCGCCATCTCGGCCCAGACCTCCGGGCTGTAGCCGAGGTCGGCGCCCTCGTCGCGGAGCCGGCGCTGGCGGTCGACGCCGCCATGCTTCGAAACGAGCTCGCCCGCGGTCCGGGCCAGCATGTTCTGGGGAGCGGTGAGGACCAGCGGAGCCATCAGTCCGGCAGTCCCAGTACGCGTTTGGCGATGATGTTCAATTGGATCTCAGACGTTCCGCCCTCGATGCTGTTCGCCCGCGAACGGAGCCAGTTGCGGGTCTGGGTCAGTTCGGCCGGCTCGAAGCCCTCACCCTCCCAACCCAGCGCCTGGGGGCCCCGGATCGAGAGCATCAACTCCTCGCGCCGCATGTTGAGCTCGGTCCCGTAGTACTTGAACATCGAGCTCTCCGGCCCCGGCTTGTGCCCCGCCTCCAGGCCGTCGCCGTGCCGTCTGATGGTGAGCCCGTAGGACATCGCGTCCATCTCGCACTGGGTCACCCGCTCCCGGATCGTCGGATCGTCGATCCGGCCCAGCTCGTCGACGCCGACGTAGTCGCGGGCCAGGTCCGGCAGGGAAGTTCTCGCGCCGCCGCGCCCCATGCCGCCGATCGACGTGCGCTCGTGGCCGAGCAGCGCCTTGGCCACGGTCCAGCCGCCGTTCACCTCGCCGATGACCTGGTGGACCGGCGTCCGGACATCGTGGAAGAACGTCTCGCAGAACGGCGAAGCGCCGCTGATCAGCCGGATCGGCCGCACCTCGACGCCAGGCGACGCCATGTCGACCAGGATGAAGGTGATGCCTCGCTGCTTCTTGACGTCCGGGTTGGTGCGCACCAGCATGAAGATCCAGTCCGCCTGGTCGGCGCCGGAGGTCCAGATCTTCTGGCCGTTGATCACGTAGAAGTCGCCATCACGCACCGCCGACGTGGCGAGAGACGCCAGATCGGATCCCGCGTTCGGCTCCGAGTAGCCCTGGCACCAGCGAATCTCACCGCGCGCGATCTTCGGCAGATGTTCCGCCTTCTGCCCCTCCGTGCCGTGATCGAGCAGCGTCGGTCCGATCATGCTGTAGCCGAAGCCGGTCAGCGGCAACGGCAGGGCCAGGCGCCCGATCTCCTCGTGCAGGACCGCCGCTTCGTCGCGAGAGAGGCCGGCGCCGCCGTACTCCTCGGGCCAGGTCGGCACCGAGAAGCCCCGATCGGCCGCGGCGAGCAACCAGTCGCGGCTCTCGGGGTAGACGAAGGGCGCCTTTCGGCCGCCCGCGGCCCAGGCGTTCGGGTCGGCCGCCTTCCCGCGCAGGAACTCGGGCGCGTTGCCCTCGACCCAGGCGCGGGCTTCCTCTCGAAACACGGACAGATCACTCATGCGGTTACCTCGGGCGAAATCAAACGGGCGCGCATTCTGGCACGGCGCCCGACTATAAACTCCCGCGCCGCCGCTGCCCCACTCCGGCCCGTCCCGTACCCTAGCCATGACCACCCTTGCCGAAGCGGTCTCCCGACGCCGCACGTTCGCCATCATCTCCCACCCGGACGCGGGCAAGACGACGCTGACGGAGAAGCTCCTGCTCTACGCCGGCGCGATCCAGCTCGCGGGCGCGGTGAAGGCCCGGGGCGAGGCCCGCCGGGCACGCTCCGACTGGATGAAGGTGGAGCGGGAGCGCGGCATCTCCGTCAGCGCTTCCGTCATGACGTTCGAGCACGAGGGCAACACCTTCAACCTGCTGGACACGCCCGGCCACGAGGACTTCAGCGAAGACACCTACCGGACCCTCACCGCGGTCGACTCGGCGGTCATGGTCCTTGACGCCGCCAAGGGCATCGAAACGCAGACGCGAAAACTGTTCGAGGTCTGCCGCCTGCGCGACATGCCGATCACGAGCTTCATCAACAAACTGGACCGCGACGCGCGCGATCCGTTCGATCTGCTCGACGAGATCGCCGACACCCTGCAACTCGAGGTCGCTCCGATGACGTGGCCGGTCGGCATGGGACGGAGCTTCCAGGGAAGCTACGACCTGGTCGGCGACCGGCTGATCCTGGTCGCACCGGGAGACAGGCAACACCGAGCCGCTGAACGGGTCGTACCCGGCCTCGAC
>VXUF01000156.1:51909-63424 GCA_009837085.1 Holophagales bacterium
TCCCTACTCGACGGCCTCGCCCGCCCCGCGCCGGCGCCGCAACCACAGCAGGCGGCCGACCGAACGGTCGCTCCCGGCGAGCGGACAGTGACCGGCTTCGTGTTCAAGATCCAGGCGAACATGGACCCGAAGCACCGCGACCGGATCGCCTTCGTGAGGCTTTGCTCGGGGCGCTTTCATCGCGGCATCCGCCTGTTCCATCCACGCAGCGGACGCACCCTGAACATTCACAACCCGGTCCTGTTCCTGGCCCAGGACCGGGAACTCGCCGAGGAAGCCTGGCCCGGCGACATCATCGGCATCCCGAACCACGGCAACCTGCGCATCGGCGACGCCCTTTCGGCCGGGGAGCCGATCCGCTTCGTCGGCGTTCCCAGCTTCGCCCCCGACCTCCTGCGGCGGGTCCGGCCCGAGGATCCGCTGCGGGCCAAGCATCTCGGCCGCGCGCTGCTCCAGCTCGCGGAAGAGGGCGTGGCGCAGGTGTTCCGCACCCGGGAGGGCAACGACTGGATCGTCGGCGTCGCCGGCACCCTGCAGTTCGACGTGCTCGCCGACCGCATCCGCACCGAGTACGAGGTGCCGGTGCGCTTCGAGTCGACGGCGATGTCCCTGGCGCGGTGGATCGAGGCGGACGACGATCGTGTGGTGCGCGACTTCGTGCGCCGCAACGAGGCGAAGATCGCGCACGACCACAACGGCGCACCTCTGTTCCTGGCCGCCAACCGCTACTGGCTCGATCGTGCCGCGGAAGGCGCGCCCGAAGTCCGCTTTCTGGCCACCCGGGAGCCGGCGGTCTGAGCTAGAGCTCGCGCACCCGCTCCTTCAGCTCCTTGAGCCGCTCTCCGGCAGCGCCGGTCGGCGCCGGCCACTGCACCCGCCGCTCCTCGAGCTGGCGGTCGAGCCGGTGCCAGAGCTCGGCGTTCTTGACCGGCCCGCCGCTCTTGGTCCGCCATCGGTTCCGCTTCCAGGCGTGGATCCAGAGCGCCGCGCCGCGCCTGACGTAGTCGTTGGCGGTGTAGACAGCAGCCGGTTGCCCAGGGGGCAGGCCGCCGAGCAACTCCAGCACGCACTCGAGCTCGAGCCGATTCGGCGTCGTGTCCTCCGACTCACCGGACCGCTCGACCTTGCCGGCGGGCGTCACCAGCTCCGCGACCCACGCTCCGCGGTGGCCGACGCAGCGCACCTTGAGGAAGATCCGCGCGCTGTCCGGCGGGACCGCTTCCTCGGAAACTGCCTCGGCGGCAGCGCCGCCGCCCCGAGCCGCGATCTCGGCGCTGGCCAGTTCGTCCACCCGTTCGTTCCACTCGTTGCCGGCATGACCCTTGACCCAGTGCCAGTGAACGCGGTGGCGGCGGTTCAGGCCCTCCAGACGCCGCCACAGGTCGACGTTCTTGACCGCGCCCCCATCGCGACGCCGCCAGCCCTGAGCTCGCCAGCGCGCGAGCCAGGAAGTGATTCCCTGCCGGACGTACTGGGAATCCGTGTAGAGATCGACCGCGCTCGGTTCTGAGAGGTTGGCAAGAGCGGAGATCGCCGCCTGGAGTTCCATGCGGTTGTTCGTGGTGCTGGGTGCGCCGCCCGCGAGTTCCCGGGGGTCGCCGCCCGGCTCGAGAATCACCGCCGCCCAGCCGCCCGGCCCGGGGTTCGGGCTGGCGCCGCCATCGGTATAGATGACGAGCGCCGGCCGCTCGGCGCGCTGTGCGGTCACGACGGCCTGGAATGTAGCAGCAGGACCGCGCCCGTACTTCCCGCCGCTGCACCGCCCGACGCGAGTTCATAGACTCGGCGGCCATGTTGCTCCCCCGCCCCTCAGCCATCCTTGCGCTCGCGGTAGCCGCCGCCACAGCCGGTCCGACCTGGAGCCAGGAGGACTCCGATCCCTTCGAGGGAATCGAGTTCCGGCTCGTCGGCCCCAGCCGCGGCGGCCGGGTGACCGCGGTCGCTGGTCACACCTCGCACCCCTACACGTTCTACATGGGCTCGACCGGCGGCGGCGTCTGGCGCACGACGAACGCGGGCATCTCCTGGGAGAACCTGACGGATGACTACTTCAAGGCCGGCTCCGTCGGCGCGGTCACCGTGGCGCCGAGCGATCCGAACGTGATCTACGTGGGGATGGGATCGGCCCAGCCCCGCGGCAACGTGTCCATCGGCGACGGCGTGTACCGCTCCATCGACGCTGGCGAGAGCTGGCAGCACATCGGCTTGCCGCGGGCCGGCGCCATCAGCAAGGTCGAGGTGCATCCGAACGACCCGAACGTGCTCTGGGTCGGCGTGCTCGGCCAGATCTTCGGCAGCAACCCGGAACGCGGCGTCTACCGCTCAACCGATGGCGGGGCAACCTGGGAGCAGGTCCTCTACATCTCGGACGACGCCGGGATCGCCGACCTGGAGCTCGACCCCTTCAACCCCCGCGTCCTCTACGCTGCGGCCTGGCGGGTCGAGCGCAAGCCCTGGACCCTGATCGACGGCAGCGACGAGGGCGGCCTGTTCCGCTCGACGGACGGCGGCGACACCTGGGAGCAGCTCGAGGGCGGCCTGCCCACCGGTATCCTCGGCCGGATCGGCGTCTCCGCGTCGCCGGCGCGGCGCGGGCGTCTGTGGACGATCATCACCGCGGCGGAGGGCCGCGGCGGCATCTTTCGCTCCGAGAACCACGGCGACACCTGGAAGAAGGTGAGCGACGAGCCGGAACTGCTCACCCGCGGCTGGTACTACAGCCACATCGACGCCGACGCGGCCGATCCGAACACGGTCTGGGGCTCGAACGTCCGCTTCTTCCGTTCCGTCGACGCCGGGGCCACCTGGGAACGGGTGGGCACACCGCACGCCGACAACCACGACCTCTGGATCAACCCGGAGCAACCCCACATCATGGTGCAGGGGAACGACGGCGGCGCCAACGTCAGCGTGGACGGGGGCCAGTCCTGGTCCACCCAGAACAACCAGCCGACGGCCGAGTTCTACCGGGTCACCGTCGACAACCAGTTCCCCTACCGCATCTACGGCGCCCAGCAGGACAACAGCACGATTTCGGTACCGTCCCGGCCGATGCCTGAGCTGACGCCGACCCAGCACTGGCATTCGGTGGCCGGCGCCGAGAGCGGGCACATCGCCGTCCACCCCGAGCAGCCTCACCTCGTCTACTCGGGCAACTACCTGGGCCGGATCGACCGTTACGACCACCGGAGCGGCACCGCCCGCAACATGATCCTCTACCCCCAGATGCAGGACGGTACGGCGCCGCGCGACCTTCGCTACCGCTTCCAGTGGAACGCGCCGATCCTGATCTCCCGGCACGATCCGGACGTCGTGTACCACACGTCGAACTACGTCCATCGCACCCGCGACGGCGGCTGGACGTGGGAGACGATCTCGCCCGACCTGACGACCGACGACGACGAAAAGCAGGGCGTGCCCGGCGGCCCCGTCCAGCACGACCACACCGGCGTCGAGGTCTACAACACGGTCTTCGCGCTCGCCGAATCGCCGCAGACGGCGGGCGAGATCTGGGCGGGCAGCGACGACGGCCGCATCCACGTCAGCCGGGATAACGGCGCCACCTGGGTCGACGTCACGCCGGCGGGAATGCCGGCCGACGGCACGGTCAACTCGATCGACGTTTCGCAACACGATCCGGGGCGCGTCTACGTCGGCGTGTATCGCTACCGGATGAACGACTACACGCCGTACATCTTCCGCACGGACGACGGCGGCAGAAGCTGGACCACCGTGACCGATGGTCTGCCGGCCGACCATTTCGTGCGCGTCGTCCGCGAGGACCCGGGAGCCGCCGGCCTGCTTTTCGCCGGCACCGAGTTCGGCCTCTACGCCTCCTTCGACGGGGGCGACTCCTGGCAGTCGTTCCAGTTGAACCTGCCGCGGACGCCGATCACCGACCTGCTGATTCACCACAACGTCGGCAACCCGGACCTGGTGCTCGCGACCCAGGGCCGGAGCTTCTGGGTGCTCGACGATCTCGGCCCCGTACGCGAGCTCGCCGGGGAAGTCGCCGCGGGCACCAAGCGCGATGTGCCCCGGCTCTTCTCTCCCGAACCTGTGGTTCGCATCGACCGGCCCGGCGGAGGCGGCGGCTTCGTCAACGGCGCCTCGATCTGGTTCGACCTCCCGGAAGAGCCGGCGAGTCGGGTCGAACTGGTGATCTCCCCTGACGGCAGCGACAGGGTTCTGCGGCGCTTCGTGTCAGTACCGGAAGGCGAAGAGATCGAGGGCGGCGAGGACGAGCGCCCACGGATCGAGTCCTTCGAGGCGAAGGCCGGGCTCAACCGGGTTGTCTGGAACCTGCGCGGCCAGGCGCCCCACCTGGTCGAGGGCGCCATCATGTCGCTGTCGTACACCGGCGGCCCTTACCTGCCGCCGGGGACCTACCAGGCAACCTTGACGGTCGCCGGCAGCGACGAGGGGACCGATGAGGGTGCCGAGGCCCAGGCCACGATCGCCGACTGGTCGGAGAGCCGGACCTTCGAAGTGCTCGCCGACCCCCGGCTCGAGGACATCTCCCAAGCCGACCTGGAAGAGCAGTACGCGATGCTGGACCAGTTGTCGGCGCGGTTGACGGCGACCCACGACGCGATCGCCGGACTGCGCAGCGTCCGGGAACAGACCGGAGCCCTCAAGGAACGCTTGGACGAGGCCGGCGCCTCTGAGCTGGGACCTGCCATCGAGGCGGTCCTGGAGCGAGCCGTAGAGCTCGACGAGCGCCTGATCCAGTCCCGGAGCCGCGTCTCACAGGACGCGCTGAACTTCCAGCCTCGCATCGACAACCAGTACGCGTACCTCTACACTCACGTCTTCGGCAACACTGCCCGGCCGACCGCCGGCGCGCGCCGGCGCCTTGAGGACCTCGAGGCCGAACTCCTGCCGATCCTTGAGGCCGTAGCCGAGTTGACCGGACCGCAGCTTGAAGAACTGAACCGGCGAGCCCGGGAGCTGGCGATTCCCGCCGTCCAGCCGCCAGCCGGCCGATAAGCAGATACTCCCGCACCGCAATCACCCGATGCCGCGACACCACCTCCTGCGCGGCGCTCTAGCGCTGATCGCACTCCTTGCGGCTCACGAAGGCGCCAAGGCCGCTCAGGGTACCCAGGACGACCGGCCAAGCCTGACCGCCAAGCGTCTCGCCGAGGCCCCCGTGATCGACGGCGACGTGCTCGGCGAGGAGCTCTGGCTCGATGTCGACTTCGGCACCGGCTTCCAGCAGGTGGAGCCGTTCGAAGGCCAACCGGCGAGCGAACGGACCGAAGTGCGGGTCGCCTTCGACGAATCCAACCTCTACCTCGCCGTCATCTGCTTCGACCGGGACGCTTCCTCCCTGGCGATCTCCGACAGCCGCCGCGACGCCATGCTCCAGAACGAGGACAGCTTCCGGGTCGTTCTCGACACGTACGGCGACCGGCAGAACGGTTTCGTCTTCGGGACGAACATCGCGGGCATCCAGTACGACGGCCAGTTCACGAACCAGGGACGTGGCGGCGGTTCCTCCCGCAGCGGCAGTTCCGGCGGCGCCAATCTGGACTGGGACACCTCCTGGACAGTGCGGACGTCGAGCGGCGCCTTCGGCTGGAGCGCGGAGATGGCGATTCCCTTCCGCAGTCTCCGGTACGGATCGGACCGCGCGGTCTGGGGCCTGAACTTCGAGCGCAACATCCGGCGCAAGAACGAGACCGCGTTCTGGGCCCACCTCGGCCGCCAGCACGACGTGTTCCGGGTGTCGGAAGCCGGGCACCTGGTCGGCGTGGAACCGCCGCGCCAGCGCAATCTGCAGTTGACTCCCTACGTCCTGAGCACGGGACGCGAGAACGTGGACGGCAGCGTCGACGACAGCGAAGTCGGCATGGACCTCAAGTACAGCGTCACCCCGAGCCTCACGCTCGACGTGACGGTCAACACCGACTTCGCCCAGGTGGAGGCCGACGATCAGCAGATCAACCTGGACCGTTTCAGCCTGTTCTTCCCCGAGAAGCGACCCTTCTTCCTGGAGAACTCCGGTCTCTTCCGCGTCGGCGGCCGGTCCTCGTTCCGGGGCGGCACCGAACTCTTCTTCAGCCGCCGGATCGGCCTGAGCGGCGGCATGCCCGTGCCCATCCTCGGCGGCGCCCGCCTGTCCGGTAGGGCCGGCGGGTTCAACGTCGGCTTCCTGAACATGCAGACCGACGAGCTGGGGGACCTCCACGGCAACAACTTCACCGTCGCGCGGCTCGGCCGCGAGTACCGCAACCGGAGCCGGGCCGGCGTGCTGGTCGTCAACCGCGAGGGCACCGGCTCGCTGGCGCCGGACGGCGACTACAACCGGACCTACGCCGTCGACGGCCAGATAGGAATCGGGCAGTTCACGGACGTGTCGGGCTGGGCGGCCCGGACGGAAACCCCCGGCCTGACTGGCCGGGACCACGGTTTCGGCCTCGACGGCGGCTACAGTTCCCCGTTCTGGCGCTGGCGTCTCGGCTATGCCGAGATCGGCGAGGACTTCAACCCCGAGGTTGGTTTCCTCAGCCGCTCCGGCTATCGCCAGTTCAACGGCTATATCCGGCGCCGCTTCCGCCCGGCCGGCGAAGGCCGCGTCAAGGAGTTCGGTCCGCGTGCCTTCTACGACGGCTTCTGGAACTTCGACGGCTACCAGGAAACGCAGCGCTACTCGGTCGGCGGTGAAGTCGAGTTCCGGAACGGCGCGCAGATCAGCCTCTCCGCCGGCGGCCGCTACGAGGGGCTGCTCGAACCTTTCACGCTCGCCGGCATCGTGCACGTACCCGCCGGGGAGTACGACGACCACGGCTTCTTCCTGTTCGGCAACACGAACCGGGGACGTGCCGTGAGCCTGTTCGTCAGAGTCCAGGGCGGGGGCTTCTTCGGCGGCGACCAGCTCGTACTGGATCCCTGGCTGAGCATCCGCCTCGGCGACTACCTGACATCCGAGCTGAGCTGGTCCTACAACGACATCGACCTCCCGATGGGCGCTTTCAAGACCCACCTCGGCAGCCTGCGCGTCACGTACGCCTTCAGCACCAGTCTGCTCCTCCAGGCGCTGATCCAGTACAACGACCTGACACACAGCGTGAACACGAACGTCCGCTTCAGTTGGCTGAACGAGGCGAACCGGGGGCTCTTCGTCGTCTACAACGAGATCTCGGAGTTCGGTGTGCTCGGCCTGGATACGCCGGACCGGAGCCTGGCTGTCAAGTTCAACCGCACCTTTGACGTCTTCCGTTAGAGCCGCCAGTCCCCATCGCGCCGGACGCAGCGTCGTGATGGCGCGCCGGGGCATGGTCGCCACATCGCACCCCGCCGCCACCCTGGCCGGGCTCGACATGCTTCGAGCCGGTGGTTCGGCGATCGACGGCGCGGTCGCGGCCGCCGCGATGCTGGCGGTGGTCGAGCCGATGATGACCGGCATCGGCGGCGACGCCTTCCTGCTCTACCACCTCGCCGATCCCGACGGCGGGCGCGGCGAGCTCCTGGGGCTCAACGGCAGCGGCCGCTCATCCCTGGCCCTGGAGCGAACCCACATCGCCGGCCCGGCGATCGATCCGGACTCCTGGCCGGCCGTGACCGTCCCCGGCGCGGTCGATCTCTGGCAGACGGCCCACCAGCGCTTCGGACGCCTTCGCTTCGCCGATCTGCTCGGTCCCGCGATCGAAACCGCCGAAGCGGGCTTCCCCGTCAGCGAGCACGTCCAGTCGATGTGGACGGCGTGCACGGAGCGACTGCGCCGCGATCCCGCGGCGACGGAGCACTACCTCCTCGACGGCGAGGCGCCCGCACTCGGCGCGGTGTTCCAGTCTCACGCCCTCGCAAGATCGCTGCGGCAGATCGCGCAGGACGGCCGCGACGCCTTCTACGAGGGGCCGATCGCGGAGGAGATCGTCCGCTACGCGCGCGACACCGGCGGTTTCCTCCAGCTCGAGGACTTCCGGCGGCATCGCTCGACCTGGGTCGATCCGATCGGCACGCTGTACCGCGGCCGCGAGGTCTTCCAGTTGCCGCCCAACGGCCAGGGACTTGGCGTTCTGCTGATGCTGAACCTACTGGAGAACTTCGACCTCGGTTCAATGGACCTGGCCGGCCCCCGGCACACTCACCTGCTGGTCGAGGCGAAGAAGCTGGCCTACGCCGACCTCCACGCCCACGTCGGCGATCCGGAGAACGAGCCGCTTCGGGGCTCCGGAGGCGTTCCGCTGGCCGAGCTGCTCGATAAGGCCTACGCCCGCGAGCGCTGCCGCCTGATCGACCCCGGTCGGCCGGCCGACGGCCCCGCGCCCGGCGGCATCCCGACCGGCGGCGCCGCGGTGGGCTCCGACACGGTCTACCTGGCCGTCGTCGACGGCGACGGCAACGCCGCCTCCTTCATCAACTCCCTGTTCGCCCCCTTCGGAGCGGCGATCGCCGGCGGCGACACGGGCATCATGCTCCACTGCCGGGGCGCCGGCTTCAGCCTGGCAGCCGGTCATCCGAACGAATACCGTCCCGGAAAGCGTCCCTTCCACACGATCATCCCCGGCATGGTCCTGGAACGGGGTCGGCTCGAGCTCAGCTACGGCGTGATGGGCGGTCCGTTTCAGCCTCAGGGGCACGTACAGCTCCTGACCAATCACTACGACCATGGGCTTTCTCTCCAGGCGGCGATCGACCGGCCCCGGTGGCGACACACCGCCGGCCTCGACGTCCTGTGCGAGCGCGGCATGGAGGCCGCAACCGTGGAGGGGCTCGTGGCGCTCGGCCACCAGGTCCGACTGGCCGGCGGCGCGGAGTTCGGCGGCGCCCAGGCGATCGGGATCGACCGGCACGGAACGCTGTTCGGCGCCTCCGACCCGCGCAAGGACGGAGCGGCGCTCGGGTACTGACGCTCCGGACGGCGTGGCCGCCATGCAAGACTCGTCGGATGGACGATGCCGCGGCGCAGGCAGGTGACCGCACCGAACTGCGGCAGATTGAACTCAGAATCGTCCAGTCGATCGCGGACATTTCACAGCAGGCCTGGGACGGCCTGCTCCGGACCGGCGACCGCCCCTTCCTGGCCTGGAGGTTCCTCGAAGCCCTCGAACGGACCGGCTGCGTGGCGCCCGACCGCGGCTGGCTACCCTTCCACCTGACCGCCTGGGGCCCAGACGACGACCTGATCGCGGCCGCCCCCGCCTACATCAAGAACGACGGCATGGGCGACTTCTCGCGGGACTGGGCTTTCGGCGACGCGGTACGGGCGGTCGGCGGCCGGTTCTACCCGAAGCTGGTGGTCGGCGTGCCCTTCTCACCGGTCACCGGGCGACGCATCCTCGCCGGCGCCGATGTCGACCCGGCGGTGGCTGCCCGACTCCTCGTACAGCTCGCCGCCCATACCGCCCGGGAAGTCGGCGTGGCCTCCGTCCACGTCCTCTACCACAGCGATCGCGAGGCTTCGGCCCTGGCCGACGCCGGCCTCTCCCAGCGGGTCATGGTGCAGTACCACTGGCACAACTACGACTACCGCACGCCGGAGGACTGGCTCCTGAAGCTCCGCTCCAAGCGCCGTACCCAGTGCCGCCGGGAGCGCCGCGAACCGACCCGGCAGGGGATCGCCATCCGCACTGTCCGGGGCCAGGAGATCGCTGCCGATCCCGAGCATTGGGCCGAGACCGCGTTCGGTCTCTATTGCACGACCTGCGACCGGTACATGTGGGGCGGCCGCTACCTGAACCGCGAGCTGTTCTCCGACCTGTTCACGCTCCTCGGCAACGAGGTCGAGCTGGTCGTCGCCGAGCGCGAAGGCAGGGTCGTCGCCGGCGCGATCAACCTGCGCTCGGACACGCACCTGTACGGGCGCTACTGGGGCTGCCACGAGCAGCACCGCTTCCTCCACTTCAACGTCTGCCTCTACCACTCGATCGACGAGTGCATCGAGCGGGGCGTCCAGGTGTTCGAAGGCGGCGCCGGCGGAGAACACAAGATCAGCCGGGGCTTCGAGCCCGCCCCCGTCTACAGCTCGCACCTGTTCATGGACGAGAAGCTGAACTCGCTGCTCGGCGCGGCGCTCCGCCGCGACGCGAAGCGACACCTCCAGGGAATCGAAGCGTGGCGCGGGAACCGGACACAGCTCGGCTAAAGCTGCCCTGCCTCAGACCTATAATCGCAACGTCATGCCGCACTTCGAAGACGACCAGCAGGGCGACAGCAAGGTCCTCACGAAGACGAAGACCAGGACCAAGCTGGCGCGGCCGCGGCTGTACAAGGTGCTGCTCCACAACGACGACTTCACGCCGCGCGAGTTCGTCGTCGTCGTGCTGCAGCACGTCTTCCACATGACCGAATCGGATGCCTCGCGGCTCATGCTCTACGTCCACAAGAACGGCGTCGGCGTGGTGGGGCTCTATCCGTTCTCGGTGGCCGAAACCAAGGTGGCCGAGGTCGGCAGCCTGGCTCAGCAGGCCGAAGTGCCCCTGCTCTGCACGATCGAGCCCGACACGGGGGACGGCGACGGCGACGGTGGCGATGACGGAGACGACGGCGGCGACGTCAACTGAGGCCGCGAAGGGGGTACCGCCATCGCTTCCGTGCACATGACCGAGGACCTGCGGCAGTCGCTCCGGCGGGCGATGCTCGAGGCGTCGTCGCGCCGGCACGAGTACGTGACGCTCGAGCATCTGCTGCTCGCTCTGTGCGCCGACCCGGTGGGCGCCAAGGCGCTGCAGTCGGTCGGCGTGCGTCTGCCCCGGCTGGTCGGCGAACTCGAGGAGTTCCTGGAGCAGCAACTGGAGACCCTGCCGCCGGTCCTCCCCGCCGATGCGGCGGACGAGCCGGCAGGCGCCGCGCCAGTCGAGGTGGAGGGCGAGCAGACCGACAGCACCGAGCAGGCGTCGAACTCCGGTGACGAAGGCGAACAGCCTCCCAAGCAGACGATCGCGTTCTGGCGGGTCATCGAACGGGCGGCCATGCACGCACACGGCGCCGGCAAGAGTGAACTGGACGCCGGCGCGGTGATCGCTTCTCTGATGCGCGAGAAGGAATCCCAGGCGGTCTACCTGCTCCAGCGCCAGGACGTAACCCGCCTGGACGTGATCCGCTACCTCTCCCACGGCACGGTCAAGCAGGGCGGCGGCCTTCCGGCTCCCCAACACGTCGAGCCGGACGCGGAAGGTGCGGGGGAAGAAGAAGTCGAGGATCCACTCGAGCAGTTCGCATCCAACCTGAACGAGCGTGCCGCCGAAGGTTCCATCGATCCGCTGGTCGGGCGGCTCGACGAAGTCCGCGTGCTATGCGAGACGCTGGCCCGCCGGCGGAAGAACAACCCGGTCCTGGTAGGCGATCCGGGCGTCGGCAAGACGGCGATCGTCGAGGGGCTTGCGCTCGCCGTCCACGAGGGGAACGTGCCCGAGCTGATCTCCAAGGTGACGATCTACGCCCTCGACATGGGCGCGCTGCTGGCCGGCACCCGCTACCGCGGTGACTTCGAGCAACGGCTGAAGGCGGTGATCGACCGGATCATCTCTTTTTTTTTTAATTTTCTGTTGATCTATGAGATCTACAC
>VXUF01000154.1:0-54545 GCA_009837085.1 Holophagales bacterium
TTCCTGGAGCACGTCGAGCTCCTCGATGCTGACGTCGTAGTCGTTGCGGGAGCTGCGGTGCGACTGGGCCATCAGGTCGCCGAGCGCGTGCAGGTCGCCTTGCCGCAGCGCTTCGGCGCCATCCAGGACGCGGCGGCACTCGGTGACGACGTGGCGAGTGCGGCGGTCGAGCGGCGGTTCGAGCACGTGTCGCAGGCGGTCGAGGTCGGCCGGTTCCAGGTCGCGCAGCGTCGAGAGCGCCGGCAGGTGGGGCCGTAGCAGGTCGGCGGCGCGGAAGCACTCGGACTTCCGGTCGTTGAAGCCGGTGCCGAAGGCGAGGGCGCGGCGAACGCCGCTGTCCGCGACCAGGAAGACGAGGTCTTCAGGGGTCGGGATCAGCTCGTGCTCGAGCGACCGGCAGTCGAGCAGCAGGGCGTGTTGTTCCCGGCCGTGCACGGAGGCGAACTGGTCCATGATCCCGGACTGAACGCCGACGTACTCGTTTTCGACTTGCCGGCCGATGCCCGCGCGCTCGATCCCATCCAGTTCGAAACCGCCGATTCGCTCCCAGGCGACAAGGAACGCCATCTCGACGGCCGCCGAAGAACTGACGCCGGCCCCGATCGGCAGGTCGCCGCCGAAGACGGCTTCGATCGGCGGCACCTCGATCCCGCGCCGGCCGAGCGTCCAGGCCAGTCCCTGCGGATAGTCGATCCAGGACGACGGTTCGCCGCGTTCCGCGACCGGCGGCGCGGGTGCGGCGGTGTCGAAGGCGGCCTCCTCGCCGAGGTCTAGCGCCGCAAGCCTGGTCTCCGCGCCGCGTGCCGGTCGAGCCGCGACCCACACGGCGCGGTCGATCGCCGCCGGCAGCACCCAGCCCTCGCTGTAGTCGACGTGTGCACCCAGCAGGTTGGCCCTGCCGGGCGCGCGGGCGATGACGCCGGGCTCGGTGCCGAAGCGTTTCCGGAACGCGTCGACGAGATCGCCGACCTTCACTCGGGCGTCTCTTCCGTCAGGCCAGGAGGTGGTACATGTCGGTGCGGCGCTTCGCCGGGTCGTCGTGCCAGTCGCCGTAGAGTTCCCAGCAGGGACCGGCGAGGACGAGGTTCTGCTCGGCGCACCATTGGTGGATCGCCTGGTGGACGCCCGGGATCTCGCTGTAGTCGCCGTGGAGCACGGCGTGGGCGCACCGGCCTGCCGGCGTCGCCGAGCGGACGAGGCCCTCCGCCGCCTGGGTCGAGGCGGGCACCTGGACGCCGACGTCGACTTCCATCCGGTCGCCGCTGACCTCGCGGTAGAACCAGACGTCCTGACCGGCGCCTTCGACGCCGTGTTCCCGCACGAAGGCGCCGACCCGCTCCATCAGGGGCAGGAGCTTGGCGGGAACCTCGGTGAAGGTGGCGCTGGTGCGCGCGGCCAGCAGGGGCTTTTCCTCGACGGTGACGATCGAGATCTCGGTCATTGGTTGTCCTCGCCAGGCGGCCAGGGATTGACGAGGTGAACGTCGGCCAGCTTGAAGTCCTGGACGTTTCGTGTTGCCAACATGGCGTCGCGAGAGTGGGCCATAGCCGCAATCTGGCCGTCCGCCTGCGAGATCGGCCGTCCTGCCCTTCGGCAGCGGGCCGCGATCCTTGCGTAGGCCCTCGCGGCTTCCGTGTCGAAGGGAAGGATGCGGCCCGCGAACAAGTCGCCGAATGCCTGATCGGCGGCTCGGGCGAGTAGCCGGCGTCGCCGGCCTTCAGGCAGGAACGCTATTCCCGCGCGGATCTCGGCTTCGGTCACGGCGGTCACGAACAGGCTGCGCCTGAACTGGCTGTCCAGCCAGGCGAGGACAATCGGCTGCGGCTTGTGCCGCATGAACTCCGACACGACGTTCGTGTCCACGATGACCGTCGTGGGGGAGTCAGTCGAAGCGGGGTGGTTCACGCATGGGCTCCCTTGGCGGCAGCTCCAGCTCCACGCCGCCAAGGGGCTTGAAGAGCTCGTGGATCGCCGTCCCCAGTCCCTTCTCGGGCTCGGCGTCTCGCCGAACGGCCTCGCGCAGAATCAACCGGACCTCTTCTTCCATCGACCGGCCGTTGTCGGCCGCGCGCACGCGGAGGCGCCTCTTCACTCCTTCGTCGAGTTTCCTGACGGTGATGCTCGCCACGATTCGATGCCCTCCCCTTGACCCCGGAGAGTACATGGCGATTGCATTGCAATCAAGAACGGTCAGAATCGAGGACGGCCGCCGCTCGCAGCAGAAGGTCCTGCGACTCTCGCAGGCCGCCCTCGCGGCTGGTGGCGAGCCAGACGTCGCGGAGGTCGGTGGCGAGGGTGGCGCGCACTTTCGTTGGGAGCTGGCCGGCCAGCAAGCCGCGACCGGCGGCGAGGCGCGCGACACCCAACTGGCAGCACCACGTCATCATCCGGCAGGTCCAGTCCAGCGCGGCATGGTTCGGATCGCCCTCGACCCGGTTCAACCGGTCTCTGATAGCGGCCAGCCGGGCGTACGTCCGCTGCAGTGTGGCGATGCTCAGCCGCCGGAAGCGCCGGTGGGTGAGGTCGTCGTCGATGAACCGAAGCAGGTAGAAGAGTGCGGTGCCATTGATCACCGGGCCACCGCAGTCGAGGTCAATGGCGCCGAGGTCGATGACGGTGCGCGCCAGCGTCTCGTCTCCGTCGTAGACCAGGCGGACGGCGTGGTCGAGCCAGGCTTCCTCGTTCCGCTCGGGGCCGCCTGCCGCCTCGCGCGCCGCCTCGACCGACCAGGCGAAACCGGCGCCAATGGAAAGCGGCAGCTCGGCGATCGCCGGCGGCTGCAGGTGTCCGTGGTCGCCCCAGTCGGTGATGAGGTAGCCCTGAGCGCCTGCCGCCGAACCAGCGGTCGCGGCGAGGGCCAGATTGCCGACGGCGTTCTGCAGCCGACCGCCGAAACTGTGCCAGCTGCTGGTCCCCGGGCACACCCAGAACTCTCTCCCCGAGGCGGCCAGCCGGGCGCACTGGTCCTCGAACGGGTGATTCGCGTCGTAGCCCCAGCACAGCGCGACCGCGTCTTCCGGGACTTGGTCGATCACTTCGGGGTGCTCGAGGATGATGTCGCCCCAGAACAGCATTTGCCGGCCGCGCTCGGTGACGAGATCGTGGACCTGGCGCAGGAAGTCGAGGTACACGGCTGGCTTGCCCCGCTCCTCGCACGCCTCGGCGGAGCGCCCGCGCCCCAGGTCGAACGTCTCGTCCAGGCCGACGTTGAAGCGTCGGCTGCCGAAGTGGGGAAGCAGTTCGTCGTAGAGGTCCGTGAGCAACTCAAGGACGCGTGGGTCGGTGGCGCACAGGCTGAACGGCTCCGGGTCGATGGAGAAGGGATGCTGGAAGCCCTCGGGTACCTCGGCCAGCGGCCGGTACCGATCGTGGATCAGCCAGCGGTGGAAGTGGCCGAAGCTGTTCTGGTTCGGCGTCAGCTCGATGAACCGCTCCCGGCAGCAGGCGTCGAGCTTGCGGATCTCCGCGGCGGTGAACGGCGAGGCGTTGCGCCAGACCTCCTCGTGGTCCGCATAGGCGTAGGTGTGTTCGACATAGAGCTGGAGGTGGTTGATCTTCCAGTCCGCGAGCCGGTCGACGAGCCGTTCGAGGTACTCCAGCCGTGGCACCCGGTTCCGGCTGACGTCGAGCATCGCGCCGCGGATGGGGAAGTCCGGCCGGTCCTCGATCTCGACGGCCGGCGCCTCGAAACCGGCGGCTGCCGGCCGGCCGCGCAAGGCGAGCCACTGCCTCAGAGTGGACGCTGCCCGGAACACGCCCGTCGGCGTCGCAGCCTGGATGGCGATGCCGTTCCGGCCGGTCCGCAGGCGATAGCTCTCATCGGTCGGAAGGTCAACGCCGGTGGCTCCCTCCTCGCCGGGTGAGTCGACCGTGACCTGACAGGACACGGCGGTGCCCGGCCCGTTTGCGGCGTGGCCAGGGAGGAGATCCGACCCCGTGGTTGCCAGCGCGCGCCGCAGGCCCGCGAGCGCGAACTCCAGTTCCTCAGAGGTCTCCGCCTGTTCCGCCCCCGCCTCGGTCACCTGGAGCGCAACAGGTGCGTCCGGCGGCAGGACCAGGGGATCGGCGGCGTCAAGGACCTCGACCCGCCGCGGCGACGGCCAGAGACTCACGGGCCGGCGGCTCAGGTCGCCCGCACCCGGATGTTGACGCCGGTCGGTCTGGTGTGGCGTCCGCCGCCGCCGGCCGACGTCCAGGCGAGATGGTCGATGGCTCGGCCCGCCGTCGGTTCCAGTGCGTCGTCCGTCTGGCGAAACAGCACCCGCATTGTGCCGTAGTTGACGGCGAGCAGGATGTCCTTGAAGGTCTCGGCCGGGCCGGGCGCGTGCTCCCGCAGCCACGCCCGGTCCTGCTCGCAGTCCGGTCCGAGGATGTGGACGTGGTGGAAGCCGGGGTGATTCGCGTCCTCGAGGAGTTCGATCTTCGCGCCCCAGGGATCCGTCACGAAGGAGATGTAGAGCTTCGCCGGCCCGAAGTGCCGCGGTTCCCAGAACTCCGTAGCTCCGTCGGCGAGCATCGCGGCGTGAAGTTCATCCAGGTTGTCGACGGACCAGCCCGAGTGATCGAGTCCGGTGCCGATGCTGGGCCCGGGGGCCTCGGCGCCGCGCCAGTGGAGGTCCGCCGTCCCGCTGCCGGCGCGGAAACGGGCGCCGGCGCCGGCGAAGCCCTCCAGGACTTCACCGCCGAAGTGCCGCGCATACCAGTCGGCCGCGGCGGCGGGATCGGAAGCGTTCAGCGCGAGGCAGTCGAATCGGCAGGTAGCGGTCATGTGCGGAGGCTCCTCGGGCTTGGGTGACGGCGGAGGGGGAAGGGCGGTGATTGTGTCACCGATCGGCGGTGCCGAGCGGGTCTCGACCGATCAGGCGTAAGCTGTGTCCCGTGAGAGGGATGCGGGGCGGCAGTCCGTCATGACCACGCCGGCCGAAGATCGCGAGGCGCTCTCCGGGGTCGTCGAGCGGGTCGTCTTCCACAATGAGGAGAACGGATTCGCGGTGCTCCGCGTCCGGGTACGGGGCAGTTTCCAGCCGGCGACGGTGGTGGGGCGACTGCCCCTCGTTTCGCAGGGGGAGACGATCCGGGCCTCCGGCGCCTGGAAGAACGACCCCAACCACGGCGTCCAGTTTCGGGCCGACCGGCTCGCCGTGTCGCCGCCGGACTCACTCGACGGAATCCGGCGCTATCTCGGATCGGGAAGGGTGCATGGCGTCGGGCCCAAGATGGCGAAACGCCTGGTGAAGGCGTTTGGCGAAGACGTCTTCGAGGTCATCGAGAACGAGCCGGAGCGCCTGAAGGAGGTTCCCGGCATCGGCCCGAAGCGCGCGAAGCGCCTGAGCGAGGGCTTCAAGGATCAGAAGGCGGTGCGGGAGATCATGGTCTTCCTGCAGACTCACGGTCTCGGCTCCTCGCGGGCCGCTCGCATCTACCGGACCTACGGAGCTGACGCCCCGACCTTGCTCACCGAGGACCCGTACCGACTGGCGAGGGACATTCGGGGGATCGGTTTCCGGATCGCCGACAGCATCGGCGCGAGTCTGGGCAAGGACCGGGAGGGTCTGCCGCGGGCGCGCGCCGGCCTCGGCTACACGCTGGAGCAGGCGCGAGGCGCCGGACACTGCGGCCTGCCGCGCGGCGAGCTCCTCGAGCAGGCGCAGGAGCTGTTGAAGATCCCGGAAGAGATCCTGGTCACCGCGCTTTCGGATGAGCTGCAGGCAGGGAGGCTGGTCGCCACGGGTCTGAACGGCGAGGAGGCGGTCTTCCTGCCGCCGCTGCTCTTGGCCGAGCGCGCCATCACCCGTCGGCTGGGCGAACTTCTCCAGGCCGAGGCGCCGCCCTGGGCGGACATCGATGCAGTCAAGGCTCTGGCCTGGGTGGAGAAGCGCCTCGACGTAACGCTCGCGCCGACCCAGCGAGCGGCGGTCGAGACGAGCCTGCGCTCGCGCGTCGCCGTCATCACCGGCGGCCCGGGAGTCGGCAAGACCACCCTGGTCAACGCTTTGCTGCGGATCCTGAAGGCCCGCAATGTAAGTTGCGCGCTCTGTGCCCCAACCGGCCGCGCGGCGAAGAGGCTGGCCGAAAGCACCGGCCATTCCGCGAAGACGATCCACCGGCTGCTCGAGATCGACCCGTCGAGCGGCGCGTTCCGTCGCGGCCGCCTGCGTCCGCTCGATTGCGGCCTGCTGGTCGTCGACGAGTCCTCGATGGTCGATGTCGAGCTGATGGCGGCCCTGCTTCAGGGACTGCCGCTGGAGGGGTCGCTGCTGCTGATCGGCGACGCGGACCAGTTGCCGTCGGTCGGCCCGGGCCAGGTGCTGCGGGACCTGATCGACTCAGGCGCCATCCCGGTGGCGCGTCTCCGGGAGATCTTCCGGCAGGCCGACAACAGCCGGATCGTCCGCAATGCCCACCGGGTGAACCAGGGCTACCTGCCCGAGCTGGAGTCCGCGAGGGACGAACTGAGCGACTTCTACTTCGTGCCCGCCGACGATGCCGAGGACGGTCAGCGCAAGGTCGTGGAAATCGTCGCCGGGCGGATCGGCCGGCGCTTCGGTCTCGATCCGGTCCGGGACGTCCAGGTGCTGTCGCCGATGAACCGCGGCCCCCTCGGCGTGCGCACGCTGAACGTCACCTTGCAGTCGGTGCTGAACCCCGCGCCGGAGTCTGGCGTCGTCGAGGTCGAGCGTTACGGCTGGAAGTACCGCGCCGGCGACAAGGTGATGCAGACCGAGAACGACTACGACAAGGACGTCTTCAACGGCGACCTCGGCCGCATCCTGTCGATCGACCCGGGCACCGAGAGGATGACGATCGTCTTCGACGGCCGACCCGTCGAGTACCGCTTCAGCGACCTGGACCGACTCATGCTGGCCTATGCGGTCACCGTCCACAAATCGCAGGGCTCGGAGTATCCGGCGGTCGTCGTGCCCATTTCGACCCACCACTACGTCATGCTCCGCCGCAACCTGCTCTACACGGCGATCACCAGGGGCCGGCAGCTCGTCGTCATCGTCGGCCAGAAGTGGGCGCTCCAGAAGGCGGTCGAGGAAGCCTCTGACCTGCGGCGCTACTCGACCCTGCGCGAACGCTTGGCGGCGCTGGCGTCCGGGCCCTAGCTATCCGCCGCTCGCTCGCGCGGGAGCCGGATCTCGCTCACCAGCTGCTGCACCTCGTCCGGCGGAGGCTTCGTGAAGCGGCTGACGATGATGGCCAGGGCAAAGTTGATCATCATGCCGACGGCGCCGATGCCTTCGGGGCTGATGCCGAACAGCCAGTCCTCCGCGGTTGCTTCGGGGCGAATCAGGCGGAAGTAGACGATGTAGGCGCCGGTGAACAGGATGCCGCTGCTCATGCCGGCGATCGCTCCCTCCTTCGTCGTGGTGCGGGTGAAGATGCCGAGCACGAGCACGGGGAAGAAGCTGGACGCGGCGAGGCCGAAGGCGAAGGCGACCACCTGGGCGACGAAGCCGGGCGGCGAGATGCCGAAGTAGGCGGCGACGACCACGGCGACGGAAGCGGTGACGCGCGCGAGCAGGAGTTCCCGGCGTGAACTCATGTCCTTCCACAGGATCGACTTTCCGATGTCGTGGGAGATGGCCGATGCGATGACCAGCAGGAGGCCGGCAGCGGTCGACAGCGCCGCCGCGAGTCCGCCGGCGGCGACCAGGGCGACGACCCAGGCCGGCAACTCGGCGATCTCCGGGTTGGCGAGGACCATGATGTCCTGGTCGACGGTCAGCTCGTTGGCCCCGTCGGACATGTCGATGACTCCGTCTCCGTCCTGGTCGTCGAAGGAGATCAGCCCGGTCGTTTCCCAGCTCTTGAACCACTCCGGCACCTCGCTGTAGCTCGTGTTGTGGAGGGTTGAGATCAGGTTGACCCGGGCGAAGGCGGCCACCGCGGGCGCCGTGGTGTAGAGCAGGCCGATGAAGACCAGCGCCCATAGCGCGCTCCAGCGGGCCGCGCGGGCGCTGCGCACGGTGTAGAAGCGGACGAGCACATGGGGGAGTCCGGCGGTGCCGACCATCAGCGCCAGCGCGATCGCGGTGACGTCGATCATGCTCTTCTTGCCCGGCACGAAGGCTGCCGTGTACTCCGGCAGGCGGAGTTCCCGGTGCAGCGCGTCCAGCGCCTCGAGCAGGAAGACGCCGGCCTGCTGGCCTTCCTGGACCGTACCGCCGAATCCGAACTGCGGAATCGGATTCCCGGTGATCTTCCAGGAGATGGCCGCGGCCGGTATGAGAAACGCGACGATGAGGACGCAGTACTGGGCGACCTGGGTGTAGGTGATGCCTCTCATGCCGCCGAGCACGGCGTAGAAGAAGACGATGACCACGCCGATGATCACGCCCCAGTGGACCTCGACCTCCAGGAAGCGCGAGAAGACGACCCCGACGCCGCGCATCTGCCCAGCGATGTAGGTGAACGAGACGAAGATCGTGCAGGCGGCCGCCACCAGTCGGGCGGCGTCGGAGTAGTAGCGGTCGCCGACGAACTCGGAGGTCGTGAACTTGCCGTACTTGCGGAGGTACGGGGCGAGCAGGAGCGCCAGCAGGACGTAGCCGCCGGTCCAGCCCATCAGGTAGATGGTGCCGGTGTAGCCCATGAAGGAGATGAGGCCCGCCATTGAGATGAAAGAGGCCGCGCTCATCCAGTCGGCGCCCGTTGCCATGCCGTTGGCCACGGCCGGCACGCCGCGGCCGGCGACGTAGAAGCCCGATGTCGTCCTGACGCGGCTCCACCAGGCGATGCCGATGTAGAGCGCGAAGGTCGCGGTGACGATCAGGTAGGTCCAGGCCTGAACGTTCATCGCGGGAGTCGGCGGGCGTCAGAGTCGGGCGTCTGCGACCGGCTCAGTCGACGCCGTAGCGGCGGTCGAGCCGGTCCATCGTCGCCGCGTAGACGAGGATCAGAACGATGAAGACGTAGATCGACCCCTGGTGAGCGAACCAGAACCCGAGCGGGAAGCCGCCGAGTTGGGCGCCGTTCAGCGGCTCGACCAGGAAGATGCCGAGGACGTAGGAGCAGACGAACCAGATGGAGAGCAGGATCGCCATCAACCGCAGGTTTGCCCGCCAGTAGGCCGAAGGGTCCGCCGGAGGCGGCGAGGAAGAAGAACCGGGTTGTTCGCTCAAGAGCCGGCATAGTACACCGTCGCCATCTACACTCTTGCACCCACATGACCGATCGCACCACCGGGGCCTTTCTCCATGCCGTTTCCTGGCTGATCCGCCTGCTGCCGGCGGCATTCTTCGGTCCAGCCTCCGGATTGCTGGCGCATCTTCGGGGAGTGACGCCGCGTGATGTCCGGCTGATGCGGCAGAACCTGGCGGTCGTGCTGGGGCTGGCTCCGGGGTCGCGGGAGGCGCGCGATCTGGAGTGGCGCTGCGTGCGGCACCAGATCGTCGCGGCGCTCGAGACGGTGCGGATCAGCTTCGACCGGAAGCGGCTCGATGTCACGGCGATGGAAGGCTTCGACGAGCTGCGGCAACTGATGGCCGAAGTCGAGGGTCATGGCCGCGGTCAGATCCTGGTCACCGGCCATCTGGGCGCCTGGGAACTGCTGGCCCAGAGCACCGTCCGCGCCTCCTTGTCCCCGGTCTGCGCGGTGGCCAAGCCATCGCGCGCCAGGGCCGCGTCCGCGTTCGTGGAGCGGATGCGCGCCCGGGCCGGAGTCCGGGTGATCTGGAGCGGCCGGACCTCCCTCCTGCGGGACATGCTGAGCTGTCTCAGGCGGCGGGAGACCCTGATCATGGTCGTCGACCAGCGGCCGGACCAGCGGCGCGGGCCGGAGGTCGACTTCCTGGGCCGCCGCACCGAGTTCGTCGGCGGCCCCGCGGCGCTGGCGGCCAAGCGCGACTGCCCGCTGATCGCCGCCTTCTGCATGCGCGAAGGACCCTTCAGCTACCGCCTGGAGAGCGAGATGTTGCGCCGGCCCGGCGGCTCGCGGGATCCGGTGGAGTTGTCGCAGCGGATTGCCTCGGCGATCGAACGAAGGGTACGGGCGCAGCCGGAGCAGTGGATGTGGAACTACCGGCGCTGGAACTACGATCCGGAGGAATTGGCCGAGGTCGGCCTGGGATAGATCCGGTCAAGGGAACTGGGATGAAGGGGAACACGATGACGACGAACCGACGAAGACGGGGACCTGCCAGACGTCCTCGAGCGAACCTGGCGCCTCGAGCGAGTCTGAGCCTCGGAGCGGTTCTGCTCGGGGTGTGTGGAGCGATCCTGCCGGCGACGGAGCCTGCGCGGGCGGCCGAGCGGCCGAACATCGTCTTCATCCTGATCGACGACCAGCGCTTCGACGCCGCGGCCGCGCTCGGCCACGCGTTCCTTGAGACGCCTCACCTGGACCGCCTGATCGAACGCGGCGTGCTGTTCGAGAACGCGTTCGTGACGACGTCGTTGTGTTCACCGAGCCGCGCCTCGATCCTCACCGGCCAGTACGCCCACCGGCACGGCGTGCTGGACAACCGCACCCGGCTCGATCCGGAGACGCCGACGTTCCCGCAGGAACTCCAGCGCGCCGGCTACCGGACCGCCTTCGTCGGCAAGTGGCACATGGGCGGCACGTCGGACGAGCCCCGGCCCGGATTCGACCGCTGGGTCTCGTTCCCAGGCCAGGGTCTCTACTACAACCAGACCTTCAACATCGACGGCGAGCGGGTGCCGCGGCAGGGCTACACCACGGACCTGATCACGGACTACGCGCTGGACTTCCTGGCGGCTCGCGCGGGATCCGAAGAGCCCTTCCTGCTCTACGTGTCGCACAAGGCTGTCCACGCGCCGTTCCGGCCCGCGGAACGCCACCTCGGCAGCTACGCCGGCCAGCGCTATCCGCCCCCGGCGACGATGCCGAACCGGCACGACAACTACGAGGGCAAGCCGAACTGGGTCGAGGCGCAGCGACGGAGCTGGCACGGCGTCGACGGCTTGTACGACAACTCGGTCGACTTCCAGCAGTTCGCGCTCGACTACGCGGAGACGATGCGCGGCGTCGACGACAGCGTGGGCCGGATCGTCGAAGCGCTGGAAGAGCGGGACCTGCTGGAAGAGACGCTGCTCGTGTTCACGTCGGACAACGGCTTCCAGTTCGGCGAGCACGGCCTGATCGACAAGCGCACGATGTACGAGGCGTCGATCCGGGTGCCACTGATGGTGATGGCGCCCTGGCTCGATGGCGGCGCCGGGGGCCTCAGGCGCTCCGAGATGATCGTGAACCTCGACTTCGCACCCACCTTCCTCGAGGCGGCGGGGGTGGACGTTCCGGACACGGTCCAGGGCCGGTCCTTCTTCGGCTTGCTCGAGACCGGCCCGGGCGAGGAGCCGCCGCCGTGGCGGGACGCGTTCCTCTACGAGTACTTCTGGGAGAGGGCTTTTCCCCAGACACCGACGGTGCTGGGCGTGCGCACCGATCGCTACAAGTTCATGCGCTTCCACGGCGTGTGGGATCGCTACGAGCTCTACGACGTGCAGGCCGACCCGGAGGAGCGGCGCAATCTCCTGGCCGGCTTCATCACCCGTCACGGCGCCGGCAACGTCGAAGCCCGGCTTCGGGTGGCTGCCGCTTCCGCCTCCCGGAATCCTCGGGACGACTGGGCACGCGAGGTGCTGGAACTCAAGGCGCTCTTCGACCGGCTGTCGGGGCGGCTCGACGAACTCCTGGACGAAACCGGGGCCTTGCGCGAGCCGAGCTGGCTGCCGTCCCGCTAGACGCGGCAGAAGCCCAGAAGCCGGCGCTACGCGCCGGATGCCGGCGGGGACGCCGGCGCACCCAGTGTGTGGCGCTGCTAGAGCTTGCGCAGCCGGATCCGCCGCACGGCGTGGTCGGGCGCCTTCTCCAGGATCAGGTCCGCGCGCTCGCGGGTCGGCATGATGTTCTGGACCAGGTTCGGTTCATTGATCGTCTTCCAGATGCCCCGGGCGGTGTCGATCGCGTCCTTCTCGCTCAGGCTGGCATAGCGGTGGAAGTAGGCGTCCGGATCCCGGAACGCGGTGTCGCGGAAGGTCAGGAACCGCTCGACGTACCAGCGCTCGATGACCTCCGTCTCGGCGTCGACATAGATCGAGAAGTCGAAGAGGTCGGAGAGCATGAGCCGACTGTTTCGCGACGGCGACTGCGAGCGCGCCTGCAGGACGTTGAGGCCCTCGAGAATCAGGATGTCGGGCTGGTCGACGATCTCGGTGGCGCCGGACACGATGTCGTACGAATGGTGCGAGTACACCGGATGCGCGACCTTCCGCTCCCCCGACTTGACCTGGAGCACGAAGTTCACCAGCGTGCGCAGGTCGAAGCTCTCCGGAAAGCCCTTCCGCTCCATCAGGTCGCGCTCTTCCAGCACCGCGTTGGGATGGAGGAAGCCGTCGGTCGTCACCAGGTCGACCTGCGGGTGGTTCGGCCAGCGGGCGAGCAGCTCGCGGAGGATGCGGCCGGTCGTGCTCTTGCCTACCGCGACGCTGCCGCCGATCCCGATGATGTAGGGCACCTTGGCCGTCAGACCTCCCAGGAACGTGCTGCTGGCCCGGTAGAGATCCTGGGTGGCGCCGACGTAGAGGTTGAGCAGCCGGGACATCGGCAGGTAGATCTGCGCGACCTCTTCGAGCGAGACCTGCTCGTTGATGCCGCGCAGCCGCTCCAGTTCCTGCTCAGAGAGCGGCAGGGGCGTCTCGGCTCGCAGCCGTCCCCACGCCTCCTCGTCGAAAGGAACGTAGATCGAATCGGTGAGGCTGTCGACCCTGTGGTTGGTCAAGAGACCCCCAGGCTGAGGACTGCCGGGTGATTCAGCCGAGCTGTTCGAGGACTGCGTCGGCGCCACTGACGCCGACTTCGCCCGCCGGCTCGACGCCGAGGTAGGTCAAGACGCCGTCGTCGACGATCGCGGCGTAGCGTCGCGAGCGGGTGCCCATGCCGAAACGCGAAGCGTCGAGTTCGAGCCCGACCTTCGACGTGAAGTCGCCATTGCCGTCGGAAAGCAGGACGATGTCGTCGGGGATGCTCCGCGCCTTGCGCCACTCGTTGATGACGAAGACGTCGTTGACGGCGAGGCAGGCCACCGTATCGACGTTGCCCGACTTGATCGCCTCGAGGTTCTCGATGAACCCCGGCATGTGGACCTCCGAGCAGGTCGGGGTCATCGCGCCCGGCACGGCGAAGAGGACGACCTTCTTGCCTTCGAACAGCTCGCGGGTCGAGATGTCGACGATGCCGTCCGGGGTCATCTGCTTGAAACTAGCTTCCGGGATCGCGTCCCCGGTCTTGATGCTCATCGAAGTTGGCTCCCTGGCTTTCTTTGTCCTGAGGGGGCGGCAGTATAGCTTCGATCCCGATGCTCGGGCCGCCCCCAACGTTCGGTGCCCGGACGGCGCTTAGTCTGGCGATCGTCGCGGCGATCGCGGTCTTCGCCTGCGGCCGCGCTCCCGATGGGGGCGTCGAGGGCGCTGGTGGCGCGCCTCTCGACCTGGAGGGCGACCATGAGCACTACCTCCGGAGCGTGGAAGGCGCCCGGCTCGAACTCGTCGAACCGGGCACGGACGGCGCCTGGCGCGAGATCAGGGGCGCCGGCAGGGTGGTCCGGTTGGCGGCGCCGCCCGAGCGCATCGCCTCGCGAACGCTGGCGACCGACGAGATCCTGCTTGAGATCGCCGAGCCGGAGCGGATCGTGCTGCTATCGCCCTTCGCCGGCGACCCGCAGTTCAGCGCCAGCGCCGACAAGGCAAAGCGCCTGGGACGGGTCGGCGGTTTCAGCACGGAGGAGCTCCTGGCGGCTTCGCCCGACCTGGTGTTCGCGGCGGGCTTCAACACCCAGGAGACGCTGGCTCAGTTGGAGGCGGCCGGTGTGCCCGTTGTCGTCCTGCTCAATCACGAGGATCTTGCGGCGATCGAGCGGAACATCCGGACCGTCGGTTTCGCGACCGGTCGGGACCGCGAGGCGGAACGGCTCATCGAGTCGATGTGGCTGCGTCTGGATGAGGCGCGTGTGCGGGCCGGTTCGAAGGCAGAGGGTCTCCGCGTCGTCCACTGGAGCGGCGGCGTGGTGCTGGGCAGTCGGACCGTGTTCGACGATGCGCTCCGCTACCTGGGCGCCGTGAACCTGGCGGCGGAGAACGGTCTTGAAGGATGGCCGCGGATCAGTGCCGAGCAGGTCGTCATCTGGGACCCGGACGTCATCTTCACGGATTCCTATGCGGCCGGCGATGTCGCGCCGGGTGCGTTGGACGGCACGCGCGCCGCCAGGCTCGGTAACCTGGAGTCGCTCGATGGGCGGGACATGGCGGCCATCTCGCACCATGTCGCGGGCATGGTCGAACGGCTCGCCGACGCGCTAGTGCGCGCTTCCGAACGGATCGAAACCGCGGGCCGCCAGAACCCGGTGACCGCAACGGAATGAGGGTCGCGTTCGGCGGCTACCGGGCCGGCTTCTGGTGGTACATGGCCGCCGGCCTGGCGCTGCTGCTGGCGTTCGCCGGGATCGGTCTGTTCCGCGGATCGGTGCCGCTGGATGGACGCGACGTGCTGGCCGTGCTGGCGCGGCATCTTCTGCCCGGCGAGCACGACCCCGCGGACCCGAGAGTGGACGCGATCGTCTGGTCGCTCCGGGCGCCGAGGGTGGTGGTGGCGGCGATGGTCGGCGGCTGCCTGGCCCTGGCCGGCGCCCAGATGCAGGGCCTGTTCCGTAACCCGCTGGCCTCGCCAGGGATAGTCGGCACCAGCACCGGCGCCGCGACCGGCGCCGTCTTCGCGCTGACCTTCGGACTGGCCGGCGGCTTCCTGCTCGCCGCCCCGCTGTTCGCAGTGGCCGGTGCCATCCTGTCCCTTCTGATCGTGACCCGGATCGCCACACGCGACGGCTACACGCCGGTCACCACGCTGCTGCTTGCCGGCGTCGCGCTGAACGCGCTGCTCGCCGCCGTGAACTCCTGGCTCATCGCTCGCTCCTGGGAGCAGTACGAGGCGGCGCGAAGGATCGCCTACTGGATGATGGGCGGCGTTACCGACCGCGGCTGGGTCCACGCCGGGATGCTGTTGCCGGGAATGGTCATCGGCTGCGCGATCGCGGTCTGGTTCGCGCGCGACCTGGACCTGCTGCTCGAGGGCGAGGAGGTGGCCGCGTCGCTCGGGGTCGACATCGAGCGGGCGAAACGGGCCGTGCTCTGGAGCGCGGCGATCCTCACCGGCAGCGCGGTCGCGGTGAGCGGTGTCGTCGGCTTCGTCGGGCTCGTCGTGCCGCACCTCGTGCGCCTGCTGCTGGGGCCGGTCCATCGGCGGTTGCTGCCGGCCGCGTTCCTGACCGGCGCCTGGTTCGTGGTCGGCGCCGATCTCCTGGCCCGTACCGTGGCGGCCCCCCAGGAGGTCTTCCTGGGCGTCGTGACGGCGTTCGTCGGTGCTCCGTTCTTCCTGTTCCTGCTCGTGCGCCACGAAGGCGAAGTGGCGGTGTCCCGATGACGGCGGCGTCGGCCGTGACCGCCGCGCCTCGGCTCGAGCTTGTGGGCGGCGGCGTCGAGCGGCGGGGACGGTGGCTCCTGCGTGGTGTCGATCTCGTCATCGAGCCGGCCACGCTGATCTCGGTCGTGGGCCCGAACGGCGCCGGCAAGTCGACCCTGCTGCGGCTTCTGAGCGGCGCGTGGCGGCTGACCGAAGGCCGGGCCCTGCTGGGCGGCTTCGACCTGGCGGCCCTGCCGCGGCGTCAGGCGGCCAGACGGGTGGCCTACGTGCCGCAGACCGTGCGCCCGACCTTTGAGTTCACGGTGCGGGAGTTCGTCACCCTCGGCCGCTACCCGCACGAAAGCCGTCTGTTCGGCACCCGTTCAGCCGACCGCGGATGGATCGACCGCTGTCTGGACGACACGGACTTGCTGGCGCTCGCGGAACGACGGGTGACGACACTGTCGGGAGGTGAGTTGCAGCGCGTGCTGATGGCTCGCTGTCTGGCTACCGAGGCGGAGGTTCTCCTGCTCGACGAACCGACCTCGAACCTCGATCTCGCCCACGGTCTCGACCTCCTGGGGCTGGCGCGCAACCTGGTTGACGAGGGTCGCTCCGTCGTGCTGGTCCTCCACGACCTCAACGCCGCCGCGCGTTTCGCTGACCGGGTGGCCGTGCTCGACGCGGGTGCCCTGGTCGCCGAGGGACCCCCGGCGGAGGTCCTCAGTCCGGATCTGTTACGCCGGGTGTTCCGCGTCCGCGCCGTGCCCCTGGCCGGATCCGCGGCTCCGGTGTTCGACTTCGAGCCGCTGTCCTGACGCGGAGTTGCCCGCCTACAGTCGCACCAGGTAGCTCTGCCGGCCCTCCAGCACCCGTTCGCCCCGCTGGTTGTCGATCTCGCTCTCCAGCACGATCACGCCGGTCGTCCGCTGGCGCTTCAGCTCCGCGATGCGCAGCATCGGGTACAGCGTGTCGCCAGGGTACACCGGCTTCAGGAAGCGGCATGACTGGTCGATGTACCCGATCATGGCGCGGCCGACCACGTCGGCGAACGTGCCTGCGCCGGCGGCGCTGTAGCAGAGGACCTGGAGGCCATGGGCGAGCATGCCGGCGTGGCCGAGCGACTTGCAGTACTCGATGTCGTAGTGGATCGGGTGGTTGTCGCCCGAGATCGCCTGGAAGGCGGCGAAGTGGGCTTCGGTCACCGTGCGGCTGGGCAGCGGGAAGGTCTCTCCCACCCGTAGCTCGTCGAACGGCCTGGCCGGGACCAGGCCGCGTTCGCTACCCACCGAACACCCGGACCAGCGCTTGGGCCGCCTGCGCCGTCTCCTCGGGGCTCACGTCGCGGTGGGTGACGAGACGGATGTGGACCGGGCTTACGTCCAGGCACAGGACGTTTTCCTTCCGGAGCGCCTCGACGCACTCCGGGGCGCTGCGGCCCGTGCCCTCGACCGAGAAGATGAGGATGTTCGTCCTCTGTTCGGCGATCAGTGCGACGCCGGGAAGGTCGTTGAGAGTGTCCGCGAGCAGGCGGGCGTTCTCGTGATCCTGGACCAGCAGCGGCGGGCTCTCGTCGAGGGCGACCTCGGCCGCCGCGGCGAGCACGCCGACCTGCCGCATCTGGCCGCCGCACATCTGGCGGTAACGGCGGACGTTGCGGATGAAGTCGCGGGAGCCGACGACGATGGAACCGACGGGCGCGCCCAGACCCTTCGAGAAGCAGAAGGAGAGCGAGTCGACGGGCCCCGCGGCCTCGGCCGGCGTGCAGCCGAGAGCGGTCGCGGCGTTGAAGAGGCGGGCGCCGTCGAGGTGGACGCGCAGACCGCGGCGGTGCGCCAGATCGCAGAGCGCGCGTGTGCGCTCCGGTTCGTAGACGGTCCCGCCGGCGTGGTTGCAACTGTTCTCCAGGCAGAGCAGCCGGGTCGGAGCCGCGGTCGGGTGGTCGGGCTGAATCGCCGCCTCTACCTGTTCCGGCGCCAGGATGCCGTCGACCTCGGCCTTCACCGCACGCGGCAGGAGTCCGCCGATGCCGGTGATCCCGTTGTTCTCGTGGTTGATGATGTGCGCGTTCGACTCGAGCAAGACCTCGCTGCCGCGGGGCAGCTCGTGCCCGAGCAGAGAGGAGAGATTGCCCTGGGTGCCGGAAGGGACGAACAGGGCCGCCTCCCGTCCGAGCATGTCCGCCACGCGTTCCTGCAGGCGGTTCACCGTCGGGTCCTCATGGAAGACGTCATCGCCGACTTCCGCTGCGGCCATCGCCCTGCGCATGGCGGGAGATGGCCGGGTCATCGTGTCGGAGCGAAGTTCCACCGGCATGGCGAGGGATCATACTTGCGCGCGAATGGCCGACTCGCAGCACTCGCTCCCTCTGCCCCCGACGGATCCGGAGGTGGTCGCCGCCGCCGACCTGGGCTCCAACAGCTTTCATCTGGTCGTGGCCGAAGTGCGGGGTGGCCAGCTCGTGTTCGTCGATCGGCGAAAGGAGTTCGTGCGGCTCGCCGGCGGTCTCGACGAGCGGAAACGCCTGACCCCGGAGGCGACGTCGCGGGCGCTCGACTGTCTCGGCCGCTTCGGCGAACGCGTGCGCTCGTTTCCTCCGGGAACGGTTCGGGTCGTGGGCACGAACACGCTGCGACAGGCGCGAAACGCCCGCGATCTGCTGGAAGCGGCGCAACGGTCGCTGGGCCATCCGGTGGAGATCGTGTCGGGCCTCGAGGAGGCGCGGCTGATCTACCTGGGCGTGTCGAGGAGTCTGGCCGGCGACGAACGGCGACTGGTGGTCGACATCGGCGGCGGCTCGACCGAGCTGATTGTCGGCGAGGGCTCGCGGCCGCTCGATCTCGAGAGCCTGTACATGGGTTGCGTCAGCTTCAGCCTGCGGCATTTTCCGAACGGCCGGGTGAAGGAGAAGCGGTGGCAACGGGCGGAGATCGCGGCCCTGCAGGAGCTGGAGCCGGTCGAGCGCCGTTTCCGGAACGGCGCCGGCTGGCTCGTGGCGGTGGGCTCGTCGGGGACCGTTCGTTCGGTGGCGGAGGTCGTGCAGGCGGCGGGCTGGTGCGAGCAGGGAATCACGCACGAGGCCCTGCTGCGCCTTCGCGAACTGCTGCTCGAACAGGGAACCACGGTGCAGGGTGGCATCAAGGGCCTCAGCGACGGGCGGGCGCCGGTGTTCGCCGGCGGTGTCGCCGTGCTGCTGGCGGTGTTCAAGGCACTGGGCATCGAGCAGATGCGGGTTGCCGGCGGCGCCCTGCGGGAGGGCGCGCTGTACGACCTGCTCGGCCGTCTGCACCACGAAGACACCCGGCACGCGGCCGTCGAATCGATGGCGAGGCGCTACCACGTGCAGCCGGAGCAGGCGGAGAGAGTTCGGGAAACCGCGCTGCAGCTCCTCGAGCAGTGCGCCGAATCGTGGAATCTCACCGGAGAACTTCCGTGGCTCATGCTCTCCTGGGGGGCCCAGTTGCATGAGGTCGGCCTGGACATCAACCACGCCGGTTTCCACAAGCACGGCGCGTACATCGTCGAGAACGCGGAGATGCACGGGTTCTCGCTCCAGGAACACCTGCTGCTGGCTTCTCTCGTCCGCAGCCACCGCCGCAAGTTCCCGCGCCAGATCTTCGATCGCCTTCCCTCGGGGTGGCGGCAACCGGCGCGACGCGGCGCCGTCCTGTTGCGGCTCGCGGCGGTGCTTCACCGCAGCCGGCGGGACGAACCACTGGCGGTCAGGCTCGAGGTCGACGGCCGCGACCTGCGCCTCATCCTCCCGGCGGCCTGGCTCGAGAAGTCGCCCTTGACGAGGGCCGACCTGCGTCAGGAGGCGAGGTACCTCGCTGCGGCAAGGTACCGGCTGACGGTCGAGGAGGACGGCTGAGAAGTGGCGCCCGCGATTCGGACCGCTAGGCCCCGGTGCTCGCGCACGCCGCCACCGCCGCTGCCATCTCGCCCATCGAGAAGAACACGAAGTCGGTGGTCGGCATCGTCTCGACGCGTTCGGTAGCACCCCAGCTTCCGCCCTCGGAGAGCCGTTGCCGGTCGACCCAGGCGTTGGCGAGCCCGAACCGGTTCGCCGGCACATGGTCGTGGTGGAGGCTCTGCGCGGTGTGCAGGATGTCGGACCGGTCGAGTCCGAAGTCGGATTGGAGATGCGCGACCAGGTACTCGAAGTTCCGGTCGGCAGGTTTGTAGGAACCGATGTCTTCGGCTGTGTAGATCGCGTCGAACTCGACCCCGAGCTTGCGGTTCGAGCCGGCGATGCCGGCCTTGTGAACGTTGGAGAGAATGACGAGCCGAAAATGGCGCTTGAGGACGCGCAAGGCGTCCGCCGTATCCGGGAACGCCGGCCAGTCAGGAACCGAGGCGCCGAAGGCCTCGTCGAGTTCCGGGACCGTTTGCATGCCCAGGCGGTCGGCGATGCGTCCATGCACGCGGCCCAACAGGTCGGAGTAGAGCAGGTCGGGCGTCTCCTGCTCCTGAAGGCTCTCGCACTGCCCGAAGGCGAGCAGCGCGTCGTCGCGGGTCACCTCGGCGTCGCGGTTCCGCATGATCAGCGGCTGCAGCGCGTCCCAGATGCCCGTCTCCCAGTCGATCAGGGTGCCGTAGCAGTCGAAGGTCAGGACGCGGTAGTCGGTGAGTCGTCGCACGGTCGGCCTCTTCGGGCGCGCCAGCGTATCGGCTGCTCCACACCGCGCCGAATGGCCCGAGTGGGAAGTGTGACGTCTGGCGTAGTACGCGTCTTGTACTACAATCCGGCGGTGATTCGGTCCTTCGCTGACAGCAAGACCCGGCGGCTGTTCGAGGAGGATCGCCGACGAGGATTCCGTGGCTTGGACTATGACCGCGCCTTGCTCTTGCTGGACACGCTCGATGCGGCCCCTTCGCTCGATTCGCTGCGCGCGCTCCGGTCGGTCCGGCTGCACGCTCTCAGCGGAAAGCGGAAGGGAACGAGTTCCATGACGATCAACGCGCGATGGCGACTGACTTTCCGTTTCGCCGGCGGGGATGTCGCGGACGTTGCGATCGAGGACTACCACAAGGGGTGACGATGACCAGACTGAGAAGCCATCCGGGACAGATTCTCAAGGCAGAACTCGAAGCTCGAGGATTGACGGCCAACCAACTGGCGCTCGCGCTCCGGGTTCCAGCGAATCGAATCACGGCTATTCTCCGCGGGGAGCGGGCTGTCACCGCGGAGACGGCGGTTCGCCTTGGTCGTTACATGGGCACGGGTGCGGTGCTGTGGATGAACCTCCAGGCTGCGTACGACGTGTCCGTTGTCGAGGCGAGGCAAGGGGCTGCGATCGACCGCGAAGTACTGCCTGCTTCGGCGGTCTCCTCCGAGAGCAGATTGGCCGGGGCCAATCGCTAGCAGGCCCGCACGCCCGTCGAAGTCCAGGATCTTCAGGCGGCTCGGCGGAGCTCGATGGCGCTACGGCGAAGCGCGCGGACTCGTTCAGCCAGCCTGCCGACCTCGCTTCTCAGGCTCTCGATGCTGCCTGACAGGTCGAGTGTGGCGATTTCGAGTTGCTTCCCGGCGTGGCGAACTCGATGCTCGACGTCGTCGGCCTCTCCCTCGGCGTAGACCAGCAGGCCTCCGGGCAGGTCGAGGGCGGTGGTGTAGGCGAGGAGCTGGTAGAGGTCGGCGTTGGGCACGTGGGCGTGCTTGACGCGCTTGTACTTTGCGTCGCCGACGAAGGTGCAGGTCAGGCCGTTCCACCAGGAGAGGTCCGGCTTGAGTCGCACCCGTCCTGCTGTATCGAGGTGGATTGGCGGCAATCGACGGTCTGACCGGAACGCGCGTTCGGATAGGCGGAGCTCCTCGCGTAGCGCCCGCGTCACGAACTCCTGGAAGACGTCGTTCATGTCCATCAGGAAGCCGTTCGCCCGCACGGCGCCGCGCGCGGCTTCAAAGGACGTGTGGCGAAGGATGAGCCGCGCGAGGGTGACCACCTCCCGGTAGTGCGCGTTCAGGCGGTCGAACTTCACTTCGGGGACGGTGGTCGGCGGGAACTCCACAAGGCTCACGTTGTCCAGGGTCGCGGCGACCCACGCGAGATCGAGGCGCGACTGTGCCGAGCGGATGCGGAGTTTCCCGAGGCGGTCGGCCGCGGCCTTCACCAGCCGGTTCGCGAGTACGTCGTCGGTGAAGTCGTCGTAGCGGATCTCGACCGGTAGCGGCACTCCGAACCTGCGTCGGATCTGGTCGGCGACGCGGATGCGTCCGCGGACCGTGTGCAACGCTTCTTCTTCCGTGCGATAGCCGTGGAGGAGTCCGCGAGCGAAGGCCCGGCGCGCGGCGCGTGTGAGCGCGGGCACGAGAGCTTCGATGAGCGTCTGTCGCCGAGCGAAGTCGAAACTCTCCTCCCGGAAGTCGACGCCCATGGCGTAAGACGCCAGGTAGAGCAGACGGCCGATGGGCAGCTTGGGTTCGATGGCGACGGAAAGGTCGCCGATCTCGAGCGCGCCGATCGTGGAACCGGGCCTGAGGTAGTACGCGTCGCTAGTCCCGGCCGCGGGTTCGATGCTCGCGAGGAGGGGCTTCAGTCTGTCGCGTTCCCTGACCGAGAGCGCCACCGGCTCTTCAGTTGCGGTCCACTCGCGGAGGTCAAGATTCCGCATCGCCAGTCGAACCGTTCTCTTCGTTGCCTTCCGCGTCGCCGTTGCCGTCGGCCGCTTCGTTCGCGTTCGGATCGCCGTCGGCGGCGTGGTCGGTGCCGACGCCGCCAGCCGCACGGCGCAGCTTGTCGAGATCGAACTCGGCAAGCCGGTCCGTCTCACCGTAGAGGTGCTCCTCGACGTACGGCAGGACGTTGTGTTCCCAGATCAGCCGGACCTTCTCCTCGTCGAGGTCTTCCTTGATGAAGTAGCTCGGTCCGATGGCCGCCTGCCGGTCGTTTAGCTTGCTGTTCGCGCGCTTCATGACGTCGGCCACCCAGGCCATGTCGGGTGCGTTCCTTTCAAGCCAGCGACCGAGCAGTCCTTTGATCGGCGGTTTGTCGGGGTGGAACTCGACGAAGTGGAATCGGCGGCGCAGCGCCAGGTCGACCAGCGCGATCGAGCGGTCGGCGGTGTTCATCGTGCCGATGATGTAGAGGTTCTCCGGCAGACTGAACGGTTCATCGTCGGCCGAGGCGTACTGGAGCCTCATGTCTTCGTCGCGGTACTCAAGCAGGAAGTACAGCTCGCCGAAGACCTTGGCCAGGTTGCCCCGGTTGATCTCGTCGATGATCAGGAAGTGGGGGCTCTTCGGCGCGTCTCGGGCCGCTCTTGCCGCGGTGAGGAGTGGGCCATCTCGCAGTTCGAAGCCAGCCTGGCCCTCCTCAGTCAGGGTCGGCCGGTATCCCTGAACGAAGTCCTCGTAGGCGTAGGACGGGTGAAACTGTACGAGCTCGACCCGATTGTCGGACCCCGCGAGGTGTCGCGCCAGTTTTCGGGCAGCGTACGTCTTGCCGGTGCCCGGCGGCCCCTGGAAGATGACCTGTCGCTTGTCGTTAAGCAGGCGGGCTATCGTGTCGAGATCGGCCTCGTCGTAGAGCAGGTCGCTTGCGAGATCCGAGAGCTCGGCTTCCCCAAGTGGCTTGCCTGCGTCTCCATACCAGTGGTGCAGGAACCTGTCGTAGTCCTGGTCGGTTCCCTTGAGCGTGAAGTCGATCAGGGCGTTCGCGGCCCAAGGCAACGTGCCCGAATCGCGAGCAACTTTCCACACCGTCCCCCGATAGGTGTAGAAGTACCACTCGCGGGGTTCCTCCTCCGGCGTCCAGTTAACGCGTAGATTGCGGCCATCTCCCATGTTCTCGGTCACGACACCTGTGGCCTTGATCGCCATGGTGGAGATACCTCTGCCCTTGCTGTCGAAGGGGAGGTCGTGCTTCTTCACCGTGGTGGTCTTGATGGCGATTCGGTCCCCGGGCTGTATCGCCTTCACAAGGTCCAGGTACTTGTCCTCGTAGCCGTTCTGCCAGGTTCCTTCCTGGACGAAGCGATCCGTGTGATCGTCTGGGTCCCAGAAGGCGCCGACGAACCAGCACGATCGCGCTGGTGGCTCATCCCCACTTCCCGCGTGTTGCGTGTGTCTGAGTGCCCAGACGACGGATTGTGCTTCGAGTCGTGTGCTTGGGCGGCTGTGGTCATGCCCGGTCGTCTGACGGATCAACTCGTCGAGAAAGCCCAGTGCGTGTTCGTACTGAGCTTCTTCGGCCGCTTCCCCCGACAGAACCTCGATGCCCAGGCGCCGGTAGGTTGAATCGAACACCGATCGCATGAACGGTGGGTACCCGGAGGGGTCGAGCGCCATCAACAGGACGGAGATCGTTCTGAGTCGCGTGCCTCTGCCGTTCGTGCCGTACTCGGAGTGGCGTACGGCCCCTGGCGGTACATTCCCGCCCTTCGACTCCCACGGGTAGAGATTGGAGAAGCCGCGAATGCGCTCGCTGATTGACCGGTCGGCTTCGGTCCAGAGAGCGCGAAGCGCCCGGAGCACGGCCTCGGGCTGGTCGTCGATCCACTGGCGAAGTTTGGCGGCATCTCGCCAATCCATCGGGTGGTACTGGCCTTGCGTTGCAGCCTTCAAGAGGTTCTGCCAATCGCTTCGGCGCGCCAATGCCGCTCGTCGGGCCTTCCGCAGAGCGTCGCCGATCCTCAGCTTGTAGTGGACTTCTTCGCTATCCAGCTTGCCGCTCTCGACGTAGCGCTGCACGTCTTCGAGGTACCGGTTCCATCGCTCGCGATCGTCGGCGGAGTCTTCGGCCTTCTTGGTGTCTTGTGCGTCGAGGAACTCGCGATAGAGGCCAATGGCCTGCTTGAGAGTTTGGGTTCCGGTGTAGGGGTTGCCGTCTATCCGGATGCCGTGCTTGGGAGGTCTGGCGCTTCGCTGATCTTCCTTGGAGTACTCGAACTGGCGGAGCAACGCGTTGAGACCGTCTTTGTTCCAGTGCGTATCGAGATCGCCCTTGTGTTGCTCAACTCTCCGGCAGTTGGATAGCCGCGAGGCGACAACGGTCTCCTTCTGTCTCTTGACATCCCTCAACCACTTCCGAAACGCCTGATCCTGCATCTCCGCCTTCCTCCTTCGTTCTTCGCTTGGTCAGTTCGAGTTGCCTGACCCAGCGCCTCCGGCGGCCGTCTCCACGACGCCCATCCGCGCGAGGTGGCGGAAGAACCCGACGAGGCCTTGCAGAGCGTCCTGCTGCTTCGGTTCCAGGCCGTCGGGGCGGAAGTGCATTACCTCGTTCCGAAACTGCCGGATGGCCTCCATGCGCGCCACGAACTCCTTGCGGCTGAACTCCACGCCCAGCCTTTCCCAATTCTCCGGTTTCTGGAGAAGCCGACAGTAGCCGCCAAGCGTGAGGTCGGCGGTACCGGTTGCGGTGAGCCCCTCCGGCAACGCCGCCTGGATTTCTTCGACCCTGAAGTGACCATGCACGAGCGTGTGCAGGTACTTCTCGATCTCTCCGATCAGGAGGAACGGGCTGGCCAGTTCCTGGAACTCCAGGCTCAGGTCGCTCGTCGTGACGATGCCGACGATCTCGTCAGTGGAGCTTCGGACCAGCGTGTAGCCGTGGCTTGCGACGGCGGAAACGGCGTCGAGGAGTGGGGTTCCCAGACGGACTTCCTGCACATGCGGGTTCATGCAGTGCCTGACGAGGCTGCACTCGACGCCGGATGACAGCCGTGAGCCGATCGACTTCCAAGTGATCATGCCCCAGATCTTCCGGCGGTTCTTCGTGACCGGCAGTTGGGAATAGTCGTTGAGCAGCATGACGGTGGTTGCGTCATGAAGGGGCTTGTCCGGATCGACCACTTTCGGGCGATGGTGGGCGGCAGCCAGTGCGTCGATGCGGACAGTTGGATCATCGATCGCCACGGGTGCTACGGACCCGTTGGCGCTCTCGTGGTCGAGTTCGATGGAGATCTCGTGGTCGATCCAGACGCTCTCGAAGTCCGGGCTCGTTCGGAGTCCGCTTTCTTCAAGAGCGTTGCGGATCTTGGAGTTCACCAGACGCCCCCTCTTCGCGTAGCCGAAGAGTTCCAGAAGGTGTCGAACGCTCAGCTTCTGTTGATTCGGCGCCGTGCCGCGCTTGACGGCTTCCCGGGCCTCCCGCCCTACACGTTGCAGGAAGGTCTGTGCTTCGGAACTCATGGGGCTGCTCCTCGGCTGTCGTGTTTTGAGTAAACGAAGCCGCGGAGTTTACGGCAACTGGACTTGTGCGCGCGCGCCAACGGTGCTCCACACGGATGCCGGCCAGAAGGCCGGCGCACCGGCACGTGGCGCGTCGTGGCGCTGAGCTGAAGTTGTCCAGCCTGAACCGGGCCGAGGGGGAGGGTCCCAGGGGGCTGGAGGCGAGCGACTGCCGATGTGCTCCCAGTAGCTGAGGTCGTACCGGAGCGAAGCCGACCGAAGCGAACCCCACCCTCACATCCCCTCAAGCGGGGGTGAGCGTCCCCTGGGACCCTCCCCCTCGGTCCGGTTCAGGCGGGTGTAGTCATCACCGTCCCGTCCGCGCCGTCGTCGTCAGGGCCGGAACTGCGTCGCCCGCGGCTTGAGCCGTGCCGGCTGCGAGACGATGCTCCACGCCATGTCGAGCCACTCGCAGATGAGGGCGCGGGTGTCGCGCGGGTCGATCATCTCTTCGACCTGGAAGCGGGAGAGGGGGCCGACGGGACCGCGGGCGCTCTCGATGCGGGCCATCAGTTCCTCCCGGAAGGCCTTTGGGTCCTCGGCCTGGGCGAGCTGGCGCTTGTAGGCGGCTTCGATGCCGCCCTCGGGCGGGATGCCGCCGGTGTCGGCGGCCGGCCAGACGACGCGCATGGAGGGTTGGGCACGCGGGGTCGCGTAGTTGTTGCCGGCGACGCCGAAGCTGCGGCGCATGATGACGGTGAAGACGGGGACGGTGGCCTGTGCGAAGGCGATCATCCACTGGCCGCCCCAACGGATCGTGCCGGTGATCTCGTGTTCGAGGCCCACGGCGAAGCCGGGGTTGTCGACCAGGTTGAGGACCGGCAGGTGGAAGAGGTCGCAGAGGTCGAGGTGACGGATCAGCTTGCGGCAGCCGTCGGCGGTGAGCGCGCCGCCGTTGGCGTGCTGGCTGTCGGAGGCGATGACCCCCATCGGGCGGCCGGCGAATCTCACGAAGCCGGTGACCTGATCGGTGCCCCAGAGGGGGCCGATCTCGAAGAACGAGCCCCGGTCCGCCATCAGACGGATCGCGCGGCGGACGTCGAAGGTCGCCGTGCGCTTGCGGGGGATCAGGTTGAACAGCTCTTCGTCGCGCCGCTCGGGCGGTTCGTTCGGATCCGGCGTCGCGGTGGGAGGCGTCTCGAAGACTGAGGAGGGCAGGTAGGAAAGGAAGCGCCGGGTGAGGAGCATCGCTTTCTCCTCGGTCTCTGCCAGGTTGTCCACCGAGCCGTTGCGGCAGTGGATGTGCCAGCCGCCCAGGTCCTCCTTGGTGATGTCGTAGCCCATCGCGGGGCGTACTACCGGCGGACCGGCGACGAAGAGTTGGGCGATGTCGCGCACCATGACCGAGAAGTGGCCGAGCACCGCCTTGGCGGCGCCGATGCCGACAACGCTGCCGAGCAGCACGTTGACGACCGGCACCGTGCCCAGTTGCTCGGTGTACATCGTGCTGCCGAGGTGCCCGGGCAGGAAGGAGCCGCCGCCGCCCGCGACCCGGGGCCGCCCGGCCTTGATCGCGCCGCGGCTCTCCTTCGCCTTGCTCTCGCCCTCCTTCTGTTGCTGCGGCACCATCGCGGCGACGCTGCCGCCGCCCGACGAGCCGTCGAGCAGACGGATCGAGGGCGCGCGCATCTCGAGGGCCAGACGGTCGAGGTAGCTGCTCTTGGCACCGATCGCGCCGTCCGCGTGGCCGCCCCGGGAAGTGAAGTCGTCGGCGCAGACGACCGCGGTGCGGCCTTCGATCCGGCCCCATCCGCCGACGTGGTTGGCCGGCGTGAACGCCGTGATCGCGCCGGCCTCGTCGTAGGACGCGAAACCGGCGATGCTGCCGATCTCGTGGAAGGAGTCCTCGTCGAGCAGAAGGTCGATTCGTTCCCGGCAGGTCAGCTTGCCGCGGCTGCGCTGGCGAACGACCCCGGGATCGTCGGAGCCCGGGGCCAGACGCTCGTGGGCCAGGGCCTGCATCGTGGCCACGTCCTCGAGCATCGGCGCCCAGGTGTCGTCCCGAGGCCCGGCGACTGCTTCCGTCGCGTCCCCGGCGGGTGCGATTACCGCGACGACCTGGCCTGCTTCCACCGTGTCGCCCGGTTGCAGCGGTTGCAGCGCGGCCACCCGGCCCTCGCAGGGGGACGCGACGGCGGACTCCATCTTCATCGCGCTGACGACGAGCAGGGTCTCGCCGGCGGCCATCTGTTCGCCCTCGGTCGCGCGCACCTCGAGAATCGAGCCGGCCATCGGGCAGGCCACGGCTCGCTGGCCGGGTTCGATGTCGAGTACCGCGGAGGTCGTCCTCGTCGCCGGCTGGGTGCCCGCGCCGCTCGCGACCGAGAGACCCATCACGGTCGCCTGTTGCCGCAAGAGGGTCATCGCGCCGTTGGCGGCCGCGATGCCGGTGTCGGCCGAGAGTAGCTCCGGGTTCTCCTCCAGGAGCGTCGTCCGGGCGTCGCCGGTGCGGACGGAGGGATCGGCGAGGATGGCCTTGAGCTGGTCGAGGTTGGTGGCGAGTCCGCCGACGTGGAACTCAGAAACCGCACGCCGCACGCGCTCGACGGCGGCGGTGAAGGACGCGGCGCCGGGGCCGAACGAGGAAGAGCTGGTGGCCGTCACCTTGGCGAGCAGGGGGTCGAACTGGGGCGGCGGCGAGTAGCCGACGTAGCCGCAGCCGTCGACTCGCACGCCGGGGCCGGCAGGTTCCTTGTACGCGCTCAGCGTTCCGGCGCCGCGGGCGACCACCCGGGCCTGGACCGCGAAACCCCGTGGTTCTCCGACCGCCGTTTGGTCGCCGAGGCCCAGAGAGTCCAGGCTGGCGCCGGCGGCGAGCCGGAACTGCGCCTCCACGAGATCGAATCCGGTGACCTGCTCGGTGACGGTGTGCTCGACCTGGATGCGGGCATTGCACTCGATGAAGAAGTGCTCGCCGGTCTCGGGGACGACCAGGAACTCGACCGTGCCGGCGTTGAGGTAGCCGGCCGCCTCCATCAGTCTGACCGCGTCGGCGAGGAGACGCTCACGCAGTTCGTTGTCCAGGCCGGGCGCGGGGGCCGTCTCGATCACCTTCTGGTTGCGCAACTGAACGGAGCAGTCCCGCTCGTGCAGGTGGACGGCGTTGCCGTTCGCGTCGGCCAGGACCTGCACCTCGATGTGCCGCGGCCGTTCGATCAGCTTCTCGACGAACAGCGCGCCGTCGCCGAACGCGGCCTCCGCCTCGCTCCGGCACCGCTCGAAAGCCGCGGCCATCGCATCCCCGGACCGCACCGTGCGCATGCCGCGGCCGCCCCCTCCGGCTGAGGCCTTCAGCATCACGGGATAGCCGAGCAGGCCCGCTAGCGACACGGCCTCGTTCGCGGATTCGACCGGTCCGTCGCTGCCGGGAGCGACCGGGATGTCGAGGGAAGCGGCGAGCTGGCGCGCGCGCACCTTGTCGCCGAACAGGGAGAGGACGGCCGGCGGCGGGCCGACGAAGACGAGGCCGGCCGCGGCGCAGCGCTCTGCGAAGCCCGCGTTCTCGGCCAGGAATCCGTAGCCGGGATGGACGCAGTCGCAGCCGCTGGCGAGGGCGGTGGCGACCAGACCCTCGACGTCGAGATAGGCGGCGACGGGATCGTCGGGGATGCCGTTGCCGATCTCTAGCGCCTCGGTCGTCAGCCGCGTGTGGAGCGACAGGGAGTCGGCGGCCGGATAGACGCCGACCGACTTGATGCCCAGGGCCTCCGCCGCCTTGGCGATGCGGATGGCGATCTCGCCACGGTTGCTGATGAGGACCTTCTGGAGTCCGGATGTGCTGCCGAGGTTCGGCATTTGAGCTGATCCCATGGTGGTAAGGAGGGACAGGAGGATACAGGCGGGGCGCTAGCATCTCGCGCCATGGCATTCACCTGGCGCTACGCCACGACCGCCGACGCACCGGCGATCGTCCAACTCGTCAACGACGCCTTCGAGGTGGAGGCGGATGTGCTGACCGGCGAGAGGATCGCACTCCCGGACGTGATGGGCCGTCTCGAGCGCGGTTCGTTCCTCGTGTGCGACGCGGAAGCGGACGGGCTGGCCGGCTGCGTCTACGTCGAGTTACGCGGCGAGACCGGCTACCTCGGCCTGGTGTCCGTCGCATCGTCCCGGCAGAGCCTGGGTCTGGGCCGCGACCTGATGGCCGCGGCCGAGGGCTGGTTGCAGGAAGCGGGCTGCAGCGTTTGCCAGCTCTGGGTGCTCAACAGCCGGCCGGAGCTGCTGGCCTGGTACGGCCGGCGGGGCTACCGGGTGGTCCGGAGGGAACCGTTCGAGGCGGTCAACCCGCCGCCGACGAGAAAGCCCCTGCGCCCGGTCCACTTCGAGATCATGGAGCGCGATCTGACGCGCCTGGAAGGGGCCGTTACGGTTCCCTGAGCGCGTCGTAGAGATCGAGCAACTGGCGCCGGAAGCGCCGCTCCTGGATCTGCTCCTCGAGCAGCCGCCTGAAGTCGTCCCTCGAAGGCAGGTAGCGGCCCATCTGCGAGACGAGCGAGAACTTCTCGGTGTCGGCGAAGCGAGCGTCGAGCTCCAGCAGGGCGTCGTAGTAGTCGAAGTCGTTCTTGATCAGGTCGCTCTCTCCGGCTTCGGCCATGACCAGGGCGACCCGGTGGTAGGGGGCCACCAGCCATCGCGTCGATCCGGGAGCCTCGTGGGCGACGATCTTCACTTCGTCGCCCACGGCGAAGCGGTCGCGCAGCTCGCGCGCCGTGAGCGGCCGCTTTGCGCAGCTCTCGTCCGTCGTCTCGACGGTCACCGCGTAGCGCGAGCGGGGTCGGGGCAGGTGAACGGCCCCTTCGACCTGGACTTCGAGCTGGAAGGCGCCGCCGTCTTCCAGCGGTAGCGCGGCGGCTTCGGTCACGAAGCCGCGAAAGACGTAGATGTCCTGGGGAAAGAGGCCGTGGAACTCGGGGCCGGGGCAGTCCTGGGCGGTCGCGGTGCTAGCGGTCAGGGCCGCGCACAGCGTGGCAACACGGAGCAGGGCTCGACTCATGCGGGTTCAGGCGCCTCAGCGGCGGCATCCACCGACAGTTCGCCGCCGCTGGCGGGAGCACCGAGCGGGGACTCGCCGCGGCCTATGCTGGCGATCGCCTGGCGCAGTCCCGCCGCGAGCCAGGCGAGCGCGACCGAGGCTGAAATGACGGTGCCGATCAGGGACGAGTACCAGACCCACTGTACCGGTCCGCGCAGCCAGAAGGTCGCAGCCCAGGCCAGGGGAGCGCTGATCAGGATGACCCGCAGCAGCGACAGCCAGAGCTCTGGAGAACCGCGGCCCAGGCCCTGAAGGCTGCGGCCGGTGAGGATGGAAACCCCGATGAAGGGGTAGGCGAAGACGACCACTCGCAGGTAGTCGACGCCCAGTGTGTGGATCCCGGGACTGTCGGTGAAGAAGGCGACGAGGGCGGGCGCCAGAACATAGAACGCCGCGGCGATCGCGATGCTGAGCAGGATCGTCCGCACCATCGCGTAGCGGACGATCTCCCGCAGCAGATCGCCGCGGCGCGCACCGTAGAACATGCCGACCAGGGTCACCAGGCCGGAAGCGACGGCGACCTGAGGCAGGATGACGACGTGGTCGAGACGGCTGCCGATCTGAAGCGCGGCCACCGCGTCCGGCGTGTGCTCGACCAGGATGCGGTTCAGTACGCCGCCGCCGAGCGACATGACCAGGAACGACAGCGAGGCGGGCAGGCCGATGACGCAGATGCTGCGGATGATCGCGCTGTCGTAGCGGAAGTTCGCGAGGTCGAAGCGGACGTAGGAGAGCTTGGCCACGAACAGCAGGTAGACGAAGACCAGGGCGGCCGCCGCCTGGCTGACGATCGTCGCCAGGGCGGCGCCGGCCACGCCCATGCCGAAGGTGAAGATGAACAGCGGGTCGAGGGCGATGTTCAGCACGGTGGCGGCGCCCTGGACGATCACCGGCGTCTTCACGTTGCCTTCGCCCGAGAGGATCGAACGGAAGAAGACGGCCAGAATCATGAAGGGGTAGCCGCAGGCCAGCACGCGGAAGTAGCTCCAGGCCTGGGGGACGAGTTCGGCCGGTACGCCGAGCGCGTGGAGCAGGGGGATACCGAACACGAGCGCCGAACCGGTCGTCAGTGCGGCGACCAGGGCGCCGATCAGTACCGAGTGCTCGGCGGCGCGGTCGGCGCGCACACGGTCGCGGGCGCCGATCGCCTGAGCGATCACCGCCGTGATGCCGGTGCCCAGGCCGAAGGTCACGCCCATCGCCAGGAACACGAGCGGCATGTTGAAGGCGAGAGCGGTCAGGGCCTCCGGGCTCACGCGGCCGACGAAGAACATGTCGACGATCATGTAGAGCGTCTGGATCGACATGCCGATCAGGATCGGCATCGCCAATAGCCACAGCGCTCGCCGCGGATTCTCGGCGAAGCGGTCGAGACGGTCGGCCCCCGGACGCTCCTGCATCGGCGGAGACTACATCGGGGTCCCGGCACTGCCGCCTCGAGGATCCGGATGGGGTTTCTTCTTGTATAGTCCGGCCCAACTGCACCCCAAGCCACCCAAGAAGGCACAGGAGGTCCCATGTTCCGACCCGCTCCGTCCCTGGTCGCAATGACCAGCTTCGCAGTCCTCGCGCTCGTCGCGTCCGCGACCGTCGCGGCGGCCCCGAACGCGAACAACCTCGACGCACCGCTGACCGTCTACACGGGATCGGTCGTCGGCAACGACGGCTCTCCGATCCGCGGCGCCACCGTGTCGCTGTTCTCGACCGACGAACAGCGCAGCATCTCGGTGTACAGCCAGCCGGACGGCACCTACAAGCTGCCCGCCGTTCCCGCCGGCAAGTACAAGCTCCGCGTCCGCCTGACCGGCTGGCTGGACGAGTGGAAGGACCTCAAGGAAACGACCGAGCCGACCCCGATCCAGGTCCGGCTGCGTCAGGCCGAGGGTTGGGCCCTGCAGTCGCAGCGCCCGGCGCACGACCTGATGAACATGCTCGAGTGGGAGGACGAGGCGGACGCGCTGAACTTCAAGATGATGTGCGCCTACTGCCACCAGGTCGGCACCGTCGGCTTCCGTTCGCCCGAGGAGCCGGTCGACTGGGAAGTCATGCTGACCCGAATGGACGGCTTCCAGGGCCTGTACAAGCACACCCAGGACGTCCTCGTCGACAAGATCGTGGACGTCTATGGCCGCGACGCGGAAGAGAACTGGACGAACTTCGATCCGCCTGAGCCCCCGTCCGGCGAGTCGCTCAAGGGCGAGGTTCGGGAGTGGCTGATGGGCGACCAGGCCGGCGCCGTGATCCACGACCTCGAGTTGGGCGACGACGGTCTCGTCTACACCGTCGACATGGCCCAGGACGTGATCGAGACGCTCGACCCGGCCACCGGCGAGCGGGCCTTCTACACGGTTCCCGGCGGCAAGGACTACCTCTCGCCGTCCAGTCCGACGACCGGCATCCACTCCATCGAGAAGGCCGAGGACGGCAACATGTGGGTCACCCTCGCCTACTCGGGCCAGATGGGTGAGTTCGACGTCGAAACGAAGGAATGGCGGCTCGGCTCCGGCCGCACCGCTCCACGCCCGCGCGGCGGCTACCCGCACACCCTGCGCTTCGCGCCTGACGGGATCCTCTGGTGGACCGATGCCGGCAGCCCGAACGGCGTCGGCGTCATGTCGCTCGATCCCGAGACCTGGGACGGCAAGCGCTGGGAAGTCACCGAGTACAAGCTGCCGACCAAGGACCAGGTCCGCGGCGGCGGCGCCCGCGGTGAGTCCCGCGGCGTGACTCCGTACGGCATCGACGTGGCGCCGAACGGCCATGTCTTCTACAGCAAGCTGAACGGCCAGCGCGTCGGCCGGATCCGCCCGCAGCTCGATGCCGACGATCCGGAGCGGATCGTCGAGTGGAAGCCGCCGGTCCACGGCCCGCGCCGCCTGCACGTGGCCCCCGACGGCATCGTCTGGGTGCCGGGCTGGGCCTCGGGCGACGTCGCGTCGTTCGACGAGAATCTGGAAGAGTGGACGGTCTACGACCTGCCGCACGGCCCGAACTCGCTGCCCTACGCGCTGAACATCAACCCGACCAACGGCGAGGTCTGGATCACCGGCACCGGCACAGACTCGATGCTCCGCTTCGATCCGAAGACGGAGAAGTTCGTCGAGTACCGGATGCCGATGATGGTCACCTACACCCGCGAGATCGAGTTCGACGAGGCCGGCAACGCCTGGACCACGAACTCGAACGCTCCGTCCCGTCACGCCGAGCACCGTCAGGGCTCGGTGCTGATGATCTCGTCGGGCGGCGGCGAGTAGGCGGCTCAGTCAGACGCAGTTCGACGGCCGGTCCTTAGGGGCCGGCCGTTTGCGTCTGGTGCCTCCTTGGCCGCCCGGCGACCGCGCGCTCGCGCGGGCGGCGCGAATGGCCGGCGTAGCGACACTGCCCGTCTGAGGTCATCGTGCTCGAAGGCGCTGGCCATGCGATCGGTTTCTCTGGGCGAAGCGCCGGTCTCTTCGGCTACTGTGCGCCACTGCTGGACGGCTTCGCCCACGCTCCGAACGATGCTGCGGGCGCCGGAGAGCGAGAGCCCGAAGTACTCGCAGGCACTGAGAACAAGGTCCAGGGAACAGGTTGCATCATCGAGATCGATGCGAGTCGTCAGTACGCGCGCCCTTACATCAACGGGCGTCGGATTCAGGTCGTAGACCGGGGACAGTGACCAGCCCGCCCGGTCCAGGCGCAGGAAACCGTGATTGCGCAGGTGGTCGTCGACGTTGGAGATCAGGACGTTGAACGCGACGCGGCGGTACAGGGCCATCGAGTCGGCCCTTGCGCGGGCGCCGTAGCGGGTGATCTCGTCGACGATCTCCGGATAGCTGCCGGGCTCGCCATCGACGGAGCCGGTGAGAGACATGGCGGAGAGGAACGGAATCCGGTCGGTGCCGTCCCGGTCGAAACGACGGGACAGGAGGATCGCCCGGTCGCCGAACCGGACGAGTTCGTGATGTGGGATGACGATGCCGACGCGCGCTGCCAACCGAAGAGCTATCGCTTCCCACGTTTCGAGGCTGTACTCGTCGGTTGGCCTGGGGAACTTGGCGATTGCCAGCCGACCTTCCTGATCGACGATCGCGGCCTTGGGCCGCGCACCGCCGAGTGAAGAGCCGGGAGCGAGTATGAGCTCCAGATCTTCGTCCGACTCGTCGCCCTCTTCCAACCGGTCAACGATGCCCTGGAGGCGGCGCAGGGCGACGACGGTCGGGACACCGGTTGCTGGATGGGCCCGGAACCCGGTGCCGCCACTGGGCCGAAAACGGAGCGCGCCTGTCCTGACCTCGTCCGTCACGCCGAGCAGGTAGTCGAGTTCGTGCAGACTCCTGACCCGCCTGCCTTCGTTCCTGGCCCGGCGTTGCTCGGCGCGCCGCATCAGTTGACGCCCCCAGGTGTCCGGCGCCGCGTCGCTCAGGGCGCCGGTCAGTCGTCGCCTGCGTGTCGCTTCGAACAGGCCGGGTGTGAGCGGCAGGCCCTGGTCGAGTTCGAACGAGGCCTCGCTGGCAAGCCAGTCGCGGTCGTACTCGAAGGTCAGGGTGTCGGCTGGTTGCCTGCTTGAATGCCGGCGCAGGAGTCCCACTCGGTGCGGACGGCCGTTCAGGTCCAGATGGACCTCGACTTCCCGGGTCTCGTCCAGATCGGACACGGGCACCGCTACCGGTGCCGGCGACCGCGCGCCCGGCGGGGAAGCGAGGCCGTCAGCAGTGAATGCCCGAACTCGTCGCGCCGCCAGTCCGCGGTGTCGGCGAGCTCGTCCAGGAACCCGAGGGCGTGGACCACCGCTGCCAGAATCCCCAGGCTGACCCGATGGTCGCCTGCTTCGATCCGCTGCAGAGTCGCCCGGGTCGTGAACGCGCGATCGGCCACTACCTGCATCGACAGGCCTCGTCGCCGGCGCGCATCCCGGAGATCGGCGCCGAGCTTCTGGAGCGCCCTTCGGACCGCGGCGGGTGGATGGTGTGGTGTGGGCATGAGTGGGGTGTCCTTCCTAATACGCTAATGAAGTGTATTGTACTACGAAGATGACACCTCTCTGGAACGAGTATCTGGACCGAGTTCGACAGCGCTCTTGGGCGGATCTCGGGTGCTACCGTAGCCGTCGTGACTTGGGAGAACACCAGAGTGTCTTCGGAGTACCAGGATCCGGGGTTCACTCTACGGGTGACACGGAACGTGCTTCCCAGGCTGGCCTCATGGCGACGAACCCGGCAGAGGTCACGCGAGATGTCGCCGGCCAAGCAGTGGGCGATGGTCGTCCTCATGCTCTTCGGGACGGCCGTGTGGACCGTGAACTCGGCTATGTCGCTAGGCGACTGGCGCCCGCCGTTCCTTGCTTTGGTCGGCGTCGGCATCCTGTTTGGCGGTGCCGCGGTCCTGGCCCGTGTGAACCGGCAACCTGGACAGCAGCGATCAAGCGGCCACGCAGCGTGGCTCGACGGTTGCCCGGGCTGGGTCGAAGGCGTTGTGCTTGGCCTGATCGTTGTGGCCTTGGGGACCGCCCTTTTCCGGTCTCTACGGAGCCTTAGTGAAACGGCTGCAGCTGCGCGTGGCTGGGCGTTTGACCCGCTGCTGGTCTTCCTGTTCGGTGGCCTTACACTCGTGTTTCTGCTTCAGATGCGGCAGGTCTGTTCGGCGGAAGACGAACAGTGACCGGCTTGGTCGTTCTGGTCGGTTCGCTGGTCGCTGTCTGGTCCGGAGGAACGCGGATGACGCAGCTTGAGGCGACCGGGATGCTCGCGGGCATGGGCCTCTTGATACTGGTCATGTGCTGCGGACCGCGGCCTTTTCGTCTTCGCCGACGGCGCTGAAGGTCGGGTTGATAGCCTTTTCGCGTCCGACGGGTAGCGGACGTGTACGGTGCCCTGCGACGAGGCGAATCAAGCCATGAAGGTCGTACGACAGCCGAAAGCCGGAGCTGTTCGCGAGGATGCACCGCCCGACATGAGGTGGGCCATGTTCTGGCTCTTTTGGCTGGTCTACGTTGTCTCGGTGTTGGAGATGATCCTGTCGTTGCGAGGGTTGAGCGAGGGGTTGGGGCTCTCGATAGGCGCCTTCGCGGCACTGACGTTTCTCGCAGGTGGGCTCGCGACGGCTGGCTGGAGCGCACGGCGTGACGGCGTTTCGTTCTTGGTCTGGGTCGAGCGGCTTCCTGACCGGCTGATCCAGTCGGCACAGTTGGTGGGGCTTTCGCTGATGCTCGCCGCTCTCGCTTTGAAGTGGGGTATGGGGATAGAGGAACCGTATGAGGCTGCCTTCACGGTCGGAATCGCTCTAACGGTTCTTGCGATCTTCTGCAACGTCAGACCTCTCTTCGGAGGTCGCTGGACTTGGAAGATCGGCGCCAGGAAGAGCGAAGATCGGGCGGGCGGTTCAAGTTGAGGGACGCACCGGCCTGGAGAGGAGAGAACCCGAGCTCTGTCATGTGGCGGGGCCTGTTCTGGCTATGCAGCGTCAACGCCGCGCTCATGACGGCCATCGCTTGGGGGTCGGGCGGGCGGCGGTGGCTTGTCCTCGCCATTGCCGTCGGGCTGAGCGCCTACCTCGGCGTCTTGGCGACGGCCCGCAAGACCGAAGGTGGGCCTGTTGCACGATCGAGGACCCTGTCGGAGCGATTTCGGGCGGCCCCTGACTGGCCCGTTCGGCTGGTTGGGTTTGGTGGAGCGGCCGTTCTGCTGACGGCGTCCTTTCTAGGCTGGGAGCGACAGGAGATCTTCGCCCCGGCCGCAATCGTTGGTTGGGCCTGGATCGGCCTGATGTGCCTCGCAGGCCCCCGGCCGTTCCGCTTCCGCGGTCGCTAGTTCGAACAGGCCGGAACGACCGCGAGAGGCGACTCCTGGACTGGTTGGATGGGATCCGGAGATCGCAGAAGGACGCAGGAGCGCACCAAGCCGCCGCAGACCCAGGGGCCAACCTGGATCAGGCTGTGGTGCGTCGCCGTGTGGGGTCTGCTTTGCGTCGAGTTCATCTGGGGCGGCTTCCCTGATCGTCCCGAGGGTGTCACCTGGCTGGAGGCCAGAGGTCCGCTGATCCCCGTCGGAGCTGCCCTGCTCGCGCTCTTGGTCGTGGCGGCCGTTCAGGCCAAATGGAGCAAGAGGAGAGCGTGGGAGAGTGCAGGGGTCGGGAGGCTGGGGCTCGGTCGCTGCCCGGCGTGGTTCGAGTACGCGGTCCTCGGCCTGTTGACCGTCGGCTCTGTCCTCTACGCCTACGCCGGCTTCCGGTCTCTGGGCGGGGACGCGTCGCTCTTTGCCTTGCAGCGGCGGGCTGCGATTCTGCTGCTGCTCGGTGCCTACCTGTTCGTCGAGCTGATTTCGTGGTTGTCCGACCGAGGTCGCCGAGAGGAAGCCTGCAAGGACGATGAAGCGCTGGAGAGCCCAAGCGATCTCGAGCCCTTCAGGCGGGCTCTTGCCGTTGCCTTCATGGTGTTGCCCCTGGGAGCGTTCATCGCCCTGGCGCTTGCTGGGGGGCGCGCCAGCGCTCTGGCTGTAGCTCTGGCAGCCGTGGCGGGTCTGTTCGCGGTGGCGCACCTTCTGGCGTGGTGGAACCGAGGTGCGGGTCGTGCTCCGTCTGGTGCCGTCCTGCCCTCGCTCCAGTCGTGTCCGGCGCTGTTCGGCTACCTGGTGTTGGGCCTGACGATGGTCTTGATCATTTACTTCCTGTACGTCGCCTTCTGGACGCCGAACGAACACGTAGGAGACGCTCCCCACGTTGTGGTCCGGTTGGCGCCGCTGGCCGTCTTCCTGATCGGCTCCGTGTGCCTGCTGCTGCTGCTGCCGATCCGGAGACCGTTTGCGAAGGCGAAACGCCGGGCTAGCCTGGAACCCTAGAACGAGTACCGGAGCGAGTTCGAAAGCACCACATCCGTCTCCTTGACGCCGGTGGGCGGCTCGCTGTCGTGGGCGATGTTCAGGTTGATCGCGAGGGCGAGGCGGCGGAGGAGTTGGATCTCGAACGAGGTCTCGGAGAGTACGCGGTAGTCCTCGGCGCGGTCGAACCGGGTCTGGAAGTAGAGAGTCTCGACCAGGCGGAGGCGTTCGTCCCTGCTGTTGTAGCGAATGGTCAGGTAGTTGGTGGACCGGTGGTGTTCGCTGCGGCGCGTATCGGCGAGTTCCGCGGGGAGATCCAGGGTCTCCCGCTCGAGCATGTAGCCGGTGCCGAGGAACACTTCGGCGCGCGGCGCCTGGAGCACACGGAAGCGGCCGCCGCCGCCGAACAGGAGCCGCTGTTCGAGCCGGGTGAACTCGTTGAACTGGTGCTGGCCGAAGACCTCGTAAGAGAACCGGCCACTGTGTTCGCGGATGAACCGCAAGTGGCTGAGCGCGTTGTTGACGAAACGGCTCTCGTTCAGCCGGGTGAAGGAGTAGTTCGACGTCAGGAAGATGACGTTGGTAGGACGTTGCGGGGCGTCCTCGCCGTCCGTCGACTCCGCCTCGCTCGGGTTGGATGTTCCGTTAGCGTGCAGCCAGGCGTACTGGACGCGGGCGCCGGCGCCGAGGATTTCTCGCTCCGTGTTGCCGCGCTGGAGTGAGGAACTGAGGTCGATCGTGCTGGCCCATCCCGGCTCCTCGGCGCCGACGCGCATGCTTTCCGTGTTCACCTGGGCTGCGGCGGGCAGCGTCAGTGCGGTCGCCGCTCCCAGGGCGGCGAGCAGGCGTACGGCAGCGGCGCATCGGCGTGTGAGTCTCATGCGGCGCAAACCCTACCGGGGCCCTGTCGCCCGGGTTGTCCCGCTCCGCGGGAACGCCGACGTGTCGGCGAGGCCGCAGAAGGCGCGGCTCGGGTTCGAGTACGTCCTCGACATGCCGGCCACGGTGTCGGTGACGGTCAGCCGGTAGTCGACGTCAGTGAGACCCGCGGCGAAGAGCCAGAAGGCGTTGTTGTGCGCCCTGCCGTCCAGCACCTTCACCGCGAGTTCGATGTTGCCGGGCGAGAAGAACGACATGTAGCCGGTGGCGTCGGTTCCCGGGAAAGGCGAGGCCGCGCCGGTCTCGCCGCCGGCTTTCGTCCAGACGGCGGTGATCTCGAAGCGGCCGTCGAGCAGGCAGAGCGCGCCGGGCGCGCAGTCGCCCTGCGTCTCGCTCGCTCGAGCCTGGACGTCGGCGACCTCGCCCGCCACCGAGGCGACGACTGCGCCCGCGGGTTCGGCAAAGGCCGTCGTGTCTCCTCGGCCGCACACCTCGCCGGGAGGGTTTCGGTAGACCACGACCCGGTCCCGCAGCGTGTCGGTCACGGTCAACCAGTACTCGACGTCGGAGAGGGCGCCGTAGAACACCCAGCGGTGACCGTTGATCGTGCTGCCGTCGAGGATCTTCAGGACCAGTTCCACGTTGTCAGGGGAGAAGAAGGTGGCGATGCCGCTCTCGTCGCTCAGCCGGCTCAGCGAGCCGGTACCGCGCTCGCCGTCGTGCTGGGACTCCCACTCGACCTCGACGCGGAAGCGACCGCCGGCAAGACAGAGAGCGTCCTCGCTCTCGTTGCAGCCGGGACCGGCGGTCGTGTCCTGGATGACGCCCACGGCGCGGGCCTCCGGCAGGTCGGCGCCGCCGTCGATGTCGCTCAGCGCGAAATCGAACAGTTCGCTTCGCTCGACCTCGTCGTCCACCATCAGGGGCACTGTGACGTCCCGCGGACCCGTTTCGCCGTGCCGCCAGGTCAGCCGGCCGGAGACGGCGGCGTAGTCCGTTTCTTCGGCCGAACGGGGCGCCGTGCGGTAGTCGACCGCGACGTCACCTTCCGCGCCGCCCCGCCGCTCGACCGTCACAGTGGCCAGGCCGCCCTCCTGGCCGACGAATGCCGGAGCGGTGAACTCGATCGAACCGGCGGGGTTCACGGGCGCGCCGCCGGGATCGATCCAGATTCTCATGCCTCGGGGCGCGTCGATGCCGGCGCTCATCGCTTCAAATTCGAAGCGGAGGTCGCGCGGCTCGATGTTCGTGGCGTTCGGGAGCAGCGGCACGCGGATGGAGCGGGGTGACGCGTCACCGTGCTCCCAGCGGATCTCGCCCTCGGCAGGCCGGAAGTCGCGGCCGGCGCGGGCGCTGCCGTTGCGGGTGCGGTAGGCGAGAGTCGCCGCTCCGTCACTGCCGCCTTCCCGCCTGATCTCGATCGTGATCGCTCCCGGATCGCCGCCCCCGGTCGCGGACGAGGCCGCGGCGGTCCACCGGCCTCGCCGTTCCGGCCTGATCGCTGCCCGGGCCAGATCCTGCAGTTCCTCAAAGTAGCTGCGGAACGTCTCCTGGGGTCGTGGCGAGCGCTCCGAGAGCGTGATCATCGTCATCACGACATCGGCCTCGGGATCGACACCGATGTACTGCCCGTTGTACCCGTGGGCGAGGTACCTGCCGCGCGGCCGTATCCACCACTGGTAGCCGTAGTCCGGCGCGTCGGCGATGCCCCCCGTCCGGTTGCTTGTGGACTCCGCGATCCACTCGCGGGAGACGAGGCGCCGGCCCTCCCAGAGGCCTTCCTGCAGGGCGAACTGGCCGATCTTCGCCATGTCGCGGGGCCTGATGCGGAGACCGGTGCCACCCCAGTGGCGGCCGCTCAGGTCGGGGTCCCAGGTCGCGCTGTGGATGCCCAGCGGTTCGAACAGGTGCCTCCGGACGAAGGCGAGGTGGGTCTGCCCGGACGCGCGGTTGTTCACTTCCGCGATCACGTGGGAGAGGCCGCTCGAGTAGAAGAACTCGGCTCCGGGCTGTGCCACGACGTCCCGGGTCAGCACGTAGTCGACGCTGTCGGGGTTGTTCCAGAACGCCTGGTCGGTGTCGTTCCATGCCAGGCCGGCGGTCATCGTCAGGGCGTGGCGCAGCGTCAGCCGGTTCTTCGGCGCCTCCGAGAGGCGGTGGGCGTAGTGCGGAATGAGGTCCGCCAGCCTGGCGTCGACAGAGGGGATGAGGCCGCGGTCGAGCGCGACTCCGGTCGCTAGCGAGGTGACACTCTTGCTGACGGAGTGGACGTTCTTGAGCGTCGTGTTCGTGAAGCCGCCGAAGTAGGTCTCGGCGACCAGGGTTCCGTGGCGGACGATGACGATCCCGCGCACGGTCTGGAACTCGGGGCGGGAGCCGACGCGGTCGAGGATGTCCTGGACGGCGCCCCGGTCCAGACCCTGGTGCGCCGGCACGGAGCGAGGCCAGCCGTCGCCGATGTCCGGCGGCTGGGCCAGACCGGATTGGGCCGTCACGGCGAGCAGGACGACGAAAGCCGCGGCTGCTCCTCGACTTGGTTCAATACTCGACATGGGGTTCGGAATGGGCGCTATTCTTGGGCACTGAGCTTAGTCACAGGTGGAGCAACCGGGTCCGTATCGCCGGCGTGCGCGGAGCCGGCTGGAAGGAGTTCCATGATGAACCGAAGAGAGTCTCTTGTCGCAGCCCTCATCGTAGTTCCGACGGTCTGGCTGGCGGCAGCGGGTTGTGCCGTCAGCGGTGGTTCGGAGGCGGAAGCCGCGACCGACGTGTCCGACTTTGACGCCTCGGTCGATGTCGGATCGATCGACTTCCCGAGCTCGGCGGGCGAGGAGGCGCAGAGACACTTCATCCGCGGCGTCGCGATCCTCCACAGCTTCGGGTACGAACAGGCGCGGGAGCAGTTTCACGCCGCGCAGGAGATCGAGCCTGACTTCGCGCTCGCCTACTGGGGTGAGACGCTGACCTACAACCACCCGCTGCTGCCGGAGCGTGATCTCGAGTCACCCCGCGCCGCACTGGAGCGGCTGGGCGCCACGCGCGAGGAACGGGCGGCCAAGGCCGGTGACGAGCGCGAACGGGGCTTCCTGACCGCGGTCGAGAACCTGTTCGACGAGGGGGAGCTCGCCGACCGCCGGATCGCCTACATGGAAGCGATGGAGCGGCTCTACGAGCAGTATCCGGACGACGACGAGGTGGCCGCGTTCTACGCGCTGTCCCTGTTGCAGGCTGTGGGCCCGCTCGGCGACGACTCCTTCCGCCTGAACGTCCTGGCCGGATCGATCGCGCTCGGCGTCTTCGAGCGCAACCCGTATCACCCCGGTGCGGCCCACTACATCATCCATGCCTTCGACGATCCGGTGCACGCGCCCCTGGCGCTGCCGGCGGCCTATCGATTCGCCGACATCGCGGCCGCCGTCTCCCACGCCCGGCACATGCCGTCGCACATCTTCATCCAGCGCGGCATGTGGGACCGGGTGTCGAAGTCGAACGACTCGGCGTACGAGGCGGCGGTGGCCCTGTGGGATCCGGGGGAGCGAGTCGGCGACATGGTCCACTCCCTGGACTGGGGGCAGTACGGCGACCTGCAGCGCGGCGACTACGGGAAGGCACGGGAGTGGATCGCGGAGCTCGACGATCTGGTGGAGCGCACCGGCGACGAGGGCCGGGGGAAGAGCACGGTGCCCCTGGTGCGCGCCCGCTACATCGTGGAGACGGAGGAGTGGGAGACGCGCGAGATCACGGACGACACATCCACTTCGGAGTTGCTGGCGACCGGTATCTCGGCTGTCCACACCGGCGAACTCGACCTGGCCCGTGAAGCCGCCGCGCGGCTCAAGAAGGCGGGCGAGCGCCAGAGCGGCGACAGCTCGACGTTCCAGCGCGGTCCCAAGCCCGCCCAGGTCATGCACCACGAGGTCGCCGGCCTGATCCGTCTCGCCGAGGGCGACGCCGACGGCGCCGTCGAACTGTTCGACAAGGGGCTGGCGATCGCGTCGACCATGGGGCCGCCGCGCGGCGCGGCGTCGCCGATCAAGCCGATCCGGGAACTCTACGGCGAGGTGCTGCTGCAGCTCGACCGCCCAGAAGACGCGATCGCGCAGTTTGAAGACCAGTTGCTCTACACCCCCAACCGGCCACGTACCTTGCTGGGGCTGGCCCGCGCGCAGTCCGCCGCGGGCGACGAGGCGGCCGCCTCCGCGTCGTACGAGAGCCTGCTCGAGATGTGGTCGGGCGCGACCGAGCCGGAGGAGCTTGTCGAGGCGCGGGAGTTCGTCGCCGCCTCCGGGTGAGGTCGGCAGCTTGATCTTCGAGACCGAGTTCGAGACCAGACACAGCGACTGCTTCGCCGCCACCGGCTTTGTCCACGCCGGTGTGTTGCTCGCGCTGACCGAGATGGCCTATGCGCGGTTCGAGCAGCATTGCGGCATCGATGCCGGACTGAAGCCCGAGCACGTCTACGCGGTGCAGCGGTCGACGACGGCGACGTACTACTCGCCGCTCCGCTGGCAGGAAGGAGCGCGGATTCGGATCCGCACGACGGAGGCGACGGAGCGCGGGTTCGATCAGGACTTTGAGATTCTCTCGGCCGCCGACGGCCGTGAGGTCGCCCGGTTCACCCATCGCTGGGTACTGCTCGATACACGGGCCGGACGCCCGGTGGCTCTGTCCGAGGACCTTCGACAGCGCCTGATGGGCGCAGATTGATTACGGCCTGGAAGGGAGTAGTCCATGAATCGCAGACCGCCTTTTCGTGTCATGGCCGCGATCGTCATCGCGGCAGCCGCCTGCGTCGGGTCAGAACCCGAGGGTCCGGGCCTCGTTGTCGAGACTGCGTCAGGTCTGGTCGAGGGGGCGCCGGTCGACGACGGCCGCGGCCCAGCCGGCGACGTGCTCGCCTTCCGCGGCATTCCCTACGCCGCGCCGCCGGTGGGCGACCTGCGCTGGAGGCCGCCGCAACCGCCGGCGTCCTGGGACGGCGTGCGTGCGGCCCTGGAGTCCGGCGCGCCGTGCTGGCAGCGGATCAGTCCCGACACCTCGATCTGGAGCCGCGGCGAACTCGACCGCAGCGAGGACTGCCTCTATCTCGATCTGTGGACGGCGGCCGCCGGCGACGCTGGTCCGCGGCCGGTCATGGTCTGGTTCCACGGCGGCAGCCACGAGGTGGGGCATGGGTCTTCGCTCATCTTCGACGGCGCGGCGCTTGCTCGGAAGGGCGTCGTCCTGGTGTCGATCAACTACCGGCTGGGCTCGTTCGGCTTCCTGGCCCACAAGGCGCTGACCGCCGAGTCGGAGCACGGGTCGTCCGGCAACTACGGCCTGCTCGACAAGATCGCGGCGCTCGAGTGGGTGCGGGACAACGCCGCGGCGTTCGGTGGCGACCCGGAGCGAGTGACGATCTTCGGCCAGTCGGCGGGCTCCATGAGCGTCTGCAGCCTGGTCGCGTCGCCGCTGGCGGCTGGTCTGTTCCATCGCGCGATCGGTCAGTCCGCCGGTTGCTTCACTCCGCTCGAGGGCCTGGAGCAGGCGGAGCGGCGCGGCGTGCTGCTGGCCGACGAGTTGGGCGTCGCGGAGGATGCCGCCGTCACTGAAATCGCCACCGCAATGCGGGCCGCTGCGGCCGAGGACGTGCTGGCCGCGGCCGGCAGCTCCGGGTGGTCCGACGGTTCGAAGACCGTGGTCGACGGCTGGTACCTGCCCGACCAACCGTGGGAGATCTACGCCCGTGGCGAGCACAACCGGGTGTCGATGATGGTGGGCTTCATGGGCGACGAGTCGCGTGCGCTGTTCGCGCCCGGTCCGCCGCTCGAGCGCCTGGAGCTCGAACGGCAACTGGAGGAGCAGTACGGCGAGGCGGCCACGGGGCTCCTGGCCGCCTACGCCGCTGAGGCGGATATGGCGCCCGGGGCGGTTCCGAGCCTGATCTTCTCCGACACGATCTTCGGCTGGGGCAGCCGGACCTGGGTTCGGCACGTCGCGGCCGCCGACGGCGACGCGTACCTCTACTACATCCCGCACCCGCCGCCCGTGTTCCGCCTCTACCTGCCGGACCGGCCGGATCTGGGCGGCGAAGGCGGTCCGCGCCGGATGGGCGCCTACCATTCCGGCGATCTGGCCTACGTCTTCGGCAACACGGACCTGGTGGGCATCAACTGGGAGGACTGGGACCACGAGATCGCCGATCTGCTGTCGAGCTACTGGACGAACTTCGCGAAGGCCGGCGATCCGAACGGCGGCGGGTTGCCGGAGTGGCCGAGATACCAGCCCGAAACCGATCTGGCGCTCGTCGTTGGGGACACGGTCGGCGCCGAATCGGGTGTGCTGAGAGAGAAGCTCGACGCCCTGGATCGGGCCCTCGGCAGCTAGTTTCGCGCCATGACCGCGATTGCCGAGCCACTACCGCCGGAGGTCGACGACTTCCGGCAGCGAGCGCTGGAGTTCGCCGAGCGCGAGGTGTTACCGCGGCACGAGCGGCATGGCGCACTGCTCGACGATCCGCGCGAGCGCTACGACGCCGGCGGGCGACTCCAACCCGCTGTCGTCGACCTGATCAGGGAAGTGCGCACGGCGTCTGCCCGCGAAGGGATCTTCACCGCGTGCGTACCCGAGGAGCTCGGTGGCGGCGGCTACGGTCATCTGGCCTACTACGCCGGTTGGCAGACGCTCTTTCACCGCCTGGGACCGCGGCCGTGGCTCCTGCTGCACGTCATGGCGCACTGGGCGTTCGGTCCCAGCCGACTCCTGTCACAGCTTTCCGAACGGGCGCGCGAGCGCTTCCTGCCGGGGTTGATGGATGGCTCGAAGATCATGTGCTTCGGGCTCTCGGAGCCGGGCGCCGGTTCCGATCTGTCGGCGCTGGCGACGAGAGCGGAGCGGGACGGCGACGGCTGGCGGATCACCGGTCGCAAGATCTGGACCACGCACGGGCCGATCGCCGACTACTGCGTGCTGTTCGCGCGGACGGGCGAGCAGGGGATCACCGCCTTCATCGTTCCGACCGATGCGCAGGGCTTCAGGCGGGTTCGTGTCGTCGAACTCTTCGGCGACATCGGCGGCGACGAGGCCGAGATCGCGCTGGAGGGTCTCTACGTCGAGTCGTGGCAGGTCATCGGCGAAGTCGACCGCGGTCTTGCCGCCGCGCTCTACGGTGTGTCGCTCGGCCGCGTCTACAACTCGGCGCGGGCGGTGGGGACCGGTCGCTGGGCGATCGAGACGGCGCTCGCCTACGCGCAGGAGCGTGAAGCGTTCGGGGCCCCGATCGCCGAGTACCAGGGCGTGAGCTTTCCCCTGGCAGAGTCCGCAACGGAACTCCATGCCGCGCATCTCATGGGGAGAAACGCCGCCCGGTTGCTCGATGGCGGCAGCCGGGCGATCAAGGAGCTGAGCATGACGAAGGCCTACTCGGTCCAGGTCGGGCTCCGGGCCGTCGACCGGGCGATGCAGACCCACGGCGCCCTGGGCTTCACCAACGACCTCGGCTTCACCGAGGCCTGGAAGGCGTTGCGCGTCGTGAACGTCGCCGACGGCTCGAACGAGATCATGAACCGCATGATCGCCCGCCAGCTACTCCGGGGGGACACCGATCTCTGAGGCTTGCCCCTCGTCAGTACTTTCCCATCTCCAGCGTCCCTGACGCCAGTTCATGGGTTTCCTCGCCCGTGCGGTGGACCGCCTTGACGGTCAGGTAGTAGCTGTTGCCGCGGCCGCCGGAGCAGGGCGGCAGGTAGGCGCCGGCCTTGTCCCATGTCGGCGCCTTGTGCTCTTCGACGACGAAGAAGCCGGCCGGCAGGTCGGTGGTGTGACCGGGCACGGAACCGACGTCGATGCTCGCCGTCCCGGGCTCGATCTCGAAACCGAACTTGCCGTGGCCGCCGTTGTCCATCGGCGGGAAGTCGCGGTCGCTGAACTCGACGATCAGAGCGTTCGCCTGCTCGGGGATGCCGGCGACGTGAATGGCGGGAGACCCGGTCTCTCCTCCGAACTTCTGGCACTGGCTGCCCTCGGGTACGGTCTCGCCGTTCCACGCTTCGTCAAGGAAACGGAGCTTGAGGTCCTCCGCCGCGGAGACGGCGGCGCCGGTTGTGCCGATCGCGACGATGACGAATGCGGCGGCTGCGAGGTGTACGACGAACGATCGATGCGGCATAGACTGCTTGCTCCTGTTCCTACGTTGTGACTGAGCCCGATCCGGGAGTTGACATGAGCCTACCTGCCGAGGCGACGACGTTCGCCTCTTCCACGTCAGATCGCGATCACCTGTCCGTCCTCCATCCGACGACGGATCTTCCGGCACTGCGGCGCGACGGCCCGCTGGTCATCGAACGGGGGCTCGGAATCCGGGTTTGGGACGAAGACGGCAGGGAGTACATCGAGGGGCTGGCTGGCCTGTGGTGCACCGCCCTGGGCTACGGCGTGGAGGAACTCGCGGAAGCGGCCGCCGAGCAGATTCGGAAGCTCTCCTTCGCCCATCTCTTCGCCGGCCGCAGCCATGAACCGGCGGTCGCGCTGGCCGAGAAGCTGCGCGAGATCGGACCGATCGCGAACGCAAAGGCCTTCTTCGGCACCTCCGGTTCCGACGCGAACGACACCCAGGTCAAGCTCGTCTGGTACTACAACAACGCGCTCGGACGGCCGGAGAAGAAGAAGATCATCAGCCGCCGGCGCGGTTACCACGGAGTCTCCGTGGCCGCCGGCAGCATGACCGGGCTGCCGCCGTTCCACAAGAGCTTCGACCTGCCGCTGCCGCAGTTCCGCCATGTGACCTGCCCGCACCATTACCGAGAGGGCGAGCCGGGCGAGACGGAAGCGGAGTTCACGGCCCGGCTGGCGGCCGAACTCGACGAACTGATCCGCGCCGAGGGCCCCGAAACGGTCGCGGCGTTCATCGCCGAGCCCGTGCTGGGCGCCGGGGGCGTCGTCGTGCCGCCCGAGGGCTACTACCCGGCGATCCAGGCGGTCCTGGACGAGCACGATGTACTGCTGATCGACGACGAGGTGATCTGCGGTTTCGGCCGGCTCGGCACACCGTTCGGCGCCGAGGCGATGGAGATGAGGCCGGACACCGCCTCGGTCGCGAAGGCTCTGTCGTCCGCCTATCTCCCGATCAGCGCGGTGCTCGTGCCGGACGAGATGGTCGACGTCTTCGTCGAAGCGGGGGAGCGGTGGGGCCTCTTCGGCCACGGCTTCACCTACACGGGCCATCCGGTCTGTGCGGCCGTAGCGCTCAAGGCGCTGGAACTGATGGAGGAGCGGGACCTCTTCGCTCACGCCGCCCGCGTGGGGCACTACTTTCAGGCCGGGCTGCGGCGCTTTGCCGATCATCCTCTGGTGGGGGAGACAAGGGGCAAGGGACTGCTCGGCGCCTGCGAGCTCGTGGCGGACAAGCGGAGCCGCGAGGCCTTTCCGATCCAGCGCGGCGTGGGTGCGTACTGCATGCAACGCTGCCTGGACCACGGTCTGATCGTGCGGGCTCTGGGCGACACGGTGGCGTTCTGCCCACCGTTGATCGTCACCGAGTCGGATGTCGACGAGATCCTGGAGCGCTTCAGCCGCGGCCTGGACGAGACCCTTGCCTGGGTCGAGACCGGAGGCGGGGCGTCGTGACGGAACTGAGCACGTTGAGCCGATCGGTGGCTGGAAGGACCGCGCTGATCACCGGCTGCGCTTCGGGCATGGGCAGGGCGACGGCACGGCTGTTCGCCGCGGAGGGCGCGCAGGTCGCGGCGACCGACATCAACGGTCCGGGCGTTGAAGCGGTGGTCGCCGAGATCCGCGCGGCGGGCCGCGAAGCCACTGCCTGGGCCCTCGACGTGGGCGACGGCGATGCGATCGAGCGCGTCGTGGGCGAGGTGGCCGACCGCTACGGCGGCCTCGACATCCTGGTGAACAACGCCGGCATCTCGCGCGGCGGGCCGATCGACGCGGACGAGTACGAGCAGCGCTGGCAGGAGACCGTGAACGTGCTCTTGACCGCCCACCAGCGGACAATCCGAGCGGCGCTGCCCCATCTCCGCAAGTCGGACTCGCCGCGGATCGTCAACATCGCCTCGACCGAAGGGCTGGGAGCGACGGCCATGAACAGCGCCTACTCGGCGGCCAAGACCGGAGTCATCGGGCTGACCCGGGGTTTGGCGGTGGAGCTCGGCAAGGAGGGCATCACGGTGAACTGCATCTGCCCCGGGCCGATCCGCACGGCGATGACGGAGCTGATCCCCGAGGAGCACAAGCAGATCTACGCGCGCCGGCGCACTGCCCTCCGCCGCTACGGGGATCCGGAGGAGGTGGCCCATGGCACGCTGCACCTCTGCCTGCCGGCGTCGTCCTTCATCACCGGCGTCGCGCTGCCGGTCGACGGTGGACTGACGGTTCGCCGCGCCTGACTGTGGCCGCGGGTCTTCTGGCCCGCGGAAGACAACGCGCCGCGTGGCGGCGACAACTCAATCCAGGTAGCCGAGCGCTTCGAGCGCCCGGCGCTGCTCGGGCGGCATGTCCGGTTCCAGACCGGGTTCGAGTTGCTGTCGCGATCCACGGCGCATGAGTCTGCCGATCGCCCGGAGGTAGCCGGCCCAATGGGGCTCCCTCGCGCCCAGATTGCGCAGTTCGGCCGGGTCGCTGGTCGTGTCGAAGAGCTGGTGCGTCTCTCCGAACGAGGCGCTCCAGTAGTCGATCAGCTTGCGACGGGGCTCGTCGTCCTGCTCGAGCAGTAGCGCGTCGACGGCCTCTCCGTCGTTGCGGAGGTCGGACATGGCGATCCGGTGCTCTGCCCGGCTGCCTCGGGATCTCATCAGAGGCAGCAGCGACCGGCCATCGGCCTCGATCAGGTCGGGGCGGCCGATCGCTTCCAGAATCGTCGGCACGATGTCGATCTGTTGCACCTGTTCTTCGACCACCGAGCGTTCGACCTCCGCACGGAGCCGGGCCGGGAGCTGGACGATCAGGGGCACGTGGATCTGCTCACGGTAGAGGTTCGAACCGTGGCCGTGGTTTCCGTGGTCCTGGAACTCCTCGCCGTGGTCGGAAACGAACACGACCAGAGCGTCGTCGAGGAAGCCGCGTCTGTCGAGTTCCTCGAGCAGGCGGCCGAAGTGCTCGTCCACCGCGGCGATCTCGGCGTCGTAGAGGTCGCTCAGGTGAGGGATCTCGAAGGGTTGCAGCTTGCCCATGTTCTTTCCCAGGGCGCCGGCGGGAGCGTCGGGCGCGAAGCGCGACCGGTGCGGCTCCGGGGGGTAGTAAGGCGCGTGCGGATCCATCGCGTGCATGTACACGAAGAAGGAGTCTTCGGGGCCGATGCGTTCAAGCCACTCCAGCGTCTCGTTGACCACCCGCCACACCGGAATGTGGATGCCGGGGCTCGAGAGGTTCTCCGGCAGTTGCTTGAAGTGGCTGAAGCCGCGGCGGAACCCGAAGGTCGGTCCGGCGATGCTGTTGCTGGACACGCCGAGCGCCCGATAGCCGATCGAGCGGAGAACCTCGGGCAGGTAGGCGACGTCGCGGGCCAGAACGTGGTTCCTGCTGCGGGCGCCGTGGTTGTGCGGATAGAGGCCGGTGAGGATGCTGGCCGTCGATGGCCGGGTCCAGGAGGACTGGGCCACCGTGTGCTCGAACCGAACGGCTCCCGCCGCGAACCGGTCGATGTTCGGCGAGGTCGGGCGGTCGTAGCCGTAGCAGCCGAGTCGATCGGCCCGGAGCGTATCGACGAGGAAGATGAGCACATGCGGGGGCTTCGCTCCGGGCCCGCTGGCGGCGCTCTCCGGTTCGGGACCGGCTGCCGGCGCCGCGGCGGTTGGCAAGGCGGCGTGCGGCCACGGGTTGCTCACGCTGTTCACTACGCCGGAGAAGCGGAACCCGGCCTCGGCCTGGGGCAGTCGCGCGCCGGCTGCGGGCTCGATGCGGATCCGGATCGGGAGTTCGTGCGGCCGCAGCCGGACGCGCCGCCGCCCCTCCGTGATCGTCTCGCTCACCGCGGCCGGTGCCGCCGGGTAGCGATGGACGGAGACCAGGAGCGCGGGGACGGGCTCGGCGTTCCGCCAGGCACCCTGGGGACCGTAGAGCGCGACATCGTCCAGCGCCAGAGAGCCGCCGTCGGGCAGCATGACGAAGAAGTCGAGTGCCGTTCGGAAGGGCAGTTGCAGGCGGCCGTCGGCGCTCGCCGCCGGCCTGGCGCCGACGCCGGCCCCCTCGACCCGGATGCGACTCCAGGCGACCTCCGGCGGTGCCGGCGAGGACGCGCCCTCGGTTGAGTAGTCGAGGAGAATCGTGTTGGCGCCGATCCGCTGCACGTCAACCGGCACTTCCAGCCGGTGATCCTGCATGCCGGCCCCCGCGGTCAGGTGGACGTCGCCGAGCAGTTCACCGTTCCAGGAGATCGCCACCTTCGTCGGCGCTTCGTTCGCGATCGTCATGGCACGACCGGTCAGCACCAGCTCGAGCGGTCGGGTCCAGGCGAGCCGCCAGGCGATCTCCGACCGCGGTCCCTCGTTCGTGGCGAAGGCGCCCTCCGCGTCCTGCCGGGGCGGAGACCAGCCGGCCATCAGTTCCCGTCGCTGGTCGTAGTCGCTCGGGACGACCTCGCTCGACTCGGCTGTGAGGTCGGCAAGATCCAGGTAGGAGGCGAGATCGGTGACGATCGGCGGCGAGTCGCCGCCTCCGCAGGCGAGGAGCGTCAGGGCGACCGCGCCGAGGGCGCGGCGGGGCTTGCGTAGCGCCATCGTCACCGGCTGCCGCCGTCGATCCGCAGGATCGCCCCCGTCGTGTAGCTCGAAGCGTCGGAGGCGAGGTAGAGCGCCGCGCCCACGACCTCGTCCGGCTCGCCGCCGCGGCCGAGCGCGATGGAGGTCTTCGCGCGCCGGTTGAACGCTTCCAGGTCCCACGCTTTGGAGATGTCGGTCAGGAACGGCCCGGGCATGATCGCGTTGACGCGGACCTTGGGGCCGTAGGCGTGAGCGAGCGATTCGGTGAGGGCGTTCAGTCCCGCCTTGGCTGCGCCGTAGGGTTCGGCATTGGCGCTCGGGTGGATCGCGGCGGTGCTGGTCACGTTGATGATGCTGCCGCCCTCGCCTTCGGCCATCCGCGAGCCGATCACCGCGGCGAGTCGAAAGGGCCCCTTCAGGTTGACGCCGACGACCTTGTCGAACAGCTCTTCACTGACCTCGGAGAGGCTCGGGTAGAGCGGCGACATGCCGGCGTTGTTGACCAGGACGTCGACCTTGCCGAAGCGTTCGTAGGCGGCATCGATCAGGGCGTCGACCTCGTTCCAGTGGCCGACGTGGCAGGCGTGGGCGAGCCCTTTCCCGCCCATCGCCTCGATCTCCGAGACGACGGAGTGACAGGAGTCGATCTTCCGGCTGGTGACGACGACGTTCGCACCGGCGGCGGCGAAGGCGAGCGACATCTCGCGCCCGAGACCGCGGCTGCCGCCGGTGACGAGGGCGGTGCGTCCGGACAGGTCGAAGATGCGGCGTGCGTCTCGGGTCGTCATGGCGCGAGATTACAACCGCGGCCGGGGCCGGGGTAGATTCCGCGGACGATGAGCGCCGGAGAACCACGACTGATCCAGATCCAGGCCGGGCCGATGGCGAACTTCGTGTACGTTCTGGCCGATCCGTCGACCCGTTGCGCCTGGGTCGTCGATCCGGCCTGGGAGCCGATCGGCGTTGTCAGGATCGCCGAGGAGCAGGGCTACGAGGTGGTCGGCGTGCTGGCGACTCACTTTCACCAAGATCACATCGGCGGCGATATCTTCGGCCAGCACGTACCAGGGGTGCGGGAGCTGCGCGCCGAGTTCGATCTGCCGATGTTGATTCACGAGGCCGAGGCGGAGCGCGGGGCCGAGATCGCCGGTTGCCCGCCCCACCGCGTGGAATCGTTCGGGGATGGCGACGTCCTCGAACTGGGCGACCTCGTCGTCGAGGTGCTGCATACTCCGGGCCACTCGCCGGGCAGTTGCTGTTTCCGCTCCGGCAGCCACGTGCTGACGGCGGACACGCTGTTCGTGCAGGGGATCGGCCGGATCGACCTTCCGCACAGCGATGTCGACGCGATGTACCGTTCCCTGCAGAGGCTGAAGGCCCTGCCGCCGGAACTCACGATCTACCCGGGCCACGACTACGGCCCCGAATCCAGTTCGACGATCGGCCGGGAACTCATGTGGAACGCCTACCTCCGACCGGACAGTCTCGAGCAGTGGCGGGCGATGCTGGGCTACCTTTGAACCCCGGGGAGGTGACCGGCTCACCGGCACCCGTATCCCAGGGGGCTCCGGCGTGTCTCGAGACCCGCGGGCTGCGTCGCGAACTGCGTTCAGGGGAACGCACCCTCGTCGTGGTCGACGACGTCGATCTTGAGGTGACCGCCGGCGAGTGCGTTTCCGTACGGGGCCCCTCCGGGGCCGGTAAGTCGACGCTCCTCGCGCTGCTTGCCGGACTCGACCGGCCGACCGCCGGGAGCGTCTTGATCGACGGCCAGCCGATCGAGCATCTGAGCGAGGACGAGCTGGCCCTGCTGCGGCGGGAGAAGATCGGCTTCGTCTTCCAGGCGTTCCAGTTGCTGCCAAACCTGACCGCGCGCGAGAACGTCCAGTTTCCGCTCGACCTGCTGGGGCGCAGGGGCTCCGGCCGGCGGGCGGAGGAACTCCTGGCGGAGGTCGGCCTGGCGGAACGCGTGCACCACTATCCGTCACAACTCTCGGGCGGGGAGCAGCAGCGCGTGGCTCTGGCCAGGGCGTTCGCGGCGGAGCCCCGGATCCTCCTCGGAGACGAGCCGACGGGCAATCTGGACTCGGTGACCGGCGCGGCGGTCCTCGATGTGATGATGGCGTTGCGGGATCGATTCGGGTCGACCCTCGTGCTGGTGACCCATGATCCGGCTGTCGCCGCCCGCGCCGACCGCGAGCTGGTCATGGTCGACGGCCGCGTCGCGGAAGCAAGCGTCCGGTGAGCCCGCGGGTCGCGCTCCGCTACTCGTTGCGGGAGCTCCGGGGTTCCCTGGGGCGGGTCTGGGTCTGGGTATCGTGCCTCTCGGTCGGAGTCGGCGCCGTTGTGTCGGTGGCGGGACTTGCCTCGAGCGTCGATGGCGCGATCCGGGGGGAGGCCCGGAAGCTGCTGGCGGCTGACCTTGCGGTTCGCTCACGGAGCCCGATTCCGGAACACGTGCTGGAGACGATCGATGGCGTCCCCGGTGCCGTTCGCGCCGAAGTGCGCGAGATGGCGGCGATGGTGGGCCGCGCCTCGCCGCGGGCAGCGTCCCCTGGAG
>VXUF01000154.1:54555-63369 GCA_009837085.1 Holophagales bacterium
GGCGGCGAAGGGCCATCGAGCCTGCTGGCCGAACTGAAGGCCGTGTCCGGCGGCTATCCCTTCTATGGGGAACTCGTGACGGAGCCACCGCTACCGGCCGGAACGACTCCGGCGGACGTTCTGGGGGACCACTCCGCGCTGGTGTCGCCGGAGGCGCTGTCCCGGCTCGGTCTGGAGGTCGGCGACGATCTTCGTCTCGGCGGGCGGACGCTGCGGATCATCGCTTCGCTTGAAGGGGAGCCGGACCGGCTGCCCACCGGTTTCGCGTTCGGGCCGCGGGTCGTCGTGGGCGTCGCGGCGCAGGAGGCGGCGCGGATCTTCCCCTTCGCCGGCTTCGGCGGCTATCGGGTACTCGTGCGGCTGCCGGGAGAGCACTCGCTCGAAGAGCTTGAACTTCGAGCGAACGCCCTGCGCGGCGACATGGACGACATTGCGGCGCTTCGGGTCGAGACCTACGCCGATGCCCAGCCCGGCATTCGCGAGGACCTCGAACGGCTCTCCCGTTACCTGGGTCTGGTCGCGCTGCTGTCGCTCCTGGTCGGCGGGGTGGGCGTGGCGCAGGGCATTCGCGCCTGGCTGACCCAGCGGCTCGACGCGCTCGCGGTGCTCAAGTGCCTGGGGGCCCGGCCGCGCGATCTGATGCGCACGTACCTCGTCCAGGCGGTCCTGCTCGGCCTGGCGGCGGGGGTGATCGGAGGCGTCGCCGGGCTGCTCTCCATCCTCCTCGTGCCGGCGATCCTGGGTGGTGCGCTGCCGGTCGAGGCGGTTTCGATCTGGCAGCCCTGGGCCTTCGTCCGGGGAGTGGCCCTCGGCATCGGCGTATCGACCGCGTTCTCGGCTCCGGCGCTGCTCGTCGTGCTGCGCGCGCCGCCGGTGCGAGTGTTCCGCAGCGGCGCCGAACCGCTGCCCGGTTCGAGGCTCGCAAGCGCTCTGTCCGTGTTCGCCGTGGGTGCCGGCGTGGCCGGTTCGACGGCGCTCCAGGCCGGGTCGCTGTGGCTGGCGCTTCGGTTCATGGGCGCGGTCGTGGCGGCTGTCGTCGCCCTGATCCTGGCGGCGCTGGCGTTGCGGCGGCTGGCCCGCTTCCTGGCGCCCAGGTGTCGCTCCTCCTGGCTCCGCTACGGCGTCGCGGCGCTGGCGCGACCCGAATCGGGCACGCTGGCGGCCTCGGTCGCACTGGGAATGGGCCTGATGGTGTTGCTCGCCATGTTCGTCGTCCAGGGACACCTTCACGACGAACTGGCCGCCGGGCTTCCCGACGAAGCGCCGAGTGCGTTCCTCCTGAACGTGCCGGCGACGGGCTGGCGTGACCTCGCCGGGCTTCTGGAGCGCCAGGGGGCGGAGAGGGTGCAGTCGGCGCCTGTGGTGATGGCCCGCGTCAGGGCGATCGACGGAATTCCGGTGGCTGAGCGGCTGAACGAGCGCAACCGCTGGGCCCTGAGGCGGCAACTGCGGTTGACCTTTCTCGACGAGTTGCCAGCGGACAACGTGATCCTCGAGGCTTCGGGTCCGGCGACGGCGTCGCGACCATGGGTCGATCCGGCGCTAGGCGAGGTCAGCGTCGAGCAGGACTTCGCGGAGACGATCGGAGTGAGCGTCGGTTCGACGATCGACCTGGAGGTCGGCGGACGGGAGACCAGGATCACGGTGACCAGCCTGCGACGGGTGGACTGGGAGGGTTTCGGTATCAACTTCTTCCTCGTGGTCGAACCGGCCGTGCTGGACTGGGCGCCGCACACCCGGCTCGCGGCGGCGTGGCTCCCAAAGGAGCGCGAGCAGCGGATTCAGGACGAGATCTACGTCGCCTATCCCGGTGTCGCCGTGGTCCGGATCCGGGAGGTGCTCCAGAAGGTGGTCGACCTGGTAGGGAACCTCCAGGTCGGTGTGCGGGTTCTCGGCAGTTTCACGGTGACCGCGGCCCTGCTGACGCTGGCCGGCGCCGTCGCTGCCAGCTCGGCCCGACGTGGCCGTGAGGCGGCCCTGCTCAAGACGATCGGCTCGACCCGCTTCGACGTGCTGCGCGCATTCGCTGCCGAGTACGCCCTGGTCGGCCTGTCGGCGGCGGTCGTGGCGGCCGTGCTCGGCTCGGCGGCGGCCTGGTGGCTGGTGACCCGGGAGCTCGAACTTGCCTGGTCGTTCAGGCCCTGGGCGGTGTTCGGGGCGCTCGCCGCGGGCAGCCTGCTGTCCCTCGCGACGGGACTCCTGGCCAGCGTTGGCGCGCTGCAGAGGCCTCCGATCGACTCCCTTCGCGAGGCGCGTTGATGCCGCGCATCTCCACACGCTGGCAGATCGTCGGAGCGCTGTTCGCGATGATGATGTTCTCGTCCGGCCTCGGCTTCTACAACCAGTCGGTCCTGCTGGAGGCGCTGACGCGCGAACGTGGGCTGACCGTCTTCTCGGCCTCGCTTGCGCCGACGATCTTCTTCGCCGTCAGTGGTTTCGCCGGGCTCGGTGTCGCCAGCGTGATCGAACGGGTGGATGCCCGCTGGTCGGTCGCCGCGGGCGTCGCGATCTGCGCCGCATCCCTGGTCCTGATCGGTCGTGTCGAGACGATCCTGCAGGTTTACGCGGCGTTCGCCCTCTTCGGTTTCGGGTTCTCCGCCACGAACATGCTGACCGCGAGCACGGTCGTCACGAGGTGGTTCGCGCGCCGCCGAGCACTTGCCCTGTCGGTGGTGTTCACAGGGCTCTCGGTCGGCGGCATCGCGGTCGCGCCCTTCGCCGCCTGGGTGATGAGTGAGTACGGTCTGCGGCGCGGCAGCGAGATCGTGGCCGCCGTGTATGTCCTGGGCATCCTGCCCGTGTCGCTGTGGCGGCTGATTCCCCGGCCGCGCGGAGACATGGATCGGATGGGGGAGTTCGAGGATGCCGAGGAGCCGGGTGTCGACGCCCGGGAGGCTTTCCGCTCGCGCTACTTCCTGGGTGTCGCCGGCACGTTCTTCTTCGGCCTGATGGCGCAGGTCGGCGCCATCGCCCACCAGTTTCGCCTGGTCAGCGTCCACGAACCCGCGGTGGCGGGCCTAGCGGTCTCGGTGCTGGCCGCCTCGAGCGTGGTGGGACGCTTGGCTTCCGGCACGTTGCTGGGGCGGATTCCCTATCGTGGGTTCGCGCTGGTCCTGCTGGTCTTCCAGGGTTTCACGCTGGTCGTCCTGGGATCGAGCACGAGCGTAGCGGGCCTGCTGATCGCGTCGAGCGCCTTCGGGCTCACCATCGGCAGCTTCCTCATGATGCAGCCGCTCCTGATCGCCGAGGCCTTCGGCACCAGGAGCTACGCGCGGATCTACTCGGTGAGCACGTTGCTCGCCTCGATCGGCGTCGCGTTGGGGCCCTTCCTGCTGGGATGGGCCCACGACCTGGCGGGCGGCTATCGGAACGCCTACGTTCTGGGAGCGGTCATGTCCTGGCTTGGCTGCGCGGCGCTCTGGGCGGCTGGGAGGGACTTCGTGCGCCGGACAGCGTGAAATCGGCGGTCGGTTGCACCAGGAAAGATGGAACAATGGTGGATCGACTGTAGACTCTGCGCCGACTCCGGGCGGCCGTAGTTGCGGGCGAGGAGGTCCCTTGGCGGGTAGAAGAGAACAGAACATGCGCCGGCGCAAGCGCCGGATCCTGGAGGCGGCGACGAAGCTGATCTCGAACGGGGGCATCGAGGCGTGCACCATGCGCGAACTGGCCCGGAGGTCCCGCCTCGACGTGACGACGCTCTACAACTACTACGGCTCCAAGGAGGAGATCCTCGAGGCCCTGCGGCGATCGGGCGCGAGGAAGCTCGAACGCCGGATCGCGCAACTCGAGGAAACGGAGCCCGTAGATCGTATTCGCGCGATCGTCGACCTGATGCTGGGCGTGCGGGAGTCGCCGGCCGGTCTGGCGAGGCCCATCAATCTTCCGGGACCCCGTCGCCGTCCGGGCACCGGGCCGATCGAACTCGTCGCCAAGGCGCAGTTGGAACGCGAGCTCCGGCGGGCCAGCGTGGCGGGCGACCTGGTCGCCTCTGTCGATCCGGAACAACTGGCGCTGGTGATCCTCGGCCACTCCGTCGTGTGGCTACCCTTGTGGGCGCGGCGCGTGATCGACGCCGAGGAGACGGCGGCTCGGGTCGGGCATCTCGTCAGCCTCTGCCTGCTGGCGGTTGCTACGGACGCGTCGCGGCCCGGGCTCGAACAGGAGATGCTCAGAAGCCAGAGTCGCCTGGCCGCTATCGAGGCGGCGCTTGAGACCGCCGCGGTCTGACCCGGCTCAGATCAGCCCCTGGTAGGCGCCGCCGTCGAGCAGGATGCTCGTCCCTGTAATGAACTTCGCCGGCTCGGAGCAGAGGAACGTGACCGCCTTGCCGAAGTCGTGGGCGGTTCCCAGAGTGCCCGTAGGCACGCGCTGGGCGACGACGTCCGTGTTACCCAGCGACTTGATCCTGTCGGTGGCGTGGATGCCGGGCTGGGCCGAGTTGACGGTCACGCCGTCACGGGCGACTTCCGCGGACAGAGTCTTGAGAAAACTGCTGACGCCGGCGCGAGCGACCGAGGACGCGGCGAGGTTGCCGATCGGCTGGCGGGCGCCGATCGACGTGATCGCCACGATTCGACCCCAGCCGCGCTCGCGCATGCCGGGGAGAGCCGTCTGGCACATGGCGATCGTCGAGAGCAGGTTCAGGTCGATCGCTTCACGGTAGCCGTCGATCGAGGTGGTCGCGGGCGAACCGGGCGGTGGACCGCCGGCGTTGGCGACCAGGATGTCGACCTGACCCAGCTTCTCGATGGCTTGCTCAACGAAGGATCGCGCGCCCTCCTCGGTGGACATGTCGGCGACGATCGGCACCGCGCCGGCGCCTAGTGCCGCGGCGGCTTCGTTGATCCGCTCCTCGCTGCGGCTGCAGATCGCGACCTCCACGCCGTCCTCGATCAGCGCCTTCGCGCAGCCGAAACCGAGTCCCGTCGATGCCGCGGCGACGGCGGCCTTCTTTCCGTGGATTCCCAGATCCATCCTTGCCTCTCCCCTTTGTTGTCGTTCCCTGGGCGGCTCTAGCGCCTTCGAGCCTGTGCCAGTTCGGCCATGCGGGTGAACAGCTCCTGCATGTGAGTGCGCTCGCCGCCGCCGCTGAACTCGCGGTACATCGAGTCGACGTTGATCGCGATCCGCTCGCTGTCGCCCCACGACTCGAAGTCGCCGAGAGCGATGTCGAACGCCGCGTCTCGGGCGCTGAGGCCCGCGTCGTAGCGCTTCTTCGCCTCGTCGCGGATGTAGACCAGATAGGCGCGCATGGCCTCGACGCCACGGTGGTCGGTGATGGGACCGTGGCCCGGCACGATCGTGTCCAGGTCCCAGTTCAGCAGCAGGTCGCAGGCGTTGATCCAGTTCTGGACAGGGCCCGCCCAGATGATCGGAGCGCCCTCGATGAAGAGGATGTCGCCGGTGAAGACGGTCCGGTCGTCGGGGACGTGGACCATGATGTCGCCGCCGGTGTGGGCCGGGCCGACCTCGGTCAGCTCGACGCGCTTGTCGCCCACCGTGAGCGTCAACTGGCCGTCGAAGGTCCGGTTGGGCAGCGTGTGGGTGATTCCCTCGAAGTCGAAGCTGCCGAAGCACTCGACCAGGAAGTCGCCGACCAGGCCTCTGTTCTCGCGGGCGTTGCGCATCAGCGCCGCGAGACCCGCCGGCGTCGTGGCTTCCATTTCGGCGGCCGCTGCCGCCGAGGCGACGATCTCGGCGCCGGCGACGAGTTCGTTGCCGTGGGTGTGGTCGCCGTTCGAGTGGGTGTTGACCAGCCGGTCGATGTCGCCGGCGGCGTCGTGGGCTTTCTTCATCGCGTCGAGCATCTCGCGCGTGTTGGGGAGGTCGAACAGTGTGTCGACGAGCAGCGACTCGTCACCGCTCACGATCAGGCCGGCGTTGCTCCAGCCCCAGCCGCCGTCCGGCTGGAGCCAGGCGAACGAGTTGTTGCCGAGGTCGTGGAGACCCCGTTCGAAGGCGAACCGGGGACTTCCGAGCCCGGTCCAGGGCGATGCGTCAGCCATCGGCGCACTTTAGCCAAAACCCGTCCGGCGTAGATACGATTGCGCGATGACTGCCCCGACCGCGGTCGAGCGTTCCCGGGCCACGCTCGATCTCGACGCCTTCTGGAACTGGCTCGTCCTGCATCCAAACTGCGTCATCCGGGCCGGTTCGGTCGACGCCCTGCTCTGCGACGACGAGGACTTCCACTGGCAGTTCGTGTCTGAGGAGAACGGCCTCCTGATCGCCCAACTCGTCTACGGCAAGCGTTTGGTGGGCGAGATCCTGATCGACCGGGAGCGGGTCGCCTACGTCCAGTCGTTCCAGGGAGAGCAGGAGAACGAGTACGTCTTCGAGTTGATCTCGGAGACGGAGCGTGAACGCACGGCGGCGTGGGTCTTCGTCATGTCCCACGGCCTGGACGACGGACCCCAGGAGTCGGCTCATGCCACTCCTACGCTGGTTCACTGACGGTCGCACGGGCGCGGGCTTGAGTTGCCCGGGCGGCCCCGGGGCCTTGAGTTGACGCTGCGCATCCTCGGCGTCGTCGACGTCCACTGGTCAGGCAAGAGGCCGCCGCGCCTTCCGGATCCGTCCGGCTTCGACCTCGTTCTTCTGGCCGGGGACCTGACGAACTTCCTCGGTCCGGACCACGCCCGCCGGATTGTCGAACCGTTTCAGGACTCAGGCGTTCCGGTGCTGGCAGTCTGCGGCAACTGCGATCAGCGATCGGTCGACGACTACTTCCGCGAGATCGACATCGACCTCGATCGCCGCGCTCGGGTGGTCGACGGCGTCCGTTTCCTCGGCCTCTCCGGCGGGCTCCCCTTCGGTGACCTTCCCTACGAACGGACCGAGGAAGACTACGAGCGCGTCACCGCCGAGACCTTCGAGCAGGCCGCCGCGGTCGAGGGAAGGCCCACGATTCTCGTCTCCCACCAGCCGCCCTTCGGCACCGCCTGCGACCTCGCCCGCGGCCAGCACGTCGGCTCGAAGTCGCTCCGCGCCGCCGTCGAGCGCCACCAGCCCGACCTCGTCTTCTCCGGCCACATCCACGAAGCGATAGGCCAGGACACGATCGGCTCAACCCGCCTCGTCAACCCCGGCCCCTGGTTCCAGGGGCGCTCCGTCGTCATCGAAGCCGATCCGGACGCTGGGACCGTCGACTTCGAGATCCGCGCGCCGGACTAACGGCGCGCGCGGCGCTGTTTGGTTCGTGCCGCCTGTCGGCGGGGCCGGAGGGGAGGTTCCCATCGGACGCTCACCCCTTCTTGGTGGGTGGAGGGATGGGGGTTCGCTTCGGTCGCCTGCGCTCCGTTCGGTTTTGGTTGATGTGAGGGCATGGGCAGTCGCTTGGCTCTAGCCCGCTGGGAACCTCCCCTCCGGCCCCGCCGGCAGGCTGGACGGCGCTGGGCCGCGTGGCGTCTGGTCGTGGTCGTCAGTAGCCGTTCGCGGCGTCGAGGATCGGCGGTACGGGTCGGTGCTCTAGCGGAACCAGTAGCCGAAGTCCCTGCGGAAGAGCTCCTTGCGTAGTCGGGGGTTCTTGATGTCGGGGAACCAGTCGGGGTGTCTTCGCTGCGATGCGACGTGAGCGTCCCAGCCGCCCCGAGAGTCGGAGAAGACCTTGGAACAGCCCGGGATCGGGCACCGGTATGTGACCCCCTCGCCGGGGGTGCGCTGTCGTGGCTCTGGCGGGCGCAGTTCTTTCTTGGGAGCGGCAGCGAGCGGCAGTTGGGCCTTGTCCTGAGGAGCCTTATCGGGCTTGGGGATGGTTCTTGACCTGCGGGTCGGGTCGACGGGGCCGGCCAGGAGCATCGCGCCCTCGGCGATGTGGTCCATCCAGTCGGGTGTCGTAAGCGAAGTGTGTTCAAGGGCGCAGCGCAGAACGGCGGCGGCGGTGAACAGCGCGTCGAAGTCGTCTTCGTCGGTTCGCGCGCTGTCGAGATCGCCGAGCTTCACGCCGTAGGTCGTCACCCATTTGGTGGCGGCGAGCAGGTTGCAGGCGTCGTTTCGCGGTTGCTGCTTGGTCTTGGCGACAACGAACCGTCCGGTTGGTGGTTCCTCGGCAAGAGCCGCGGCATAGGCGAGGCCAGGGTAGGTCTCCGCCAGCACGATCCTGTTCGTGGAGAGGAGCTCAGCGAGTTCGCCTTCGAAAGGCCAGACCGCGAACTTGCGGTTCGTTCTCAGGTTCGGAGCCAGCTCTCGCCAGAAGTCACGGGTCCCAGAACCCACTGTTCCTGGGATGCCACTCACGGCGAACAGAGGCTTGGCGCCGGAGGACCGGTCAATCAGGCGGAGGAAACCGTCGTCGGCTTTCTTCTTGAACGCGGTCAGAGCGCCCTTGCCCTTTGGCACGTGGAACCAGGGCCGATCGACGCGCCACTGTTCGTGGTTTCGGGCCGTGTTGGCCGGGTTGAAGAACTCCTGATTGCCGCCGAGTCGGCCAAGCCAGTCCACGAAGTTGGTGGGTTGGCCATACCGAGAATCGGCGAGAACCAGCTTCCAGTAGCTCCTGGGGACTCCAAGAACGACGTCGACTCCCACCACCACGCTGCCTTCTGCGGAGAGCTCCTCCGCGAGGTCCATCAGGCTGTCGAACCTCCAGTCGGGTCGCGCCTCTCGGAAGATCCGGCGCTCTCCCAGATCGGCGACGTAGACCGCGCGCTTTTCTGGCTCCTTGCTCCAATCAGAGGAGACAAAGAAACGGTGCTTCTCTAGCTTCGGGGGCATGTCGTGTGTCGTGCTCGAGAGTCTCAGGGCTTGAGATCTACACAATTGATCGCTGTTCTCGTTGTCCGAGCAGCGGCAACGCGCAGACGACGTCCAGCC
>VXUF01000030.1 GCA_009837085.1 Holophagales bacterium
CGAAACCGGAACCGTGTTCTGCCGACAGAAGCACCAGGGCGTCTCCTCCCAGAGCGTAGAACTCGTGGTAGCCCTCCCTGGCGGCCCGGGTATCGGCCTTGTTGACGACGACGACGATCGGCCGCCCGCGTGTCCGCAGACGTTCCATGACCTGCTCGTCCGCGGCTGCCAGGCCTTCCCGGCCGTCAACGACGAGCAGCAGGAGGTCGCTCTCCTCTACCGCGAACTCGACCTGCGCGTTCAGCCCCAGGGGATCGTCGCCCGGGACCAGGCCGCCCGTGTCGATCAACTCGACGGTGCCGTGTTTCTCCAGCTCAAAGCGCCCGACGAGGCGATCTCGCGTGACGCCCGGCGTGCCGTGGACGATCGCCTGCCGCCGGCCGATCAAGCGGTTGAAGAGCGTCGACTTGCCGACGTTTGGGCGACCGACGATGGCGATCGCGGCGGGCATGGAGGGAAGAGGACCGCGTGCTAGGACTCGAACTGATGTTCGATGCGCCGATCGATCACCATCCAGCCCTCGTCGCGCCGCTTGAACTGGTAGCGAACGCGGTAGCGGTCCGTGCCGGACGACAGCAACCGTTCGGTGCCGCTTGCCAGCGAGTCGATGTCCCAGACCTCGATCGTCGTCACCGCCGCGTTCGAGTAGCGCCAGACGTCGATCCGTTCGATCTCGAAGCTCTTGAGCATCGGACGCAGGGTGCGGCTCCTCTCCATCTCGAGATCGTGCACACGCTTCCTGACCGTGGCGATCTCCTTCGGCACGGCTCCCGAGGCCAGAGCGTCGAAGTCGCCGGTGAAGTAGGCGTTACCGAGCTTGGGAAGGTAGTCGGCCAGGACGATCTCGATCGCCGTCCGATCCTCCTCCGAAGCACCGTCCGGCCCGGTTTCGGTGCAGGCAGCCACTCCGCCAACGAGCAGGATCGCCGCCATCACCGGCGCCGAGGCGCTGCCCCTGGGGAAACGGACGAGCGGATACCAGGAGGTTGTACTGCTCATGAAGCGAGACTAGCAGCCCGCGGTGCGGATAGAATGCCGGCCCGGCCAAGGCCGGCGTGGGCGAAAGTGGCGGAATTGGTAGACGCGCAAGATTCAGGATCTTGTGGTAGCAATACCGTGGGGGTTCGAGTCCCCCCTTTCGCACCAGGGCCGCTCAGGAGAAAACCGTCAGCGCACTGTCCCCGTAGCGCCTGGTCTGCCGTAGCCTGAGCCGCCCGGCTGGCGCCGGTGGCGGGTGCCGGCTGGAGTGCTCCAGGACGATCTCGCCTCCGTCCGCGACCACCATGGAGACGGCGCCAAGCAACTCGCCAACGCCGGCGTCATCGTAGGGCGGATCGATGAACACGAGGTCAAAGCCGGCCTCCCGCTCCACCACCTTGCCGAACCCCCCCGGCAGAACCGTTCTGACCAGGCGTAGATCGTCCGTCCCGAGCGCATCCCGGCTCGCCTTCATGCAGACCTGGGCGCGTGAGCTCCGATCGATCGCCAGGGCGAAACCGGCGCCGCGAGACAGGGCCTCGAAGGAGACGGCGGCGGAACCGGCATAGAGCTCCAGGAGTCGACTGCCCCTGACGCGATCGCCCCAGTGGGAGAACAGGGCTTCGCGTACCCGCGCCTGGGTCGGGCGAATCCCCGCCGGTACGGTGAGACGCCGTCCGCGCCAGCGGCCGCCAAGCACTCTCACCCCGCCCAGGCGCCTCCCCGAACCGGTCTGGCCGCGACTCATCCGCCGGGAGACGGCGGCCCCGGCTGCGAATAGGCGACCCGGCCGCCCACGATCGTGTACACGACCCGGGCGCCTGGAATCTCGTCCTCCGGAACGGTCATGATGTCCCGTGACAGGACCGTCAGGTCCGCGAGCTTCCCGACCTCCAGACTACCCTTCGATTCCTCCTCGAAGGCCGCATAGGCCGCGTCGATCGTGTAGGAGCGCAGGGCTTCCTCCCGGGTCATTCGCTGGTCCTCGTGGAAGACCTCGCCATTCGCCATCCGCCGGCTCACCGAGGCATGGAAGGATGCGAGCGGATCGACATCTTCCACGGGAGCGTCCGTGCCGTTCGTCACCACGGCGCCGGAGTCGATCAGGTCCCGCCATACATAGGCGCCTTCGGCGCTCCGGTGCTCGCCAAGCCGATCCGGCACCCAGGGACCGTCCGATGTGCAGTGGACGGCCTGCATCGAGGCGATCACGCCGAGTTCCGCGAAGCGCGGTACGTCATCCGGATGGAGGTGTTGAGCGTGCTCGACGCGCCAACGCCTGGTTCGGTCGCCGGCCAGGACGCGCTCGAACAGATCAAGGGTCTCGCGGTTGGCCCGGTCGCCGATCGCGTGGACGCAGAACTGAAAGTCGTGCTCCCGCGCGAGCCGGGCAGTCTCTTCCATCACGTCCAGACTCGTTGTGTTCAGACCCGTCGACTGCGGCATGTCCTCGTAGGGATCGAGCAGCCAGGCGCCGTGGGCACCCAATGCCCCATCGATCGATCTCTTGATCCCGCGGACGGTAAGGAACCCGTCTGCCCGATCGATCATCCGGTAGCGGCTTAGCCCCTCGGCCATCGCTTCGTTGCTCTCGCGGACCATCACCCACAGCCGCAGGGGCAGCTCCCCCTCATCAGCCATCCGACGGTAGAGGTCGATCAGACCGAAACTGGAGCCCGCGTCCTGGAAGCTTGTGATCCCCTTCGCCAGACACTCTTCGCCCGCAAGCCGCACGACCTGGCGGGCGTGATTCCACTCCAGGGACTCGCCTCGCAGCCTGGCCACCAGGCTCTCGGCGGTCTCGCGAAGCGCACCCGTCGGCTGGCCGTCCACGTCCCGCACGATCTCTCCGCCATCCGGGTCAGGCGTCGTCTCATCGATGCCGGCCAGCTCCATCGCTCGTGCGTTCGCGAACGCCATGTGGCCGCTCGCATGGCCCAGCAGCACGGGATTCTCGGGGGATACGGCACTCAGGTCGTGGTGGGTCGGCAGGCCCTCCACACTCGGAACCGGTGACTCGAGCCACTTCGACTGATGCCAGCCCCGGCCCAGGATCCAGGTCCCCGGCTCAGCGTCCGCGACTGCTTCCGCGACCAGGGCGACGATCTCGTCCCACGTGCCGGCGCCACCGAGCGCCAGCTGGAGCTTCGCCTCTCCAAGACTCCAGAAGTGGCCATGCCCTTCGATGAAGCCGGGAACCCCTAGCCGTCCCTCCAGGTCCAGAACCTCCGTATCGGGGCCGATCCAGGCACGCGCGGCGTCGCTCGAGCCGACGAAGACGATCCGACCACCGGCACTGGCAAGCGCCTCTGCCTTCGCCGGACCCGCCAGCGTTACCAGACGGCCGTTCAGGACGACCAGGTCCGCTACGCCCGGGCCATCTCCCCCACAGCCGGCAAGAGACAGCCCAAGCGCCACGCCGAGGACCGGGGCGTGGCGCGCAAGGACGGTCAGGCCCATCATCCCGCCGGGATGCGCAGGGTCTGACCGACGACGATCCGACTGCCCCGCAGGCCGTTCGCCCGTTGTATCTCCGCGGTGGATGTCCCGAAGGTCCGCGCCAACTGACTCAGGGTGTCACCCCGACGGACCCGGTAGACCACGTCCTTGCCGCCGGCCGGGATCTGGAGCCGCTGGCCGGTGTGAATCAGATCGGGCCTGCGCAGCCCGTTGGCCGCCACCACGGACGCCACCGTGACGCCGTACTTCCGTGCGATCCGGTGCACGGATTCCCCGCTCCTCACGACGTGGACGATGTCGCTCGGTGCCTGGTTCGAAGTCCTGGGCTCCCCCACCGCGGCTCGCGTCGTGGCAGCCGAACTGCGCCCCTCGGGAGGCCTGACCGCGGCGCGCTGGACAGGGGGCGGCGCGGCCCGGCCGGAACCCTGTTGCGGGATCCGGAGCCGTTGACCGATGTAGATTCGATCGGCCCGTGGCAGGCGATTGGCACGCTGGAGTTCGGACACGGACGATCCGAACCGGCGGGCGATGGCGCCCAGCGTGTCACCCCTCTGCACCCGGTAGCCGAATGCGGCCTGGCGATCCGGCTTGCGTTCAGGCGAAAGCGCGGCGTAGGCCTGCTCGAACCGCGTGGCGGTCCCGGCCGGCACGCGCAGCGGATACCGCGGCGGAACCAGCAGCGAGCCGGCAAGGACCGACCGATCCAGGGCCGGGTTCAGGTCCGCCAGTTCGTCGATCTCCACTCCGGCCGCCGATGCCAGGTCTGTGAGGGCCACGTAGCGATCCCGGTCGACGACGTCGAACTGGATCTCAGGGAACGGTTCGACTCCCGGGAAATGCCGGTCGCGTTCGGCGTAGACGATCACGGCAGCGAGGAACTCCGGGTAGAAGTTCCGTGAAGCAAAGCCGAAAGTCCGCGACCGGTACTTCTCCGCGATCACGCCGATGTCGCGCGTGCCCAGCCGGCGTACGGCCCTTGCCATGCCGCCGGCGCCGTGGTTGTAAGCGGTCAAGGCCAGGGGCCAGGCCTCCAGCGACTCGTAGTCCCGCCGCAGCTTGCGCGCCGCGCCCTCGGCGGCGAGCAAGACGTCCGACCTTGCGTCGACCGCCTCATCCATCTGGAGAAACGCCCGGCCCGTGGCGGCCGTGAACTGCCACGCTCCCGATGCGCCGACCTTGGAGCGGGCCCGATAGTTGAACATCGATTCCACGAACGGAAGACAGCGAATCTCAGAGGGCAGCCCGTACGCGGTCAGGGTCCGCTGTATCCCCGGCATGAACAGGCCCCAGATCTCGATCGCCTCCTCGAACCGCTTCCGTAGCCCCCGCTGGGAGCGAATCAGGCCTGCGGCCCGCCGGTACTTCGTCCGTCCCCCCGCGATGCTCTCCATCTGCAACGGTATCGACCGGAGATCCGGCGGCAGCTCCATTGCCGGCCGTCCCGCAGCAAGGTCTCGCAGGGCCTTCGCGATCCGGCTCATCTCGGCGCGAACACGCCTGATGCGCGCCCGGTCGATCTGGAGTTCGGACGAGCCGGTCGCCCTCAGGTCGCTCATGTCGACCACGCTGTAGACGACGTCCAGGTGCCGCTCGTCGTGCAGGATGACCTGATCGCTGGTGTAGGTCGCGAAGACGTCCTTCCAGAACTCGACCGCCGCCGCCAGGTTCTCAGGCAGCGGGAACAGGTCCGGATCGATCGCCGGATGGTAGCGCTCCTGGGCAACGGCGCCCGAAACCACGAACGCCAGCAGCAATCCGCAAACCGGTAGCAGTCCGGAGAGCCGGGCGCGGCCGCAACGGTGTTTTCGCATCGAGGTCCGTATCTTACTGAAAACCAGGGACTTATGCATCTCCAGCGGCCGCAGGGTCGAGGCGGAATGGGGTTGCGTCAGTAGCGATAGTCGTCCCGCTTGTAGGGGCCCCCAACCGGTACTCCGATGTACGCCGCCTGTTCCTCGCTGAGCTCGGTCAGGCGTACGCCCAGGTGATCGAGGTGCAGGCGGGCGACCTCCTCGTCGAGTTCCCGCGGCAGCAGGTACACCTCGTTTGCCCTCAACTGATCCCCCCTTGACCGGGCGCTACGATGGAGGTCGATCTGAGCGAGAACCTGGTTGGCGAAGGAAGTCGACATGACGAAACTCGGGTGGCCCGTCGCGCAGCCGAGATTCAGCAACCGGCCCTCGGCGAGGACGAGGAGGCTCCGGCCGTCGGGAAAGACCCACTCGTCGACCTGCTCCTTGATGTTGCGGCTCCGTACGCCGGGCAACCGCTTGAGACCCGCGATGTCGATCTCGTTGTCGAAGTGGCCGATGTTGCCCACCACCGCCTTGTCCTTCATCCGCGCCATGTGCCCGGCGCTGATGACACTCCGGTTCCCGGTGCAGGTGACGAAGATGTCCGCCGTCTCCACCACGTCCTCCAGCCGAGCCACCTGGTAGCCCTCCATGGCGGCCTGGAGCGCGCAGATCGGGTCGATCTCGGTGACGATCACCCGGCAGCCCTGGCCGCGCAGCGACTGGGCGCAACCCTTGCCGACCTCGCCGTAGCCGCAGACGACTGCCGACTTGCCGCCCAGCATCAAGTCCGTGGCGCGGTTCAGGCCGTCGATCAGCGAGTGCCGGCAACCGTAGATGTTGTCGAACTTGGACTTGGTGACCGAGTCGTTGACGTTGATCGCCGGACAGAGCAGGGCCCCTGCTTCCTCGAGTTCGTAGAGCCGGTGAACCCCGGTCGTCGTCTCCTCGCTGATCCCCTGAAGCCCGCCTGCCATGCGCGTGAAGTACCCGGGATCCCAGGTCTTCACTCGCCGGATCAGTTCGAGAATGACGCCCCATTCCTCCGGCTCGCTGTCGGCGTCGAAGCCCGGCACGGCCCCGACTCGCTCGTACTCGACGCCCCGGTGAATGAGCAGCGTGGCGTCGCCGCCATCGTCGACCAGCAGGGTCGGACCGCTTTCGTTGGGCCAGTCCAGCGCCCGCAGGGTGCACCACCAGTACTCGGCCAGGGTCTCACCCTTCCACGCGAACACCGGCACGCCGTTCGGCTCCTCCGGAGTGCCCCCGGTTTCGGGTCGGCCAACGACCACCGCCGCGGCCGCTTCATCCTGGGTCGAGAAGATGTTGCAGGAGGCCCAACGAACCTCCGCGCCAAGATCGACCAGCGTCTCGATCAGCACCGCCGTCTGGACGGTCATGTGGAGACTGCCCGTTACCCGCGCGCCGCCAAGGGGCCGCTCCGAGCGGTAACGCCGGCGCAACTCCATCAGGCCGGGCATCTCGTGCTCGGCGAGTTCGATCTGCCTCCTGCCGGATTCGGCGAGGGCCAGGTCGGCGACGCGAAAGTCGAGGCCGCTCGAGGCGGGAAACAGTTCCCGCACGGTTCCGGCCGTCTCCTCGCCGTGCTCGATTCGCGTGTCTGCCATCGTCATCGTTCAGGACCTCCCGGGAACTCCCGGATCCTCTGGCTTCCGCGCTGGGCTGTCAACCATGATCGCCGAGTCCCACGGCCCCGGCCAGTAGCTCGTAGGAGCGCAGTCGGGCTTCGAAGCTCGGACAGATCGTCAGCACGACGAGTTCGGCCACTCCCAGGCGTTCCGCCAACTCCCGCGCCCGCCCGGCCACAGCGTCCGCCGCTCCAACCAGACTGCGCGCCCGCATCTTCCGGAGCACTGCCCGGTCCGCCTCCGTGAAGTCGTAGGTCTCCGCTTCTTCCAAACTCGGGAACGGGCCCGGCTGGCCCTGGGTCAACCGTATCCACCACAGGAACCGGCTGAGTGACTGCCGGTTCGCCTCCTCATCCGTGTCCGCCACCATCGCGCTGACGCCGACGCTCGCCCGCGGCTCGGGGTGACTGTCCGACGGACGGTACTCGCTGCGGTAGAGCTCGAGCGCGGCCTCCGCGTCGCGGGGCTGAATGAAATGGGCGAAACTGAAGGGACAGCCGAAGTAGGCGGCGAACCGCGCGGAACCGAGGCTCGAGCCCAGGAGCCACACCTCCGGCTGGGTATCTCCCAGGGGCATCGCCCGGACGCCGTTCAGCCGGTCGTCCTCGTGCCCCCGGCCCAGGTACCCGAGAAGGTCGGCGACCTGCTCCGGGTAGTGCTGGACGCCGAGGCGACCCGGCCCGTGGGCAAGCAGGTGCGCCGTGAACCGGTCCGACCCCGGCGCCCTGCCGATGCCCAGGTCGATGCGGCCCGGGTACAGAGTCTCCAGCATCCGGAACACCTCGGCCACCTTGAGCGCGCTGTAGTGGCTCAGCATGACGCCTCCGGAGCCCACCCGCATGCGGCGGGTCGCCGCGGCGACCTGGCCGATCAGTGCCTCCGGCGCGGCGCAGGCGAGTGAGTGCGAGTTGTGATGCTCCGCCAGCCAGTACCGCCGATACCCGAGGCGATCCGTCGCCCGGGCCAGTTCCACCGCCTCGCGGATCGCGTCGGCGGGAGTGCTTCCGGCCCGCACCGGGCACTGGTCGAGGACGCTGAGCGCGAGCGGCGACGGTTCAGGCACTCAGTACGCCGTGGAGCGCCGGAAGCGCTCCACTACCCTGCCGTTCTCGCGCTCGGCGCGCGCCAGCAGCCGCGCTGCCCACTCCTTGCGCTGCTCGTCCACCGCCTCCGGGTCGTAGCGGTCGACCATCGAACCGAACTGGCTGATGTGGGCCGCCGAGGCCCTTGCCTTCTTCTCCGCCACGTCGGTGATGTCGACGGTGTAGTTCGGGCTCGCGCTGTAGTAGAAGAAGACCAGCGGCACGCTCCAGGCCTCGAAGCCCTCGGCCTCGAGTTCCGGGAAGTACAGCCGCCAGCGCGCCGCGCGGATCGCGTCGACGGTGATGATCGCGCCCGAACGATGGTCCGACTTGTGGTACTGCTCGTAGGGCGAACCGGGATCGACGGAGAACAGCGCATCGGGCTTGAAGCGCCGTATCTCGCGCGCCACCTGGCGCGTCAGGTCCCGGCGGTCGACGTACTCCAGCATGCCGTCGTCATGGCCCAGCCAAACGATGTTCTCCTTCGGAATGCCGAGAATCCGGCACGCCTCCTCCTCTTCGGCGCGCCGGATTGCCTTCAGGCGCTCCTTCGTCATCTCAGGGTCGCGGGAGCCGGCGTTGTCCGTCGTGTAGACGACGACCCGGATGTCGTTGCCCTTCGCCGCCAGGATGGCGAGCGTGCCGCCGGAGGTAAAGGTCTCGTCGTCCGGGTGCGGCGTCACGACCAGGATACGACGGTCCGACCACTCTTCGATCCGGTCGGAGCCCGTGTACTCCGGTTCGGGACGGGACACCTGCGCCCCTGTCGGGCTGGCCGTGGCCACCACGAGCAAACAGGCAGCCAGGAGCGGCCCCGGCATGGCAGGGAGCACTCGCATCGGGGCTCTCCCGCCCATGGAAACCATGCGTCTCAGTATAGTGAATCCATGTCCCTGTCCGGACCCTGCGGTCGACTCGGCGGCGCCCTGCTCATCCTGCCGGCCCTGGTCGTGGCACAGCCTCCGGTGCCTCCGCCGGGAGAACCGGATTCTCCGGCCGCGACGGTCGACGACGCGGTGGATGTCAACGTCGTGAACATCGACGTGCACGTCACGAACCGCCGGGGCCAGCCGATTCCAGACCTTGCGGCCGCGGACTTCGAGGTCTACGAGAACGGCGAGCGGATGGAGATCACGAACTTCCTCAGCGCAACGGCCGGCCAGGAGGAGTTCTGGGTCGACGGAGTCGCGCTGGAGGCGCCTGCCGACACGGAAGCTCCGCTAACCGTGGCTCTCTTCATCGACCGCTACCGTACTCATCGGGCGAACCTTCGTCGGGTCGAGAGCGACGTCGCCGCTTTTCTGGCCAACCGCGCCAGCAACACACGCCCTGTCCGCTTCCTCCTCGCCACCAGCGATCCGGAGCTGACCATCCGGGTACCGTTCACCCAGGACCAGGCGGAGTTGAGAACGGCGCTTGAGAAGCTGCGGGAAGACCTCGGAAAGACGGGCACCGGCGACGAACTTCTGCGGCGGCAGACCTTCAGGGAGATCCGCGGATCGTATGAGGACTGCGCCCTTGGAGGGGCGACCGGAAACGAATTCGCCCCTGACTGTGAGCCGTGCCAGGACATGTGGTCTGGCTTCCTGAACGCCGCGAACCGGTACGCCGCCGAAACGCAGTCCCGTAGCGCAGCTTCGGTTTCTGCCCTCGGCGAGCTGTTGACCGCTCTCGGCGGCCTGCCGGGACCCAAGGCCGTGATTCTCTTCAGCGATGGCTTGCCGCTCCGGCCGGGCGCCGACCTGTACCACTACATTGGCGAAGTGTGCCCGGAACGCCAGACGGAAACGGATCGGATGCAGAACGACTGGGACGAAACGACGCGCTTCAATCGACTGAGCGCCTTCAGCAACGCGAACAGGGTCACGCTCTACCCGATCGACACCGGCGGCATCCGGGCCTCCTCGGCGGTAGACGCCAGCATCGCCGGCCCGGTCGGCGCCCTGGACGGGGACGACGACGTAAGCGGGGGCGGCGCAGGTGCTCAGCGGCTCGCAAACGTGCTGGTGCCCAGCGCCCAGAACGACCGTCTCCGGGTCGACAACCTTCAAGCGAGTCTGAGCCTGCTCGCAGACGAGACAGGGGGCCGTGCCGTGTTCAACGAGAACCGGCCCGCAAGAGCAATGGACGAGTTAGCGGCGGACTTCGGCTCCTACTACTCTCTTGGCTATGCGGCGCCATCCGATAGCCGATACTCGATCCGCCAGATCGAGGTCCGGCTGACGAAGCCCAGGAAGGGGTGGCGGGTCCGCTACCGCCGCACCTACATCCTGAAGTCCGAGGAGCAACGCCTCGCCGACCGACTGTACGCAGCCCTGAAACTCGGGGAACAGTCGAATCCTCTCGGCGCGGACGTGACGTTTGGCGAGGTCCAGGAGGGTGCGGGCCGGAACCAGGCCACCCTGCCGGTGGAAGTTCACGTGCCGCTAGCGGCCGTGACGCAGCTCCCGGGACCTTCCGGTTCGAGCGGTACGGTACGGATCTTTCTGGTCGCCGGCAACGACACGGGCGAGCGGACGTCGATGCGCCAGAAGGCCGTGACGCTGAGCGCAGCGCAGTTGGCGGCGCAAGTCGAGAACACACTGGTGGTCGTTAACGTCGATCTGCCGCCCGGCAGATTCGACGTGGCCGTCGGTATCCGTGACGAAGCGACTGGCCGTACCAGCTACCTGGTCAAGGACGTCCAGCTCCCCTAGGCGCCCGACCCGGGCCGCCGTTCATTGGCTCAGGCCCGTCCGAAACGCCTCGACGTCCGCGGCGCCCGTCAAGACGTCGAGGCCGGTGTAGATCGGGTCTTCGACCGACCCGCCGTTCACCAGTGCGAGCAAGATCTCCATCGAACGGTAGCCCATGGCGTACGGCCGCTGCCCCACCTGGCCGTGACTCAGACCTTCGGCTAGCAGGTCCAACTGCATCGGCAGCACGTCCGCTCCGATGATCACCAGGTCCAAAGATTCGATCCGCTCCCGGTACGGTTCGACAGCCTGCCGGTAGGCCTGGTCCACGAACTGCGGAAAGCCGCCGGTGATCGAGAACACGTCGAGGTCGGGCTCCGAGGCCAGTACGTCGGCCATCTGCTGGACGGCCAGCGGAAAGTCGTCGTTCGTGTAGAGCGGACAGGCCGCTACCTCCGTCCAGCCGTTCTGGCCCTCGAGCCGCTCGCCTGGGGGCGTGCTCGATGCCGCGCCCGCGAGCGTGTCCCGAAACCCCTGCATCCGCTCGTTGTGGTTCATCGCCGCCGCACCACCTGACTGAACACAGATGGTGCCCCCTTCAGGCTTCAGTTCCTGGAGCAGCTTCGCCTGCTCGACGCCCATCGCGCGGTTTTCCGTACCGATGTACGTCGTTCTCAACCCGGCATCCTCAGCCAGGAGGTCGGAGTCCCAGGTGATCACTGGAATCCCGGCGTCGCGCGCACGCGCCAGCGCCCGCGCCATCGCGGTCGCGTTCGAGGGCGACACGGCGAGCCCATCGACGCGACGGCTGATCAGGTCTTCCACCACCTGGATCTGATCGGCCTCCGTGTGCTCGCTGGGGCCGATGTACAGGCAATCCACGTCGCCAAGATCCTCGGCCGCCTGTATGCAGCCGTCGCGGGCGAGATCGAAGAACGGGTTGTTCATCGCCTTGGGCACCAGGGCGAACGTGTAGCCGGTTTCTTCCGGCGCGCAGCCGGCCACCGCCAGCAGCGAGAGGACGACAAACCGGGCCGGCATCCGGGGGTCTTCGCGGCTGCCTCGCCCCCTCCGCGGCTTCCTGTTCCAACTCACTTGCAACTCCGTTCGAACTGGAGCTCCCGAGCGAATGCGGGACCCCTCCCGGCTTCAGCCAGCGGTCTGTCCGGCTCGTCTTACTCGCTCGACGAGCATAGCGACGATGATCGATCCGCCGACGAACGCTCCCTGCCAGTAGGGATCCACGCCCAGCAGCAGCAGGCTGTTGCGGATCAGTTCGATCAGGGCCGCACCGGCCACCGCGCCAAACGCGCCTCCCTCACCTCCCATCAGGTTCGCGCCGCCGATCACAGCCGAGGCGATCACGCGCAGTTCGTAGCCTTGACCTAGCGCGTTCGTGACCGCTCCCAGCCAGCCGATCATCAGGATCGCGGACACCCCGGCGAGCAAGGAGCTCAGGGCGTACACGGTGAGCTTGACCCGCGCTACCGGTACCCCCGCCAGGCGGGTCGAGACCTCGTTGCCGCCGACGGCCAGCACGTAGCGGGCCAGCCGGCTGTACCGAAACCAGGCCGCGGCGCCGAGCGCTGCGATCATCAGCAGCCAGACCGGGTTCGCCACGCCCAGGAGGCGTCCGCCGCCGAGGGCGAGTACGAGATCTTCGTCGGGACCGAGGTCATGGATCATCCTGTTGTTCGAGACCACCAAAGCCAGCGAGCGGGCGATGCTCAGCATGCCGAGCGTGACGACGAACGGTGACAACCGGAGATATCCGACGAGCGCGCCGTTCACGAGTCCACACAGGAGCGCACACCCCAGGCCGGCGGCGGCGGCCAGCGCCAGAGGCTGTCCCGAACCCAGAACGAGTCCGGTGACGATCCCCGCGAGTCCCATCACTGACCCGACCGAGAGGTCGATCCCGCCGGTTGCAATCACGGCCGTCTGGCCCAGCGCGATCAGTCCGATGAAGGCAAAGTTGCGGCTGACGTTGAAGATGTTGTCGGCGCTTGCGAACGGCTCCGAGACCAGGCTCATCACGCCCGCCAGGGCGGCGACCGTCAACATCACCCAGAGTGACTGGGGCGTTCGGCGGAGACCGGTCACGCCGCCTCGATCGCTCCGGTGATCAGAGCAGTCACCTCTTCGGGCGACGAGTCCGCCGTCAGCTTGTTCGCCACCTTGCGGCCGCGACGGAGGACGACGATGCGATCCGCCACGGCGAACACGTCCGACATGCGGTGCGAGATGAGCAGGATGCCGACTCCCTGTTCCTTCAGGCCGCGGATGAGCTCCAGCACCTCGGCGATCTGCCGCACGCTGATCGCGGCGGTCGGTTCGTCGAGCAGCACCAGCCGGGGCGAACTCAAACGCGCGCGGGCGATCGCCACCGCCTGACGCTGGCCGCCCGACATCTGCCGCACCAGGTCATCCGCACGGGTGTCCGAGCCGAGCTCGGCGAACAGCTCCGCCGACTTCCTGCGCATCGCGGCGTGATCGAGCACCGGCAGGACTCCGAACAGCCGGCGTCTCAGTTCGCGACCCAGGAACACGTTGGCGGTGGCCGAGAGGTTGTCGCACAGCGCGAGGTCCTGGTACACGGCCTCGATGCCGAGCTCGCGGGCCGAGAGCGGCGTGAGGTCGGCCTCCACGCCGTCCCAAAGCACCACACCGGACGTCGGAGCGAAGTTGCCCGCCACGATCTTGAGCAGCGTGGACTTGCCGGCGCCGTTGTCTCCCATCAGGCCGACGACCTCGCTGGCGCCCAGTTCCAGGTCGATGTCCACGAGCGCCTCGACGGCGCCGAATCTCATGCCGACCGACCGCAACTCCAGCATCGCCCGGCCGCCGCGTCTCAGCCGGCGAAACGCCCGAAGTACGATGGTCCCTGGGTCAAGACGTACCAGGCCATGAAGCCGGTGAGAAAGAGGGTCACGACGACCATCGCGCCCCACCACAGCCAGCCTCGGGCGCCGGTCGGACGGTCTTCGCCCAGATAGCCACGACTGCGCTGGAGCATGACGAAGCCGACGTAGGCGGCAGGCAGGAACAGGCCGCACACGATGTTCGTCGGCACCGCCAGCCAGACCGCGATGTCACCCCAGAACACCGGCCCGAGCACACCCGGAGCGGGAAGCAGCATGGCCAGACGGTGTCTCGTACTGCCAAACTCCCAACCGAACAGCTCACAGGCCACGAACCCGGTCGCCAGCATGTGCAGAGTGATCGTCGACAGGGCCATGCCGAGCACGCCCAGATCGAACACCACCCTGCCCACTGCCGGGCCCGCGACGGCCGCCAGGGACTGCGCCGCCTCGACCGGGCTCAGCCGGACGCCGTCGTAAGACGGATCGAGGTGAATCGTGTTCGCCGCGGCGATCACCATCAGGCTCGCCGCCAGGACGTAGGGCACGAACGTCCCGGTCCACAGGTCGAACCGGGCCAGCGATCTGTGCTCCCTCGACCAGCCGCGAGCGAGTAGCGAGTACGGGTAGAGGAAGACCATGTTGATTCCGACCGCGGCGGACAGGCCGCTCAGGATCACCGTCACTCCCAGCACACCGTTCCGCTCGCCGGGAATGGCAAAGCCCGTGAAGCCGCGAATCAGGCCTCCCCAGTCCGAGATTCCGGTACGGACGACGACCCACCCGAAGCACACGACGATCCCCCACACCATGTACCGCAGGAGCCGCTCGTAGAGTCGGACCATCTCCGGCCGGCGACCGTAGAGCGACGAAATGAGCACGGCCCAGACGAGGACGACGAAGCCCAGCGCCGGCGCCGGCAACCCCTCGAACCCCGCCGCTTCGCCGAGGTCGACCAGCACCGCAGAGGCCAGTGAGTACTGCGGAAAGTGCCAGACGATCGACGCGACGAGAGCGCCCAGGGCCCAACTCCAGGCCAGAGGCGCCCCCGCGAAGCGGCGCATCGCATCGAACGGACGCAGGCCCGTCGACAGCGTCTGGTGGGCGACGGCGGAGAGCATGACCAGACCCAACAGCATGGCGAGCGGCGCGACCCACAGGAGCTGATAGCCGAAGACGGCCCCGGCAAACAGGGCGGAGGCCGCCGTACCGCTGCCGAGGGTCATCGCGCTCTGCATGTAGCCCGGGCCGATCAGCCCGGCGAAGGCTCGCCAGCGCGCCGTCCTGGGCGCCTGCTC
>VXUF01000094.1:0-932 GCA_009837085.1 Holophagales bacterium
TCCCGCGCCATGTCATCCGCTCCGGGTCCCCGGAGTTCCGCGGGTTCGCCGGGGCGTATCCGGTAGGCGAGGAGCGCTGTCCGAAGCTCACGTTCGATCGCGGCGTCCGATCCCTGGCCCCGGGCCTCGGGCGGTCGATCGTCCGGGAACTGGGCTGCCAGCTTCTCGATGTCCTTCAGGCGCTTGTCGAGGCGACGGAGTTCACGGTCCGCCAACGCACGCTCGCAACCCCGGACCAAGGCGGCCGCTCTCTCGGCCTCTTCGCTCGCTTCCGCGAGACCGCTCTCCAGGCGGTCGCGCTCAAGTTGACGGCTCCTGCCTGCATCGAGTTCCCTGTTCGCTTCGCTGAGGCGCTCGACCGCGCGCTGCAGCGGCTTGGTCGAGTTGCGGCGTTCGGTGCCGATCTGATCGCGGGCGTAGCTCTTGAGCAGGCGGATCGCTTCGACCGCGGTAGCGGCGCCGCCGGCGGAAGCGGCGGCGCGTTGCAGCTCCTTCTTGAGCGCCGAGGCTTCATCGCCCTTCGTCTGGCGCAGGCGCTGGATGTCCCCCTGGCCGATCACCAGGGTCGAGGGCATGACCTGGCGATTGAGTCCCAGGAACCGGGAACCGTCGATGCTGCCGCGGTAGATGACCTCATCTCCGACCGGGCGTCCGGTGTCGGCGTCGTGAGCGACACTCTCCTTGGTGTTGAGATCGCGCTGCTGAATCTCGATGCGGCGCTTGCTGTCGAGTTCGAGCTTCACTGTGGCTCGCCAGGGCTCTCCGCTCCACGGCTCGTACTGTCGCTTGAATTCGCGCTCTTCCTTTGTCGACCCCTGACCGCGACGCCGGCCGCAGAGAGCCGCGAAGATGGCCTGCAGCCAGGTCGATTTGCCGGCTTCGTTGCCGCCGTGGATCACGGTCATGCCGGGGGCCAGGTCGATTTCGCCGTT
>VXUF01000094.1:942-14737 GCA_009837085.1 Holophagales bacterium
TCAGCTTGCCGAACTCGTGGGCGCGGACACGGAGGATCTTCACGCGGCCGCTCCGTCCGCCGGGGCATCGAGCGGCTCGTCGTCGGAGAAGTCCTCGTCGATGCCGGCCATTCGGAGTTCGTCCAGGACGCCGATGTCCCGGTCGTCGAGTGCGCGCAGGCCGGCGAGCAGTACGATGCGCTCCGTTTCGCGGTCGAGGTCGGCGCCCCGGACTCGTCTTACGAACATGCCGCGTACCGTCGGCTCGTCCTCGATCTGGTCGAGGTCGTAGGGGGAGGTCAGACCCGAGGTGTCGACCAACACCTGGTCGATGCCTTCGTGGGGCTCAAACAAGGCCGCGTCGAAGTCTTCGGTATGCAGGTGGAGGTTGTCCGGCTCGCCGATCAGGCGGACGCGCGCGGCCCCGGCCAGGCCGTCGAGAGCGTTCCCGATCCGCTTCCTTGCCTCGTCGGCGCTCTCCGCTTCCGTCAGGTCGACGGTCAGACTGTGGAGCGCGGGAGGGCGGGGATCGAGGCGTCGTCGTTTGACCTCGCCGTTTTCGACCTCCAGCACCACGGCGTTGCCATACGCCTCGTTGAACTTGAGCCGTTCGAGGGAGCCGAGCCGGGTCCACGTCGGACGATCGGCGGGCTTGTGGGAATGGCCGACGACGGCGTGGTCGAACCCGGCGGCCGCGATCTGGTCGCTTTCGAACGGGGCATGCCGATACTGAGCCTGGAACGCGGCGTTTCGTTCCTCGCCGTGGAACACGGCGATGTGAGTACCCGAGCCCTCGACCTCGAATCCGTCGTCGAAGAAGCCGGGCGTGTCCGCGGGCTTGCGATGGGCGGCGCCCCAGATGGTCACACCGTCCGCGAGGTGCTTCGACGTGAAGTGCGTCTCCCGGAAGATGTGGACGTTGTCCGGCCAGTCGATCCGCCGGTACGGGCTCTCCGTGTCCGCGTAGTCGTGGTTGCCGGGAGCTGCGAAGACCTGGAGGCCTGATCGTTCGAAGGTCCGGCGCAGGAAGTCGACCGTGTCCGGCGACACGAGCTCATGCTCGAACAGGTCGCCGCCGATCAACACGGCGGCAGCACCCTCCTGGCGGGCCTGTTCGAACGTCCAGGTTACGCCGTCCCGCAGCCGCTGGCGCTGCCGGCGGGCGACTTCGCGGGTCGCCCAGCCGAACTTCGAGTCCAGGTGAACGTCGCTGAAGGCGAGGAGCTTCATCTGCGAACGTCAGCGGGCGGGTGGCCGGGAGAGTCGCCGGGTGTGAGAGTGCGGCCGGTGCGGTACGGGATGGACGCCTACTCCTTCAGCACCGTCGGCCAGTTCTTGTCGGCGCTCTCAATGTTCGCGTCGCGGTCCTCAAGCCACTGCCTCATGACCCTCTTGTTGTAGTTCAGGTAGAGCTTGCCGTCCACGAGCGTGAAGGCATCCGGGTCGGTCGGGGCCGTGTAGTTGCGGCTGACCGCCCAGGCGCAGTAGCCGCCGTACTGGGGCGCGTACTTCTCCGGATCTTCGGAGAAGCGATCCCGGTTCTCGGCGCTGGCGAAACGCCAGTCGGCGCCCTGCCAACCGAGCGTGAAGTCCTTGTCGCCTTTGACAGCCTTCCCTTCCGTGAAGTAGGCGACCGGGTCGTAGCCGCGGATGGCCAGGTTGCCGCGGCTGGTGAAGACAGGGTCCTTTTCGGCGGCGGCGGGAACCGCGGCCAGTGCGGCACTGATGATGAAGGCGGCGAGAGTCGTTTCCCGAGCGAATCGGGCGCGACGACCGCGGTGCTGTGGCGTAGACATGAGGTGAGTCCTTCTCGGGCGAGTTTATTCAGTCGTCGTACCGGTTCCTCCGGGTTCCGGGCGGTCGAGGCCAGGAGCTCAGATCTCGAGTCGCTCCGTCCGGAGTCCCTTGAACCGGTCGAAGTCGCGGTCGTGCGTCAACAGCCTGGAGACGCCGTGCTCACGGCAGAGCGCGACGATCTGCGCGTCGAAGACCAGGTTGCCCGCGGCGCTCACTTCGCGGATGGCCTCGAGCAGGAGTTCCGCATAGTGCGGGCCGGGCCGCAGCAGTGTCAGGTTCGGTGAGGCGAGGATGCGCTCGACGTTCGCGCTGGCTTCATCAGCCGTGTACGGCGGACTGAGGATCCTGGGATGCGTCGCTACACGAAGAAACTCGACCAGGCACGGTGCCGGAAGGGACCAATTGAACAGGGCACCGGAGAGCGCCTCGAGGTGGCCGCAGGCGGCCTTGTGCATGCGCGAACTCGGGTCGTGGGCATAGACGAGGATGTTCGTGTCGACGGCGATCAATCCAGACCGTCCATGATGTCGTAGAGGGAGTTGCGGTCGGCGACGTCAACGCCCGGCAGGGTGCGCGTCTTCTTCGTGACGAGCTTCAGCTTGAACGGCTCCTCGGTCCGCCGTGGTGGCTGCAGGTACTGCCGGATAGCCCGCTCGATCAGGCGAGTCAGCGGTTCGCCATCCTCGGCAGCGCGTACTTTGGCCGCCTTGATCAGGCGGTCGTCGAAGTTCAGCGTGGTCTTCATACAGAAATCTGTATCACCTGCGGTGGATTCCTGTCAACGGAGCGGCCCGGTCTCGCGGATAGTGTCTGCTGCGGCCATGTGGCGTTCTTCTACCTTCGCCCTAGTCCTTCAGGTTGCGGTTCTTCTGGCGTGCGCCGAAGCGGACGGTGGCGCGGACGTGTCGACGGCGGTTCCCGCGCCGGAGCCGGTCTTCGTCGAGCGCGCGTCCGAAGCGGGACTCGACTTCGTTCATCGCAACGGCGGGACGGGCGAGTACAACTACCCGGAACTCCTGGTGGGAGGCGGAGCGCTGATCGACATCGACGACGACGGGCTGCTCGACGTCTACTTGGTGCAGAGCGGTCCGGTTCCCGGATCGGCCGGGAACATGGGCCCGGCTGCCGATCGGCCCGGCAACGGCCTCTACCGCAACCTGGGTGACGGCGCCTTCGAGGACGTGACGGACGCCGCCGGCGTCGGCGACACGGGCTACGGCGCCGGCGCCACCGTGGCCGACTTCGACCGGGACGGTCTGGTCGACCTCTATGTGACGAACGTCGGCCCGAATCGGCTCTATCGCAACCTCGGCGACGGCAGCTTCGAGGACGTAACCGAACGTGCCGGCGTAGGCGACCCGGCCTGGTCTTCCAGCAGCGTCTTCTTCGACTACGACGGCGATCTGGACCTGGACCTCTTCGTCGCCAACTACGTCGTCTGGAGCGCCGAGCGGGAGCGCCCCTGCCTGGGGCCAAACGGCCTCCGCAACTACTGCAATCCGGCGGAGTATCCGCCGGCGCCAGACACGCTCTACCGCAACGACGGCGGCGGCCGATTCACCGACGTGAGCGAGGCCGCGGGCATTCGCTCGGTCGCCGGGCCGGGCCTGGGCGTGGTCGCGGTGGATTTCGACGGCGACAACCTCGTCGATCTCTACGTGGCGAACGACCAGGCGGTGAACTACCTGTGGCTGAGCCAGGGCGACGGCACGTTCCGGGAGGACGCGCTGGCGCGCGGGGCCGCGCTCAACGAACTCGGCCAGCCCGAAGCGGGCATGGGCATCGCGGTGGCCGACCCCGACGGCGACGGCGACCTTGACCTGTTCCTGACCCACCTGAGCGGAGAGACGAACACGTTCTACCGGAATGACGGCGGCGGCTTCTTCCGGGATGTGACCGACGAGGCGCGACTCGGCGGCGTGAGCCAGCCGTACACCGGCTTCGGCACGTCCTGGTTCGACTACGACGGGGACGGCAACCTCGACCTCTTCGTCGCCAACGGCAAGGTGACGCCGGGAGACACCGCCGCCTTCGACTACCGCGAGCCGAACCAGTTGTTGCGGGGCACGCCGTCCGGCCGCTACGAGGACGTCTCAGGCCGGGCCGGCGCCGCTCTGGAGCTGCTGGAGGTCAGCCGCGGCGCGGCGTTCGGCGATCTCGACAACGATGGCGACGTCGACATCGTGGTCGTCAACAACGAGGGACCGGCGATGTTGTTCCGGAACGACGTCGGCAACGCCCGCTCGTGGCTGGTCGTCGATCTCTGTGGCGGCGGGGTCTTCGACCGCTCGGCGATCGGCTCCCGGGTGACCGTCGAAGCGGGTGGCCGGAGCTTCTCCCGCGATGTCCGTCCGGCATACAGCTTCGCGGTCGCCAACGACTCCCGGGTCCACTTTGGGCTTGGCGACGCCGGTTCGGTCGATCGGCTGGAGGTGCGCTGGCCGGACGGCATCGTCACCGAGCGCTCCGACACCGAGGTGAACCGCATCGTGCGCCTGCTGGCGCCAGGCGGGGAACGGCCCGCGGCAGGGGCTTGCCGTGACTCGGAGTGACGCCGCCACCGTCGTTGGTGCCTGGGGCGTCACGATCGTCTTCCTGGGGTTCGTCCTGGGCTGTGCCGACTCTGGACCCGACCTTCCCGACGAACCAGCGCCAACCGCAGCCGCCGAAGTTCCCCGCATCCCCAGCCTCTCCGAACTCGATCCGGGCTTCGCGACGGCCGTTCGCGACGCCCTCGCGGTCGTCGATCGCGACCCATCAAACGGCGCGGCAGTCGGCGCCCTGGGCCGTCTGTACCAGGCGCACCGCTACGTCGACCAGGCCCGGCGCTGCTACGAGCGGGCGGAGGAACTCGAGCCCTCGAGCCCCGACTGGCCATACTACCTGGGCTTCCTTGCCGCGGGCCGTGGCGCTCACGACGAAGCTGCGCGTCGCTTCGAGCGCGTCCTGGAACTCCGCCCGTCGTACTGGGCGGCACGCGTTCGGCTCGGTAACGCACTACTGGCCGCAGGCGACACGGACGGAGCGGAGGACGCGTTCCGCACGGTGCGGGCCGCGTCACCCGGTACGCCCTGGGGTGAACTCGGCCTGGGCAAGGCAGCCCGGCGCCGCGGCCAGCCGGAGGTCGCGGCTGAGCATCTGCGCACGGCGCTGGCGCTCGACGCTGCCCATCGGGAGACCCGTTACCTGCTGGCGATGACAGAGCGGCAACTCGGGAACCCGGAGCGCGCCGAGGACCTGCTGGCCGACCTGGAGGACGCGGAGGTCTCGAACCTCGACGACCCGATGCTGGAGGCCGTGTTCGGGCTGGTACGGGACACGCAGACCATGATCCGGACGGCGAACCAGCGGCTCGCGGAAGGGAACCACCTCGCTGCGGAACGCCTCTACCGCGAGGTCCTGCGGCTCGATCCCGAGTCCTACGACGCGCACCTCAACCTGGGCGTGCTCCACGGTTTGGCCGACCGGAACCAGGAGGCCGCCGCGGCGCTGGAAAGGGCGATCGAGATCGACCCGGACCGGGCCGACGCCTACGCGCTTCTCACAATCGCCTACATCAGGACAGGACGAGCCGAAGAAGGTCTGCGGCAGTTGGAGCGGGCGCTCGAGATCGATCCGGACCATCCCAGAGCGCGTGAGATTCTCCGGAACCTGAGCGGAAACTGACGCTGGCTGGCATGAAAGGGAGGCTCGACGGCTTCGGGCGCTTGGCGTGTTGCCTGATGGCCAGTCTCGCGGTGACGTCGACCTTCCCGGCGGAGGTTCTGGGGCAGGGAGCGGTCCATGAGATCCACGAGATCCAGGGTCGCGGGCTGTCCAGTCCCCAGGCCGGCACGCCGGTCACGACGAACGACCACGTCGACGCCGCCGTCGGCGCCGGCGGCTTCTTCATTCAGACCCCATCGGCCCGCAGCGACGACGATGCCGACACCTCGGACGGCGTCTTCGTTCTTCACGGCGGCGAGCCCCCGGTCAACGTCGGCGACCAGGTCGATGTCGTCGGAACGGTGGAGGAGTACTTCGGCTTCACGCGCATCAATGCCATGCTCGCCGGCGGCTCGGTGAGCGTCGACGCCAGCAACCAGCCGTTGCCCGCGGCGGTGGAGTTCCACGCCTCTCGCCCGTCTCCGGACCCCGCGAGTCCGAGTTGCCGCAGGGAGTACGAGTGCTACGAGGGAATGCGCATCCGGATCGCGACCGGAACGGTGTCGAGCGGCAGCCAGCACTTCAGCTCGGATCCGGTCGCTGAGATGTACGTCGCGCCGACGGCGTCGCGCGGCTTTCGCGAGCCCGGCATCGAGTATCCGGGCCTGCCCGGTCTTCCTGTCTGGGACGGCAATCCGGAGGTGTTCGAACTGGATCCCGACAAGCTTGGCCTGTCGAACGTCTCCTGGGTGCCCGGGACCGTGTTCACCGCCACTGGCGTGCTCGGCTACGAGTTCGGCGGGTACGAGATGTGGCCGACCGAGTTGACGGTCCGAAGCGCGGCTGAGGCGCTGCCGCGCGCGGTGCGCGCGAAGGCGCCGGGGGAGATCACGGTGGCGTCGCAGAACCTGCTGAACCTGCGTGAGAACGCCGGCTCGACCAAACTGGGCAAGCTGTCGCGTCTGATCCGGGAGGTGCTGGGCTCTCCCGACATCGTCGCCGTGCAAGAGACACTCGGCCGGACGGCGCTCCGGAACCTGGCCTCGCGCATCCGGAGCGACGACCCGAACGTGCGCTACACGGTCCACTTCGGGGCGACCGGTGGCTTCCAGTCCGTGGGTTTCCTCGTGCGCTCCGGCGTGACGGTCGGTCGGGTCACCGAACACGGACGGAGCGAGACCTTCGTGGACCCCCGGGACGGGACCGTCGACCGGCTTCACGACCGGCCGCCGGTCGTGCTCGAGGCGACCGCGGGCGGTCTGGCGTTCACGGTGGTTGTAGTCCACAACCGTTCCCTGATCGATGTCGACGACACGGCGCGAGGCGAGTGGGTCCGCACCAAGCGGCTGGAGCAGGCGCAGTCCGTGGCGCGGCTCGTCGAGTCGCTTCAGGGCAGCAGGTTGATCATCGTGGGCGACTTCAACGCCTTCCAGTTCACCGACGGCTACGTCGACGTCCTGGGCCAGATCAGGGGCCGGGTGACGCCGGGCGAGAACCTGATGTCCGGACCCGACCTCGTCACCAGGGACCTGTGCAACCTGATCGACCGGGTACCGGACTCCGAGAGATACTCCTTCGTCTTCGGCGGCAACGCCCAGGTCCTGGATCACGCGCTGGTGAACGAGTCCCTGGAACCGCACGTCGTGGGCATCGAGTACGCCCGCGGCAATGCGGACGCCGCCCGGCACAACGAAGACGATGGGACGAACGCGCTCTTCGCGGCGGATCACGACGGCCTCGTCGTGTATCTCTCGTCCGACGCCAGGCCGCCGATCGAGCCGTCACCCTGCGAGGCCTCGACACCCCGGCCGTCGCCCGACCCCGATCCGCCGCCGGATCCGGACCCACCACCTGAGCCCGAGCCGCCGCTGGAGGTCCCGGCGTGCAGTGACGAAGATGTTCTGTGCCTCGGAGACTTCGATGTCCAGGTCGAGTGGCGTACGTCCGACGGCAGGACCGGCCGCGGCATGGCCGAGAAGCTCACCGCCGAGGGCGGGTACTTCTGGTTCTTCGAACCGGCGAACATCGAGCTGGTCATCAAGGTGCTGGATGGCTGTGCGATCGACGGCCACTTCTGGGTCTTCGCCGCCGGTCTCACTGACGTCGAGGTGACGACGACGGTTCGCGACCGGAGGAACGGCGCTCGCAAGACGTGGGTGAATCCCCTGGGCCGCCTGTTCGAGCCGATCAGGGACACCGGGACGTTCGACGGCTGCGATTCCCCGTAGCCGCCGGTCGCTATCATCGCGCGCTCGGATGGAAGGAGGCGGCAACGTGTTGAAGGTGGTCCAGTTGGGCGAGAAGTGCGGACTCCGGGTGTCGGAGTTGTGCCTGGGAACGATGAACTTCGGAGAGCCGGGCAGGGGTCACCAGGGCGACTGGACGCTCGACATCGACGCCTCGCGGCCGATCTTCCAGGCCGCCATCGAGCGCGGGCTGTTCTACTTCGACTGCGCCGACATCTACGGGATCGGCGCCTGCGAACGGGTTGTGGGTTCGCTCCTGCGCGAGCTGCTGCCGCGCGACGAGTACGTGATCTCGACCAAGGTCTCCATGCCGATGGGCCGGTCGCCGAACCAGGGCGGGCTGTCCCGCAAGCACATCATGGAGGGGGTCGACGGCTGCCTGCAGCGGCTGGGCCTCGACTACATCGACCAGTTGATCATCCATCGCCACCCGCACGGCATTCCCGGCCAGGTCCAGGCGCCGATCGAGGAGACGCTCGAGGCCCTGCACGACGTGGTGAAGGCCGGCAAGGCGCTCTACCTGGGCGCGTCGTCGATGTTCGCGTGGCAGTTCACCGAGCTCCAGATGACGGCGCGGCAGAACGGCTGGACCGAGTTCGTGTCGATGCAGAACCACTACAACCTCGTCTACCGCGAGGAAGAGCGGGAGATGAACCCGTACTGCGCGCGGACCGGGGTGGCGCTGACGCCCTGGTCGCCGCTGGCACGCGGCATTCTCACCGGCTCGTACAAGGGCAGCTTCGACGAGGGCGGCACCGACCGCTCGAAGGGCGGCGACCGGGTGCGCACCGAGATGCTCTACGGCGGCGCCGCCACCTTCGACATCGCCGACCGGGTGGTCGAAGTGGCCGGGAAGTACGGCCGCACGCCGGCGCAGATCTCGCTGGCCTGGCTGGTGAACAAGCCCGAGGTCACATCGCCCGTCGTCGGCGTGTCGAAGATCTCCCAGATCGAGCAGCTCGTCGAGGCGACGACGATCGACCTCGATGCGGAGGACGTCTCCTACCTGGAGGAGTTGTACCAACCGGTCGAGAACCTGCTGTCGCTCGGCCACTCCTGAGGGTCCATGGCCTCCTGCCGGCCGTCCGGGCGCTATCATCGGCGGCGACCTTGAAGCACTGCGTTCATTCAGGAAGCGGCGCGGCGGCTGCGGTCGCGTTGTGCCTGGCTCTGCCTGCTGCCGCCATCGGCGCGCCGGTCGACTCGGCCGGCCACGCCGGGGTCGGGGACCTGGCGCCGCTGGCCGGGTCGGACTTCGACTACGAGCAGGCGGCGCACCTGCTGGAACGGGCTGGCTTCGGCGGCACGCCGCCGGAGATCGAGGAACTCGTTGCGCTCGGGCTCGAGGGCGCGGTCTCCCGGCTCGTGGACTACGAGGCGATCGACGACTCGGCGCTCGCGCCGTTCGACGAATCGGGGATCTGGGATCCGGGAATGGACCCGTTCCCGCCCAGCCGGGCGGCGGCGGTGCGGCGGGCGCGGCGGCACGGGCGGTCCCTCGGCGTCGACGTCCTTCCGGAAGGTTCGTCGCGGCCGATCCAGCCGGTCGTCGACAAGTTCTTCTACGGCTTGCGCAGCAACGTGCTGGAGACGCGGCGGCTGGCGCTGTGGTGGGCCGACCGGATGGTGGTGACTCCGCGGCCGCTCGAAGAGAAGATGACCCTGTTCTGGCACGACCACTTCGCGACCTCCGAGGTGAAGGTCCGCGACGCCCGGAAGATGCACCTGCAGAACCGGACCCTGCGCGCTCATGCCACGGCGGACTTCAAGAGCCTGGTGCTCGCGGTCATGCGCGATCCGGCGATGCTGGTCTACCTCGACAACCGGGAGAACGTGAAGGACCACCCGAACGAGAACTTCGGCCGCGAGCTGCTCGAACTGTTCACGATGGGCCAAAACAGCGGAGACACGCGCAACTACACCGAGCAGGACGTTAGGGAGGCGTCGCGGGCGTTCACCGGCTGGACGAACGACGTCCTCGACTACCGGTTCGACGCCGGGCTTCACGACGACGGCCCGAAGACCTTTCTGGGGCGCGAGGGGAACCTGGGCGGCGAGGAAGTGCTCGACATCATCCTCGAACAACCGGCGACCGGCGAGTTCATCGCCGGCAAGGTCTACCGCTACCTGGTGCGGGAGGAGCTCGATCCGGAGCTCCAGGTCGAACTGGGCCGCCGCCTGCGCGAATCGGGATACGAACTGAAGGCGCTGCTGCGGACGATCCTCTCCTCGCGGGACTTCTACAGCCCACCATCGGTCGCCACCCAGATCAAGAGCCCGGTCGCGCTGTTCGTCTCGACGTACCGCAAGCTCGGCGTGCCGAGGGCGCCCACCGTGCCCGACATGAACAGCCTCGCGGGCCGCCTGGGCCAGCAACTGCTCTACCCGCCGAATGTGGCCGGCTGGGCGGGCGGGCGCACCTGGATCACGCCGGCGACACTGCTCGAACGCGGCAACGCGATGCGTTCGGTCCTCTTTCCGCCCGCGCTCGAGGAGTTCGGGCATCCGGATCGCCGGATGCCCGGGATCTATCGCCAGGTCGGCGAGCGGCTGGCGCGGGGGATGACGATCACGGCGGCGACCAAGCAGGGCGACGCCGCGTCCAACACGCTGGCCGACGCGGACGAGGAGTACAACACCCGCTACGGCGGCTATCGCGGCTACGTCGTGGCCTACGAGAGGGTCAAGCTCGTGCCGCGCCACGTCCTCGACGTCGACGTGCGGACCATGGTGCTTCAGGCCGGCGCCATCGATGTCGAGGGAGCGGTCGACCACCTCCTGCACCGGTTCCTGCGCGTTCCGCTGACCGAGCCGGGGCGCGCGGCGCTGGTCCGGCACCTCGAGCGCGAACTGGAGTCGACACGTCTTGAAGCACAAGGCCCCGGCTCGGCGGAGAAAGTCGAGGAAGCGCTACGCTCGACCCTCTACCTCGTCTTCAGTTCGCCCGAGTACCAGTTGGGCTGAGGAGTTTCCCTATGGCTGAACGACTTCCCTGCGGCTGTTCGCGGCGCGACTTCCTGCACCGCGGCCTCCTTGGACTCGGCGTCGCCGCCGGCCTTCCGGCGGTTCTCGGCCGTACGTCCGCGGCGCTCGCGCTCGAGGAACTGCGGTCCGGGATCTCGGACGCATCGGGACGGGTCCTGGTCGTGGTCGAGCTCTCCGGCGGTAACGACGGGCTGAACACCGTCATCCCGTTCCGGAACGATGAGTACTACCGGGTGCGCCCGAACCTGGGCATCCGCCCCAAGCGAGCGATCGCGCTCACCGAGGAGGCGGGATTCCACCCGTCGCTCGTCGGCATGGAGGGCCTGTACAAGGACGGGAACCTGGCGGTCGTCGAGGGCTGCGGCTATCCGAACCCGAGCCTGTCCCACTTCTCGTCGATGGGTTTCTGGCACACCGGCGTGCCGAACGGCGGCGAGGCGCTCGGCTGGCTCGGCCGTCTCGCCGACGATCACGGCCCGGACGGCACGCCCAACTACATCGTCAACGTGGCCAGCTCGCAGTCCCTGGCCGTGCGCGCCGCCCGCCACTCGCCGCTGGTCTTCGACGACCCGGGACGCCTCCGGCGCCAGGGCACGCCGGGCGAGAAACAGGCGCTCGGCCAGTTCGGCACGGACGAGGCGAGCGGCAACGACGCGCTCGACTTCCTGCGCGGCACGGCCGCCAACGCCGCTTCCAGCGCGGCGCTCGTGCGCGACGCCTGGTCCGGCTACCGCACGCCGGTCGACTACGGCATCGGCGGCCTCGGCGCCGACCTGCGCAAGGTCGCGGCCCTGATCGAGGCCGAGCTGCCCACGCGCATCTACTACGTCAGCTTCCGCGGCAACTCGTTCGACACCCACGTCCACCAGGCCGACACCCACGCCCGGCTGCTGATGTACATGTCCGACGCCGTCGCCGGCTTCCTGCGCGACGTCGACCGGATCGGCCGGGCCGACGACGTGGCGGTGCTCATGTTCACCGAGTTCGGCCGGCGGGTGGAGGAGAACGCGAGCCTCGGCACCGACCACGGCACCGCCGGTCCGATGTTCGTCGCCGGCAAGGGCGTCGCCGGCGGCTTCTACGGCGACACGCCCAGCCTCACCGACCTCGACGACGGCAACCTGAAGATGACGACCGACTTCCGGCGCGTCTACGCGTCGATGATCGAAGGCTGGATGGGGATGGACGACGCCTCGGCCGTCCTCAAGGGCGAGTTCCCGGCGCTGCCGGTCTTCGGCCCTACGTAGGGCTTAGCGGACACGACCCGAGTTGAGAACTCGATCGTCGCGACCGTGCCGCGAGGCTCGCGTTCCGCGAGTTCGAAGTGCCACCCGTTGTGCTCACACAGCTCGCGCACGATCGCCAGACCGAATCCGCTGGCGACTCGGTCCGGGTCCGGATCTACCCGTTCCGTGTAAAGACCCGGGCCAGTATCGGTGACGGTGAGCTTGTTGGCGGAGCCGGCGATCCTCACGATGCCCGCTTCCGTTGAGTAGAAGGCGTTCTTGACGAGGTTCGCGATCGCCACTGCGATGATCTGCTTGCGGACGGCAAGGCTCAGGTCCGGTTCGATATCCACTTCTATATCGACATCGCGCTCTCCGAGGAGATGGCGATGGGATTCGACGACGCGATGGACGATCGGTGCGACTTCAACCGGATCGCCTGGCGGGTCCTGATCTCCCCGCGCGAGCCACAGGAACGTCTCGATCAACGTCTCCATCTCATGGACCGATCGTTTCACTCGCAACAGGCGCTGTTCTGCTCGCGACGAGAGGGTCTCGTACTTCAGGAGTTCGACCGCGCCCCGAATCACGGCGAGAGGAGTGCGGAGTTCGTGGCTGGCGTTCCGCGTAAAGGCACTCTGCCGTCGGATGAACCCATCGATTTCGCGCATCGACTGCTCGATCGCTTCGCCGAGGACCGCGACCTCAACCGGGTCGCGCCGCCGGGCAAGGGCCTCCGCCAGCCGCGACGGTTCCGACTGGTTCGTGACCGTCCCGGCCAGGCTCGTCAAGGGTTGAAGGACCGACCGGCTGTAGCGGGATGCCCAGAACAGCCCGATGGCGAAGACGAGCGCACCGCCGACCATGACGGCGGTGACCTCGGAGTGCCACCACCTCCCCTTATCGAAACCACGCACGTCGTACAGCATGTAGAGTCGCCGGTCTGGTTGATCGGTCTCTCGAACGGCGAGCATGTAGTCCTCGCCGATGATCCTGCCGCGCTCGATCGCGTGGGACCCGGGAGGAAGGAGCACGGCGGTCTCCCGGAGAGCCTCCGGCAACGTCGCCTCGCCCAGGTGGACGCTGAAGAACCGGCTGATCACCGGTGGCGTGGAGCGACCGGCAAGGGCCTCGGGGTGCTCGTCGAGATACGCCTCGAACTCGAGGTCCACCTGGCGAAGCAGGAGGTCATCCGCCAGCCAGATGGAAACGGCGGCGACGAACACGGCGTAGACGAGAACGAGGACGGTGCCGAAGGTCCAGAAGGCCTTCTGCAAGGAGCGGTGCAGGCTGGTGCTTCGTTGAGATCGCACGGTCGTCATGAGCCTTGCGAGGCTCGGCCTGTCAGCCGTCTTCGTCGTCGCTGAGCCGGTAGCCGAGGCCGTGAACCGTCTTCAGCAGGGGTTGGTCGAAGGGCCGGTCGAGTACTCGCCGCAGGTAGTAGATGTGGGTTCGGAGGGCATGGCCGTCGGGTACATCTTCTCCCCAGATTCGATGCTCGAGGTCGGCCTTCGTGACGACGTTCGGCGACGCCCGCATCAGCTCCTGGAGCAGACGAACGCCCATTCGATTGAGCTTCAGTGCGACTCCCCGGCGCCGAGCTGTCAGGGTTCCCGTATCCAACTCGAGATCGGCCACGACAAGCACGTTCCGGCGACGCGCGCCGCGTTTGACGATGGCCGCCAACCGGGCTCCGAGCTCCTCGAGCGCGAACGGCTTGACCAGGTAGTCGTCGGCGCCGGCATCGAATCCGCGCAGCTTGTCGTCCAGGGTGTCGCGGGCCGTCAGCATCAGGATCGGCACCTGACTGCCGGCGTCCTCCCGGACACGACGGCAGACGGCAAGTCCGTCGATCCCCGGCAGCGTCAGGTCGAGGACGATCGCGTCGTACTCCTCGGTTACGGCGAGGTGCAGTCC
>VXUF01000074.1 GCA_009837085.1 Holophagales bacterium
GTCTTGGGCTGGACGTGGATGTGTCGGAGGGGGAGCCGGAGATGACGGTGGTGATCGAGGGTGCGAAGGGGCCGGTGGAGTTGGTGTCGACTGAGGAGAGCCGGGGGTTGTCGCCGTCTTCGCGGCGGTGATGACGCCTCATCGTCGTGGAGCCGGCCTGCGGCCGGCGCGGTGTTTCTGGCCGCCTTCGGCGGCAGCCGGCGGGAACCCGGGTGGCGCGATCCCGCGCCACACGCGTCACAGTCCGTGCGCCCGTCATCGGGCGCACGGATGACACGCCGGCGCACCCAGTGTGTGGCGCACGTGTACCGTGCCGCAGCCGGTAAGGTTGGCCTCCCCAACCCTCAACGGGAGAAGACATGACGACTCCAGACAATCGGTTTCGCCAGACCGCGTGCTGCTTCGCGGCTGCGGCGCTGGGGCTCGCGGTTGCCGCACCGGCAGCGGCTCAGCTCGACATCGACGCCTGGGCCAAGCAAGCAGGCGAGCAGATCGTCTGGCACCAGACGCAGTTGAGCGACACGGTCTACCTGCTGCTGCCGGAGCCCGGACTGGCCGGGAACCTCGCCGTCTCCGCCGGCGACGACGGCATCCTGATCGTCGACGACGCGATGATGCCGGTGGTGCCGAAGATCAAGGCGGCGGTGGCGAAGATCCAGGAAGGCAGGATCGACTTCGTCGTCAACTCGCACTACCACTTCGACCACGCGGGCGGCAACGCGGGCTTCGGGGCCGACTCCGCGATCGTCGCGCACGCGAACGTGCGCAAGCGGCTGCTGGAGAACCGCCATGCCGGCACCAACTTCTCGGCGACGCCGTTCCCGTCCGAGGCGCTGCCCATCGTGACGTTCAACGAGAGCGTCACCCTGCACTGGAACGGCGAGGCGATCGACGTGATCCACTTCGGCAACCCGGCCCACACGGACGGCGACGCGGCGATCTTCTTCCGCGACTCGAACGTCGTCCACGCCGGCGACCAGTTCCCCAACCTCGGCGGCTACCCGTACATCGACCGGGACGTCGGCGGCAGCGCGCTCGGCCTGCGCGACAACATGGCTCAACTGCTCGAGATCGTTGACGACGACACGCAGATCATCCCCGGCCATGGGCCGCTGGCGACGAAGGCCGACCTGCAGAAGTACCACGACTACGTCGCGGAGACGATCGACTACATCGACAGGCAGAAGAGCGCCGGCACATCGCTCCAGGACGTCCAGAAGGACGGCCTGCCCGAGAAGTACGCGCCCTACGGCAACGGCCCGCTGTCGCCGGAGCCGGTCTGGATCGGCTACGTCTGGGCCAGCCTCGACGACTGAGACCGCGGCCGCGGCGATGGCCAACGACGTCGTCATCGACGTCCGGGATCTGCGCAAGAGCTACGGGGACCTGGTAGCCGTCGACGGGGTCTCGTTCCAGGTCCATCGCGGCGAGATCTTCGGCATGCTGGGCCCGAACGGGGCCGGCAAGACGACCACGGTCGAGATCCTGGAGGGGCTCCGCCAGGCGGACGGCGGCGAGGCGTTCATCGACGGCGTCGGCGTGAAGAAGAACCGGCGGCGGGTCAAGAGCATGATCGGCGTCCAGCTCCAGCAGAACGCCTTCTTCGACAACCTGACGCTCCGCGAGACTGTCCAGTTGTTCGCCACGCTCTACGGCTCGGGCGCCTCGCCGGACGAGATGCTGGCCAGGGTCGACCTGGCGGATCGGGCGAAGTCCCGCTACAAGCACCTGTCCGGGGGCCAGCGGCAGCGCTTCTCCATCGCGGTCGCCACGGTCAACGAACCGGTGGCGATGTTCCTGGACGAACCGACGACCGGGCTCGACCCGCAGGCCCGCCGCAGGATGTGGAAGCTGATCGACGGCCTGCGCTCGGACGGCATGGCGATCATGCTGACGACCCACTACATGGAAGAGGCGGAGGTCCTTTGCGACCGCGTGGCGGTCATCGACCGCGGCTCGATCGTCGCGGTGGACGCGCCGCAGGCGCTGATCGAGCAGTTGGCGAACCGCGGCGGCCAGGCGGTCCGCCGGGACGGCGCCCTGACGCTCGAAGACGTCTTCCTCGATCTGACCGGGCACCAGCTCGTCGAGTAGGGATCCCGCCGTGAAGATCTACCTGGCGTTCATCGGCGCCGAGCTGAAGATGTTCTTCCGCGACCGGGCGGCGCTGTTCTGGTCGCTGGCCTTCCCGACCGTGATGATGGTCGTCTTCGGCCTCTTCGACTTCGGCAGCTTCGCCCCGCCGCAGGTGGGCATCGTCGACCAGGCGAAGAACGAGGCGTCGACGTTGCTGGTATCCGTGCTGAAGGGCGACCTGGGCGGCGAGCCTCTGTTCAACGTCCCGGAATCCGACGATGCCGACTACCTGCGAGCGGAGGTCCTGGCCGGCGACATCACGGCGGTCATGGTGATTCCGGAGGGCTTCGGCGAACTCGGCGCCTCCTCGATCATCGACCTAACCTTCGACGGCAGGAAGGCCCAGGAGGCGGAGGCGGCCCGATCCATCCTCGGCCAGGTGCTCGAGGGCGTGTTCAAGTCCGTCGCCAACGTCCCGGCGGAGTACCGGGTCGAGAACTGGGCGACGATCTCCCCCACCGAAGTCGCGGGCCGCGGCCAGGGCTACAAGGGCTTCATCGTGCCGGGCATCGTCTCTCTGGCGATCATGCAGAGCGCGCTCTTCGGCGTCGTCTTCACGCTGGTCCGGCTGCGCAACCAGGGCGTGCTGAAGCGTCTCTACGCCACGCCCATCGGCCCGAATCACTTCCTGGTGGGCTCGCTCACCACCAGGCTCCTCCTGCTCGTGCTGCAGACGAACGTGCTCCTGCTCGTCGGCATCCTCGTGTCCCGCGTCGACGTGGCCCCGGGCTATCCCCTGTTCTGGCTGGAGGTCATCCCGCTCATCTTCCTCGGCGGCCTCGTGTTCGCCTCACTGGGCCTGGCGATCTCCGGCATCGCGAAGACGGAGAACACGGCGGCGCCGCTAGCGAACATCGTGTCGCTGCCGCTGATGTTCCTGTCGGGCGTGTTCTTCCCCCAGGACGTGCTGCCGGACTGGCTCCTCGCCTTCGCGAAGTGGCTGCCGCTGACCTTCCTGGCCGACGCGATGCGAGCGATGGTGAACAGCGGCGAACCGCTGTTCGCCCAGAGCGGCCCGATCCTGGGGCTGGCGGCGTGGGCCGTCCTCTGCTTCGGGCTCGCCGTGTGGGCGTTCCGGTGGGAGTGAGGTCGCCGCTTCGCGGCGCGCCTCCTCTCAGAAGCCGGCGAGGACGCCGGCGCACCCAGTGTGGGACGCCGGCGCTGCCAGTGCCTACTCTCCGCCGGAGCTCTGGGGCTGGTCGTACTCCGATTCGAGCAGGCGGGCGCCGCGCAGGACGTTGCCCATCGCGTAGTTGCCTTCGTGGCAGGCGTACTCGTAGACCAGGCTGTCCTTCGCCTGCCACGTGTACTCGCCCGCCCAGGGCGCCGTCCAGGAGTTGGGGTCGTCGACGCGGAAGTGGTAGAGCAGGTTCCCGTCCTCGGTCCGGCTGAACCGCTCCTCCACCACCATCGTCTCGCTGCCCCCGGGCAGGCCGGTCTGGTTGCGGAAGTTGCGGGTGGTAACGACCAGGGTGTCGCCGTCCCAGTGGCCGACGCCGTCGCCGAGCCACCAGTTGATCCCGTCGGGGCCGTGCTCGCCGTCGATGGGGATGATCCGCGCGTCATGGACCATCTCCGCCATGATGACGACGTGGTTCTCGGTCTGCATGATCCGCGCGTAGTTGTTGTACAGGCTGGGCAGCAGCAGCGGTCCGCCGACGAAACCGAGCAGGCAGCGCTCGGCCAGCGCCAGGGTCTCGGGACCGTCAAACGGACCGGGGCCGTCCTGGTCGAGCCAGGAGGCGGTGCCGTCGTTGTTGTGGATGAATGACGCGAAGTTCGTCGCCATCCGGCGCATGGCCGCGGGGGTCATCGCGGGCCGCCGGCCGTTCTTCGGCTCGTAGATGATCGAGGTGCGGAACTTGCCGTCCACGATCACCGCCTCGGAACCGGGGTCGATCCAGAACGCGTTGTAGCCGCCTACGCCGCCGCCACCGAAGCGGTTGTCGCCGTCCCCGCCCTTCTTGGGTGCGGTCCGATCGGCGCCGCCACCCTTCCGGTCCTCTTCGAGGGACCGCCAGAGCCTGTCCCTTTCCTCCTCCATCTCCTGCGCCTCCTCCGGCGTCAGGTACAGGTTGTCGCCGTACTGCGGCGGGCGATCGACGGGAGTGATCGTGCCTGCGTCGTAGACGCCCGACAGGTCGGGCTTGCCGTTCGGCATCCGCTTGATGCCGTCTCCCTCCGCGGCGAGGGCCGGGAGAGCGATGAGCAGGGCGAGCGAGAAGAGGGTGAGCTTGCGCATGGCTTGAGTCCTTGTTCGGAGAGAATGGACCGATGCTTGAAGGGACTGGCATCCTAGCACCGGTCAGCCTCTGCCTTCTGCTCACAACGGTCCCTGTTACAGCCCAGCCGACGGACCCAGGGCCCGAGCAAGTCGAGCTGAACGGCGTCGTCTACGACGTGCCGCCGCCGTGGCGAGGCAACCGCATCGACGAGGCCGCCGACCCGGCCAGGCTGGCCAGGGTGCCGAGCGAGCTGACGGGAGAGTTCGGCATCTACGTCACCCCGGAAACGCGCGACGCCGTCGTCGCGATGGCGGCGGCCGCCGGAGCCGATGGGGTCGCGCTCCAGGTGGACTCAGGTTTCCGTAGCTACGGCTTTCAGAGGAAGGTCCTGGAAGGCCTCCTCGCGAACGGCCGGCCGTTCCTCAACGCCGTCCGCTGGACCGCGCCGCCGGGCTATTCCGAGCACGTCACCGGCCGCGCCCTCGACTTCGTGCCCAGCGACGCCGAGTTCAAGGACACGGCGGCATACGAGTGGCTGAGGCGCCACGCCGCCGATTTCTGCTTCACCGAGAGCTACCCGCTGGGCAACGCCGGCGGCTTCGACTGGGAACCCTGGCACTGGCGCTACGACGACTGCAAGTAGGCTGGACTGAGGGAGACATGGACATGAGAACGATTCAGCACCACGTCAACGGAAACCGCCTTGCCGCCTGCTCCGGCAGGACCCATCCGGTCTTCAACCCGGCCACCGGCGAGCAGACCGCGGCGGTCGGTCTGGCGAGCACGGACGAAGTCGACGCCGCGGTGGCGGCAGCCAGGGACGCCTTCAGCGACTGGCGGCGTACCTCGCTCGCCGTGCGGACGAAGCTGATGTACGCCTTCCGGAACCTGGTCGAGACGCACACGGACGAGCTCGCCCGACTGCTGACCGCCGAGCACGGCAAGGTGCTCGCCGACGCCGCCGGCGAGGTGGCCCGGGGGATCGAGAACATCGAGTACGCCTGCGGACTCGCCGACCTGCTGAAGGGGAGCTACAACTCCCAGGCTTCTACCGGCGTCGACGTCTACTCGGTGCGCGAGCCGCTCGGCGTCGTCGCCGGCATCACGCCATTCAACTTCCCGGCCATGGTGCCGCTGTGGATGTTCCCGAACGCCGTGGCCTGCGGCAACACGTTCGTGCTCAAGCCCTCGGAGCGCGACCCGTCGGCGCCGCTGCTGCTGGCGGAGCTGTTCGACCAGGCGGGGTTCCCGCCCGGTGTGTTCAACGTGGTCAACGGTGACAAGGTCGCGGTCGACCGCCTGCTCACTCATCCGGACATCGCGGCGGTGAGCTTCGTCGGCTCGACGCCGATCGCCCGCTACGTCTACGAGACGGGGACCGGCGCCGGCAAGCGGGTGCAGGCACTGGGTGGAGCGAAGAACCACATGGTCGTGCTCCCCGATGCCGACGTCGACCTCGCAGCGGACGCCGCGGTCTCCGCCGCCTACGGCTCGGCCGGCGAGCGTTGCATGGCGGTTTCCGTCGTCGTCGCGGTCGGCGGCGTCGGTGATCCTCTGGTCGGCGCGATCCAGGAGCGGATGGGGAAGCTCTCCATCGGCCCCGGCATGGACGGGAAATCGGAGATGGGTCCACTGATCACTCGCGAGCACCGCGACCGCGTGGCCGGCTACGTCGGCGCCGGCGCCGAGGAGGGCGCTACCGTCGTCGTCGACGGCCGCAACGCGACCTTCGACGGCGACGGCTTCTTCCTCGGCGTGTCGCTGCTCGACAACGTGACGCCTGACATGACGGTCTACCGCGACGAGATCTTCGGCCCGGTCCTATGCGTGGTCCGCGCTGACAGCTACCAGGAGGCGGTCGAGTTGGTCGAGCAGAACCCCTGGGGCAACGGCACCGCGATCTTCACCCGCGACGGCGGCGCCGCTCGCCAGTTCCAGGAGGACGCCGACGCCGGCATGGTCGGCGTCAACGTGCCGATCCCGGTGCCGGTCGGCTACCACTCCTTCGGCGGCTGGAAGCAGTCCCTCTTCGGCGACACGCACATGTACGGCCCGGAGGGCGTCCACTTCTACACGAAGGCCAAGGTCGTCACGGCGCGCTGGCCCGACCCGGCGGAGAGCCAGGTGGATCTGGGGTTTCCGCGGAACCGGTAGCTAGCGGCTCGCGCGCGCCGCTTTGCGGCTGCGCGCCTGATGCCGGCGGGGACGCCGGCGCACCCAGTGGTTCAGTCGAAGGTCCACTCCCGGGGCTCCTTGCCCTCTTCGGGCTGAGCCTCGCGGACGACGATCGGCGGGGTCTCGCCCTGTTGGTACGTGAAGACGTACTTCAGGGCCTTGCGGTTCTCTTCGGGTACCGGGTCGACGTGGGTGGCGAGCTCCGGGCCGTCGAAGACGTTGATCTTGCAGAACTCCTCGGCCTGGCAGACGAACCTGGCCATCTGGACCCAAGCCTCCATCTGCGTGTCGGGCTCGACCCAGGCGCCGAACGAAAGGCCGGTCAGGCCGATGATGTTCAGCGGCGGCGGAGCGTCGCCTCGCTGCTGCGCCGGGGCCACGGCGGGGACGGAGAGGAGGAAGGCGATGGCGATCGCAACGGGAGCGCATCGATTCATGGCTGGGTCACCTCGAAGAAACGGTCCCATAATGCCATGCGGTCACGGTGGAGGTGGCTGCCGGCCTCGACGGTGGAACCGAACTCGAGGTGGCGGGCCGTGTCCGGCCTGAACTCCGGCCACGCCGGCAGATCGGGGTTGCCCGGCGGATTCGGATCGCCGGTCGAAGCAAAGGCGACCCAGTAGCCGGACATCGCCTCGGCGAGTTCGTGGTCCTCCTCCGCGTACTCGTAGTCCAGCTTGTCCAGGTTGTCGAACGCGTAGGCGATCTCGGCCGCGTGGTAGGCGCCGTAGAACTCCTTCTCGGGGTGCGGCGGGGCGTGGGTGAAGAAGTAGAGCCAAGCCGGTGAGGACACAGTCTCCGAGAGCGCCGCCCAGGTCTTCATGTGCCAGGCGAAGACGCGGTCGGAGAAGGCGTCGATGAAGGCCCGCCTCGCGTCCGCGTCGGTCGCCACCGGATAGGCCTCGAAGAACTCGTCGGCTACATCGGGGAACTGGCTCTTCACCAGGAACTCGACCCCGGACTTGTTCGAGGGAAGCATGCGGCCCATCAGGCTGGTCGCCTCGTCGCGGTTCGACCCGACCAGCACCGGCACGTCGGCCTGCTCGCCGGCCCGGTAGATCTCGGCCACCTGCTTCGGCAGCACCCAGCCGTCGACGTTCGGCCTGGTCGCGAAGGCGCCCTGCTTCGAAGCCTCGGCGAGGATCGCCTCCGCGTCCAGTTCGCGCAGGCGGGCGGCCGCGTCGCCGCCCTCGATTCCGAGCCGCCTGGCGAAGGCCTCGCCGGCGCTCTCGGCCGAGCCGTCCTCGGAGGAGCGAAGCACCGGCAGGCCGTCGAAGAAGCCGCCGCTCTGGCCGATCGCCCGGTGGAACAGGCCGCGGGCCAGTGGTGAAGCCTGCAGCACGTTAACGCTCCAGGCGCCGGCCGATTCGCCGAAGATCGTCACCCGGTCCGGGTCGCCGCCGAAGGTCGCGATGTTGTCCCGCACCCACTGCAGGGCGAAGATCTGGTCCAGGACGCCGTAGTTGCCGGAAACCCCCTGGTCGGACTCGGCCGACAGGGCCGGGTGGGCGAGATAGCCGAAAGCGCCCAGCCGGTAGTTCACCGTCACCACGACGACGCCCTTCCGCGCCAGCGCCGTGCCGTCGTAGAGGGGCAGCGAGCCCGACCCGCGGGTGAGCGCGCCGCCGTGGATCCAGACCATCACCGGCCGGCGATCGCCCTCGTCGCCCGCGGTCCAGAGGTTGAGGTACAGGCAGTCCTCGCTCACTTCGACCAGGGGCTGGGCGTAGAAGCCGCCCTCGGGGTACGGCGCCTGCATGCAGGACGGCGGCTCGACGATCGCGTCGATGGGCGTTCTGCCTGGCGTCACGGGCCGCGGCGGCCGGAAACGGAGGTCGCCGAGCGGCGGCGCGGCATAGGGAATGCCGAGATAGGTGTGGAGGTCGGGCTCGTCCTCACCGACGAAGCCCATCACGTAGCCGCTCGTGGTCAGCTTGACCGGCCCGAACTGGGCCGAAGCCGCGAAGGCAACGAGGAAGAGGGCGGCCGAGGCGAACGCGAAGCGGCGGGGAAGGGGAGTCATCGGCCGGTTCTATCGCACGCCGCGGCTACTTGGCGACATCGTAGGAGGTCAGCGATTCCTGGTCCCGGATGTAGAACGCTCCGTTGGCGACGACCGGATGCGCCCAGGTGAAGTCGCCGCGATACTCGATCTCGAACCGGCCCCTCTCCTCGTAGCCCTCGGGCGTGGCGACGGCGAGGCCGACCTTGTTCCTCTCGCTGAGGAGGAAGAGCTTGCCGTCGGCCATCACCAGGGAACCCTTGCCGACGCTGCGGGCGCGCCAGTGGACTTCGCCCGTCTCGATATCGACGCTGGTGAGCGCGGGGCCGAAGAAGCTGTAGAGGGTTCCCTCGTGGGCAACGACGCCGCCGTGGTGATTCTGGAGTCGGGTCTCGAAGTACGCCTGCTCGCTGGAGAAGGAACCTCCCTCGTCCTCGACGCTGACCCGGACCGCGCCGCCGCCGATGCCGTAGGACGCCGAGTAAAAGACGAGGTCGCCGTCCAGAACCGGCGTGGCGATGTTGATCGCGTTCACCGTGGACGGCCGCTCGTAGCGCCACAGCAGGGCGCCGTCCTCGGCACGAACGCCGACGCCGGCCTCGCCGGTGAAGCCGATCAACACCTCGGTCCCCGCGATCTCGCGCAGGATGAGCGAGGAGTAGGAGGCGACATCGCCGAGTTCGCTGGAGCGCCAGATCGTGCTGCCGTCAGCCGTCGAGAGCGCCGCGATCGCCCCGTCCCCGCCGCCCGGCATGACGAACATCCGGTCGCGCACGACCAACGGCGACTCGCTGATGCCCCAGCGGGTGTTCGGGCTGCCGAAACGGTCGAGCATGTTGAACTGCCAGATCACTTCGCCCGAGTCCTTCGCGATCTTCGCCACTTCGCCCATGCCGTTCAGGACGAAGAGCGAGTCGCCCTGGATCGTCGGCATCGAGCGCGGGCCGTCGCCTCTGTCCGTATGGTCGTACAGGGGGCCCAGCGTTCGTACCCACACCTCGCCGCCGTCGCTCGCACGCAGGCGGAAGACCGCGCTCTCCCCGTCGCGGGTGCCCTGGACGTAGATCGCGTCGCCCTCGACGGCGACGGTCCCGTAGCCCTGACCGAGCGTCTCGATCTGCCATTTGACGGCTGGGCCCTGCGGCGGCCACTCGTCGATCAGGCCGGTCTCGGTCGAGATCCCGGCTCGGTCCGGCCCGCGCCACTGCAGCCAGTCGTCGGCGTGCGTTGCCGTCGCGAATCCGGCGGCGAACACGGCCGCAACCAACACCTGTGCACCCCTGCTGAACATATGCGTCATGACCGCTCCTGAGATTTACTGGCTGGCCGGCCAGCATTATACTGACCGGCCGCGAGCCGGATCGTACTCGCTCGGGTTTCGCTGCTGAGCGGAGTACGAGATCCAGGGACGCCGCCTGACGGCGAAGCAGAAAGCAGGTCGAGTGGAAAGCGACAGCCCGCAACTCAAGGCCGTGGTCTTTGGGCCGACGGGCCTGGTCGGCATGGGCGTCACCCGGGCATGGCTCGACGATCCCCGGGTCGCCGAGGTGCGCGCGGTTTCCCGGCGTCCGTTGCCGTACTCCGCGCCCGGCCTGCGCCCGGTGGAGTGCCGGGACTTCCTGGACCTCGCACCGCTTCGCCAGAGTCTCGAGGGAGTCGATGCGGTGTGCTATTGCCTGGGGCGGTCCTATAGCCAGGTTCGGGACGCGGCGGAGTACCGCCGGATCACCTACGACTTCGCGCTCGCGGCCGGACGAGCGGTGCTCGCGGCGAGCCCGAACGCGACCTTCCACTTCGTCAGCGGTTCGGGCACGAGCCTCGAGAGCCGGATGAACTGGGCCCGCGTCAAGGCGGAAACCGAGCAGGCCCTGTGCGAGCTCGGACTCGGCAGCTGCGTCTGCTGGCGGCCCGCCGGCATCCTCCACGAGGTGAAGCCCGACCGCATGACGGCATACCACCGCATGGGTGCCGCGATCGGCGCCCTGCTCCGCGGGTTTCGGTCGCTCACCGTTGGCAACCGGGCGATCGGCGAAGCGATGCTCCAGGCGACGCTGGACGGACGCCGTGAGGGGATCCTCGAGAACCGGGAGATTCGCGACCTGGCCGACGGATATCGTGCGCGCTCACGGGACTGAGCAGGAAGGAAGACACCCAATGGAGTTCTGGACCGCAACCGTCGCCGCGCCGACCCGGAGCGCCGAGTTCGCCCGTCAGGCGGAGGCCAGGGGCTGGGACGGCATGAACGTCGTCGATTCGCAGAACCTCTCCGGAGATCCCTATGTTTGCCTCGCGCTGGGCGCCACCGCGACGAAGACGCTGCGGGTGGCGACCTCGGTGACGAACCCGGTCACCCGCCACCCGGCGACGACGGCGGCGTCGGCGCTCTCGGTCCAGCGGGTCTCGCGGGGCCGCATGGTGTTGGGCATCGGCCGCGGCGACAGCGCGCTGGCGCACCTTGGCCGCGCGCCCGCCCGCCTCGGCTGGTTCGAGGACTATCTCGTCGTCCTGCAGACCTACCTGCGCGGCGAGGAGGTGGACTTCGAGAACACGGGGATTGCGGACGAGGCTGCGCCGCTCGCGGAGAAGCTGGGGCTGGCGCACGGTCCATCGGCCAGCTCCATCCGCTGGATCGGCGACGGTCCGAAGGTCCCGGTAGAGGTGGCGGCCACAGGGCCCAAGGTGATCGGCATTGCCGCCCGTCAGGCCGACCGGGTCATGCTCGCCGTCGGCGCCGACCCGAAACGCGTCGCCTGGGGAATCGAGACGGCGCGCAGCGCCGCCGCGGAAGCCGGCCGCGACCCGGAGTCGCTCGAGTTCGGCGCCTACGTGAACGTCGTCTGCTGCGACGATCCGGAGGTCGGCCGTGAACTCGGCCGTGCCTCCACCGGCCTCTTCGCCCGCTTCTCCGTCATGTATGGAGAGATCTCCGGTCCGGCCGACGACCAGCAGGCCCATGTGTTCCACAAGCTCCACGACAGCTACGACATGACCGCCCACGGCCGGGAGGGCGGACAGCAGACGACCGCGCTCACGGACGAGTTCATCGACGGCTACGCGATCGTCGGGAGCCCTGAGCACTGCGCGGCCAGGCTCGAGGCGCTGCTCGACCTCGGGATCGAGAAGTTCGCGGTCGCCGGGCCGAACTTCCTGGCGCCGAGCGCTCCTGGCCGGGAGGCCGCGGGGCGGTTCACCGAAGACGTCCTTCCGCGGCTGCGGGGTTAGGAGAAACGGAACATGGAGCTAGCGGGCAGGTCGGCAGTCATCACCGGCGGCGGCAACGGCATCGGCCGCGCCATCGCCCTGGCCCTGGCGCGCGAGGGCGCGAACGTCGCGGTCGCCGACCTGGAGCAGGACGCCGCGGAGAACGTCGCGCGTGAGGTGGAAGCCCTCGGTGCCAAGGCGCTGGCGGCGCGCGTCGACGTGACGCGCGAGGAGGACCTGGAGCGCCTGGCCAACGACGCCTGGGCGGCCTTCGGGTCCGTCGAGCTGCTGTTCAACAACGCCGGCGTCGGCGCCGGCCGGGCGCCCGCCTACGGGTTCAGCGCCGACGACGTGCGCTGGATCCTCAGCGTGAACGTCGAAGGGGTGCTCAACGGCATCCGCGTCTTCGCGCCCCGCTTCATCGAGGGCGGCAGGGAATCCCGCATCGTGAACACCGGCTCCGAGCACAGCCTCGGCATCCCCTTCCCCGGCTCGTCCGTCTACACCGCGTCGAAGCACGCGGTGCTCGCTATCTCCGACGTGCTGCGCGCGGAACTGCCGGAGCACGTCGGCGTCAGCGTCTTCTGCCCCGGTTGGGTCGCGACGAGCATCTGGCGTTCCTCCGAGCGCCGGCCCGAGCACCTCGGCGGGCCCCGGGAGGCCAATCCGGCCGGGGGCAAACTCAGCGCGGAACACGCCATGTCCGCGGCCGAGGCCGCCGACATGGTGCTACAGCAGATCCGCGAAGGCCGCTTCTACCTGCTGACCCATCCCCACGTCATCGAGTACGCGCAAACCCGGTGGAACGACGTCGAGGTCGCGTTCGCCGAGCAGGCGCCTCGATACGAGGGGGACGACAGGTACGACGTCGCGAAGGCGATCGCGCGGCTCCGGGCGGCGCGGGCCGGCTAGCGCCATCGCCAGCGCAGCGCCCGCTCGCGAAGGACAACGGGCTTGCCGCTCACTGGCGGCCGGCTCTACGGGCCCCGCCCCGAAGACGGTCGAAGTAGGCCGTGTCGGCCACGGCTCCCTTCGGCGAGGTGGCGCCGGTGATGAGCCGGTCGCGCAGGCGCTGGCGATCGAGATCGACCGTTGACGCAGCAGGATTCGCTGCCAGCTGGGCGAAGGGGCCGGGGTCACGGCTCTCGCGGTAGCAGTCGACGATCGGTTCGAGGTCGCTCGGGCTGGCGCCGTGGAGGATGACGCCGTCGGCGCCGACGTCGAACTGGCCGCGGATCTTCTCGACGCAGCGGGCGGGCGAGCCGGTAGCGGCGGGGGCGAGCCAGTCTTCGGGAATCAGCGGGGCGATCCGTTCCAGCTCCTCGGTAGTAGCCAGGCTGTCGATCGCACCGCGGAAGCCGGCGACCAGAGGGTCGGCGCGAAAGCGCTCCAGCACTTTCGGGTCCCAGCGGTTCGTCTCGACCATCAGGTCGCCGTAGGCCTGCAGGTAGGTCGCCATCCGGCCGACCGTCTTCTTCAGGCGTACCGGCTCGGGTAGGTGATCGCCGATCGTGGCGAAGCAGGACCACACCCGGACCGAGGCCGGGTCGCGGCCGGCCTGTTCCGCCGCCCGCTTCACGGTGCGCACGCAGCGGGCCAGCGTTTCGTCGGTGAAGAAGGTGTGGAGCACCACCGCGTCGAAGGCCCGGCCGCCGAGCGCCAGCGAGTTCGGGCCGAAGGCGGTCAGGGTCATCGGGATCTCGTCGTGCGCCTCGGCACCGAGGCGCAGCACGGGGAAGCGGCCCGCCGGCCCGTCGTGGCCGACGATCGTCTCGCCCCGCCACATCCGGCGCATCAGGCCGACGAAGTCCTCCATCTGCGCGGTGGTGATCCGGGGCAGGCCGAGCGCATCGAACACGCGGGCGATGCCGCGGCCCAGGCCCAGCGAGAAGCGGCCGCCGGTCAAGCGGTGCATCGTCAGCGCGTAGGAAGCGGTGATCAACGGGTGCCGGGTGTTCTGGTTCGTCGCGGCGGTGGCGATGCCGAGTTCCGTCGAACAGGCCGCGGCGGCGCCGGAGAGGGTGGCCGCCTCCTTGACGTTGAAGCGCTCCGAGATGAAGACGGAGCCGAAGCCCATCACCTCGCCGGCGCGCACCTCCTCGAACAGCTCGGCCGGAGACTCGGGCTGGCCGGCCAGGGTGTAGAAGGCGAGTTCGTTCATCCGTTGCATCGCGGCGATCCTTCCATGGCCGCCTGCGGCGGAAGCCGGCGGGGACGCCGGCGCACCCAGTGTGCGACCCGTGCGGACTTCCTAGAGCAGTGCGGCCGAGTCCAGGTCGAGGGCGTGGCGGGTGTGCCGCCTGGTCATCGCGACGAACATCTCGTTGCCGCGTTCGGTTTCGCGGACCATCATCGAGGCGATCACGCAGACGCCGAACCCGGCGAAGGCGCCGAGCCGGTAGTCGTTCCAGCAGGCGTCCCGGGAGTAGCCCTCGATGCCGGCGGCGACCAGCCGCTGGTAGTACGCGCTGACGATCTCCGCCTCGCATCGCCGGCGGAGGGCCGGGTCCAGGCTGCCGCCCAGAAAGTAGGCGACATCGCCCAGTGGACGTCCGATCGTGATGCTCTGCCAGTCGACCGCCGTGATCGCGGGCGGCGAAGTGCGCGGATCGATCAGCAGGTTGTCGAGCCGGTAGTCGATGTGGACGAGGGAGAACGGGTCGGGCGCGTCGCCGGTCCAGGCTGACTCGGCCTCGCCGTAGACGCTGAGGACCTCCCGCGAGTCGTTCTCGAGCCGGTCGCCGTAGCGGTCGAGGAAGCCGGGCAACAGGGTCTGGTAGCGGCGGTGGTGGGCCGCCGAGAGTTCGGGGCTCGGCCGGCCCAACCACCCCGCTTCGAGCAGGGAGGCATCGTTCCACACCGGGCCGTGCAGGCCGGCGAGTTCGAGCACCGCCGCCCGCGCCACGTCTTCCTTGCAGCCGGCGATCTGATCGCCCTGCTCCGCCGGCGCCTCGTCGCTCATCAGGACGGCGAAGTGCGGGCCTTGGCCCTCGATCCCGGCGAAGTAGCAGCGCGGCGTCGAGATCGCGAGACGGGCCTGAATCTCCTGGTAGAAGCGCACTTCCTTGAGGTAGTTCCGCAGCACGACGCCGGTCGCCCGGCTCGACGGATCGTCGGACGGGAACTTCCCGACCAGGGTGCGGGGCGCGTCCGCGGAGCCTTCGCCGTACTCCAGGCGGTAGCGAATGCAGCGTCCGAGCTGCCCGGTGCCGATGTCGGAGGCCTCGAAGCCGAGCACCTCGACCTCGTGGCCCGCGGCGCGGAGCTGCTCCGCGAGCCACTCCGCGCTCACCTCCCCGGCGGTGGGAATGAACGGCGCCGGAGTCACTCGGCCGCCGGGCGCTCGCGCCACCAGCCCGGACCGACCCGCGACGGCCAGCCCTCGGGCGGAGTCGGCCACAGGAGGATCGTGCCCATCGGACCGAGTTCGACACCGCGGATGTCGTCGTTGAACACCCAGAGGAAGCTGACGTGGAACAGGAACAGGACCGGCTGGTCGCGATAGACCTCGCGGTGGATCTCCCGGTAGATCGCCGCGCGTCTCTCGCCGTCCTGCTCCCGCTTGCCCAGGTCGAAGAGCTCGTCGACCCTGGGGTTCGAGTAGCCGCCGCTGTTGCGACCGCCGTCGTAGGCGTCGGTGGCTAGCTGGTTGCGGAGGGCGTTCGGATCCTGGGTCGTGCCGACGATCGTCCCGAGCGCCTGGAACTCGTGGGCGAGCCGCCTCTCGTTGAGCGAAGCGCTCTCGTAGGCGCGGGTCACCATCTCGACACCGAGGCGGCGGAAGTCCTCCCGCAGGATGTCGAGCGTCGGCGGCACGTAGGTCAGGCCGGCGGTGTACGACAACTCGAAGCTGAAGCGGACCCGCTCGCCGTCGATCTCCTTGTAGCGCCAACCGGTGTCGGGGTCGGCGAGCCAACCGGCCTGGTCGAGGAGTTCGGCGGCGCGCTCCAGGTCGTAGTCGAGCGCCTGTTCGAGGATCGCCGGTTCGTAGTCCCAGCGGCGTTCTTCCACCATGAAGCCGTAGGAACGCCGGTACAGGCCGTGGCCGACCCGGCGCAGCACCGTCTCCGCGTCGTAGGCGTGGGCGAGCGCCCGGCGCACCAGGGGGTCGGTGAAGAAGGGATTGCTGCCGTCCATGTTCCAGAGGAGGCTGAGCAGCAACGCCGACGCGTGGCGGCCCTTGACGCCTCTCTCCTCGAACAGTTCCCCCTTCGCCTGCCGGGCGAAGATGTTCGCGTCGACGTAGACTTGGTCGTACTCGCCTCCCAGGAACTGCAGGAAGGCGAGGTTCCGGTCCGGCTGGAACTTGAAGATCATCGTCTTCGCGGCCGGCGGCGCGCGGTCGAACAGGTAGTGGTCTTCCCACCGCTCGAGGACGACCCGATCGTTGTTCCGCCATTCCACGAAGCGGAACGGGCCGCTGCCGATCACCGCCTCGCGGCCGTAGCGGTTGTAGTAGGGCGAGGACCGGAGCGTCGGATCGGCGGCGCGCTCGGCGGCGTCGCCCACGATGTGGAGCGGCATGATGGGAAAGGCGAGCGCCTCCAGGCGAAGCTGCGGCGCCAGGAGCCCGGCGAAGTCGAAGCGCACCCGGTGCTCGCCTGGCGCCGTGGCCCCGACGACGAGGTCGCGCGTCGTCGGCCAGTAGCTCACCGGTACCCGTTCGTCGCGCAGGGCTTCGAGCGAGAACACGACGTCGTGCGCCGTCCACGGCTCGCCGTCGTGCCAGCGCAGCTCGGGATTCAACTCCAGGGTGACGGAGCGCAGATCCTCCGACGGTTGCACCGCGAGCACGACGTTCGAGTTCCAGTCGTAGTCCGACGGGTTGCCGTGGCGGACGACGAGCCACTCGAAGAGCATCCCGAACATCGTCCAGGCGGACGCCGCGCCGGACGGAAAGAGCGGATTGAGCGTCGCCGGCTGGGCGAAGTCGTGGCGGACGATCGTCGTCGCGGTGTCGGCCCGCTGCGGATCGGCGATCGGGTACAACTCATGCAACGACGGCGGATCGACCAGAGGATCGGCCAACGGGTCGTAGTCGCCGCCGGTATCGACCACGGGAAGCGGATTGCCGCAGGCGCCGGCCAGGAGGCCGCCCGCCACCGCCAGCCGCCACCGGGGGTTCACGCGTTGCGCTTGATGTCCCGGAACGGACCCTGGTCGGCGCGATATCCCTTCGGCATCCCCAGCACGCGTTCGGAGATGATGTTGCGCTGGATCTCGTCCGTGCCGCCGGCGATCGAGATCGCGGGCACCGAGACCAGGACCTCCGCGATGATCCCGTCCGCGGCGGAGTCGGGACCGCTCAGCATGGCGTCCGCCCCCGAGATCATCGTGTGGACGTAGGAGGCCTGGCGGGCGATGACGCTCGCGGCGAGCTTGCCGATCGACCCGGCCGGGATGATCTCCGTGGTGCCGGCCTTGCGCCTGGCCTCGGCGCTGTCGGAGGCGAGCCGCGCCCCTGTGTACAGACAGATCAGCTTCGCAATCTCCTGCCGCGTCGCCGGATCGTTGATCGCACCGGTCTCCCGGGCCCGCGGCAGGACGAGGTCAACCCGGCCCTCGCGCTGTGGATACCAGGTATAGGGCTCGGTGGCGATCCGGAGCTCCTCTTCGTACTCCGCGTAGATCGGCCCCTGCTTCGGGCCGTCGAGCGAAGACCCCCGAACCCGGCGGCTGAAGCCGCGACGTTCGAAGGAGAGCGTGGTCTTCGCCACGTGCCAGCCGTTGCCCTCGCCGCCGATCAGGTCTTCGGGCGGCACCTCGGCGTTCGTCATGAAGACCTCGTTGAACGACTGGTGCCCGTTCATCTGCCGGAGCGGACGCGCCTCGACTCCGGGCTGGCGCATGTCGAGCAGGAAGTAGCTGATCCCCTGGTGCTTCGGAACATCCCAGTCGGTGCGCGCGACGAGCAGCCCGAAGTCCGCGTGGTGGGCGCTCGTGTTCCAGACCTTCTGGCCGTTGACGATCCACTTGCCGTCCTTGAACTCGGCCCGGGTGCTGAGGCCCGCCAGGTCGGAGCCGCTGCCCGGCTCGCTGAAGAGCTGGCACCAGGTGTGCTCGCCGGTCAGGATGGGTCGCAGGAAGCGCCCCTTCTGGTCGTCCGATCCGCAGGCCAGGATCGTCTCGGAAGCCAGTCCTCGCGGGCCGACCTGAGCGGCCGGAACCACGTCCTTCTCCCGGAAGACCTCGGCGACGACCGCGGTCTCGTCGAGCGTGAAACCACGTCCGTACCACTCCTCGGGCCAGTGCGGCGCGGCCCAGCCGCCTTCGAGCAGAATGTTCCGCCATTCAACCAGGGGCCGGTCCACGCGCCAGTTGGCGTCCAGCCAGGCCGAGACCTCGCGCCGAATCTGGTCCGGTGTCATGCCGCGCCCTCCAGCATCGTCATCATCCGTTCCCGATGGATCGCCGGCGTGCCGAACAGGACCTCGGACGCCTTCGCCCGCTTGAACCAGAGGTGGGTGTCGTTCTCCCAGGTGAAGCCGATGCCACCGCGCAACTGGATGCCGGCTCTCGCCGCGCTCATGTAGGCGTCGGCCGCCGCCGCCTTCGCCATGCTGGCGACGTAGGGCTCGCCCTCCCCGGCGTCGAGGCACCGCGCCGAGTGGTGGGTGAGCGCCCGGGCGATCTCGATCTCGAGCAACAGGTCGGCGCAGCGGTGCTTGAGCGCCTGAAAGGAGCCGATCGGCCGGCCGAACTGGTAACGCTCCTTCGTGTAGTTCACCGTGGTCTCGAAGAGATGCTGCGCTCCGCCGATCATCTCGTGGGCGAGGGCGGAGCAGATCCGGTCCCAGATCCGGCTAAGGGCCTCGCGGGTCACATCGCCGACGCGGCGGGCCGGAACGTCGGTGAACGCGACCCGGGACAGCTTGCGCGTCGGATCGACGACCTGGAGCGGCTCGACCATAAGGCCTGACGCGCCGCCCTGGACCGCGTGAAGACCGAGCCCGCCGACACCCCTCGCCACGACCAGCAACAGGTCGGCGACATGCGCATCGACGGCCATCGCGGCCGTTCCGGACAGCTTCCCGTCCTCCACCACGCGGATCGAGCTACCGACGCCGGCTGGACCGTTCAGGTCGTCCAGCACGAGAGTGGCGATCGTCGAGCCGTCGGCGACTCCCGGCAGCAGCGGCTGCCGGTCCGACTCGTTCGCCGCCTCGAGCAGCGCGGTCCCGGCCATCACCGCCGAAGCGAACCAGGGACCGCAGAACAGCGTGCGTCCCATCTCCTCGGCGACGATGCCGAGCTCGACCGCGCCGCCGCCGGCGCCATCGTAGGCCTCGGGAACGTGGACGCCGGCCAGCCCGGCGTCGCCGCAGAGTTCCTGCCAGACCGCCTCGTCGTAGCCCCGATCCGAGGCCATCTGCTCGCGGACGGCCGTCGCCGGCGACTTATCGCGCAAGGCGCGGGACACGACGTCGCGGAGAAGGTTCTGCTCCTTGGAGAACTCCGTCTGCACGCTACCTCCTGTCGCCACGCATGAGCCTGGGTCCGCAGCGTACCCGAGGGGGGATAGAGTCGCGATGGCCCCGGAGCCAGCATCTACTGAGTGACCAGCCACCACTTTACTCGCGCCAGGCCAGGCATGACAGAGTCCAGCCCCTTGAATTCGAGAACCGACGGCCAGGCCGCGAGGCGACCACGCCGTACCCAGGCCGAACGGCGGGCCGAGTCGGAACGCGAGATTCTGCGCGCGGCCGCGACGCTGTTCGGCCGCCAGGGCTATATCGCAACGACGCTGGAGCAGATCGGCAAGGAAGCCGGGTACTCGAGCGCGCTCGTGTCGCTCCGGTACGGCTCCAAGGAGGGGATCGTCGAGGCGATCGTCGATCGCTCGCAGACCAGGGCCAGCGACGATGTCTTCGAACCGGAACAGGGCGTGACCGGCATGGCGGCTCTGAACCGCATCTTCACCGGCTACTCGGAACTGCTCCGCGACGCCGAACACTGGATGCGCGCGCTGTTCATGCTGATGGCTGATTCACTCGGGCCGCTGAACGCGAAGATCGACCTGTTCCGCGCCGGCAACGACCGCTTCGCCGCCGCCATCGAACGCGCCGTTCGCGAAGGGCAGAAAGCCCGCGAGATCCGGACCGATGTCGATCCGACCGGGACGGCGTTCGAGATTCTCGCTTCGGTCAGAGGTACAACCCTCCTCTGGCTGCTCGACCCGGAGAAGATCGATCTCGTCGCGGCCATCGAGGATCTCCGCGCGAGCGTCGAGGACCGACTGTCGGCCTGAGTCGACGGCGCCGCCACAGGCGGCCGGCTTCAGTCCGCTTCCGGTTCGAGCTTGTCCTGGGTCTTCGTCTCGAAGTCGGCGGCGCCGTGGCGCTCGCGTAGCTGGGTTTCCGGCGGTCCCCACGCGCGGTTCACCATCCGGCCCCGCTTCACCGCCGGGCGTTTGGCGATCTCGCGGCCCCACCGGTTCACGTTCTCGTAGCTCTGCCCCTCGATGAACTCGCCGGCCTCGTAGAGATGGCCGGCGGCCAGCGCGCCGTACCAGGGCCAGATCGCCATGTCGGCGATGGAGTATTCGTCCCCCGCCATGTAGCGGGCGTCCGCCAGGTGACGGTCGAGCACGTCGAGCTGGCGCTTCACTTCCATCGTGAACCGGTCGATCGCGTACTCGATCTTCTCCGGCGCGTAGGCGTAGAAGTGACCGAAACCGCCGCCCAGGTAGGGAGCGCTTCCCATCTGCCAGAACAGCCAGGAAAGGCACTCGGTTCGGGGGCCATGTTCCCGCGGCAGGAAGTCACCGAACTTCTCGGCCAGATAGAGCAGGATGGCGCCCGATTCGAAGACGCGGGTGGGCGGCTCCGTGCCGTGGTCGACGAGCGCGGGGATCTTGGAGTTCGGATTCGCCGCGACGAAGCCGCTCGAAAACTGGTTCCCGTCGCCGATGTTGATCAGGTAGGCGTCGTACTCCGCGTCGCGACCAAGCTCAAGGAGCTCCTCGAGCATCACCGTGACCTTCACTCCGTTCGGAGTGGCGAGCGAGTAGAGCTGAAGCGGATGCTCGCCCACCGGCAGCTCCGCGTCGTGCGTTGGGCCGGCGATCGGCCGATTGATCTTGGCGAAGCGGCCACCACTCTCGGTGTCCCACTTCCAGACCTTGGGCGGGGTGTATTGCGTGTCGTTCATGAGAGAGAGTGGTGCACCCTGGAGGAGTCGAACCCCCAACCTTTGGATCCGTAGTCCAACGCTCTATCCAGTTGAGCTAAGGGTGCATTTCGAGCCGCCGCACCGAGCGAGTGCGGAACCCTAGCAGCTTGCCGATGAGAAGGGGAGCGGCGCCGGCTCCTAGCCGGAGAGGTCGATGAAGCGGTCGCACTGGGCCCGCACCAGCGCGTCGCCTCCAGCACCCCCGAGACCGATCACGGTCACGCCGTTCTGTTGCAGCTTGGCGACCAGAGGCAGCATCTGCACCGACGTCGCGCCCAGCACCACCGTGCCGACGCCACGCTTCGTGTAGCACAGCTCCAGGGCGTCCACGACGATCCGCACCGCGGCGGAGCAACCGCGCACTTCCGTGCCCGAGGGCACGTCGACGACTTCGACACCACCGCCGTGGAGCGCGTTGCGATCGAGTCGCTGGTCGCTCGCGTCGGCGTACACGCGGCGCAGGACGAACTTGCCGAGTTCGCCGTCCAGCCGGGCGAGCAGCCCCTCAGTATCGATCTCCGAGGCGTCTCCCAGGCTGCGCTCCAACCCGCCCAGGTCGAGTAGAGCGGCCGCGCGCCCTGCTCTGCCGGATCTCGCTGCCGTCGACGCGGCGCGGCTGCGCCGGGCCTCCGCGACATTGCCGGCCTCGGCCTGCTCCCGAACTTCCGGACCGCCGCCACGCGCACCCCGCCGTGAACGCCGCCCGCCGCGGCGCCGGCGCCGGCGCCGCTTGGCCGGAGCGGGCGCTACGGCCTCGGTGGCCTCCGGGGTCGCCCGGGCTGGCTCCGCCGGCTCGGTCGCCGCCTCCAGCGCGGCGGACACGGCTGGCTCCACCGACTCGGCGTCCTCGGCCTCCGCCTCCGAGCTGTCTCCCTTCACCTCCTCTGTCGCTGGTGGAGCATCGCCCGGCTCGCCATCGGGAGCGGTAACCGCCCCCGCTTCGACCGGGGCCGCGGCCTCGGGCTGCTCCTCGCTCTCGGCGCCCACCGCTCCCGACCGCGCCGGTTCACGTCTCTCCTCCGCCGCCGGTCTCCGCCACCAGGGATTCACTCTCACTTTCCCCCTATCGGAAGTCCTTTTCGGGTGCTCCGGCGCGGGCTGAAACCGGCGCCGCCACCATGCTTATCGCCGCCGGGGGATTGTATAGTCCGGGCAGTGCCCGTAGACGCGCTCCCGTATCGGTACCTGGCCGTCGACGGACCGATCGGCGTAGGCAAGACGACCCTGGTCGAGATGCTCGCGCAACGCTTCGAGGGCGTGAAGATCCTCGAAGACGTGGACAACCCGTTCCTCGAGGCTTTCTACCGCGACCGGCCCGGCACCGCCTTCCAGACCGAGCTCTACTTCCTGCTGACGCGCTACAAGCAGCAGCTCGACCTGGCCCAGGAAGAGCTGTTCGAGCCGGTTCGCCTCGCCGACTACACTTTCGCCAAGAGCAGGCTGTTCGCCTACCTGAACCTGACGGACGGCGACCTGATGCTGTTCGAGAAGCTCTACGATCTGCTCGAGCCGCAGCTGAGCCAACCGGACCTGCTGATCTTCCTGACCGCCGACATCGACACCTGCATGGCGCGGATTCACAAGCGCCGCCGCGCCATCGAGCAGAACATTTCGGCCGACTACCTGGGCGAGCTGATCGAGGCCTACAACCACCACTACTACCACTACGATGGGTCGCCCCTGCTCGTCGTGGACAGCCGCAACCTGGACTTCGAGCACAAACCGACCGACTTCGAGGAGCTGCTCCACCACATTTCGCGGCAGATCCGCGGCACCGAGTACTTCGTGCCCGCCCGCAGCGCCTGAGAATCAGACCATGACCACTCCAGAGCCTCTCGTCATCGCCGGCCGCCAGTTCCGTTCGCGTCTCATCCTCGGCACCGGCAAGTACTGCGACGAACAGGTGATGGTCGACGCCTTCGACGCCTCCGGCACCGAGATGGTCACGGTGGCGCTGCGGCGGGTCAACCTCGACGACCTGGGCAAGGGCTCGCTGATCGACCACATCGACCAGGACCGCTACCTGCTGCTGCCCAACACCGCCGCCTGCTACACCGCCGACGAGGCGGTGCGGACAGCGCGGCTGGCGCGCGAACTCGGCGGCTGGAACTGGGTCAAGCTGGAGGTGATCGGCGACGAGAAGACGCTCTTCCCCGACAACGAGGAACTGCTTGCGGCCACCCGGGAACTGGTCGCCGATGACTTCATCGTGCTCCCCTACACGACGGACGATCCGATCACCTGCCGCAAGCTCGAGGACCTCGGCGCGGCCGCGGTGATGCCGCTCGCGGCGCCGATCGGCTCGGGGATGGGCATCCGCAATCCCGCGAACCTGCGGATCATCGTCGAGCAGGCGAACGTACCCGTCATCGTGGACGCCGGCGTCGGCACAGCGAGCGATGCCGCCCTGGCGATGGAGCTGGGCGCGGACGGCGTGCTGATGAACACCGGCGTCGCCGGCGCCCAGGATCCGGTGCGGATGGCCCGGGCGATGAAGCTGGCGGTCGAGGCCGGCTGGCTGGCGGCCAACGCCGGGCGGATTCCGCGGAAGTTGTACGCGACGGCGTCGTCGCCTGCGGAGGGCGTGATTACCTGAAGGGGATGCGACTCTCCGCATCCGCGGAGCGGGGGTCGTCGGTGTCGCCACGGCGGAGGCGCAGCAGGCCGGCGTGGGCGATCATCGCCGCGTTGTCTCCGCAGTAGCGAAGCGGCACGAGCAGCACGTCGGCGCCGCGACGCTCACCCCAGGCCGCAACCTCCCGCCGCAGCAGGCGGTTCGCCGCCACGCCGCCCGAGACGGAGAGGCGCTCCACCGGCCGCTCCTCGCTGAGCCGGTCCAGGCGGTCGATCAACTGCGCGACCGCGGCGCGCCGGAAACCGGCGAGGAGGTCGAGCACGTCCCGCGGCCAGGACTCGTCGTCGCCGGCGGCGACCGCCGGCTCCCCCTCCGCACCGCCGTTCCCCGCCTCGATCTCGCCGAGCGCGCGCAGCGCCTGGCTCTTCAGTCCCGAGTACGAGAAGGCCAGCTCGTCGGACTTGATCCGGGCCACCCGGAACGGCTGGGCCGCCGGATCGCCGAGCTCGGCCAGCCGGTCGACCTCGGCGCCGGCCGGGAAGGCCAGGCCGACACGGTGGCCGATCTTGTCGAAGGCCTCGCCGATCGCGTCGTCCAGGGTCTCGGCCAGGCTGGTCACGGCGCCGGACGGACCGTCGACGGCGAGCAGGCTGGTGTGGCCGCCGGAGACGACCAGGCCGACCATCGACTCGGGTACGGACCGGCTCGCGCCGTCGGTCCGGAGCAGGGGCGAGAAGAGGTGGCCTTCCAGGTGATGCACGGCCAGGAAGGGCACGTCGAGCGAGTAGCTGATCGCCTTGCCGAGAGAGAGTCCGACGAGAAGGGACCCCACGAGGCCGGGTCCACGGGTCGCCGCGACCGCGCCGACATCGGACCAGTCCACACCCGCCTCCTGAAGCGCCGCCGCCGACACCGCGGGCCAGTTACGGAGGTGTTCCCGGGACGCCGCCTCCGGTACGACGCCGCCGAACGGACGGTGCACGTCCAGTTGGCTCGAGACCACGGAAGAGAGCACCCGGCCCTCCGCGTCGAGCACCGCGCAGGCGGTGTCGTCGCAGGACGACTCGATGCCAAGGACGAAGCCCTCGAACGGGCCGGCCGCTTCGTTGGCCGCGGACATGCCGGCGACGTTATCCTCCCCCTCCACCGACGCCGGCCGGCGCGGCGGCCCAACGAGATCGCGACCTTGATCTTCCCACCGAGCTTCCGTGACGGCGCTCTCGCCCTGCGAGGCCGCCGCGTCATCGTCCGGGTCGATTTCAACGTGCCGATGGCCGGCGAACGGGTGCTCGACACGACGCGCCTGCGGGAAGCGGCGCCCACGATCGAGACTCTCCGGGACGCGAGCGCCCGCGTCGTCCTGCTTTCCCACCGCGGCCGGCCGCGAGGCAAGGCCGACCCGGGACTCAGCCTGCGTCCGGTCGCCGGCGCCCTGTCCTCCATCCTCGAACGGCCCGTCGCCTTCGCCGCGGACTGTGTCGGGACGGCCGCCCGGAACGCCGCCGCCGCGCTCGGCGACGGGGACGCGCTGCTCTGCGAGAACCTCCGCTTCCACGCCGGCGAGGAAGCGAACGATCCGGCCTTCGCCGCCGAGCTGGCCGCCCTCGGCGAGGTCTATGTCAACGACGCGTTCGGCACCGCCCACCGCGCCCATGCCTCCACCGCGGCCATCTGCGGCTCCGTCGAGCAGGCCTTCAGCGGGCTGCTGCTCGACCGCGAACTGCGGCAGCTCGGCCGGCTGCTCGACGAACCGCCGCGACCCTTCGTGCTCGTCACCGGGGGCGCGAAGATCCGGGGCAAGATCGGCGCGCTGCGACGCCTGCTGCCGCTGGTCGACCGTGTCCTGGTCGGCGGAGGCATGTCGAACACGTTCCTGGCAGCCCGCGGCGCCGAGCTCGGTTCCTCGCTGGTCGAGTCGGAGAGCCTCGACCTGGCGCGTGAGATCGAGACCGAGACCACGGCCGGCGGCGCCGAGCTGCTCCTGCCCATCGACGTCGTGGTCACGGACTCGCTCGAAGCAACGCCACCGGAACGGCGGGTCCGCACGGTGCCGGTGGAGGACGGCGTGCCGCCCGGTTGGCTCGCGGTCGACATCGGACCGCAAACCCGGTCCGCCTTCGAAGCCGCGATCGCCGGTGCCGCCACCCTGTTCTGGAACGGTCCGATGGGCGTCTTCGAGACCCGGCCCTTCGATGCCGGCAGCCTCGCCGTGGCCCGGGCCGTCGCCGCCTGCGACGGGTTCACCGTCATCGGCGGCGGCGAGACGGTGGCGGCGGTCAGGCAGGAGAACCTGTCCGGGAGAATCGATCACGTCTCGACCGGCGGCGGCGCTTCCCTGGCGCTGCTCGCCGGCGAGAAACTGCCGGCCGTCGAAGCACTGCACGCGCGCGGCGGGGAGGAAGCATGACGCGCACACCGATCATCGCCGGCAACTGGAAGATGAACCTGCTCCGCGCGGACGTTGCGGCCTACGCCGAGGCTCTCGCGGCCGCGGGCCCGCCCGAGGCGCCGGTCGACGTCGTCCTGTTCCCGACGCCCGTCTACGTCGGACTCGCGGCCACGGCGATGCCCGGCTGGGCCGCCGTCGGCGCCCAGGACGTCCACGCCGAGGACGGCGGTGCCTACACCGGCGACGTCGCCGCCGCGCAGATCGTCGATGCCGGCGCTTCGTGGGCCCTGGCCGGCCACTCCGAGCGGCGCCAGTACCACGGCGAATCGAACGACGACGTGGCGCACAAGGCCCGGCGGGCCCTCGGCGCCGGTCTGTTCCCGGTCGTCTGCGTGGGCGAAACGCTGGAACAGAGGGAGCGAGACGAGACCGAGGCGGTCCTCGACGCCCAGTTGGGAGCCGTCCTGGAAGTGCTGGCCGCGGCCGACGGCGCCGGAGTCGGCGCCGTGGTCGCCTACGAACCGGTGTGGGCGATCGGCACCGGTCTCAGCGCCTCGCCCGAGATCGCCGCCTCCGTTCACGGCCACCTGCGGGCCCGGCTGAACGGCCACCAGGCCGGACTCGGCGACTCGACCAGGATCCTCTACGGCGGCTCGGTGAACGCCGAAAACTGCCGCGATCTGATCGGCCGAGCCGACATCGACGGCTTTCTCATTGGCGGCGCAAGTCTTGATCCTGCCTCGTTCCTGCGTATCATTCGTCTTTCCACGGGTTCCGCCGGTGGCTCCTGAGCCCTGACGAACGGAGCCGTGCTCGCGCTGCGGATACTCCAGAGGGGAGATTGACTTGATCTTCGTGCTGTATGCCGTCCACGTGACGGTTTCGCTGTTTCTGGTCCTCGTCGTCCTGCTGCAGCAGGGCAAGGGGGCCGACCTGTCCGTGTTCGGCGGCGGCGCGTCTCAAGCCGCCTTCGGCGCCCGCGGCGCGGCCACGCTTCTGCACAAGCTGACCGTCGGGTGCTTCGTCCTGTTCATCCTCACGACCCTCTCGATCGGCTTTCTGCAGAAGCAGGACACCTCATCGGTCATGAGTGGCGTCGGCTCCGTGATGGACGAAGTCCAGGCCACCGAGCCGGCAGAGACCCCGGCTTCGACGGCGCCGGCCCAGGAAACCGAAGGCGCGCCGGCGGAAGGCGACTCGACCGATGCCGGAACCGGGTCCGAGACCAACAACCAGGGTTAGATCCAGCGGACGACGTGGCCAGAGCCGAAGTGGCGGAATTGGTAGACGCGCACGGTTGAGGGCCGTGTGGGGCAACCCGTGCCGGTTCGAGTCCGGCCTTCGGCACCACCCTCCAAGCAACACCCGCCGCGACGTGACCGGCGCGGCCAGCCTCCGGCCGAGGCGCCGGCCCTACTGCCGCTTGACGCTCTTGATGACGATGGTCTCGACGGGCTGAGCCTCGCTCAACTGACCGGGCCGGTTGACCTCGACGGTCGCGATGGCGTCGACCACCTCCATGCCCTCGACAACCTTGCCGAACACCGCGTAGCCGCCACCGTAGGAGTCCAGGCTCTCGTTGTCCGCATGGTTGATGAAGAACTGCGCGGTCGCGGAGTGCAGCTCCTGGGTCCGGGCCATGGCGACCGATCCGCGCACGTTCGAAAGACCGTTGCCCGCTTCGTTCTGAATCGGCGGGCGCGTGATCTTCTTCTGAAGATCCGACGTGAAGCCGCCGCCCTGGATCATGAAGTCCTCGATCGTCCGGTGGAAGATCGTCCCGTCGTACCATCCGCGGTCCACGTAATCGAGGAAGTTCTCAACCGTGATCGGCGCCTTCTCCGGGTTCAGTTCCAGCACGATCGTGCCGTGGCTCGTTTCGAGGGCTACCCTCGGGGGACTGTCCTGGCCGAAGCTCGGCGCGGCCAGCAAGACGGTGGAAGCGGCGTAGATCAAGAAACGACTCCAGGGTCCGGTTTGTGAACTGTGCATCTGGTCGATCTCCAGAGATGAAACCGCCCGGGCCGGATGCCGCGGGCGCGAAGCGCGGGCGGCCCGAGAGCTTGCGCCGCGGGACGCAGCGTAGCAAGTCTGCGGCGGAAGTTCCCGGGCGAGGACGGGATGGGCCGAAACACCGAGCCCGCGAGGGGTTTCGGGGCGCTAGCAGCCGGATCGTCGGCGTCGTCCTGGCCGGCGGCGAAGGACGCAGGTTGGGGGGCAACAAGGCCGTCCTCCGTCTCCCCAGGTCGCGATCCGGTGAGCCGGGGCCGACGCTCGTCGACTGGGCGGTCACCCGGCTTGCCGCTGTCGCCGCGGTCGAGGAGATCGTCGTCGCCGCCGGTGACTTCGGCGCCGAAGTCGGTTCGGTCGACCGCGGCCTCGGTGTCTCGGTAGCGCCGGACGGACCCGGCTCGGGCCCTGCGGCCGGGGTGTTGGGGGCGGCCCGCTCCCGGCCGGGGCATCGCCTGCTGGTCCTGGCCTGCGACCTGCCGTTGGTACCGGTCGGCCTGCTCAGCAATCTCGCCGCGTCGGACGCCGAACTGGCACCGGCCGCTGAGGACCCCGGCAACCCACGATCCATGAACCCGACCTGCGCGCTGTGGACGCCGCCCGCCCTCAAACGGCTGGCGGTGCGGATCGAAGAGGGCGACAACCGTCTCTATCCTCTCACCCGATGCGCCGCCTTGCGGATCGGGCCGGTCGACGCGGGCCGGTTCGGAGACCCCGAGGACGTCCTGCTGAACGTGAACACGGCCGCCGACTGGGAGCGGGCCCGCCGGCTGGTCGAGCGGGAGTCAGGCCGGCGAAGCCGGTGCGCCGGCCGCTGATCGCCGCTCGCGGCACTCCTCGCAGGGGCAGAGGCTCCGCAGGAAGTCGAAGCGGTAGATGCCGGTCCAGTGCCCGTCCGACCAGGCGATGCTGAGCGCGTAGTTGCCGACCTGGGAAACCGTCTGCGCGGTCACCGGCCGCGGCGGCGGCTGAAAGCGGATCGGGCCGGCATTGTGGCCCTGGCACATGGCGCAGGGGCAGTAGCCGCGCAGGACGTCGTACTCGTAGTCGCTCTCGTGGCCGTCCTGCCAGCGCACGCGCAGCAGGCGCGCCCCGTGGTCCCGGCGGACTTCGGTGGGCCAGGCGGTCATGTCAATCGGAAGCCGGCCGGAGGGCCGGCGCGCCGGCAGCCGCTGCCACGGTCGGCAGATCTACCGTGCCGGCCGGCGTCCAGGGGCCGCAGCGGACAAGCCGGGCCATGCTGCGCAGGGCGCCCGCCGCCAGGCCGCGGCTGCGTATCGTCTCCCGTGCGTACTCGCTGCACGTGGGCTCGAAGCGACAGCGGACACCCGCGCGCGAGAGCAGTGGCGAAACGGTCGCCTGGTAGGCGCCGATCAGTGCGTCGGCGCCACGCGCCGAGAGCTGGTTCTCCGGCGGCCTCGCCATGTCGAACGCAGCGATGGCAACCAGGGCCAAGCCAACGAACAAGAGCACCCGAAAGGTCGCCGCTTTCCGGCGCGTCTTTCCCACAAGCCGGCGAGGACGCCGGCGCACCCAGTGTGAGGCCGGTTCCCGGGCTCGAGTCAGAAGCGCTCGACCAGTGGTGTCAACACCGGTATCTGAAGGCGCCCGCCGTTGACCCCACGCACGATGCAGGCGATCCGCACCAGGACGAAGGCGACGAACAACATGAAGATGAACGGCGCCAGGAAGCAGCCGATGCCGCCGGTCGCGAACAGGGCGATCTGGAGGACGACCCACAACATGAACTCCGCGGCCATCAGGACCAGGCCGTGCTTGGCGTGCCAGCGGACCTCTTCGTCCCGTTCCTCGATGAGCAGAGGGACCAGGACCAGGACCCAAAGATAGGCGAGGACCACCATCAGATTCCGGTTCGAGGAGGAACCGTCCGAAGCGGGCGGCTCCGGCGGCGCGGGTGGCTCGGGCGGTGCGGGCGGGGGCGTTTCCGGTTCTGTCATGCCTCTACCTTCTCAAGGAGCGGACTGTCCTCGGATGCGGCCGCTCGGCCAATAGTCAGTGTAGCGCGATACAACTCCCGGTACCGAGCGACGATCCGGCGACGGTCGAAGCGCGAACGCGCCCACTTGCGGCCGTGCACCGCGAAGGCCTGCCGTCGTGCGGGGTCGCGCAGGAGGGCAACGCAGCTAGCCGCCAGTGCTTCGACATCACCGACCGGGCAGAGCAGTCCGTTGCGGTTCTCGCAGACCACTTCGGGCACACCCCCGGTACGGGTCGCCACGACCGGCACACCGAGAGCCAGGGCCTCGAGCGACGCCAGGCCGAAGCTCTCGCTCTCCGAAGCGGAGAGGAACAGGTCGCCCTGCTCCAGGATCGGTTCCACGTGGGTCTGGTTGCCGAGGAAGGTCACGTGGTCCCCGATCCCCAGTTCGCGGCACCGGCGCTCGGCGCCGGCCCGCTCCGGACCATCCCCGACCATGCACAAGCGCGCGGGTATCTCGCGCAGCACCAACGCGAACGCCGCGATGACGTCCGCCGCCCGCTTGACCGGACGGAAGTTCGAAACGTGGACGACCAGCCCGGACTCGGCGGCCGACGCGGGCTCTCGGCGGCGGCCGGCGGCGGCCGGCGGAACGAAGTTGGGAATCACGTCGACCGGTTCGTCGAGGGAGAAACGCTCCGTCGCCTCGCGCGCCAGGGCCTCGGACGGCGCCGTGACGCGATCGCTGCTTCGCAGCGCCCAGCCGACGATGTCCCGATAGCTGGGGCGCGCGCCCACCAGGGTCACGTCCGTGCCGTGGACCGTGGTCACGATCGGGCACGGCGGTCGATCGCCTACGCCTTCCGCGAGCAGCCGCCTGGCCAGCAGCGCGGCCACGGCATGCGGCGCGGCGTAGTGGGCGTGCAGGACGTCGAGGCGGGCGGACGCGGCGACCTCGGCCAGGCGGTTGGCCAGGGCCAGGGTCTGCAGCGGCCGATCGAACAGGCCGTACTCCTGGATTTCCGATCCGTCGACGCGGTGAAAGTGGACGTTCGCCCGTTCGCCGAGGCGCGGGGGCCTGTCCGAACTGACGACATGGACGACATCGCCTCCCTCGGCCAGCGCGAGAGCCAGCTCCGAGGCGACCACACCGGAGCCGCCGAAGCTGGGAAGGCAGCAGATTCCAATCCGCATCGGATCCTCTTCTACGCGGGCGGACGAATGCCGGTTTCGTTCGCTGCCGCTGTTTCGTCGGCGGCCGGGCGGGCGCGGCCCAGCGACAGGGGTTGTAGGCGCCGCGGATCCCTGTCGATCGACCCGAGTTCCCGCACCAGGGCGCGACCGTACGACGCCAGGCAGTGAAGGGAGGTGAACTCCCGCTCCTGGAGCTTGCCGTTCGGCAGGCAGTGCGCGCGCAGCCTAATGACACGCCCGCGCAGCACCTCGTCGCGGCGCGCGGCCGCGGCGACGACGCGCCGTTCGAAGAGCGCGAAGGTCCGTTTCAGGTTCGCCCCGGTCTTCTGCAACGCGGTTCCCAGGGACTCATCCACCGACGTCTGCCCCGCCGCCAGATCGTCGATTGCCGCTTCCAGCTTCTCGCCGGCGGCGCCGAGGAAGTCGAGGTCGAGGCGGGAGGCGAGGAGCTCGTCGAGCTCATCGGGCCGGGAGAGCACGGCCGCCAGGTCGATTCCCTCCGCCTCCAGTCCGTCCAGCCAGCGGCGCTCGCGAGCGCCAAGCAGGACGACCTGGGGACGCAGCACGATCGCCGGGGCCGGCACGTCGACTTCGCCGTAGAGAGAGCGCGCCTGGGTCATATAGGCGAGTTCACCCGGGCCGAGGATCTGAAGCGCCGTGCCGAACACCGCGTCCTGGACCACGGGGCGAGCCAGTACGCCCGGGCTGAGGGACTGCGGCTGCCGGTCGAGGCCTTCGAGCAGCGCGCCGACCTCGCCGGCGCCGCCGCCGCGCAACCGGTAACCGCCGTTTCCCGTCCACACCACCCGCCGCCGTTCGCCGGCATCGTCGATCAGAAACAGGGGCGCTTCGCCCTGGCGCGACCGGACCTGCAGCCGGACTCCGCGCTGCTCCAGTTCAGCCGCCGCCGACGCGAGAGCCCCGTCGACCTCGCGGCGGCGTTCGATCAGCCGCCGCAGCACCGGAACCGACGCCTCTTTCAGAGCCGGAAGCTGCGAGTCGACGAGCAGCGGGCAGCGATCGCCGAGGAACCGCACCATGAGCCGCGCGAAGGACTCCGTGAAGCAGCGATCCGGATCCAGGTCGTTCCGGCAGTCGTCCAGCCAGCGACGGTAGTCCTCGTTCGGCGCCGCGTCGCGGACCCTGGCCAGCAGCGCCGCGGCTTCGGGTCCGAGGTGGCGGCCGCCCACCGGAACGAGAGGCTCCGGGTCCTCGCCCAGGGTGAGCGGCTCCGGGCCCGCGGGCGGAAAGAAGGCGCGGGCCACCTCGGCGTAGTCGTGGTCCTCGGACGCCATCCAGAACAGCGGCACGGCGCGCCGGCCGCGCCGAGTCAGCGCCTCGGCCCACCGGACGCAGGCCGCCGCCTTGGTCAGCGTGAACAGCGGCCCCGCCGCCAGGCCGCATTGTTGACCCGTGATGACGACCAGGGTCGCCGGGTCGGCAAGGGCTTCGGCGAGGCCGGCGGCGCCCGGGTGGCCGTAGCGGGTGTTGGCCTCGGCAAGGGCCGCGGCGACCGCCTTTCGATTGGCCGCCGGGTCCTCCGGCGCCCTTACCTGATCCTCGTCGCCGGGCAGCACGAACCGCAGCGGCTCGAGCAGGTCGAGGTCCCGGCCGTCGAGGAAGCGTCGCGGCAGATCGCCGAGCAGCCCGCACGCGCAGAGGTCGGGGCCGCTCGAGGCGGCGCTGGATGGGCGATTCGACACGGCGGCAGATCCTACAGGCGTCGGGGCAGCGTCTCCGCCTTCACGGTGGAGGCGTAGAATCGGCACCGTGACTGCGTCCTCGCCAGCGATGCCGCCGCTCGAGCCGATGGTCATCGGCCGGGGCGACCGCGCCGTGACGATCGATCCGCCCCTGTTCCTGGCGCCGATGGCCGGCGTGACGGACCGGGACTTCCGGTTGATCGTCCGCCGCATCGGCGGCGTCGGCCTGGTGTCGATGGAGTTCATCTCCTCGCGGGCGATCGTCGACGGCAACCAGCGCACGCGGGACCTCATGTACTTCGCCGAGGAGGAGCGGCCGCTGGCGATCCAGATCTACGGCTCGGACGCGGAGACGATGGCCGAAGCGGCCGAGGTCGTCGAAGAGCTCGGCCCCGACGTCTGCGACATCAACATGGGCTGTCCGGCCAACAAGGTGCTGAAGGGCTGCGCCGGCGCGGCCCTGATGGGCGACCTCGACCTCGCCGGCCGCATCATCCGGGAAGTGCGGAGCCGCATCCGGATTCCCCTTACCGTCAAGTTCCGGCTCGGTCTCAACCACACCGAGACCAACTACCTCGACCTGGGGCGCCTCTGCGAAGACCTCGGCGTCGACGCCGTCACGATGCACGCGCGGACCGCGAAGCAGATGTTCCGCGGGGAGGCGGACTGGACCCACCTGGCCCGGCTCAGGGAGGCTCTCGCCATTCCGGTCATCGGCAACGGTGACATCACCACCCCCGAGGACGCCGAGCGACTGCTGCGGCAGACCGGCTGCGACGGCGTCATGGTAGGCCGCGGCGCGACCCGCAACCCGTGGATCTTCCATCAGATCCGGAGTCACCTGCTCGGCACGGAGGCGCCTGCGCCCACCCTGATCGACCGGCGCGACCTGATCCTGGGCCATTTCCACATGGTGGCAGAACGGGAAGCCAACCGCTTCGCCTTGCACAAGCTGCGGAAATTCACCGGCTGGTACACCTACGGACTACCTAACGGCAAACGTCTGCGCCAGCAGATCCAGCAACTCGACACGGTGGAAAAGTTCCTGGTCGCGGTCGAAGCCTTTTTCGACCAGCAGCTCGACGAGCTGGCCGCCTAGGGCGCCACGCGGGCCGCCCCACCGTGGATCGACAGGTTGAAGTCGAGCTCGAGCTGACGCCCGACGAGGCGCTCGAGGCGCTCTCGGACGGCGCCGATGCCTGGAACGGAACCTGGCACCGACACGGCGGCGGCGGCCAGTTGACGCTGCCGGTGGCGGCCGGCATCCGCCATGGCGTCCTGCACGGCGAGGTCTCCGTCCAGCCCAGTGGCGAAGGAGTCCGCGTGACTTACCACGTGGAGCGCGCGGAGTATCAGACGAACGCCGGCGCGGTCCTCATCCTTGCCCTGGGCGCGCTGGGTGTTCTGGCCATGCTGGCCTGGCCCTTGCTGCCCGGAACGTCCCCGAACCTCGCCGGCAGCGGCTTCATCATGATCCTGCTCGCCTGGCTGGTCGTCGGTTCCAGGCTGAGGCACAGGAGCGCCGCGGACTTCCTGGCCAGCCTCGGGCCGCGGCCCGGCGAAACTCCTGCAGGCCCGTTCGCTCCGCGCCAGAAAGAAACCACCTAGTGACCCGGGTCTTCTGACCCGGGCTCCTTCACCCCGCAACCCTGATGGCCATGGTCATGACCATGGCCCGGAGACGTGATACCGTCGCCGGCACCATGGAACGGACGATCAAGGCCTCCGAGTTCAAGGCCACGTGTCTGAAGCTGATGGACGAAGTCGCCCAAAGCGGAACGGAAGTGGTCATCACCAAGAACGGCAAGCCGGTGTCGCGGCTCGTGCCGTACCGGGAGAAGCCGAAGAGCCTCTTCGGTTGTCTCCGGGGTCAGATCGAGATCACCGGCGACATCATGTCTCCACTTGAAGACGAGTGGGGCGGGTGGGACGGGGAGCGGGAACTCGCGCTGATTCGGGGCGAGGATCCCGACTGAGCGGGAGACTCCGTTGCTGCTCCTCGACACCCACGTTCTTCTCTGGATGGTGTTCGGCAACGAGCGTTTCGGAGCCGGGGCGCGCCGCGCTGCTGACGAGGCAGTGGCGGCGGGCAACGCCGCTGCGTCCGCTATCTCGTTCTGGGAGATCGCGATGCTCGTCGCGAAGCGCCGCCTCCAGATACCCTGGGCGGCAGAGGCGCTGCGACGCTACCTGCTGGATCACAGCCTCAACGAGATCCCCGTGGACGGCGAGATAGCGCTACGGGCGGGTTTCCTCACCGACCTGCACGGCGACCCGGCCGACCGGATCATCGTCGCGACGGCCCTGGGCGGCCACCGGCTGGTGACGGCCGACCGGCGGTTGCTCGACTGGCCCGGGAACATCCAGCGGCTTCGCGCAACCCGGTAAACACGGGGCACGCCGTGCGATACTCGCCGGCTCCATGCGCTTGAAGCACCCTTGGACAAGGCGGTTCACCGCAACGGCCCTCGCGCTCGCGACGATCGGCTGTGCGGTCGACACGGAGACCGGGCAAGACCCGCAGGCAGGCGCTAGCAGCACCCATGGCGCACCCGGCTGGGCCGCCGACGTCGTCATCCACCGCGACGAGTGGGGCGTACCGCACATCAAGGCATCCACCGACGCCGCGGTCGCCTTCGGTTCGGCGTGGGCGCAGTGCGAAGACCACTTCTTCCAGCTCGAGGACACCTACATCAAGGCGCTCGGCCGGTACGCGGAGGTCGTCGGCGAGTCCGGGTTCCGCAGCGACCTCGAGGTCGCCCTCTTCGACCTGGTAGGCACCTCCCGCCGCGACTTCCCCAACCTGCCCGAGAACATCCGGCGCATCGGCGAGGCCTTCGCGGCCGGCTACAACTACTACCTGGAGCGGCACCCCGAGGAGAAGCCGCGCCTGCTGACGCGCATGGAGCCCTTCCACGTTCTCGCCTTCGAGCGCTACATGATCCTCGGCCGCCTGCTCGGCGCGGCCCACGCGCCGCGCGGCCGGCTGCCACGGCTGGCCGAGGAGCTGGCCGCGTCCCTGGGCTCGAACCAGTGGGCCGTCGCCCCGTCGAAGACGCGCGACGGCAACGCGATGCTGTTCATCAATCCCCACCAGCCCTGGTACGGCTCGGGCATGTTCACGGAGATGCACGTGGTGAGCGACGAGGGGCTCAACTTCTCGGGCGCGATGTACCCGGGTGGCCCGCTGCCGACCGCCGGCTTCAACGAGCGGCTCGGCTGGGCGTACACGGTCAACGCCGCCGACATCTCGGACACCTACCGTTTGACCTTCGACCACCCGAGCGACCCGCTCAAGTACCGCTACGGCGATGGCTACCGCCAGGCCGAGGAGTGGCGCGCCACGATCCACGTCCTGGGCGACGACGGCACTCTCGAGCCGCGCGAGGTCGCGCTCCGGCGCTCGCACCACGGCCCGATCATCGCCAGGGAGGACGACCGGCACTACCTCGCCGTCCGCGTGCCGCGGCTCTACGAGGGCAGCCGCATGGTCCAGGCACTGGCGCAGGCCAAGGCGCGGACCTTCGAGGAGTGGTACGCCGCCGTCTCGATGCAACTGCTGCAGACGTTCAACACGACCTACGCCGACGCCGACGGGAACATCTTCTACCTGTACAACGGCACGTTCGCCCGCCGCGACCCGTCCGTCGACTGGACGAAGCCCGTCGACGGCGCCGACCCGAACAACGAGTGGGGGCCGTTCCACCCCCTCGAGGAACTGCCGCAGGTCCTCAACCCGCCGTCCGGCTTCGTCCAGAACTGCAACTCGACGCCCTTCACGACGACCGACGACGGCAACCCCTCGCTGCTCGACTTCCCGCCCTACATGGTCGAGGACAAGCACGACGACAAGCGCCGCGCGAAGGTGGCCCGCTACCTGCTCCGCAACGCCCGCGATCTCACCTTCGAGGACTTCCAGGACCTCGCCTACGACACGACGCTCTACTGGCCGATGACGGAGATCCCCGTCTACGCCCGCCGCCTCGAGCAGCTCGAGCGCACCGATCCGGACCTCGCCGCCCGCGTCCGCCCCTACCTGGAGCACCTGCTGGACTGGGACTACAGGAGCTCCCTGACCTCCACGCAGGCCACCCTGGCGGTCGGCTGGTACGAGGAGCTCTACGGCCGCGGCTACCCGGTCGAGACCCTGAAACCGGAGTACGTGAACGACATGCCGGCGCGGTTCGTCGCCCTCGAGCGGGCAGCCGAGAAGCTCACCGAGCTCTACGGCGACTGGCGCGTGCCCTACGGCGACATCCACCGCATCCAGCGCCACGCGAACCAACCCTCCGCCGGAGGCGTCCCCTTCTCCGACGACGAACCCAGCCTGCCGCTCGCCGGCGTCCGCGGGCCCCTCGGCGTCGCCTTCACGCTCTACCACTCGCCGCCCACCACCCTCGAGAACGGGGAAGAGCGCAAGCTCCGCTACGCCGCGACCGGCGCCTCCTACATGGCCGTCTACGAGTTCGGCGAGAAGACCCGCGGAGCGAGTTACCTCCACTACGGCCAGAACCACCGCTCCGAGTCGCCCCACTTCTTCGACCAAGCGAAGCTGCTCTCTGAACGACGCTTCAAGCCGGCCTGGATCTACTGGGAGGACGTGGAGGCAAACACGGTGCGGACGTACCGGCCGGGCGAGTTCTGAGGGCAGCCCCAAGGCCGCCTGAACGAGGCCGGCCGTTGGCGGCGCTTTGCTACGCTGGTGAGAGTGAAGGTCGGCCGCCACCTCGTGCTTTCGATCTGCGCGGCTCTTGCCGCTACGGCGACCGTGGCCGACTGCGAGGAAAGCCTTGCCGCCCTTGAGGCCGGCGACTACGAGGAGAGCAGCGGCCAGACCACGGAAGCGATCGCCGCCTCCGAGCAGGCGATCCGCATCTCCGCCGACCCGGGGTGGCGAGCACACTGCGCCCTGGGTGAGGTCCTCACCCGCCAGGGCCGGTACCGGGCCGCCAAGAAGGAGTTCAAGACCGCCCTGGGGCTTGCCGCCGGCTCAGACCGGAAGGTGGTCTGGAGTTGGCTCGGCAATCTCTACTGGCAGCAGCAGCGGTACACCAGGGCCGAACGGGCATGGGAGAAGGCAGGCGAGTTCGCGCCCCCGGCAAGGGTGCGTGAGCGCTACCGCCGGCAGCCCTTCGGCAACGGGTTGATCGAGGTCAACCACCCTCGGTCAAAAGGCCCTGCGTGGCTGCCGCACGGGTCCCCCGCGCCCGTTCCCGTGGACGGTTGACCGCTCGACTGCAGCAATACGGTAGAATCGCGGGTCCCTGGGGGCGCATGGCTTCGACGGGAGATCATGCGGTTCGGGGGTTGCGTGCCGAGTCCGACTCGTAAACCGGGCTTTTACACTCGCCAACGACGAATTGGCACTGGCGGCTTAAGAGCCGTCACGGTCCTGCCGGAGCCTTGATTCGCGGCGCCGTCAGGAGCGACACTCAAAGTGGATCAAACGTCTGAGCGCTGCTCCGAACTCAGGCCGGATCACTTCGGAGCTAGACCGTCGGCCGTGGTGGCCTTCTACCCAAGCCGGCAGCGACTGATCGAGTGAAGGCTACGCACGTAGATCCCTCGCGCCGAGTCTCGCGGACGTGGGTTCGATTCCCACCGCCTCCACCATCCCCGCTCCATCGGTCGGGCCATAATGCCCGGAACACCTACCACTTGGGAGGTACTGACCCGATGGACGCCTCACACCCTGGACCACGACGACTGGGCCTCGCTGCCGTGCTGCTGGCTTCCGCCGCGGCGGCCGCGACAGCTCAGACAACAGGAACCGTCGAAGGCGTCGTCGTCGACGCGGACGGCACTCCGCTACCCGGTGTCACCGTGACCGTGACCGGCCCGGGGGTGCGCCAGGAGCGGATCACCCAGAGCGACGGCGCCTACGCGAGCACCGGTCTCTCGGCCGGTGACTATGTCGTCACGGCGACTCTGCTGGGCTTCGAAACAGCCGAGAGTCCGGTTTCGCTCGGCGCTGGCGCCACCGAGAACGTCCGGCTCGTCCTCCACGTCGTCAGACTGCTCGAGACCGTGACCGTCGTGGCCGAGGAACCCCGGACGTTCGCGCGGAACATCGTCTCCCAGCCGATGCTGCTCCAGCAGTCGAAGATCACCAACGTGACGTCGGTGGTCGACAACCTGCCGGGAGTCTCGGTCCAGGAGGGCGACTCCTACGGCTTCGACGACTGGTCGGCCAACGTCGCCATGCGGGGCTTCCAGGTAACGATCAACGACGTGCAGATCGGAACCACGATCGACGGGTTCCCGAACGGCACCTCGGACTACTGGAGCGGCGCCAAGGCGAACCGCTTCGTCGATCCGATGAACCTCGGCGGAGTCGAGGTGTCGCAGGGGACGGCCGACATCGCTTCGCGGTCCGTCGAGGCGCTCGGCGGCACGTTCAACTACCTGACCGACGACCCCGCGGACGAACGGACCTACACGGCATCGATGACACTGGGCGAGTACCAGGGCCAGCGCTTCTTCATGCGCGTCGACACCGGGCCGATCTTCGGAGGCAACACCCGCGCGTGGATCGCCGCGACCCGCCAGGGAGCGACCGACTGGATGGAGGGTTCGGCGCTCAACGAGCGCGAGCACGTCGCGATGAAGCTCGTCTCGTCCCAAGGCCGGGTCGATCTGACGAGCTACATCTCGTACGACAACATCCACGAGGACGTCTATCAGCGCCTCTACAGCGACAGCGACTTCCGGGCCAATCCGCGCTGGGACCGCCTGATCGGCGACTGGCCCGGGGTGCCGTACCTGAACCAGTTCTACCGGCGCGGCTGGCAGACCCGGCGCAGCAACACGTTCGGCTACCTGAAAGCGGACTGGTCGTTCGGCGAGGAGCTCTCGCTAAGCCTGGCCGGCTACTTTCATCGCAACCGGGGCCGGGGGGACTGGCTGCCGCCCTACATCGTCGACATCACCGACGACGGGGGCGGCGCCGAATCGGAGCTGTTCGGCGGCTCCACGGTACGGGGCGGCTCGCAGCTCGGGCTGATCCGTTTCGTCGGCCCCGACGGCGCCGCCGTGGCGCCTGTGCCGGGTTGTACCTCGTCGTTCCTCTTCAACTACTACGGCCCGGGCGGCCCGGAAGTCGATCCGGCGTGCCATCCGGGCGCGACGGCGGTGCAGTCGTACCGGCACAGCCACTACGGCAAGGACCGCGTCGGGGTCACGCTCGACCAGGAGTGGCTCACGACGATCGGCAACACCGGCAGCAAGCTGCGCGCCGGCATCTGGTACGAGGACTCGAAGCGCGACCTCGGACGGGACTGGCACCAGATCCTCGATCCGGTGATCAACTTCCAGTGGCACGCGACGCCCTACTGGCACCAGTACCAGTGGGAGTTCCCGCAGAGCGTGATGATGCTGTACGCGGAGGAGACGCTCTACGCCGGGCGCTTCACTCTGGCCGGCGGTCTCAAGAAGTACCTGGTCGACGTGTCGCGCGAGGACCAGTTCCTTGTCGACCCGAACCTGACGGTCGACTCCGACTCGAGTCTGCTCCTCTCGGGCGGCGTCACCTACGAGACGCCGGTCGAAGGCCTGGACCTCTTCGCCGGCTACGCGGAGAACTTCAGGGCGATCGGCAGCACGCTGCTGGAGGTGCCGGGGCGCAGCCTGGCCGCGCTCGAGCCCGAAACCGCCTCGAACATCGACGTAGGCCTGCAGTACTCGGCCGAACGGCTGGCGCTGAGCGCCACCGGCTACGTCATCGACTTCGACAACCGGATCTTCTACCTCGGACCGCAGACGCCGGCCGGCCCCAACTACCTCATTCCGGGCGGCGGCGCCTACTTCAACGCGGGCGGCATCGAGACAAACGGCGTCGAACTCTCGGCGACGGTGCAGATGCCGCACCAGCTCTCCCTCTACACGGCCTACACGCTCAACAACTCCGAGTACGTCGGCAGCGGCGACGCCCTGGTGGACGCGAACCAGAACATCATGCCGGGGACGGACGTCACCGGCGTGCCGGACCGCCTGTGGGTCGTCTCGCTCGACCGGTCCGGTCCCCTGAGCGCGGGCATCAGCGCGAAGTACACGTCGGCGCGGCGGGTCAGCCTGGTCGCCGACTGGACCACGGACGACTACTGGTTGATGGACGCCTACGTCGTCTTTTCGGGCGAGGTGCTGAGCGACCTGCTCCGCTCGACGACGTTCGAGCTGGTCGCCAACAACCTGTTTGACGAGGCCTACCTCTCCGCGATCACCGAGAACGCGGCCTGGCTGGGGGCGTCGCGGTCCGTGTCGATGACGGTCACTTTCTCGTTCTGACCCGAGGGCCCGGGTCTAAGGGTTCCGCCACTCGATCCACCAGCCGTGGGGCGAGGCCCGGGCGAGCAGCTCCGTTTCGCCTGAACCGCCGCGGTATCTGGTCAGAGTCAGGCTCGGCGGATGGACGCCTTCGAGGGCCACCCGCCAAACGGGCCGTTCCCGGCTCCGGGCCTCCAGCGCTTCCGTGAGGCGCCGCCTGCCCTCGCGGGGAACCTGGTACATCGCGATCGTGGAGTAGACGACCAGCGCCACCTCGGCCGGGACACGCTCGAGCAGGTGCGACAGGTCCCTGGACGCGTCGCCCCGATGGAGGCCGATCGGGCTCTGCTTCAATTCGGCCGCCGCGTCGACGAGCTGGGCGTGGCGCTCCACGTGCTCCGGCCAGATCAGCGCTCGCAGCCAGAGCAACTCATCCGGGTCGGCGAGGTCGATGGGGCTCAGGTCGATTCCGTCGCGGCTCGCTACCGGGATCTCCAGTGGAGGCGCCGGCAGCGTGCCGGGGCCCCGCAGATCGGCTTCGAGTTCAACCCGCGCCGCCTCTCTTCCCCAGCGCAGGACCTCGCTTCCGTCTCGCAGATACCGGTAGGCGTAGCGATCGAAGTTCAGGTTCAGGCCGGCGCTGGCGCCGACATCGATCAGGGCGAGCGGCGCTCCGGCCTCGCGGTGGACCAGGCCGAACGCCGGCAGCAGACAGGTGCAGCGCCGCACGACCTGGGTCTGGGTGCGACGAGAGGCGATCAGGTCCGCGACCGCCTCGCGGTGTTCGAGGCAGAACGCCCGGAAGGGCGGGAAGGCTTCGCCCGGCGGCGGTTCCGGGCCCGAGAGAATCGGGTAGTGCCCAGCCAGCGGATGTTCGACTCCCCGCAGGAGCAGGTACTGCACCGCCCCGAAGAGCATGTTCGGCGCCGGCTGACCTTGTTGCCGTCGTGCCGCGAGTGCCAGCAGTTCGCCGTCTCCCGCCACGCCCGCGGCGAGTGCCGCGTACGTTGGCGAGTCGAGGTCCGGCGCTTCGACCCGCGCGAACTGCTCAAAGGCGGCGCTGAGGTCCGGATACCCGCTCAACGGCCGGCAACGCCTCGGTCGGCTTGCCGCGGCGCACGCAGCTCGGCGGCGCTACCCATATGATGGCAATACAACGACAAGCAGCACTCCGGGGGGACACATGATAGCTACCCGTAATCTTCTGCTGGTGTTGGCGGCCGTACTCGCCGGCTTCCTCCTTTACCTGTTGCTGTCGAGTGATCCCGGAGGCGACCCGCCGGAAACCGGGACGACTCAGGCTGTCGCAAGCACCGACTACGCCGAGCTGGTATCCCTCTTCGGAGACTTCCGTTCGTTCGAGCAAGCCGGCTCCGGCAACATCCAGTCCTATTCGCAGAGCGGCTGGATCCTGTCGAACCTGGACGCTGCGCCAGACTTCTCCGCCGCTGCAATGGCGGAGAAGTACGGTGAGTTGAGGACGTTTCAGGAGCGGCTGGAGTCGATCGATCCCACGGGCTGGACGATCCCGGAACAGGTCGACTACCACCTCGTCCGGGCGGAGATGAATGGCTATGAGTTCCAGCACCGGGTTCTCAGCCCATGGTCCACGGATCCCGGCTTCTACAACGACGTGATCGCCACGTTCGCCTGGGTAGCTGAGCCGCCTCTGCGGGGAGACGAGGTCGCGGATCTGCAGTCAAGGCTCAGATCGGTGCCCGATCTCGTACAGCAGGGGAAGGAGAATCTTCATGACTTTTCACTGATCGCCGTCGACCTCGCCACTCTGGCCATTCTCTCCATTGGAGACACCAGATCGGCCTATGAATCGCTCGCACAGGGCCTGAGGAGTCATCATCCGGAGCTCGTACCCGACATCGAGTCGGCCCTGGTCGCCATCGACGACTATGAGGACTGGATACGGTCCAACGAACATCGGATGACCGGCACTACGGGGATAGGCAAGGAAAACTACAACTGGCTGCTCAGGAACGTCTATCTGTTTCCCTATACCTGGGACGACATCCGAACGATCGTCGAACTCGAAGACAATCGCGTGATCAGCTTTCAGCGACTGGAGGAACACCGGAATCGCGACGTTCCACCAATCACACCGGTCGGCTCACAGCTCGAGTACAGGGAAGGCATCGAGGAAGCCGTCGATCACATCATGAGCTTCCTGCGCAACGAGGAGATCCTGACCATGCACGACTTCCTTGTGCCGGATGACTACTTCGACTCGCGGCTCTTCGGGAAGGGGTACTCCCTGGAGGATCCCTGGCCCGAGACGCACGACTATTTCTTCAATTTCTCTCACCGGGAAGCGGTGATGGAGAACACCCATGAGCTGGTCGGCCATCATTTCGACATGCTCAGAGCGCAGCGCGAAAGTCACCCGATCCGTGGCGGGGAGCGGGCGTACAAGATCTCGACGGCTCGCGACGAGGGCCTCGCGTTTGCCCTCGAGGAACTACTGATGCATGCGGGCTACCTGGACGGACGCAATCCTCACGGCAGGGAGATCACCTATGAACAGGCGGCTTTCCGCACCGTGCGCGCACTCTCCGACATCTACATGCACAGCGGTGACTGGAATCTGGAAGAAGCGATGCGCTTCTGTATCGACAATGCGCCGCATGGCGAGTTGCTGGAGGGTAGTCACCATCTGTGGTTCGAACTGGATACGACGCTGCGCGGCGTGGGGCACCACATGCTCATGGTCCTGGGAAAGGTCCAGTTCATGAAACTGATGCGAGACCGCGCCAATCAACTCGGCGACGACTTCGACTTGCGGCAGTTCCTGGACGAGGTCTACGCCGCGGGCCAGATGCCCTGGTCGCTCATCCGGTGGGAGATGACCGGGTACGACGACGAGGTCTCACAACTCTGGTAGCGCAGGCGCGGATACCCACTCAACGGCCGGCAACGTCTCGATCTCTGAACGCCGAGGCGATCGACTCTCGATAGGGCGGCCGGAGCACGCCGGCGTCGGTGATCAACGCTGCCACCAACTCCGCCGGCGTGACGTCGAACGCCAGGTTGAGGGCCTCGGTCTCCCGGGGCGCGATCCGCTTGCCGAAGGCGTGGACCACCTCCCCGGCGTCGCGCTCCTCGATCGGAATGTCGGCGCCCGAGGCCGTGTGGCGATCGATCGTCGACAGCGGCGCCGCGACGTAGAAGGGAACGCCGTGCCGCGCCGCCAGCACGGCGACCGGGTAGGTGCCGACCTTGTTCGCCACGTCGCCGTTGGCGGCGATCCGGTCAGCGCCGACGACGATCTTCTGAACCCAGCCGCGAGCGATGATGGCGCCGGCGCTGTTGTCCGTGATCAGCCGGTGCGGTATCTCCAACCGGCTGAGTTCCCAGGTTGTCAGCCGCGAGCCCTGGAGCAGGGGCCGGGTCTCGTCGACCCACACGCTGGCGAGCCTCCCCGCCGACCACGCCGCCTCGACCACGCCGATTGCCGTGCCGTAGCCGGCCGTCGCCAGCGCGCCGGCGTTGCAGTGGGTCAGGACGCGGTCGCCCTCCTCGAACAGCTCCCGGCCGAAAGCGCCGATCCGGCGGTTGGCCTCGACGTCCTCCCGGTGCAGATCACCAGCCCAGTTCAGCAGTCGCTGGCGCAACTCCGTGTGCGCGCCGGCTTCGACGCAGCGGTCACGCACTACGCGGCCCTGGTCCAGAGCCCAGCACAGGTTCACCGCCGTCGGTCGGGTCGCGAGCAGAAGTTCGTAGGCGGCATCGAAGTCCCCGGCGCCCAGCACCAGGCCGTAGGCCGCCGCAACTCCGATCGCAGGCGCACCCCGCACCGAGAGACGGCGAACCGCACCGGCTACGTCTTCGGGCCGGCGGCAGTGAAGCCATACCTGCTGCTCCGGAAGCAGGGTCTGGTCCAGCAGCAGAAGCTCACCGTCACTCCACCGGATCGGCGAGAAACCGTCTGCCATTCCCGAAGCCTAGCGCGCCGCTTCAGACGGCCTTCCACTCCTCCCGGTCCCGCACGTAGCGGAGGATCTGGATCTTGCCGGTGCGGTTGTGGACCCGAACCGCGAACAGGTGATAGCCGTCCGTGAGGAAGACGGTGCCAGGGCTCGCCGTGCCAAGCGGCCCGAACGATGCCAGGTTGCTGCGGCCGAACCGCACCGGGTCGTCCAGACGGTCCAGCCGGTCCGAACCGGTGAACCCGCGGGGCTCGAGATCGTCCGGGACGCCGAAACGCACACCGCTGCCGACATGGAGCAGGCGCGCCGGTCGGCGAACTCGCGGGTCGGTTCCGGTCCTCAGGTCCGCGGTGCGCACACCGTCGCCGTCACCGTCCGCATAGAGCGAGAAGACGGAAGGCACTCCGTTGGGCACCGCTTCGTCGACCTCGAACCGCACCGCAATCGCGACTCCGTGCCGGACCGCGCTGGCACGAGCGGTCCAGAAGGCTGCCGCGACCTCGGATGCCGCCAGGCGCACCCGGTGCTGGGAGATCTGCTGGCGCAGGGGCGGCGCCGACAGGGTCGCAAGCAGGGCGAGCAACGCGGTAGCGATCAGGAGTTCGAGCAGCGTAAAGCCGTGGGGCATGGAGACGGACGTTCGCCCGCCCGCCTCCATGCCCCGGAGGACCCCGCTCCGCTCAGGGGCCGTCGGAGGGGCCATCCGACCCCGACCCGCCGGCCGGTTCTGTCTCTTCCCGGGGAATCCGCACCTTCTCGGTCAACGTCGTCTCGCCCTCGATCGTCACGTATGGCCGCATCCGCTCGAACGAGCGCTCGCCGATGCCGCGCACGAGCATCAGATCGGCAGGCGACTCGAACTTGCCGTTGTCGGTGCGGAACTCCACGATCCGCCCGGCCGTCGAGGGCCCGACGCCCGGCAGCAGGGAAAGGGCGGCAGCGTCGGCCGTATTGATGTTGACCACACCGTCCGCCGCTATGGCGGGCAGCGCCGCCAGCAGGCTCAGCAGCGCCACTGCCAGAAGTGCGGTCCTGTTTCGTCTTGTCATGTGCATCTCCGTTTGTCCCCCGGGAGTTCCGGTGTTGTTGCGGGTGTTCTTTCTCCGACGACCCGGTGCAGGAGTGAGCCTTGGGAGGTGTTAGGGGGGCACCGCAGTGCCCCCCTGATCCCTTGCCAAACTGGTTTTCAGTTGACCCTTGGGCACCTCCTGGCTCCGAATCCGTAGGTGCCTCTCGCCTCTTTCAAGTTCCCGGCCAACTATCGACCACTTCGCTAAGTGAACCAAACAAAGGAGGTTAGAGACACAGGAGGCGCCGCGGACCGAACCGATTCGTCAATGCAACTTGACTCGCTCATCACCCTGAGCGGCCCGGATCTCGCTGAGCTCGTTGAGCGGAGCAGCGGGTCGGTTCCGGGGTCAAGAGAACTGGACGGACTCCAGGTTGTCTGACCCGTAGCCACCACCCGGGGAGACGGAAGCGCGGGCCCCTGCCGGCTCGTTGTAGATTAGCCGGCCGATGGTACGCGACCAGAAGCGAGCGCCGGAGCACCCCAGGGCGCGCCACACCTCAGTGATCCGCGAGTACGTCGAGGCGTTGATCGTGGCCGCCGTCTTTCTCGGGTTCACGAACAACTTCGTGCTGAAGACCTTCTACATCCCGAGCGGCTCGATGGAGAACACGCTGCTCATCGGCGACCACCTGTTCGTGAACCGCTACATCTTCGGGCCCCGTCCGACGATGCTCGAACAGAAGCTGCTCCCAGGCCGCGAGGTCCAGCGTGGCGACATCGTCATCTTCCGATCGCCAGAGACGCCGAAGCTGGACCTGGTCAAACGGTGCATCGGCCTGGCCGGCGACAAGCTGAACATGGTCAACAAGCAGCTCTTCGTGAACGGCAAGCCGGTCGATGACGACGCCTACGTGATCCACCGGGATGAGAAGGTCTTTCCGCCAATGGGTTCGTACGGCGAGTACAGGACGAGTCGGGACAATTGGGGGCCGATCATCGTCCCTGACGATCACCTCTTCTGTATGGGCGACAACCGAGACGAGTCCCTGGACTCCCGAGCGTGGGGAACGGTACCGCTGAAGCTCATCAAGGGCCGCGCGGTCATGGTCTACTGGTCGTACGGCGGAGAAACGTCGGACGGCACCTGGCATGGCTTCGGCCACCGCCTCAAGCAGCTCATGAACACGGCCCTCGGATTCCTGACCAAGACCCGCTGGGAGCGAACGTTCAAGCTCATCCAGTAGGACGCTGAGGCACGTGACGCCGAACGTCTCGTGGCGCCGCACGATACTGACCGACGTCGCGGCGGCGCTGCTCGTCGCGGCCGTGTTCGCCCTGTTCACCAGGGCGTTCCTAGTGCAGGCCTACCGGATACCGTCCGAGTCGATGGAGCCGGCGCTTCTGGTCGGCGACCACCTGCTGATCAACAAGTTCATCTTCGGCGCCGGGGCCGGCCGCTGGGGTCCTCTCGTGCCTCAGCGCGAAGTCCGGCGAGGCGACCTCGTCACGTTCCAGGGCATCGAGGACGCGTCCCAGGAGCTGCTGAAGCGCTGCGTCGCGACCGCCGGTGACGAAGTCGAGATCGAGGCGAAGCGGCTCCGCCTGGGCGGAGGCCCCGTCGACGAGTCGGCGTACGTGGTCCACTCGGACGTGCTGGTCTATCCCCGGTCCGACTTCCTCCACGAAACGGTCTGGCGCCGGGACTCATTCGGTCCCGAGCGGGTGCCCGATCGGAGTCTGTTCTGCCTCGGAGACAATCGGGACATCTCGCGTGACTCCCGCTTCTTCGGGTCGGTCGGAACGGACCTCGTGCGAGGCCGACCACTACTCGTCTACTGGTCGCGGGACCGGGAGGCGGGCCGTTGGGGGTTCCGCTGGCGGCGTACCTTGCACGTTCCGCGCTGAACGCGGACCGGTCGTCCGCTACCGGTCTCACTGGTCGCAGGCTTCAGCCAGCGCCGCCAGGGCGGCTTCCGGATCAGCCGCCCGTGTCAGTGGCCGGCCGATCACCAGCAGGTCCGCCCCCGCCCCCAGCGCCGACGACGGCGACGCGACCCGACGCTGATCGTCGTCGCCGGCCCTTGAATCGAAGCGGATACCGGGGCTTACCAGCAGCAGCTCCGGGCCCAGCCGGGCACGAAGAGTCGCCAACTCGAGAGGCGAGCAGACCACGCCGGCGCAGCCCGCAGCTTTCGCCGACCTGGCCCAGGACAGGACGCGGTCGCCCGCCGTGCCGGGCAGGTCGAGATCCTGGAGATCGTCGGCGCTCAGGTGAGTGAGCACGGTGATCCCCAGCACCCGCACGTCGTCTCCGGCCTCCTCCGCCGCTGCCTCGAGCATCCGACGCCCGCCGCCCGCATGCACCGTCAGGTACGTCACGCCCAGTTCCTTCGCCGCACCCACCGCACCCGCCACGGTGCTCGGGATGTCGTGGAACTTCATGTCGAGGAAGACGTCGGCGCCAGTGGCGGCGGCCTCCCGCACGGCGTCCCGGCCCCATCGCAGGAAGACGCGCGGGCCCACCTTCAGGACGCCGACGCGCGGCCCGAACAGGCCGCACCAGCGGCTGAAGGTGTCGCGATCGTCGGTGTCGAGAGCGACCGCGACGCGCTGCAGTTTCGTTCCGGTCATTCCGGCCTCGCCGCCGCCCCGATCAGGGAATCGACCGAGGGGATACCCTCGGCCCGCAAGCGCTCCCGCAGTCCGTCGACCAGCCGCTCCGCGGTACGGGGGTCGCGGAACAGCGCCGTGCCAACCTGTACGGCCGAGGCGCCGGCCAGCAGGAACTCCAGCACGTCGTCGACCGTCTCGATGCCGCCAATCCCGATGACCGGCAGGTCCACCTCGCGCGCGACATCGAAGACGATGCGCAGCGCCAGCGGCTTGATCGCCGGCCCCGACAGACCGCCGCGGATCGTCGACAGGATCGGTCGCATGGTCGCCGTGTCGATCGCCATTCCGACGAACGTGTTCACCGCCGACAGGATGTCGGCGCCGCCTTCCTTCGCCGCCCTTGCGAGGGCCTGCGGCGACGTCACGTTGGGCGACAGCTTGACGACGATCGGCTTGCCGGTCGCCGACCTCACGCGTCGCACCAGACGGGAGAGGATCTCCGGGTCGTGTCCGAACTCGATGCCGCCCTTGCTCACGTTCGGGCAGGAGACGTTCAACTCGACCGCGGCGATGCCCTCGTACGGGTCAACGCGCTCGGCGAGCCGCACGTAGTCGTCCTGGGCGTATCCGAACAGGTTGACGATCACTTTGGGCGGAAGGTCCCTCAACCCCGGCAGCACGTCGATCAGGAACCGGTCCACGCCAATGTTCTGCAGCCCGATCGAGTTCAACATCCCGCCACGGGTCTCGGCGATCCGGATCGGCGGATTGCCGGCCAGCGGCTCGAGCGACAGGCCTTTGGTCACCAGGCCGCCCAGGCGATGAAGGTCGGCGCGCTCCGCGAACTCCAGGCCGTAACCGAAGGTGCCGCTCGCGGTGAGGATCGGGTTCTGCAGCCGAAGCGGGCCGACCCGGGTCGACAGATCCGGCGAAGCGAGGCTGGACGCTCCGGCGCTCACCACGCCACCTCCTCCAGGCGGAAGACGGGCCCCTGGCGGCAGCAGAGCGCGTAACCGCCGTTCTTCAGCGCTACGGCGCAGCCCAGGCAGGCGCCGTAGCCGCAACCCATCGGCGTCTCGGTCGCGGCTTCGCCGGCGATTCCGGCGGCGGCCGCGATCCGCGCCACCGCCGCCATCAAGCCGTGCGGTCCGCAGGTGAAGACCGTCGTGTAGCCCGCGCCGGCGCGCAGGCCCGCCTCCAGCGGCGCCGTGATCAAACCGCGCTCACCGGCGCTGCCGTCCTCGGTCGTCTTCACCAACCGGCCGCCCGCACGCTCGCTGAGACGCCGGAAGGTCTCCGCCTCGACCAGGTCCTCCGCGCTGCGGCCCCCATAGAAGAAATCGAAGGACCGGCCGGCCCGTTCCAGGGCCTCGGCCAGCAGACCCAGCCCGGCGGATCCGATCCCGCCCGCGACCAGCGCAGCCCGGCCGGACTCGGATGCGCTGTCTGCCACACTATGAAATCCCGTGCCCAGAGGGCCGAGAACCGGGATCCGTTCGCCGGGGACACAGGCGGCAAGGGCCTCCGTGCCGCGACCGATGACCTTCCCGAGCAATGAGATGACCAGCGAGCCGTCGGACGTCGCCTCCTGGGCGTAAACCGAGAACGCCCGCCGAAGATACGGCTCGGGCCGGTTGGCGCCCGCGACCATGACGAACTGGCCGGGTTCCGCGGGCACCATGGCGGCCACGCGTGCCCGCAGCAGGAAGTACGGCAGAGGCAACGCCTGGACATCGAGCACTTCTCCTCTCGAGTCCACTGCCGCCATGGCGCGGCGAGGGTAGCACCGTCCGGGGAGACCGCGGCGCACGTGCAGGCGGTCCCCGGCCCGCTAGAGTCGCTTCAGTGCATCGGGAACGCCTCCTCGCCGGCGCCGCCTGCGCGGTACCCGGCCTTCTTGCCGGGATCCACCTCACCGGACTTCTCTTCTTTCTCAACCCCCACCTGCCGTTCCACCCCTGGCCCGTCATCCGGACCAGTGCGTACTACGGAGTCCTGGGAGCTCTCGCTATCGGCGCGTTGCTCCTCGCCGTGTCCTGGCGCCGGCCCGAGCGCGCCCTTCGGGTCCTGCCATGGTCGATGGCCACTGTGTTCGGCGCAGCCGCGGTGCTCGACCTCACCCACGCCGCCCGCTACGAGCAGTTTCTGCCGCCCGGAATCCACGACCGCCTGATCAAGGCCGGTCTCTGGCTCGTCCTTGCTTCGCTGATCACTGCCTACACGGCGTTCCTGCACAGCTACAGGCGAAAGCGCCCGTACGGTGCCCGCTCCCGCTTCGGCATCGCCGGCCTGGCGGTGTTGACCGTCTACTCCGTCTTCGAGCGGCGCGAAGCCTTCGACCCGCCGCCGCCTACCACGCCGCGTGCCGCCGCGATCGACTCCGTACCGCCGCCGAACCTGCTGATCGTGGGCCTCGACGGCGCCTCGCTCGACGCCATCCTGCCCCTCTCGGAACAGGGCCTGCTGCCTTTCTTCTCCGAATCCATGCGCGCGGGAAGCTATGGCCGGGCAGAGTCGATCGAACCGGCGGTCCGGCTCCCACTGTGGACGACCGTCGTCACCGGAAAGTACCCGTTCCGCCACGGCGTCGTCGCGGAGCAGACCCGCGGAGCTCCGTCTTTGCCGGGAGAGCGTTTTCATCTCACTCCGGGCGCCATCGCCTTCGGCATCTGGGGCGACCGCGGCGCCAGCGAGGGTGGACCGGCGATTCAGGCCTCGGCGCCGGCACTGTGGCAGATCGCCGGAGGGTTCGGTCTCGACTCGGTCGTTCTCGACTTCGGTGTTGGCCTCACCGACGTCTCGGGCGCGCGCGCAGCGGCTCTCGGGTCGGCAATGGTGGACGAGCGCCTCGCCCGCCTGGGAGACGGCCCGCCGTCCGCCCTGTACACGGCGGCGCTTCGCGATCTCGAAACCCAGAGCCAACTGCTGACGACGCTCGGGTCGCGCGCCCAGGAGGACTCGCGGCTCGTCGTCTTCGCGTTGATGGACGGCCTGGCGGACGTCTCCCGGCTCTACTACGACTCCTACGAGGCGGTTCAGTTCGACGGCGACCAGGCGCAGGTTCGCCTGGACCGGGCGCGATGGCTGTCCGCCTACTACGCGTTCCTCGACGGCCTGGTCGCCGAGGCCTGGGAAGCGCTTCCACGCCCGCGCATGCTGGCCGTCGTGAGCGCCTACGGATTCGAACGGTCCGGACCGATCCGCCGTCTTCTGGGCCGCTGGAGCGAAGCGCCCGCGATTCCGGGCGGCGGCTTCCAGACCCCGGACGGCGTCCTCCTGCTTCGCGGCCAGGGCATCAGGGAGGACTTCCTGTTGACCGGGCTGGGAATCCAGGACGTGGCGCCGACGCTGCTCTACGCGCTGAACCTGCCGGTGGCGAGGGACATCGACGGTCGGGTCATCACCGAGTCGTTCGAACTCGCCACCCTTGCTCGCCGCCCGATCGCCTTCGTTCCATCATATGAAACAGCGCCGGGTGGCACCGGCCAGCGCTAAAGCCGCAAGGCGAGCAAGCCCGCGACGGGGTTCGCGGCTAGTGTGCGACGTGCTCCTCGCTTTCCGGCTCGTTCTCACCCTGGGCCGACTCGACGATCGCGGGCTCTCCTGAGGCCGGGGGCCGGGAGGGTTTCGACTGCATCGTGCACTGGCCCTGGAAGAACGCGCCGCTCTCGATAACGAGAATCGGAGCGTTGATCTCCCCCTCGACCCGGCCCCTGGCGCCGATCTCGGTCCGTCGGGTGGTCTCGACCCGCCCCTCGAGGCGGCCCGATACATGGAGTTCGCCTACAGCAACGACCCCTTCTACGACTCCGCCCTCGCCGATGATCAGTTGGCCTTCCGATTCCACGGTGCCCTTGAACCGTCCATGCACCCGGAAGGTGTCCTCGAATCTCAGTTCCCCATGGACCTCGCAGCCGGTGTCAAGGAAGCCATTCAGTTCTCCGGGAGAGCCGGTTCTCAGGGTCTTGGACATAGCTCAGCACGCTCCGACGTTGGTCACTCCGCCGACAGCCGTTCGTACAGCCGAATCAGCTCCGGCTCGGAGTGGAAGTGGATCTTGAGTACGCCGCCGCCACGCGCGCGACGGCTGATTTCGACTCGGGTCTGCAGTCTACGCGTCAATCGCTCGACCGCGTGCGCGGTGTCCGGGTCACTCCCGCCAGCCGTGGCTGTCGCGGCACGTTTCTTCCGCGGCCCGGAGGAGACGATCCGCTCCAACTCCCGGGCGCTGAGCGATTCCCGTTCGGCCCGCGCCGCCAGTTCGACCTGGCTCTTCTCGTCTCCGAGCGACAGGAGCGGACGGGCCTGGCCCGCAGTCAGCGCTCCCGAACGAATCCGCTCCTGCACGGCACCGGGTAAGCGCAACAGGCGCAGCGAGTTCGCGACTGCGGCGCGGCTGCGGCCAACGCGGTTGGCGACCTCCTGCTGCGAGAGTCCAAACTCCTCGCTCAATGCTCTAAACGCCTCGGCTTCTTCCAGCGCGTTCAGGTCGGCGCGCTGCAGGTTCTCGACCAGCGCGAGTTCAAGGAGTTCGCGGTCGCTCCCCACCTCGCGGAAAACGACTGGAACCGTCTCCAGTCCGGCCTTCCGGGCCGCGCGCCAGCGGCGCTCTCCCGCGACGATTCGATAGGCGCCGCCACGGTCGGGATCTCCCGTCACGACCAACGGCTGGAGTACTCCCCGCTTGGAGATCGACGCGGCGAGATCCGCCAGCTCGGTGTCGTCGAACCGGTCGCGTGGCTGGCGACTGTTCGGCTCGAGTTGAGCGACGGGCAGTTCCCGGACCGCGCGCGGAGCAGCCGGCGGAAGAGCGCCGCTATCGGCGAAGAGGGCATCCAGTCCACGGCCCAATCCCGGGCGCCGGCCGCTCATCGGGGGCGGCGGCCCGCCAGTTCGTGCGCCAAACCAAGGTATGCCTGTGAACCCTTGCTCTTGATGTCGTACTGGAGGACCGGCATACCGTAACTTGGGGCTTCCGCGAGGCGAACGTTGCGCGGGACGATCGTATCGCAGACGATCGATCCGAAGTGCTTGCGCACCTCCTGCGCCACGTCCCGCGAGAGGTTCGTGCGATCGTCGTACATGGTCAGCACGACGCCGGCGATCTCTAATTCGGGCCGCCCCAGCTCCCGCACCCGCTGCACGGTCGCCAGAAGCTCGCTGATCCCCTCAAGCGCGAAGTACTCGCACTGCAGCGGCACGATGATCGCGTCGGCGGCGAATAGCGCGTTCAGGGTCAACCGGCCCAGCGCGGGCGGGCAGTCCACGAAGATCCGCTCGTAGCGGCCGTCCAGTTCCTCGAGCGACGACAGAAGCCGCCGGATCCACTGCTGATCCTGCTGCAGGCCGAACTCGGCCCCCACGAGGTCCCGGTTGGCCGGCAGCAGGTCGAGATAAGGAAAACCGCTGGCGACGACCACGTCTCCAGCGCTCGCCTCGCCGGACAGCACGTCGAACAGGGTCGGCGGTCGCCCCGACCAGCCGACGCCGCGGCTCGCATTGCCCTGCGGATCGCTGTCCACCAGCAGGACCTTGCGCTCCATTGCGCCGAACGCCGCCGCCAGGTTGATCGCCGACGTCGTCTTGCCGACACCGCCCTTCTGATTGGCGACCGCCAGGACGTCAGCCACGGTGACGCGGCCGGAGACAGAGAATCCGCCGGTGGGGGCTGTCTGGCAGATTCATCTCTTGTTCCACAGTACAGGTATCCAGCAGACCGGTCGCAAGGCGCCGGCCCGCCCACACCACGAGGCGGCCCTCATCCGGCAACGCTTCCACCAGGCGAGCCATCGTGGGCTCCGGGAGCCGAAGGCCACGAATCGTCGCGCACTCTACCGCCCCCGCGAGCCGCAGGGCGAGATCGGCATCAAACCGCTCCCTGACGACCCGAACGTTGGGCAGACCGAGCTCTCGTGCTGCCTCCGCCAGGAACGCGGCTTTCCGTTCGCGCGCCTCGACCAGAGTCACCGGCCGTTCGGGATGCCGGGCCGCGAGCACCAGCCCAGGGAACCCGGCGCCACTGCCGATGTCGAGAAGCCCGGGCTCGCCGCTACCTGCTGCCGTCGACGCTCGCCAGTACGCCCTCGCCGCGATCGATTCCGCGTAGTGGCGACGAATCCACTCTCCAGGCTCCACTTCGCCAACCAGCCGCACCACCCGGTTCCATCGCTCCAGGAGCTCGGCATGGCAAGCCAGCCGGTCGACCACTTCCGACGGCAACTCGGCGCTGAACTCCCGCTGAAACAGGTGGCGGTGTTTCACGTGAAACACCTGCGAGGCGGTTGGCGTGGGTGTTTCACGTGAAACAGCGGGAATCGTCCGCCCGCCGTTGACCGTTCCCACCGCACCAGTCCTGCGAGGCTACTCTCTCCCACAAAGGAGCGAGGCTGGCGCCTCGCCCGATCTGCCCAAAGGCCGGCGAGGACGCCGGCGCACCCAGTGTGGACCGCCGTACAGACCTGTGCAGCTATCTCCTGTGGAGCTCCATGCTCAGGGGTCCTGCGTCCCGCCTGGCACTGCCTCCAGTCAGGAGCAGGGTCCGGAGGGGTGCACGCCGCGGCGCGACGGACCGCTACTGCAGGCGGATGCTGACGCGTTTGAAGTAGCCGTTGCCCTGGCTTTCGGTTTCGACGTCCGGGTCGTCGGCCAGGGTCAGGTGGACGATGCGGCGGTCGGCCGGGTTCATGGGACGGAGGGTGCGCGTGCCGCCGCGGCGGACGACCTCCTCGGCCACGCGGCGGGCGAGGCCTCGCAGGCGTTCTTCCTTCTTGCGCTGGTAGCCACCGCTGTCCAGACGGCACGGGATGATCCGCCCGACCTGGCCGTACATGACCCGCGGCAGAAGGTGCTGGAGCGCCAGCAGGACCTGGCCCTCGTCCTCCACGAGCAACTCCTCGTCCACGCCCTCGATCTCGACCTCCAACCTCTCATCGGTCAGGACGATCTCCGCCGAAACCTCGAGATCGGCCAGTTCCAGCAGCTGATTCAGCGCCGCATGCGCGATCGAGAGGACCTCCTCGGAGTTCTGTTCGGGCGCCTCCGCTTCAACGGCCACCGTCGCGTCGTCCTCCGGCGCCGGCTCCGCGGCAGCGGGAACCGTCGCCTCGACGACAGGCTCGGCCACCACTTCGGCCGGGCTTTCGCTTTCGACAGCACCGTCGTCAACGCTGCGGCCAACGCTGGCCGGGTCGACGCGAATCACCACGCGGCGGTGCTTCACGAAGCCGTGCCGCTTCTCCACCCGGTCGAACTCGATCTGCTCCGGCGCAACGCCGAAGTGGTTCGCGGCCGCCAGGATGGCCCGGGACTCCGTCTCTCCCGAGAAGAACATGCTGTTCATCGCATTCATCGCTGCTGTCCTGTCCTCACTTCTTCTTCGTCTCGGTCGTCTGCGCGGCCGGTTCGCCGCCCAGGTAACCCCTCTTCTTCAGCTTGTTGTAGACGCCCGTCTGCACGATGCCCAGCACGTTGTTCGTCAGCCAGTAGAGAACCAGACCGCTGGGGAAACTGAACGAGAAAATCGTGAACCAGATCGGCATCGTGTTGATGATCAGCTTCTGGGTCCTGTTCGCCGGCGGCGGCAACATCCGCTGCTGGAGGAACTGGGAAGCTCCCATGACCAGGGGCAACACGTAGATCGGATCCGGCAGGGCCAGGTTCCCGATCCAGCCGAGCCAGGACGCGTCCCAGAGCTCGACTGCCTCGCTCAGGAGACGGAAGAAGCCGAAGAAGACAGGCATCTGGAACAGGATCGGCAGACAGCCGCTGGCCGGGTTCACGCCTTCCTCCCGGAACAGTCCCTGAATCTCCTCGTTCATCTTGCGCTGCTGGTCCATGCGAGGCCGGCCCTTGCCGTCCTTAAGCTTGGGCCGGTACTTGGCGCGGATCGCTTCCATGCGCGGATTCAGCTTCTGGATCCGCTGCATGGAGACCTGGCTCTTGTGGGTCAGCGGGAACAGAACGAGCCGGATCAGCACCGTCATCAGGACGATGCTCCACCCGTAGTTCGCCACGATGTTGTCGTAAATCCAGCGTAAACCGAACTGGAGAGGGCGGGAGATGACGCCGAAGAAGCCGTAGCGAACCGTCTTCTCGAGTCGCACGCGCATGGCCGCCAGCGCGTCGTACTGCTTGTCGCCGAAGTAGGCCCGTCCGGCGAGCTGGCCGCCCGACCCTTCGAGCACGAGCATCAGGTCGCGAGTCAGGTCTTCCGTCGTGACGTCGCCGGCCTCGAACAGGGTGAAGCCGCGCAGGCTGCCGTCGCTCTCATCCAGATTGGCCACGGGTAGCGCCTGAACCGCACCCCGGGCTCCTGACGGAATGACGGCGGTGATGAAGTAACGGTCTTCGAGCGCCACCCAGCGGGCGCCTTCGCCGAGTTGCTGCGGATCGTCCGCCCGACGCGGCTCGAGGGAGTCCATCTCGCCGCCCGCGAACCACGTGGCCGCTCGCCGTTGCTGGCTCGACAGGCGGCTCTCCAGTTCGTCCACGCTCGGGTTCCGGATGCCCGGACCCAGCACCAGGCCCCAGGCGTCGCCCGGCGACTGGACCTCGTAAAGGAAGGTCAGGCCGCCGCCCTGGGGGTTCACCGTCGGGAAGCGAAATGTCTTCGTGGCCGAGCCCCGGTCCCCGCTGTAGCGGAAGACGACCCGCTCGTCACCATTCTCCCGGGAGCGTTCCACGACGAACAGGGCTTCGTTGAGGGGCGAGTCCCGCTGCGGCCCCGACAGGCCGAAGGGATACGGCTGGCCGGGCTCGCGCCTGCGCACCAGTTCGACGGGCTCGGCGCCGTCCGGGCGCGCCAGCTCGAAGGACAGTAACTGGGCGCCCCGGTTCGTGAACTCGAGTCGGGCGTTGCCGGACTCGATGATCACCCTCTCCTCAAGGGACGCTTCCACCCGTTCGAAGACCGCCACCGGTGCGACGGTCTCGGCCTGCGTGGCCGGAACCCGCGCCGGCGTCTCCGACTGCGTCCTCGGCGCTTCCTCCCCAACCACGACCGGAGTCCGTTCCACCGGCGGTGGCGGCGGAGCGACGAACGTCGACCAGAGCAGGAGGACGCCGAGCGACAGCAGCGCCGCCAGGAGGAGTCTGCGGTTGTCCATCGGTCTCAGTTAGCCCTTGGCGGCCCCGGGCTCCACGTTCCGCGCCGCGGGCGGCAGGTCGATCCCGCCGCGGCCCAGGGGCTGGCAGCGCAGGAGCCTGCCAAGCGTCAGCCACGTTCCCGCGATCAGCCCGTGGCTTCTGAGCGCGACCTGACCGTACTCGGAACAGGTCGGAGTGAAGCGGCAAGCCCTCGGGAGCAACGGCGAAAGCCAACTCTTGTACGCCCGGAGCACCGCCACGGCGAGCCTCGCCAGCGGGTTCATCGCCGCGACCTCCCGCGGTTGCGGGACCTGCCGCCGGAACCGCCTCGCCTCGTCACCGTCTCGAAGAGCCGATCCAGCTCGCGGTAGAACGTCCGGCGGTTGGCGGTGGCCGCGGCCGCCTTCAGGTGCACGACGATGTCCACAGCCGGTAACCGCTCCCGCCCTACGACCTGGCGGTAGTGCTCCTGCACGCGCCGGCGAAGCCGGTTGCGCGTCACGGCGCCTCCCACCCGACGACCAGCGGTGAGTCCCAATCGAGCGTGGCCTGCTTCGTTGCGACGCACGTGGAAGATAGCGAACTCGCCGTGCAGCCGCCGACTCCGGCGGTAGACCCGCCGGTAGTCGCTACTCGACCGCATCCGCTCGGCCCCCTGCTCGAAGCCGGAGGTGCGAGCGAGGTTCCCCGATCGGTTCAACGTCAGACCGTCAGCCGTTTGCGGCCCTTGCGGCGGCGGCGCGACAGGATCGCGCGACCGTGCCTGGTCCTCATCCGCAGACGGAAACCGTGCTTCTTCTTGCGACGCCGATTGTTCGGCTGGTATGTCCTCTTCACGTTCCTTCCTTCCTTAGGGCGTGTGGCGGAGAGGGTGGGATTCGAACCCACGGACCGCGTAAACGGTCAACGGTTTTCGAGACCGCCCCATTCGACCACTCTGGCACCTCTCCCCGTTTGCGGGCCGCCCGGCGCATCTCGTCCCCTGCCGCCCTGGTCATGGCGGAGAGGGTGGGATTCGAACCCACGGTAGAGTTGCCCCTACACATGCTTTCCAGGCATGCACCTTCGACCACTCGGTCACCTCTCCTCAATCGAAAGCCCGCTCGACCGTAGACGCCGGAAGAACGCGCGCAACAAGGCTGAGCTCTCCTCCGCCAGGACGCCGGAGCATACCGTGATTTGGTGATTCAGTCCCGGTTCGCGAACGACGTTCCCGAGCGAGCCGCAGAAGCCACCCTTCGGATCGCGGGCTCCGAACACGAGCCGGTCCACCCGGGCGTTGACCATCGCACCGGCGCACATGGCGCAGGGCTCGAGCGTCACGTACACCGAGCAACCGTTCAGCCGCCAGTCCTCCTGCCCGGCCGAAGCTTCCGCCAGGGCGATCATCTCGGCGTGCGCCAGCGGGTCTCCCCAGCTCTCCCTTCGGTTATGGCCGCGGCCGATGACCACGCCGTCGCGCACCACCACGGCCCCCACTGGTACCTCGCCGGCGGTCGCGGCCAGCCGGGCTTCATCGAGAGCCAGTTCCATGGCGGTTCGATCGTCCAAGCAACTCACGCTAGCAGTCGTCCGGACGGGATGATTCACTGGTACCATTCCCTACGCTTCCCGCGGCGTAGAACAGGCTCGGGATCGAGAAGTGACCGAAGGGTTCGGGCCCTGTGAATCGAACGGCCCCGAACCTCGTCAGGCCCGGAAGGGAGCAGCGATAGGGTGTTCGTTTCGAGGGCGCAGTTCAGCCGGAACCCTTCAGTGACTTCTCAATCAGGCGCCCCGTTCAGGCCATGACCTACCAGGCGCTGGCCCGCAAGTGGCGGCCTCAGACGTTCGCCGACCTGGTCGGCCAGGAGGCGATCGTCACCGCCCTGCGCAACGCGTTGAGGGACGGCCGCATCGCGCAGGCCTACCTCTTCTCCGGCATCCGCGGCGTCGGCAAGACGACCGCCGCGCGAGTCCTCGCCAAGGCCCTGAATTGCCTCGGCGCCGACGGCTCCGCCAAAGGCCCGGTGTCCGAACCGTGCGACACCTGCCTGGTCTGCACGGAGATCCGGGAAGCGGGCGATCTCGACGTGATCGAGATCGACGCCGCCACCTACTCGAAAGTAGAGCAGGTCCGGGACCTGACCGAGAGCCTGAGGTACGGTCCCGCCCGCGACCGCTACAAGGTCGTCGTTCTGGACGAAATCCACCGGCTGTCCGCCTCCGCCTTCGACGCGCTGCTCAAGATCGTCGAGGAACCGCCGCCACACCTGACCTTCATCTTCGCGACGACCGAGATCGAGAAGGTACCGGCGACCGTCCTCTCGCGCTGCCAGGAGTTCCACTTCCGGCGCGTGCCGCCCGAGCCGATGGTCGCCCACCTGCGACGCATCTGCGACGCCGAGGGCTTCGAAGCCAGCGACCCCGCCCTCCGTCTGATTGCCCGCGCCTCCGAGGGCAGCGTACGGGACGCCGTCGCCCTGCTCGATCAGCTCGCCACGTTCGGCAACGGCAGGCTCGTCGACGAGGATGTTGGACGTCTGCTCGGCGGCATCGACACGGCACTGCTCTCAAGCCTGCTCGAAGCGGTCCTGGCCGGTGGCGGTGCTCGGGTGTCGACGACGATCCGCGAAGTCGAGGACGGCGGCAGTGACCCCAGGCAGGTGTTCACCTACTTCCTTGGATATCTGCGGAGCGCGCTGCATCTCGCTCAGGGCCTCGACCCGGATCTACTCGACCTGCCCGCCGAAGCGGCCGCGGACCTCAAGAAAACCGCGGCAACCGCGGGCTACGAGAACCTGCTCAGGCTCCTGCATCTCCTCCTCAGCAGCGAGACGATCGTCCGGCGCGCGGACGCTCCAGGCCTCGCCCTGGAAGTGGCGCTCCTGCGTGCAGCCGAACTCCCGAGACTCGTACGGATCGAGCGGCTGGCGGCCGGCTTCCCGGCGGACGCGGAACCCCAAGGCACTGGGCCCCCGAGCGCCCGAGCCGAGGCCCCGGCACCGCGCCGCGAACCGGGAGAGACCCCGGCCGCAGCATCTCCCCCGGGCGGCGCCGCCCCGGTCGTCAAACGGCTCGAGAGCGAGAGCCCCCTCCTGGCGGGCCTGCTTGATTTCCACCACGCGGGCCTTGAGGTGCGCGGCAACACCCTCGTCATCGAGGCCGACCCGGAACTCAAGAGCGCACTTCAGGACGAGACCCGCACCGCCCAACTCGACGACGCCGTGCGCTTCGTACTCGGACCCGACGCCGGCTGGAAGGTGACGGCGGCGGCTCCGGGAGGAGCGGCCGCACCGCCGCCGGCTACCCCGGCGCCGCCTCCCCAAGGCCCGGCGTCGCGCCGCGATCCGGGCCCGCCGGCCTCCGAGCGCACGCCCGCGCGGCGCGCGGCCGGCCCCGCCAACGAGGCGCGCAGGGCGGCCGAGGCCGACCCCGGCGTCCGAGCCGTGCTCGACGTCTTCGGCGGCCGCGTACTCGAGGTCCGACCCAAGACCCCTTGAGAACCCATCCACGGAGCACAGGAACAGCAGCGAATGAACATTCAGAAGTTGATGCGGCAGGCCCAGCAGATGCAGGAGCAGATGCGGCGCGACCTGGCGACCGCCGAGTTCACCGCGAGTGTCGGCGGCGGCATGGTCGAGGTGCGGATGAACGGCGAGAAGGAGGTCCTGGCGGTGCACATCGACGCCGAGGTCCTCGACCCGGAGGATCCGGCCATGGTCCAGGACCTCGTCCAGGCCGCGGTGAACGAAGCGGGACGCAAGGTGAACGAGTACGTGGGGCAACGGATCGGCAACATGGCCGGCGGCATTCCCGGCCTCACCTGATGCCGGCCGACCCGCTGTCGAACCTGGTCGAGGAGCTCTCGCGCCTCCCAAGCATCGGTCCGAAGACCGCGCGACGGCTGGCTCACCATCTCCTCCGCGCCGACCGGTCCCGCGCCGAAGCTCTCGCGCAGGCGGTGGTCGACGTCAAGGAGCGCATGATCCACTGCTCGACCTGCCACCAGATCACGGCAGTGGATCCATGCTCCATCTGCAGCGATCCGCAACGCGACAAGAGCAAGCTCTGCGTCGTCGAGGAGCCCTTCAACATCGAGCCGATCGAACGCACCGGCGAGTTCCACGGCCTCTACCACGCCCTGCTGGGCTCCCTCTCCCCCCAACGCGGCGTCGGCCCGGACGAACTCACCGTCGCCTCCCTCCTCGACCGCCTCGAAGGAGTCGAAGAGGCCATCCTCGCCATGAACCCCAACGTCGAAGGCGAAGCCACCGCCCTCTACCTCGCCAACCTCCTCAACCGCCGAGGCGTCCGAGTCACCCGCCTCGCCTTCGGCCTCCCCGTAGGCGGCGACATCGACTACGCCGACCAGGTCACCCTCGCCCGCTCGCTTGCGGGCCGCCGCGATTTGTAGTTCGGCCGCCTGTAGCGGCTCCCGGGGGGAGGGTCCCAGACGGACGCTCACCCCCGCTTGGTGGATGGGAGGTTGGGGGTTCGCTGCGGCCGCCTGCGCTCCGCTATGCCCGTGGTTCATGGAAGGACATGGGCAGTCGCTTGGCTCTAGCCCGCTGGGACCCTCCCCCCGGGAGCCGCTACAGGCTGGACGATCTCGGTGGCTGGCACCGCTGGGTTGGGCTCCGGGGACGCGCGGCGGCCTGCTGGGGTGCGCGGGTCTGTAGCCGGGGTCTCCTGACCCCCAGGAGAACCTGCGCCGAAGCGGCGACCATTCTCGGGGGAACCAACGGGATCCAGAGTCGCGACCTGCACTCAGCTCCGGGAAATCATGACCGTAGGAAACCGTCCGCTCGGAGGGTCGCTCGACTTCACCGGAATGGGTGATCGCGTCGCCGGGCAAGCACGAAGTCCTGGGGCGTCCAGTCCGGGTCTGTCGCGCGGGGGGGGGGGG
>VXUF01000122.1 GCA_009837085.1 Holophagales bacterium
GCCCTGGACGCCGCCGAACTCGACTTCCTCGGCGTCAGCGAACACAACAACCGGGGCGGCCAGGACATCGAGTACGTCAACTGGCTGCATCCCCAGATCGCCGACATCTTCCGCCTGCCGGGGAGCTTCGTGCCCGTCTACACCTACGAGCGCAGCATCAGCTACCCGGACGGTCACCGGAACATCCTCTCCCCCAGGCGCGGCATCCCGACCCTGGAAATCACCGAGGCCGAGCAAAGGCACGAGGAGGGCGCGGCGCGGCTGTTCGCCTACCTCCGGGAGCACGACGCGATTTCGATCCCCCACACTTCGGCCACCGGCATGGGCACCGACTGGCGCGACAATGACCCCGAGGTCGAACCGCTGGTCGAGATCTACCAGGGCGACCGAACCTCCGCCGAGTACGAGGGCGCTCCCCGCGCCGCGACGGCCGAGAAACCGATCGGCCAGCAGGGCGGCTTCCAGCCAGCCGGCTTCGTGTGGAACGCCTGGGCCAAAGGCTACAAGCTCGGTGTGCAGGCCGCCTCGGACCACATCTCGACCCACATCTCCTACGCCGCCACGATCGCCGAGGACTTCACCACCCAGGGCCTCCTGGACGCCATGAAGCAGCGCCACTCGTACGCGGCGACGGACAACATCATCCTCGACTACCGGATACGCGCGAACGGCCGGGAGTACCTCCAGGGCGACATCGCCGAGGTGTCGGGCCGTTTCGAGCTGGTCGTCAAGGTGATCGGCACCGCCCGTATCGAGCAGATCGACATCATCCGCGACCAGACCTTCCTCTACAACCGCCAGAACCTCGACCAGGAGGTCGATCTGACCTTCGTCGACAGCGATGTCGAGCCCGGCGAGCACTACTACTATGTGCGTGTGATCCAGAAGAACCGGGAGATCGCCTGGTCGTCGCCGATCTGGGTGACGGTCGAGTAGGGATGGACGCAGTCTGGGTCCTGGTTTCGGCTGCGATCGGCATCGGCTTCGTCCACACGCTGATCGGTATCGACCACACGTTGCCGTTCGTCGTCCTGGGCAAGGCGCGGGGGTGGTCGCTGCGCCGGACGCTGTGGATCACCGGGCTCTGCGGCGGGGGCCATGTCGCCTCGTCGGTCCTGCTCGGCGGCGCCGGGATCGGGCTGGCCATCTTCGCCAGCGGGCTCGACACCCGCGAGGGCTACCACTGGATGAGCGGGCGCGTCGGCGCTTTCGAGTCGATCGAGGCATTCCGCGGGGATCTCGCGGCGTGGGCGCTGGTGGCCTTCGGTTTGACCTACGCGGCCTGGTCTCTGGCGCGCAGGCGCAGGCAGCAGCGCCACGTGCACGAACACGCGGGCGGACTCGTCCATTCGCATGACCATCCGGCCGCCGCCGGCCACGAGCACCCGTCCGGCAAGGCCGCCGGGGTTGCGGGCCTGACCGCCTGGAGCCTGTTCGTCATCTTCGTGCTGGGGCCCTGCGAGCCCCTGATCCCGATCCTCATGGTGCCGGCCTTCCAGGTCGGCCTTTGGGCGGTCGTGCCGGTGACGCTGGCGTTCGGCGTGACGACGATCGCGACGATGGCCGGCGTCGTGGCGCTCGCCTACCGGGGTCTCGACTTCGTGCGATTCCCCCGGCTGCGGGCGCACGTGCACACGTTGAGCGGGCTCGCGATCGCGAGTTCGGGCCTCGCCATCCTGCTGTTCGCGGTCTAGGACGCGCCGTCGAATGGGTGCACCCGACTTCCAGGTTTACAGCCACGACGACGGCCACGGCCACTCGCACAGCCACGGGCTGCTGCAGCGGATCGGCTACATCGCGCTGTGCGTCGCGGTCGGCGTGCTGCTGCTGCTCTACCTGCTCGGCGTCGTCCGCACGGTCGCCGGCATCGACCTGGCGCTCATCCTCACCCTGGTCGCCGGTTACCCGCTCATCCGCCACGCGATCCTGGACCTGCTCCAGGGGCACTTCTCGTCGCACCTGACGATCGCCATCGCGGCCGGCGCCGCGGTGTGGATCGGCGAGTACTTCGCCGCCGCCGAGGTCATGTTCATCATGCTGATCGGCGAGGGGATCGAGCACTGGACGGTCGACCGCGCCAAGGGGGCGATCGCCGGCTTCGTCGCCAGCCAGCCCGAGCAGGCGCGGGTGCTGCGCGACGGCACCGGAGAAACCGCGGAGCTCGTGGCGCTCGGCGAAGTCGAGGTAGGGGACCTGGTGCGCGTTCTCGCGGGCGAGCGGGTTCCGGTAGACGGGATGATCGAGCGCGGCGAGTCCTCCGTCGACCAGAGCAGCGTCACCGGCGAACCCCTGCCGGCCCAGCTCGGCGTCGGCGACGCGGTGTGGAGCGGCAGCCTGAACGAGTACGGCGTCCTCGACATCCGCTCCGAGCGGACCGGCAACGACACGACCGTCGCCCGGATCGCGAGCCTGATCGAGGACGCGCAGAGCCGCCGCGCCCGGGTCGTCCGCACCGCGGACAAGCTGGCGCGCTACTTCCTGCCCGCGGTCCTGGTCGCCGCCGGCGGCATCTACCTCTTCACCGGCGAGATGATGCGCACGGTGGCGGCGCTGATCGTCGCCTGCCCCTGCGCCCTGGTACTGGCCACGCCGGCAGCCATGGCCTCGGCGATCGCCCGGCTGGCACGCGAGGGAGCGCTGGTCAAGGGCGGCGACGTGATCGAATCGCTGTCGCGCATCGACGCCTGCGTGCTGGACAAGACCGGCACGTTGACCTGCGGGCGTCCCGCGCTGACCGCGATCACGCCCGTCGCCGGCATGGCGGAGGACCGTCTGCTCCGGCTCGCGGCGAGCGCCGAGCTGACGTCCGAGCACCTGCTCGGGCGGGCGCTGGTCACCGAGGCCCGCGAGCGGCAACTCGAACTCTCGGAGCCCGAGAACTTCAGGCTCCATCCCGGCCGCGGCGTTACGGCCACCGTCGATGGTCACGAGATCGCAGTCGGCAACCAGGCGCTGCTCGCGGAGGTCGTCGGCGAGGACGGGATCGACGCCGTGGCCGAGAGCGTCGTGCCCACGCCGGGAGGCGGCGAGACGCGGCTCGCCGTCGCCGTCGACGGCGTACTGGCCGGCGCGCTGGCTCTGGCCGATCCGCTCCGGGACGAAGCGACCGCCGCGGTCGCCGACCTGCGCCAGACCGGGGTCGATCCGATCGTCATGCTGACCGGCGACGCCGAGGGAACTGCGCGCACGATCGGCCGCCGGGCCGGCATCGACCAGGTCCAGGCGGAGTTGCTGCCCGAAGAAAAGGTAGGCCGGCTCGGCGAGCTTTCCCGCGGCGACCGCAACGTCCTCATGGTCGGCGACGGGATCAACGACGCACCGTCGCTCGCCGCCGCGTCTGTCGGCGTTGCGATCGGCCACGGCGCCGCCGACCTCTCGGCTGAGGCGGCCCAGGTCGTCCTGCTTCCGGATCGACTCGACTACCTGGCGCCGCTGCTCCGCTACGCCCGCCGGGTCGTCGCGCGCATCCGCAGCAGCATCCTGATCTTCGCCTTCGGGATCAACTTCGTCGCCGTCGGCTTCGCCGCCTTCGGCTGGCTGCCCCCGGCCGCGGCGGCGATCGTCCACCAGGCCGCGTCGCTGCTCGTCATCCTGAACTGCGTCCGCCTCCTCTACGAGGGACGGGCGGTGGCCGCGCGCGAAGACCGGGGTTTCGGCCGCCTCCGCATTCTTGCCGGCCCGGTCGGCGGGTTGGTCACCGGCTGGAGGGCCTTCAACGCCGGCCGCCGCGCGACGGTTCATCGCCTCGAACACGCGCTGCAAGCCAGTCCGACGCGAATCCGGTCGGCCGCCCCCCGGCTGCTGCGGGCAGCGCCGTTTGCGCTCGCCGCGATCTGGGCCGCGAGCGGCCTGCGCATGATCGATCCCCAGGAAGTCGGACTCGTGCAGCGCTTCGGCCGCCACGTCGGCAGTGAACTCGGCCCGGGCCTGCACCTGCGCTGGCCGTGGCCGGTTGACCGCGTGACCCGGGTCGAACCGGACCGCCTGCGGATGGCGGCGGTCGGTTCACCGCGAGGAGCCACACTCGGCGAGACCGCCAGCGAGGCCGGCGCAGAGCCGAGCTACGAGTGGAACGTGCGTCACGCCGGCTTCGACGAAACGCCGCCGCTCGAACGCCTGATGCTGACCGGCGACGAGAACCTGGTCGAGGTCGCGGCCCGCATCCACTACCGGGTCGCCGACACCGCCGCCTTCGCCTTCGCCGCGGCCGATCCGGCGCGACTGGTCGAAACGAGCGCCGAGCGGTCGCTGCGCACCGTGCTCGCCGGCCACTCGCTCGACGACGTGCTGACCGGCCAGCGTGACGGCATCGAGAAGGCCTGGCACGCGCATCTCGCGGCGCTGCTCGAGAGCCTCGGCGCCGGCGTCGAGGTCGTGAGCGCGACGGTGCAGGACGCCCACCCGCCGCTCGACGTGGTCGACGCCTTCCGCGACGCGGCGAGCGCGCTGGAGGAGCGGGAGACTCTGATCGACGAGGCCGAGGGCTACGCGCTCGAGCGCCTGCCGATTGCCCGCGGCGAGGCCCGCCGGCAACTCCTCGAAGCCGAGGCCTACCAGAACCGGCGCGTGGAGGCCGGCCGCGGCGAGAGCGAACGCTTCGCACTACGCGCCGGAGCGTACCGGCGCGCGAATGACCTGCACCGGTTCCGGCTCCAGCTTCAGACGATCGAAGGCTCGCTTGCCGGCAAACCGAAACTGATCACCGACGCGACCGGCGGCCGCAAGCGCTTCGTCTTCGTCGACGAAACGCCGGACCGCCTTCTCGATGTCTTTGTTCCTCCACCGGGTTCGGCCCAGAACGAGGTGAACCAATGACCGACCACGACCATCATCAGCACCACGACCACCACGGTCACCACCAAGATGAGACGTACCGCCACAACGGCGGCGACGGACACGAGCGCTCGACGCGCCGTGCCACGTCCTGGTGGCGCGCCGGCCTGGCCGTGCTGGCGATCGTCGCGCTGGCCCGGTCCGTCTTCGTCGTGCCGGAGACCGAGAGCGCGATCGTCACCCGCTTCGGCAAGCCGGTCCGAACGATCGAGGAACCGGGTCTCAAGCTGAAGTGGCCGATCGACCGGCGGCTCCGCTTCGACAACCGCGTGCTCCTCTACGACCCGGCGCCGGCCGAGTTCCTGACCCAGGACAAGAAGAACCTGGTCGTCGACACCGCGGTCGTCTGGCGGATCGCCGACCCGGCGCGGTTCCTGGAGACGATCGGCGACATCTCGGGCGCCGAGATGCGGCTTCACGACGTGGTCTGGGCCGGTCTGGCGGCCGCGCTCGGCCGCACCGAGCTCTCGCAGCTCGTCTCCACGAAGCCAAAGCACCTGCGAATCGAGGAGGTCGCGGCCGAGGTTCGCGCGTCGGCCGTCGCCGTCTCCCTCCCCCAGCTCGGGGTCGAGATCCTCGAAGTCCAGCTCACCCGCCTGAGCTTCCCGGAGCAGAACCTGGAGTCCGTCTTCGCCCGCATGCGGGCGGAGCGCGAACGGATCGCGAAGGAGTACCGGGCCCAGGGCGAGGAACAGGCGATGATCATTCGCGCCGAGGCCGACCGGGACCGGGAGTTGATCCTGGCCGGCGCCTACCGTGAAGCCGAGATCCTCCGCGGCCAGGGCGACGCCGAGGCGGCCGGCATCTACGGCGACGCCTACCGGCAGGACCCTTCCCTCTACCGCTTCCTGCGTACTCTCGAGTCCTACGAGTCGATCCTCGACGACCAGACGACGGTCATCCTGTCGGCGGACTCGGAACTCTTCTCGCTGCTGGGCGGCTCCGAATGAGGCGTCGCGCTATCCCGGCCGCGGCGCTGACCCTGGCGCTCATGTGGCTGGTCTGGGGCGTCTACTTCGTCGCCCCGGACGAGGAGGCGGTGACCCGCGTCCTGGGCAAGGCGCGCCCGACCGCGGCGGGGCCTGGCCTGCACTGGAACTGGCCGCGGCCCGTCGGCCGGGTGGACAAGCTGAAGGTGCGCGAAGCCAAGCGGCTGACGCTCGGCTTCGCGGCGGCCGACCGGGTGCTCGGCGGCGACGCGACGCCGGCCGAGGCGCGCTGGTTGACCGGCGACCGTAACGTCGTCCATGTGCGGCTGGTCGTCCTCTACGCGATCCACGATCCGCTCGCCTACTCGCTGCGCTTCGCGGACACAGACTCGCTGCTCGAGACGAGCGGGCGCAACGCGCTGCTCCGGGTGGTCGCCGGCATGGGTGTCGACGAACTGCTGACCACCGGCAAGGTGGCGGTACAGCAGAGCGTCCAGGCCGCTTCGCAGGAGCTGTTCGATCGCTTCGGGACCGGTGTCACCGTCCTCTCCGCGAGTCTCGAGGGCGTCAGCCCGCCCAGTCTCGTCCGGGAGGCCTTCAACGACGTCGCCAGCGCGCGCGAGGACCGCGACCGCCTGATCCGCGAGGCGGAGAGCTACCGCAACGAGGTCGTACCGGTCGCGCGCGGTGAGGCGCGCGCTCTCGTCGCCGGGGCCGAGAGCTTCCGGACCGCCGAAGTCGAGCGCGCGACCGGCGAAGCCGACCGGTTCCGCTCGATCGCGAACGCCGACCAGGGGGCGCGCGCCGAGATCCGCACACGCACCTATCTCGAGACGATGGAGCGGGTCCTGCCCCGGATGCGGAAGACGATCCTCGAGCCCGGCCAGAGCACGATCGACATCGATTTCCTCCGCCGCGAGCTGACGACCGGGTCGAACGGCCAACCGTGAGAGTGAGCCGCAACGTCGGCGCGACGGCGCTGACCGTCGTGGTGCTAGCGGCCGGCCTCGCCGTGGCGCTGCGCGACCGCCTGCCGGAGCGCGGCACGGCTGCGGGCGATCCGAGCGACGTCTTCTGGGAGATGGTCGACGTTAGCCGCGAGGGCTCGACGGACGCCTACCTCGATCTGTTCGCCGGCGAGGTGCGCGAGCAACTGGAGACGGTACGCGACGAGATGGGCGAAACCGCGTTCCAGCAGTACCTCCGCCAGCGGGTCGCCGGCCTGAAGGGGGTCGCCGTGACCGGCAGGGAAGACCTGGGCAACACCGTGCGCCTGGAGGTGGAGTACGTGCGCGAGGCGAGCTACGAGACGCAGAGTCTCGACCTGCGCGTCGCCCGCGGCCAGTGGCGAATCGTCGCCCTCGGGCCGACGCACGAGCGCGAACCGCCGGTTCCGTACGGCACGCCTGTCGGCCCAGCCGAATGACGGCAGAAGGAAGAACACGATGAGAAAGCTCGTCATCGCTCTTCTCGGGCTCTTTCGCCGGATCTCGCTGGCGGTCCGAAAGCTCCGCGGCCAATCAGAGGACGATGTCGCCGCGCAGCGGGTGACGAGCGGCCGCGCCTGGGACGAGTTCTGCGACACGCTGAAGGCCGCCGGAGCGTCGCTGAACTTCCCGGGAACGCCCCGCGACTCCTTCAACCAGGCCGAGGGTTACCGCTACCTGAGCCGTCTGGCCCGGGCCGGACTGATGGCCTTCGTCGAACACGCGGACCCACGGGCGCCGGTGCTCCACCGGGTCGCCAACGAGACGGTCAAGCTCGGCTCCGACAACCCGGACAACCACTACCTGACCGCCGCCCTCTCGGGGGCGTACGAGTACCGGATCACCGGCCGCCGCAACACGGTCGCCTACCTCGGCTTCGGCACCCAGGCCGGCCACTACGGACAGGGCGGCGGCCTGCCGCCGACCGGCTACGTCGAGGCGGCGGAACTCGAAACGGACGACGACGGCCGGTTCGAACTCGTCCTCAGTTGCGAGCAGCAGGAAGGCAACTGGCTGCCGATGAAGCCCGACACGGGAATGCTGATCGTGCGCCAGACCTTCCTCGACCGGCGCACCGAGATCCCGGCCGAACTCCACATCGAGCGGATCAACTGCGCTCCCGAGGAGAAGCGCCCCGCGCCCCTGACGCCGGCGCAGGTCGACGAGGGGCTGCGCTCGGCGAGCACCCTGGTCGCCGGCGCCTCGCTCCTGTTCGCGAAGTGGGCGCGCGACTTCCAGAAGCACTCGAACAGGCTGCCCCGCTTCGACCAGGAGATGTCGAACCAGGCCGGCGGCGACCCGAACATCGCCTACTACCACTCGCACTGGCGGCTGGCCGAGGACGAGGCGCTGGTCATCGAGACCGTGCCGCCGGAATGCGAACACTGGAACTTCCAGCTCAACAACTACTGGATGGAGTCGCTGGACTACCGCTACCACACGATCCACACGAACAAGCACCTGGCGCAATACGAGCCTGACGGCTCGGTGCGCCTGATCGTGGCCCACGAAGATCCGGGGCTGCCGAACTGGCTCGACACCGCCGGCCACACCTCCGGCACGATGTGCTTCCGCTGGATCCGCGCCGAGGAGCACCCGGAGCCCGGGACACGGGTCGTCAAGCTGGCCGAGCTGCAGGCTTGCCATCGTTGACCGCGTGCCGCTCTACTGGGTGCGCCGGCGTCCTCGCCGGCATCCGGGATTCGGCATGACGCCGAAGCCGGTCACCGAAACCTCGACCGACTACACCCGGCCGTACCGACCCTTTCCCGTCAAGCTACTGAATGCGGCCGGGCGTATTGGCCGGCCGCGAAGACTCGACGTCGACTCGATGGTCGCGAAGGCCCGAAGGAGAACCGGTCTGTCCAGCTTCGGCGACGAGTGGTTCATGGAGCCCCTGTCCGTCCTCGTCCGCTCGATCAACGAGGAGGCCGACCTCACGCTCCTGGGCCGGCTGATCCAGCGGCGGCGATTCGAGGAAGCGCTGGTTACACGCCTGCGCGTCGAGGAACTCCTCCGCCGCCGGCCGGAGATCTGCAACATCGACCTCGGCCCGATCGTCGTGATCGCCGGCCTGCAGCGGACCGGCACGACCACGTTGCACCGGCTGATCGCCTCCCACCCCGAGATGCGCGCCGTCGAGGCCTGGGAGGGACTGAATCCGTTGCCCCTGCCACGGGAGGAGCCGGGCGATCCTCACACCCGGATCCGACGGGCGCTCATCGCGGAGCGGGCCATCGCCTACCTGGCTCCCGCCTTCTTCGCCGTTCATCCAGCCGAACACGACGCCCCGGAGGAGGACGTGCTCCTGCTCGACGTCGCCTTCATGAGCCAGTCGGCGGAAGCGACCATGCACGTGCCCACCTACGCCCGCTGGCTGGAGTACCAGGACCATACGCGGGCGTACAAGGAGTTCCGCACCCTGCTTCAGGTCCTGCACTGGCAGCGACCACGTCGTCACTGGGTGCTCAAGACGCCGCATCACATGGAGTACCTCGACGTCCTCCTCGAGGTCTTTCCGGCAGCCACGGTCGTCCGGACACACCGCGATCCGCTGAAGACGATTCCCTCCTTCTGCAGCATGGTCGCCCACGGCCGCGGCCTGTTCAGCGACCGGGTCGACCCGAAGGAGATCGGCGCGCACTGGTTCACCAAGACCTGCCGGCTGGTCGAACTGACCGCCCGCGTTCGGGAAGCCGCGGACCCGAGCCGCTTCGTCGACGTCTCCTACTACGACCTGGTCGACGATCCGATGGCGGTGCTGGGAAAGATCTACGAACGGGCCGGCATCCCCTTCGGACCGGACGCGCTGAAAGCCGCGGAGCGGACCGCGAACCGCAACGTGCAGCACCGCTACGGGCGGCACGTCTACACACCGGAGAGCTTCGGCCTGAGCCGGGAAGTGATCGAGCACGGAATGGCGGCCTACCGGAAGCGGCACCGCATTCCGCGTGAGTAAGCTGACAAGCTGCATGAAGAAGCTCTTCAAGGTGCTCCACAAGGCGGTCCGGGACCGGGCGGCCGAGCGGCCGGAGATCGAGCCCCTTGCCGACTTCGTTCGGATCGACGGCAAGACCTGCCTGGTGACCGGCGCCAACAGCGGTGTCGGCAAGGCAGTCGCCATCGACCTGGCGCGGCGCGGCGGCCACGTCCTGATGGCCTGCCGGAGCGGGCATCCCGAAGCGGGCGAGGAGGTCCGAGCCGCTTCCCGCTCTGACCGGGTCGAGATGCTGCGGGTCGATCTCTCCGACATGCGCTCGGTGCATCGGCTCTGCGACGAGCTACGCGACCGGGGAACGGTGCTCGACATCGGGGTCCTCAACGCCGGCCTCATGCCGCGTCGCGCCCGTCGCACGGCGCAGGGCTTCGAAACGATGTTCGCCGTGCACTTCCTGGCCAATCGGATCCTGGTCGACCGCTGGCTGAGGGACGGGACGGTTCGCCCGGCGGACCGGATCGAGGAAGCGCCCCGCATTGTCATCGTCTCCTCCGACGCCCACCGCTCCGCCGAGCCGATCGACTTCGACCGCTTCGGCGAGTTCACGGACTACGGCGTCCGGGACGGGATCAGGCACTACGGCGCGAGCAAGCTCGTCCTCTGTACCTACGCGACCGAACTCTCGCGTCGCCTGAACCGCGACGGCGAGGGCCATGTCGTGGTCCACTCGCTCTGCCCGGGCCCCGTCAACACCGCCATCGCGCGGGAAGCCCCGTGGTTCCTGAAGCCCCTGGTGGTCCCGATGATGAGGTTCTTCTTCCTGACGCCGGAGAAGGCCGCCAGACCCGTCAGCTACCTGTGCTGCGCCGACGACGCCGGCAAGCGCAGCGGCATCTACCTGCACATGCTGCGCGAGAAGCGCCCGTCCGAGCACGCCACCGAACCGGCCAACGGCGCCCGGCTATGGCAGGCCAGCGCGGCGCTGCTCAAGGCGCAGGCGCCGCCGAAACTGGGTGCGCCGGCGTCCCCGCCGGCATGCGGCGCGAAGCGCCGGCTCTGAACAGTCCGCCGCACGCCACCAACCTCATGGCCTACCGTCCCGGATCCGGCATCTCCAAGGCCTTCCACCACATGTGGGAGCTCTGCTCCCGCAAGCCGATGGCAGAGCGAGTCGACATGTCGGGCAGAAGGGTGATCGTCACCGGCGCGACGCCCGCTTCGATTGGCTACCAGGTCGCGAAGACGCTGGCCGCCTGGGGCGCCGACGTCGCGGTCACCTGCCCGCGCGACAGCGGCGCCGCGAGGGAGGCCCTGCTCCGGGATCTAGGGGACGCCGGGCGGCGACCGAATGGAGTCGAGGCCCACCGGCTCGATCTCGCCGACGCCGGAAGCGTCGCGGACTTCGCCGCCTGGTACCGCGAGATCTCCGGCGGCCGCCTGGACGTGCTGATCAACAACGCCGGCATCCTCCGCGACGTGCTCTGGCGCTGGCGCGAACGCAGGGTCTCGGCCGACGGGTTCGAGATCCACTGGCGCACGAACTACCTCGGCACCTTCCACCTGACCCGCCTGCTGCTGCCGATGCTCCTCGAGTCCGGCCGGCGGAGCGGCGATGCGCGGGTAGTCAACGTCTCCTCGCACCAGCACGACAAGGGCAGCAACGACCGTCTCTTCGCGTCCCCGGACAGGCTGGACTCCTGGACCGCCTATGGCCAGTCCAAGCTGGCCCTGATCCACCATGCTCTTGAGCTGCAGCGCCGCTACGCCTCGGACGGCAACCTGCGAACAGCCGCCCTGCATCCGGGCTCCGCCTACTCGAACATGACCTTCGGCTGGCAGGACGAACCCCTCTGGCTCAGGCGGACCAAGCGCCTGTTCACGCCGCTGGCGCCGCTGATCCTCCTGACGCCGAACCAGGCCGCACAGACGACGATCCACTGCGCCACGGCGCCTCATCTGGAGGGCGGCCACTACCATGAACGCTGCGCCAAGGCCGAGCCCATCCCCGACGCCCGGGACGACGCCGCGTCACGACGCCTCTGGGAAGAGACGGACCGCTGGTTCCGGTCGCTCGGCCAACGGTAGCGGCGCAGGAGGTCCCCGATGTTCAAACACTCCATCGATTCGGAGCCGGTAGAGATCGACGCGCCGATCGAGGTGGCTTGGGACCTCCTTGCCGATCTCGACCGCTACCACGAGTGGAATCCCTTCGCCCGGACCTACAGGAAGACGGACGTCCGCGTGGGCTCCACGATCCACTTCGACGTCAAGCTGGACCGCTACAACCGGAAGCAGACCGAGCGCCTCGCGATCATCGAACCGCCGACTCGACTGGCGTGGACCACGAACGTCGCCCTTGGCCTCGTCAAGGCGCTCCGCGTCCAGCGGCTCGAGAAGCGAAGCGAAACGAGCTGCACCTACTTCAACACCGACACCCTCGAAGGTCCACTGGCGCCCGTGGCCCGCCTCCTGTTCGGCGGCGCCATGCACCGCGGCTTCGCAAGCGTCGGCCGGGCGCTCAAGCAGACGGCGGAGGATCGGCACAGCCGCTAGCCGCCCACGCCGAGACCGACATCGCGGCGATCAGCCGCGCTGGCTACTGGACCCGAAGACGCTAAGGTGTTCCCATGACCACCTCCAGGCTGATCCAGTTCGTGGTCGCCCCGGGCGTTCTTCTGGCGGTTGCCTGTACGCCGACCGAAACCGTCCCCGCAGCCAGGTTCCCGGCACCCGAGGGCTACATCACCGGTGTCGTCCAGAGCGCCCAGGGCCCCGAAGCCGGCGTCTGGGTGATCGCCGAGACGGAAGACCTGCCGACGAAGTTCGTGAAGATCGTCGTCACCGACGACGACGGCCGGTTCATGCTGCCGGAACTGCCCGATGCGGGCTACGCCGTGTGGGTGCGGGGGTATGGGCTCGTCGACTCCGAGCCGCTCGAGATGAGGCCCACGGCCGATCCTGTCACGCTCCAGGCAACCAACGCCGCGACTCCGGAGAAAGCCGCGAAGGTCTATCCCGGCGATTACTGGCTGTCCCTGATGGCGCCGCCGGACGAGAGCCTCTTCCCCGGTACCGGCGACGACGGCAACGGCATGGGAACCCGCATGCTGTCCCAGGCCCACTGGCTCGACTCGCTGAAGTCGGACTGCAACTTCTGCCACCAGCTCGGAAGCCGCCAGACCCGCACCGTCGATCATGTGTTCGAGGCCAAGCCGGAGCTCACCACCCACAAGGAAGCCTGGGAGTGGCGGCTGGGCACCGGAGTGCGCGGCAACCAGATGTACAACGTGCTCCGGATTCAGGGCATGGACGCGTCTCTCGACGTGTACGCCGACTGGACGGAGCGCATCGCGGCGGGAGAGTTGCCGCCGGCGCCGCCGCGGCCGCAGGGGATCGAGCGCAACCTCGTCCTCACCCTCTGGGACGTCGGCAGCGACAAGACCTTCATGCACGATCTCGTGTCGACCGACAAGAACAACCCCGGCGTCAACGCCGGCGGCCCCATCTACGCCGCGAGTTCGGGGCACGGCCAGCTCGTGGTCCTGGACCCCGTCCAGAACGTGAGCTACGCGCGGAACATCCCCACCCGGGAACCGCGAAGCGAGGTTCCGTCACGCTTCCCGCCGCCGATGCGGCCGTCCTTCTTCTGGGGCGACGAGCACATCTGGGGCAATCCTCCCTACAACCCGTCCGACCCGCACAACCCGATGATCGACAGCAAGGGCCGCGTCTGGCTGACCTCCAAGATCCGCGGCGCGCGCCGCCCGCCGGCCTGGTGCAGCGACCCGGAGAACAGGTACGCCGCCTGGTGGACGCCGCGGTCCGGCGGCCGTCACGCCTCCTTCTTCGACCCGGTGACGCAGAGGTTCACGCTGATCGAGACCTGCTTCTCGACTCACCACCTGCAGTTCGACAACGACGCCAACGAGACCGTGTACTTCAACGGCGGCGGCGCCGGCTTCTCCTGGGTCGACACGAAGGTCTTCGACGAGACCGGCGACGAGCAGCAGGCCGTCGGCTGGTGCCCCCTGGTCGTCGACACGAACGGCGACGGCGCGATCACGAAGCCCTGGAACGTCGCGGTCGCCTCGGCGGGCGGTTACACCTACCGCGTCGATGCCGTCAGGGCCCAGGAAGAACAGGCCGCGGCTGGCGAGGTCGAGACGACGCCGGAGCCCGACCCGCGCTACGACACGCAACTCTCCTACGGCCTCTACTCGGTCATTCCGAGCCCGGTCGACGACTCGTTGTGGGGTGCCTCCCAGACCTATCCCGGCTACATCATCCGCCTGATGCGCGGCGAGGATCCGCCGACGAGTTGCCGGTCGCAGATCTTTCGCGTCCCCGAACCGGGCTTTGACCCGCGCGGGATCGATATCGCCAGCGACGGCGTGGTGTGGACGGCCCTCGCCGGCAGCAGCCACCTGGCGAGCCTGGACGTCCGCAAGTGCGCGCCCCGCGACGAGCCGGACAGCGCGGACGGCAGTCAGTGCCCCGAAGGCTGGACGCTGTACCGGACCGAAGGCCCCACGATGAAGGGCTCGGACGTGCCGGCGGACTTCCACTACTACAACTGGGTCGATCAGCACGACATCGGAGGCTTTGGCGAGAACACACCGATCGCCACCGGATCTAACTCGGACAGCCTGCTGGTCCTCGACCCCCACACCGGCGAGTGGACCACGCTGCGGGTCCCCTACCCCCTCGGCTTCTTCTCCCGCGGCCTCGACGGCCGCATCGACGACCCCGGTGCGGGCTGGA
>VXUF01000144.1:0-1117 GCA_009837085.1 Holophagales bacterium
GGACACCAGCAACCGCCCGTCCAGGGTTTCGGCCTGTCGCCCCCAGATCCTGACGTTCGGATCCTGCTTGAAGCGGTGTTTCTGCTCGTTGGCGCCACGGAAGAGCCAGAAGCCGAAGGCGGCCAGCAGGACGATGCCGGCCGCCGCCACCGGAGGCAAGCTGTCCGGCGCGTCGACCAGCCACCACCCGGACAGGCAGTAGAAGAACGGCACCAGGACGTAGTCGCCCCAGACCAGCCCCAGCCCGAACCGCTCGGCGATGATGTCCCACGTGTGGACCATGCCGTGCTCGAACTGGAAGTAGTTGAAGACGTACACGAAGGTGATCGCCTGGTAGACGGTCATCGCCAGCGTCAGCCGGCCGTAGGTCTCGAACTGGACCGCGGCGAAGGACAGGTTGAACACCGCCAGGCCGATGAGCGACGGGCGGTAGCTGAACATCTTCAGGTCGACGCCGCAGCAGGTCGGGTTGAGTTCCGAACCCATGAGGAAGCTCGCACCATCTCCCGCCGAGGCGCTCCGTCCCCGTGTTCCCCGGAGATACAGCCAGACGGAAGCGGCAAGGGCGAACACGTTCGCGACAACGAACAACCCGGCGAAGTGCGTGTGCAGCACGGAGAAGGAGAACCACCCGAAGCCCTGGGCCACGACTCCCAGGGTCACGGTGACCAGGAACAGGGCGAGGCCGTTCAGCTTGTAGATGCGCGCTTTCCCCTCGAGTTCGGGCCCGGCCACCCGGCGGCCCGGCAGGACCATCGAACCCACGAAGAGAAAGCCGACGAACAGCAGCAGCATCCCCGCCGCCTCGAGCAGGGTGCCGGCCGAGAGCGCGGACAACGAGAACTGCGGCATGCCTGTACCTCCCTCTTCAGCGAGGTTATCGGGCAGACCCGGCCGGTAGTCGCACCGACATCACCGCCGCGACGATCAGGATCGCTCCGATCGCGACAAACGGCGCCTCCGGCGACAGAGCCTGGAACATGTAGGCCGCGACCAGCGGCGCCGCGATCTTGCTGCCGTTGCCGTACGCCTGCTGCACGCCGAGCACCTGGCCGACGACGCCGCTTCCCGGGGCGCGTTTCGAGACCTGCGACGTCGTGCAGGGGAACAGCAGCGA
>VXUF01000144.1:1127-14285 GCA_009837085.1 Holophagales bacterium
CCAGGAAGATCGCCGCTCCAAGCGTCCAGAGACCCGTGGCGAACGGAATGGCGATCAATCCGACGCCGAAGCTCACGGCGCCGGCGCGCAGAACCCTGACCTCGCCGAAACGCCGAACGGCCGGCCCCAAAGCGAACACCCGGAAGGCGATGGACAGGCCGCCCAGGTAGAAGAAGAACAGGCCGATGTTCGACTCGTCCACGCCGAAACGGCGGCCCAGGTAGAGACCGATGATCGCGGTCATCCCCGCCATGCCGATCTGTCCGGCGGCGTAGATCCAGATCAGCAGGTTGAGAGGGCGCAGCGGCTGACCGGCCACGCGACCGACCGCGGCGAGGATCGAGTAGCGCGTCTCCTCCGCCTGCTCCCCTTCCCTTCTCTGCCGTGACTCCGGGAGCCAGAAGCGCGCGAACACCGCTGCCGCCAGACTGAAGGCCGCGGCCACGGCGCCGGCGCCGGCCGGATGAAGCTGACCCGCGAGACCGCCCACGGCCGGGCCGATCATCGCCGCGGAGCTGGTGACGGCGGTGACCCAGCCGATGCCCTCGGCGCGGCGCTCCCCGGTGACCGAGTCGGCGATGTAGGCGAACACCACGGGCACCGTGCCGCCGCCGACTCCGTGCACCAGGCGGGCCAGGAGCAGCAGTTCGAGCGACTGGGCCAGGCCGAAGAGCAGGTAGCCAGCGGCCGAGACCACGAGGCCGAGGAGCAGCGCCGGCCTCCGGCCTCTGCGATCGGCGAGCCGGCCCCAGAGCGGCGCGGTCGCCATCGACGCCAGGGCGAAGGCGGACACCAGCGCGCCCACTTCCAGGGGCGTCGCGCCGTAGCGCTCGGCATAGAACGGCAGGAGCGCCACCACCAGGAACTCGCCCAGCGTGCTGACGAAGGCGACGACCATGAGCGCCGCCAGGCGATGGTCGATCAGCCGCGACACGGAGGTCTTCGAGGGGTCAGAGCCGGCCGCCGGCCCGGTCGTCCCAGGCGATGAAGGCGACCGCACTCAACACCATCAGCAGCACACCGTAGGCGGCGGCGATCCCCGTTTCCTGAATCCGCAGGCTGGACTGGATCTCGATCGAGATCGGACGGGTGTCGTAGGTGTAGAGCACGATCGAGGTCACGAAGTCGCCGAGCATCGTGATGAAGGCGAGGCCCGCACCCGCGATGACCGCCGGCCGCAGCAGGGGCAGCACGATCTGCAACACCGTCCTCAACGCTCCCGCGCCGAGACTGGCCGCCGCCTCCTCCAGACGCGGATCGAGCTGGCGCAAGCCGGCGAAGATGGAACGTCCGGTGAGCGGCAGGGAGCGAACCAGGTACGCCAGCGGCAGGATCCAGAGCGTGCCCACCAGCACGAAGCGGCCGACCCAGGGAGCGTTGACGCTCATCGCCGCCGCCAGGGCAAGAGCGAACACGGTGCCGGGGATCGCCCAGGGCAGGGTCATCATCGCCTCCAGGGCACGGCCGGGCAGGCCGCCGCGCCGGAGCGAAAGCCGGGCCGCCATCACCCCGACCACGACTGCCGCCAGCGTTGCCGCGGCGGCCATCCAGAGCGAGTTCAGCGCCGGCCGCAGCCGTTCGGCGGATGACAGGAGGTCGCCGTAGTTGACGAGCCCGAGCACCGGCGGGAACGCCTCCACGGTCCACGTGTTCGGCGGCACGAGCGACATCAGGATGAGCGTCGCGTGCGGCAGCAGGAGCACGCCGGCCAGTACCCAGCCGCCAGCCGCGGCGGCGATCCGCGCGCCCCGGCTGTGCAGTCGCCGACGCGCCGGCGGCGTGCCCCGCGCTCCCGACGCCAGGTCCAGGCCCGGATCGATCTTGCGGAGCAGAAGCAACGAGGCGAAGGCGAGGAGCGCCAGCATCGTCGTTTCGACGTACGCCATGCGCAGTTCGCCGTTCAGTTTCGAGGCGACGATCTGGGTCGTCATCACCCGGAAGCCGCCACCGAAGATGTACGGCGCCGAGAACGAGCCGAGCGAGGTCATGAAGGTGAGCAGCGTCGCCCCGGCGAGCGCCGGCCGGAGCCGCGGCAGGGTGACCCGGAAGAGGATCTGCGACCGGCTGGCGCCCAGGCTCTGCGCCGCCTCGATGGCCGCCCCGTCCTGCCCGGACAGCCCGGCTCGCGTGAACAGGTAGAAGTAGACGTACATCGAGTACGCGTGGACCAGGAGGATCGCCCACGCTCCGGTCAGGCGCCAGGACACGTCGAGCCCCAGGCTCTGCAGCCCGCGCGCCGCCAGACCGCTCTCGCCGTAGAGGAAGAGAAACGCGATGACGCCCACCAGCGGCGGCAGCGCCACCGGCAGCGCGACCAGGGCGCCGAGCAGGCGCCGGCCCGGAATCTCGTTGCGCTCGAAGAGGAAACCGAGCGGCACACCGATCGCGGCCGCGGCCAGCGTGGACAGGACGGAGATCCAGAGCGTCCGCCACATCGCGTTCCACTCGTCGGCACGGGTGAAGAAGGACTGGAACGCCTCCGTCGTCGGGCCGCCTCCGCCCGGGCTGCCGATGCCGAAGGCCTCCGCCGCGACCACGAGCAGCGGGTAGCCGACGAGCCAGACCAGGAACGCCAGCACAAGCCACGGCATGAGCGACTGGAGCTGTGGCGCCTTCCCGCCCGCTCCGGCGGCGCTCAAGGACCGGACTCCCCCGCCGCGGCAAACGCGGAGGGCAACTCTCCGGCAAGCTGCCGGACGACGCAGGCGCCTTTCAAGCCCGCCGCGGCTCCCGGCATCGCCACCTCGACAGTGGGTCCCGCCGCCAGCCGCACCGTGTAGAAGCTGTTGCTGCCGGTGAAGCGCTCGGTCTCGATCTCACCGGAGAGGCCCGGTCCCTCGCCCGTCTCGAGACTCACGGACTCCGGACGAACACAGACGTCGACCCGGTCGTTCACGGCGAGCTCGCCGCTGCTCCGGCAACGCCAGGCCGGGGCCTCGGGCTGCGACTCGAGGCGCACCGTCAGTTCGTCGTCGCCATGCCGCTCCTTCACGACCCCCGCCAGCACGGAGCACCGACCGACGAACGTGGCCACGAAACGCGAAGCGGGATCCCGGTAGAGCTCGGCCGGTCCTCCGACCTGCTCCAGACCTCCCTCGTTCAGCAGGCCGATCCGCTCGCCGAGCTCGAAGGCCTCCTCCTGCTCGTGAGTCACCAGCACGGTCGTGATGCCCGTCTGCTTGACGGTCCGCCGCAGGTCGGCCCGGGTTTCCTCGCGCAACGCCGGGTCGAGATTGGAGAGCGGTTCATCGAGCAACAGCACCCGCGGCCGCGGCGCCAGCGCCCGGGCGAGGGCCACCCGCTGCTGCTGGCCGCCCGAAAGCTCGGCGATCCGCCGCCGTTCGAAGCCGGAGAGGCGGACGAGCTCGAGCATCTCGGCGACGCGGGCCTCCGCCTCGCCCTGCCCGCCGCCGCGGACCTTGAGTCCGAAGGCGACGTTCTCGGCCACGCTCAGATGCGGGAAGAGGGCGTAGCTCTGGAACAGCATGCCGACACCGCGGCGCGCCGGCGGCAGGTGTTCGACGGCCTCGTCCGCGATCAGCAGACGTCCCCGGTCGAGTTGCTCAAAGCCCGCCAGCAGACGGAGCATCGTCGTCTTGCCGCTTCCGCTCGGCCCCAGCAGAGCGAAGATCTCCCCCGGGTCGACGGTCAGCGAAACGCCGGCAAGAACGACCGTCTCGTCGAACGCCTTGAAGACGTCGTCGAAGCGGACGGAAACCCCGGACGCAGTCACCGCGGGACGCGCCCGGTCATCCTCCGCCCTGGCCGCGAACGGCCCGGTCCCACTCCGCCATCCACGCGGCGCCGTTCTCCTCGATCATCCGCCAGTCGACTTCGGCACGGCGCAGTCGCGACTGCACGTCGGCGACCCACGGGGCGAGCACCTCCGCATCCAGGTCATCCCGCGCCGGCAGCCGGAACGCCTCGGCCACGGCCAGCCCCAGGGCCTCGGGGGAACCGAGCCAGTCGATGAATGCCTCCGCCTCGTCCTCACTGTCCGAGCCCGCGACCACGCCGACCGAATCCTGGATCACCGCGGTGCCGCTCGCCGGAAAGCGGTACGCGATCGGCGCGCCCCGATCGATCAGGGAGAGCGTGTCGGTCATCTCCCAGAGCGTGAGCACGCCCTCCTGGCGGGTCAGCTTCTCGTGGAGGACCGCAGGGCTGTGGACGTACTCCCGGGTCTGCCCGTCCAGGCGCCTCAGCCAGTCGAAGCCGGCCTCGGTGCTGCCGGTCTCGATCACCGAGTCGGCCAGGATCTTCCCGAAGATGGTCCGCATCGTGCCGCTCGCCAGGGGATCGCGGATCACGACCTCGTCGTGCCAGCGCTCGTCGAGCAGATCGTCCCAGTCGGCGGGCGCTTCGTCCTCGCCGATCGCATCGCGGTTGTAGACGATGATCGTCGGCGTCTGGTACAGCGTGTAGTAGAGCCCCTCCGGGTGCCGGTCGGCCGGATCGAGCGCGGCGGCCCAGGACGGCTCGGACGGCGCCAGCAGGCCCTCGGCGGCGCCCCGCGCCAGGATCGTCGCCGGGCCGCCGAACCAGACATCCGCCTGCGGGTTGGCCCGTTCCGACCGGATCCGGTCGTAGACCTCCTGCGAGCCCATGTCGAGCCAGCGCACGTCGACATCGGGCCGAGTCTGTTCGTACGCCTGCTCGACGACCGTCAGCAGATCCCGGCCGTGCGGCGAGTAGACCACCAGCGGTGTCCTTCCATCGCCCCCGCAGCCCGCCACGGCCGCGGCCGCCACGAGACAGAGGAGGACTGATAGACGGCCCAGGGCGTTCGGCATCAGCCGCCAAGTGTACGTCGCCCCACACTGGGTGCGCCGGCGTCCTCGCCGGCCAGGTGAAGATCGCACGAGGCGCCAGCCTCGCTCCTTCTCAACCGGTCGCCGGCGTGACCAGACTCGGATGAAACCGCCGGAGGTTGCGGAAGTAGGTGCGGTGGGCCTTGGCGAGCCAGTCGAGGTCGACCGCTTCGGGGTCACCCTCTTCGGCCACCTGTCCTTCGAGCAGGCGGCGAGGGTAGACCTTCATTTCGCCGACGATCAGGACCGGCTCGCCGTCTTCGGTGGCGGTCTCCACCCGAAGGCCCTCCGCCTCGAGTTCACGCCGGAGCAGATCTCCCAGGCGCTGGAGAACATCACCGGGCACGGCTACGCGCTCTCAGGAACCTGGAGAACACGCCGCAACGTCTCCGCGTCGACATTGCCGCCGCTGACGACCACCGCGGTGATCTTGCCGTCGCGCGGTATCGCTCCCTGCAGAAGGGCCGCCACACCGACCGCGCCGCCGCCTTCGACCACCCAGCCCTGCGTATCGATCAGGAAACGCATCGCCGACGCGATCTGTTCCTCGGCAACGAGCACCACATCGTCCAGGTAGCGCCTGCAGATCGGCACGGTCATCGAGCCCGGCTCGATGTCGCCCGAGAGCGCCTCGGCAAGGGTGTCCCAGACCTGCGGTCTGTCGCCGTCGTGGAAGACGTTGAACATCGCCGGCGTCGATTCGGCACTCACGCCGATCACCTCGACCGCGGGGTTGAGTTCCTTGAGGGCGATGGCAACGCCGGAAATCAGGCCGCCGCCGCCCACGGGAACCAGCACCCTTTCGACCCGGGGCAACTCGGAGACGATCTCGACACCGATGGTGCCGGCCCCGGCGATCACCCGCCCGTCGTTGTAGGGCGACAACCAGGTCAAGCCGCCCTGGGCGCGGCGCAGGGCTTCGGCCTCGGCCTGATCGAAGTTGTCACCGAAGAGCACCGCTTCGGCAGCACCGGCGCCGTGGCGGCGTACTCCGCTTACCTTCTTCTTCGGCGTTGCGACGGGCATCAGAATCTGTGCCGATGCTCCGCACCGACGCGCGGCGTAAGCGACCGCCATCGCGAAATTGCCCGAAGATGCGGCGACGATGCCCCGGGCCAGGGCCTCCTCGCTCAGCGACAGCATGGCGTTCAGCGCTCCTCGTATCTTGAACGAGTGCGTCCGGTTGGCGTTCTCCAGTTTGAGAAACGTCCCGGCGCCGAGATCGGCGGCATCTTCGAGCGGTGTCGGCCGCAGATGCCTTCCCAGGCGCTGCTGCGCCCGGACGATGTCACCGAGGGTCGGGTGGTCTGTCATGGCGTCGTTCCCAACATAGTATTTTCGGAATGCGATCGGCAGGCCTTGACGAGATCAGATCCGTTCTCGACATACCCGCCGCCATCGAGTTGATCGAAGCCGGATTCGTGGCGCTGTCCAGCGGTGCCGCGACGGTTTCTGCCGTCGGTTACCTGGGATTCGACACGCCGCCGGGCGATTGCCACATCAAGTACGGTCACATCCACGGCGATGAGGTCTTCGTCGTCAAGATCGCGACCGGCTTCTATGAGAACGCTTCGCGCGGTCTTCCCTCGGGCCACGGAATGATGATCGTCCTGTCGGCGGAGACCGGCGAGACGCTGGCCCTGCTGGACGACTCGGGCTACCTGACCGATGTCCGAACCGCCATCGCGGGCTGCATCGCGGCCCGTTATCTCGCGCCCGAGGCGGTCGAATGCATCGGCATTGTCGGTGCGGGCATGCAAGCCCGCATGCAGTTGCAGTACCTGCGCCATGCGCGCGATTGCGACCGGGTCCGGGTCTGGGCGCGGCGCCGCGAACAGTCGGCGGCGTACCGGAACGAGCTGTTGGATTCCGGCTTCGACGTTCGGATAGCCGAGACCCTTCAGGACCTCTGCCACAACAGCAACCTGATCGTCACTGCCACGGCGGCGAGGACTGCTCTTGTCCGCGCCGAGTGGATCCGGCCGGGCACTCACGTCACCGCGATGGGAAGCGATGCTCCCGGTAAACAGGAACTGGACCCGGCGTTGTTCGCAAGAGCCGGTGTCTGTGCCGTCGATTCACGGTCGCAGTGCATCGACCACGGTGAGTCGCACTACGCGGTAGCAGGCGGCCATGTGGCCGAAACCGACCTCGTCGAACTGGGCGACATCATCGCCGGCAGGGCCAGGGGGCGCTCGGACGAGGACGAGATCACGATCGCGGATCTGACGGGTGTCGCGGTGCAGGACATTCAGATCGCAAAGGCGGTCTGGCAGGCATTGAGAGAGTAGCGGGGCTGCACCGCAGCGGCGTCGGACTTACCCGCCCGTCCTGGGTCAGGAGGGGTCGGCGCCCAGGTGACGCTCGCGCTTGAGAGGAGATGCGAGGGGGTTGCGCTCGCTTCTTCCCGCTCTGAATCGGGCGAAGTACTAGAGAGCGCAGGCACTTGTGGGGAAGGACGATACGCGACTGTCCCCCAACACGGTCCCGTTCGTCACCTAGGTCCCTCGGCAGCTGGCACGGGCCGCAATCTTTGGGAAGCTTCTTCGGAGCTGGAGAGCGCCGGTGAGAGTCTGGCGGTCACGTGACGCTCTGGGCCTTCCGGTCCGCCTGCTTCATGCCAACGATTTCACCGAGACCGCGGCGGGAGGTCATGGAGGCCCGGAGGCTCTCGAGAATCGCACCCGCGTCCGTGGTGCCAAGACCGCACGGAGATCCCGACGGCTGGGAGCGTGAAGGCGAGTCGCGTGAGCTCTTCGGGCGCTTCTCGCAGACGAAGTCCTATCCCTTCGGCGTGAACCTAGTGCTGTACGCGCTGTCGCACTGACCGCGTCGGGACCGCGCTCTTCGCGCGCTGCTACACTCCTTTCGCCCGGCGGTGCCGCCGGGCTTCAGGTTCCCCACATCCACTACCCGGAGAAGACCAACCACATCATGCCTTCAACCGTTCGGCCCCGTTTCCTCCCGATGCTTGCCGCCGTCGCGACCGCCGGCCTGCTTGCCGCTCCCGCCGCCGCCCAGTTCGACCTGAGCAGCGTCGAGGTCACCGCCGAGCACGTCGCAGGTTCGGTCCACATGCTGACCGGGGCCGGTGGCAACATCGGCGTCTTGGTCGGCGAGGACGGCGTCCTGATCGTCGACGATCAGTTCGCTCCCCTGGCCGACAAGATCCGCGCCGCGATCGCCGGGATCTCTCCCGGCGATCTGGAGTTCGTGATCAACACCCACTTCCACGGCGACCACACAGGCGGCAACGCCATCTTCGGCGAGGAGGCGTTAATCGTTGCTCACTCGAACGTGCGCAAGCGACTCGCGGCGGGCGACGGCGCGGGCGGTCAGCCCGGAGAGGCGGCGCCCAAGGTGGCACTGCCGGTCGTGACCTATGACATCGGCGTGTCGATTCACTTCAACGACGAACAGATCATGATCGGCCACCTCGACGGCGGCCACACGGACGGCGACAGCTACGTCTACTTCATGGACTCGAACGTGATCCACCTGGGCGACCAGCTCTTCTCCGGTGCTTTTCCGTTCGTCGACGTGGCAAGCGGCGGCAACGCGGTGGGGCTCAGGGACAGCGTCGGTGGCGTGCTCGACCGCCTGCCCGAGGACGCGATGGTGATTCCCGGTCATGGACCTTTGTCAACGGTCGACGACCTTCGCGCGTATCACCGGATGCTCACCGAGTGCGTGGCCACGGTGCAGGCCGGCAAGGACGCCGGCAAGTCGATTGAGGACATCCAGGCCGCCGGTCTTCCCGACGAGTGGGAGGGATGGGGATCCGGTTTCATCAACGAAGCGGCTTTTGTCGGCTTCATCTACGCGAGCCTCTAGCGTCGCCTTACTCTCTTTGGAACGAGACGCCGGCGGGGCGGACGGTGTCCCGGTGGCGCTCCTGACCGGTGTTGCCTGGGCGGCGCCGTCTGCGAGTTCGGACGTGGAAAGGCGGCTAGCCGGCTTGGCGCGGTCCAGGCCGCACTGGCTCCGCGCCGGCCGGCAACCCGCCGATCGAGTGGTTCGAGGAGAAGAACGTCCGCTGGAAGAAGGCCGTGCCGAGTCTTGGCCTGTCCTCGCCCATCGTGTGGGGCGATTCGTCTGTTCCTGACCATCGTCGTGCCCACCGGCGAGAGGGTCGCGAACCCCGCGGCGGGCCGTCAGGTCCGTGTAGATCTCATCGACGGATTCGCCGTCGAGCCGAGCGCCGCCCACCGACTCGTCATGGGGAGCGGAGAAACAGATCAGTGAGACCCGCACGGCCGCGCCGTCGTTGACCCACGGTTCGTCGCTCCACGCCTCGTAGCTCCGGTGCTTCGTTGTAGCGGCCTGGAGAGCCCGCCGGTTGGCGGCGCCACGGATCGAGTTGGTCGCGACCAGCCCGGCCCGCTTCGCCTTGCCGGATGCGATTTGCTTGCCTGCCTTCTCGAACCAGTAGCAGACGAGGTCGGCTTCCGCCGGTACGTGGCCCGCGTAGGTCTCGAACATCCGCGACACGTAGTCCTCGCCCAGGTAGGTGATCAGCAGCTTGCCGCCGAGGAAGGGCGGGTTCCCGATCACGACATCGGCCTCGGGCCAGTCTGGCTCTGTGTCGTCAACGTTCAGGATGGCGTCGCGGCATTCGATGGTGTCAAGAGTCGCCGGTTCGGGCGGGCTCCTAACGGCGCACTCCTTCCAGGACTACGCAGCCCCTATGGGCAGTGAGGCGACCGGTGTGTTGTTCAAGAAGGCGGCCGGGGCGGACGAGCCACTGGAACACTGGGGATGGGTTAGTAGTCCAGGTCTCGATCCTGCGGCCCCAATCAGGAAGAGGGACAAGGAACCGGATGGCGTGCGTCGCCGGCGACAAGTTCAACCTATTCCGGAGTTCCAACACTGGTTGGTCGCAGCAACCAAGTCTGGCGTTCAGCGATTTCTCGTCTCTCGCTACTACTGAATCCCAGGTCTTGAAGTGTCTTCAGCTTCAGTAGTTCCAGTGCAACTTGGCCGGTCTCGGCGAGCTCCTGGCCTCGGGCTGCCTGCCTCGTCCCGTGCACCGGGCCTTGGTTTCAGAAGGCTCTCAGCTTCTTCCCCCACATTCGGGTATCGACACCCCATTCTTCCAGTCCGAGATCGTCCATCAACAGCGCATACTTCGTTGGGTGCAGCCTCGTGTTGTACCTCTCCAGCAGGTCTCTGAGATCAGCTGCCGCGACGCACTCGTCAGAACTGTCTACCAGTGACCTCAGATCGGCTAAAGGGGATCTCTTCTCCGTGAGTCCGTCCGCGAACCTGAAGAGCAGACCCACTACGATGGCTTCGCAGAAGGAGACTTTGACGGATCCCACCAGTTGGCTCGCGACTTCCCGGTGGTGCTCGTTCAGGTCGAACCAGGCGCTGATGACCTCCGGCCGCTCAGCGATGTCTTCCAGTCTGAACAACGGCATGCCGTGGCCGATAGCGGGCTTCCCGTGGTAGTGACTGTACATGCTGTGAACGTGAGGTATCTGCTCTCCGAAAACGGACTTGTACTCCTTAGAGCGATCCCTTCGGGTACCTTTGATCGACCGAACCTGACACTCCTCCGCGTACAGGAACCTCAGCAGATCCCGAAAAATCTGAGTCGAGCGTTTCAGCTCGCTCAATGGTCGCGGTCGCTCGGACTCCACCACCAAGACGGCGTCCTGGAACACGATTGTCGAGTGGAGGTCCCTTTCGCCAGCGCCGTACCGCAAGCGGCTCTCAAACCTCAGGGCGACTCCGTCGCCCAGGTCAACTCGCATATCCGGGCACTCGTGACGACCCACAGTCACGTGAACGGGTGACTCCTTGAGCATCGCCGTCCCTGTGGTGAAGAGGGCCGGGAAGTCTGAGTATCGGCCCGCTCCCTCCGTCCTGATTGGAGGCACCGCCCATTGTTCGAGCCAGTCGATCCTCACATGGACCGTGTCCGCGAGCGCCTCTCCTTCTTCGTGGATCAACTCATCGGAGCTGTAGATCAGGTCGCCATGGACCGCGAGCCTCGCCGTTGCGTAGGGGCCATATGTGGGGTAGGACACGCTCTCCTCGTACAGCCCAGTGGCCAGGACGTAGTGGTCTTTGGCCAGCCTGCCCACGAGTGTCAACGGTTGCGAGTCTTCCCCGGGGCCGAACATCCCGAACCTCCGGTTACGGTCGTGGATCTCGACGAACGATCGAGGACCTCCTACGACCAGTTGCCCCTCGTATGTTCCGCCGCGGGGCGGAAACTCAGAAAAGATGCCGGTTGACCTGCGTACCGCCGCCATCACTACCTACCCTCCGAAGCACATGACCGTGCCGCGTTCAGAGAGTACTCCGAAGCGTGTTCCAAGGGGAGTGTCGTCGGACTTTCGACTAAGCGCAGGGGGGCGCCGTCTTCACGCCCCGCGCCGCCCGTCCAAGTCGCTGGCCCCGTTTCGTCCACCGCAACGCCGGAACAGTCGCCGTTGGCCCGCGCCGTCCGCTGGCCGACCCAAGACGCGCCTCAGGACTCCATGACCTCGCGCCGCATGCGACGCGTGGTCGGGGATACTCTCGGGTTACCCTGTCCGACTAGGCGGACGGGGTCAGGAACGGAGGCTCGATGGGAGACGAAGTCAGGTTGTGGGTACTTGGCGACAAGCCCGAAGACGCAGCGCCCATCGAGTCGATGGATCAGACCGATGAGCCCGAGCGCGTACTGGAGGACATCCTCGTACGTCATCGCGACATGCTCCTACCGGATCTTCAACTCGTTGGCCGGCAGACTTTGACCCGAGTCGGTAATCCTGACCTGCTGGGCGTCGATGCGGAAGGACGGCTTGTCGTCGTCGAACTGAAGCGGGACAAGCTGACCCGCAAAGCAGTGGCGCAGTTGCTGAACTACGGCTCGCATCTTGACTCGCTCAGCGATCAAGAGGTTGTTGCGCTCATCGAGCGTGGCTCCGGCAGTCATGGGATTGAGGCGATAGCGGACTTCGAGGACTGGTACAGCGATCGTGTCGGTCGTCCACTGGAGACCCTGCGCCCACTGCGTATGGTCCTGGTTGGCCTCGGTGCTGACGAGGAAGCCAGACGAATCGTGGAGTTTCTGCAGAACCACGGCGTGCGGATCGATCTCCTGACCTTCCACGGATTCAGCCACGGAGAGACCACGATTCTGGCGATGAAGGCTGAAGCACCAGACGACGGGAACCGACGAGCTCCGCCATCTCGGCCAGCGGTAAGCGAAGAGGACTTGCTGCGCTCACTGCGAGAGCGCGCAGAGGACGGCGGCGTTGCAGCGCTGTGGGACGACGCCTTCAGAGATATGCGACAGCACAGCGACACCCACTACGCCAAGAAGAGCGGCATCACTTTCTGCTGCTCGCCGCATCTGGACCTCGGGGGCGCAACCCGGGTTCGCGCTCCGTTCTCCCTCAATCTGGAGCACGACGGCCGGATTCGCATCACTTACTTTCCCGGGGCCGTACACCTGTGCCCGGACGACTTCGCACAAGCTGACAACGAGACCCACTTTTCGCGCCAGCCGCCCTCAAACGCACCGACCACTGGCACAGTGTCCGAGGAGTGGTTCATCGTGCTCGACGAAGAGGGCTGGCATTGGCATCAGGAGCGACTCTTGTATCTGTGTGACCGGGTGAGCGAAGCCTGGAAGACCGCCGCTATGGGCGATGCCGACTCCGAACCGGGCCGGTAGCTTCGAGTTCCAGCGACTCTTCGGCCTAGCGGGAGTCCGCTACCTGTGTCGACGAAACGACGGCCGCACTCCTTCCCGCTCAGAATCCGGCGAAGTGTCAGAGAATGCAGGTACTTGCGGGACCCGAAGGTCAGGGACTGTCCCCCGATAGAATCCCGCTTACCATTCGACTTAAGTCGATCCGGTAATGCCCCCTACGCGACCAGTTCAGGAGTTGGTAGTGCATCAAGGCCACAACCGAACGCGTTGCGGTAGGGGCTAACCGTGCGGGTGTGGGTGAACCTAGCACCCCCCACCGGGAGCGCGATCCTCGCGGCACCTGCCGGGACCGACGTTTGCGACTCAGGCGCTCGACGAGGGAGTGGACGTGGCGACGGTCGCCCGACTTCATGGGGCAGGCGAGCCTCGACACGACCTGGTGCTACGACCGCCGCGGAGAGCAGGCCAAGCGAGAACGCCATGGCCGCAATCTCCGTGCCCTAGGTGCGGACGGGGAACGGCGAGTGGCGCCGCTTGTGCATGCCGACCTTGAAGCGGGCGCGTGCTGGCGGTGGCGGGCGGCGAACCGGCCCGCACGCGATGCTTCGCGTTGGTAGGCTGTGCGAGGCTAGGGAGAAGTGATGATGTCGAAGATCAGCAGACGGGGATTCCTTGTGGCGAGTGGCCCGTTGACCG
>VXUF01000107.1 GCA_009837085.1 Holophagales bacterium
GAACCGGGACGACTCGGGCAAGGCCACGGTCCGAGCCGTGCGCCTCGCCACGCCGCTCCGCATCGACGGCCAACTCGACGAGGCCCTCTACGAAGCCGTGCCTCCGATTTCGGACTTCCTCCAGGTCGAGCCGCGGCCGGGGGAGCCGGCCACCGACAGGACGGATGTCTGGATCACGTTCGACGAAACCACGGTCTTCGTGTCGCTCCGCTGCTGGCAGGACCCCGACCGGATCGCGGCCAACGACATGAGACGCGACTCATTCAGCGAAGACGACTACTTCGATATCGCTCTCGACACGTTTTACGATGGTCGTAACGCCGCCGTCTTCACCGTCTACGCCTCGGGCGGCCGCTTCGACGCCCAGGTCACCGACGAGAGCCAGATGAACGTCGACTGGAATCCGGTCTGGGATCTCAGGACGGGAAGGTTCGAGGGCGGGTGGACGGCCGAAGCCGCGATCCCGTTCCGGTCGCTCAGGTATCGGCCCGGCCGCGCGCAGATCTGGGGCGTCAACCTGCAGCGCTACACGCAGTGGAAGAACGAGAGTTCGACCCTGAACCGCATCCCGGTGGCGCTCGGCTCGATGGGCATCATGCAGATGTCGCTGGCCGGACCCCTGGTTGGGCTGGAAGCCCCACCGGCCTCGAGGAACCTGGAGTTCAAGCCCTATCTGGTGGCCGACATGGTGAGCGACCGCCTGGCGAACCCGGAGATCTCGAACGAGGTCAGCGCCGACCTCGGCATCGACATCAAGTACGGAGTGAGCCAGAACCTCACGGCCGACTTCACGTACAACACCGACTTCGCCCAGGTCGAGGCCGACCAGCAGCAGGTCGATCTGACCCGCTTCAGCCTCTTCTTTCCCGAGAAGCGCGACTTCTTCCTGGAGAACCAGGGGACCTTCGGCTTTGGCGGCGCCCAGGCCGGCGGATTCGGTGGGCCAGACGACACGCCGTCCCTGTTCTACAGCCGCCGCATCGGCCTCCAGGACGGGCGCGCGATCCCGATCGAAGGCGGCGCCCGGCTGACCGGACGGACGGGCCGCTACACGCTCGGGCTGCTGAACATTCAGGCGGACGACGAACCGTTGTCGGGCGCCATGGCGACGAACTTCGGCGTCATGCGGCTCAAGCGGGACATCCTGCGCCGCAGCAGCGTCGGCGTCATCTACACCCGCCGTTCGATCGACCAGAGCGGCACCGGGCGCAACGAAGCCTACGGCGTCGACGGGACGTTCGCCTTCTTCGACAACCTCACCTTCAACACCTACTGGGCCGAAACGAACACACTGGGGCTCACTGACGACGACGCCAGCTATCGCCTTCAGATGGACTACAACGGCGACCGCTACGGAGTCCAGCTCGAGCGGCTGCGGGTTGGCGGCAACTTCAACCCGGGCATCGGCTTCGTCCGCCGCCACGACATGCGCCGTTCCTTCGGCGAGTTCCGGTTCAGCCCGCGCCCGGCCGACAGCAAGCTGGTGCGCAAGTATTCGTGGTCCGGGTCGATGGCCTACATCGAGAACGGCGCCGGTCTGGTCGAGACGCGCGAGGCCGAGGCCGAGTTCGGCATCGAGTTCCACAGCGGGGACGAGATCGAACTGACGTATGTGCGGAGCTACGAGTTCCTCCCGCATCCGTTCCCCATCGCCTCGGACATCACGCTCGGGGTCGGCGGCTATGACTTCGACTACGTGCAGGCCCAACTGCAACTGGGCCAGCAGCGGCGGATCTCGGGCGGGTTCTTCCTTGAGTACGGCGACTTCTACAGCGGCCGGAAGACGTCCTTCGGCTGGGGCTGGGGGCGCGTGAATCTCAGCTCCCAGTTCCTGCTCGAACCCGGCATCTCGTTCAACCGCGTGGAGTTGCCGCAGGGCGACTTCGACGTGGAGCTCATCGACGTGCGAGCGGTCTACACGATGACGCCGCGCATGTTCGTGAGCGCGCTGTTCCAATACGACTCCGAAAGCCGGGGACTGGCGGCAAACGTGCGGCTGCGCTGGGAGTACACGCCCGGCAGCGAGCTCTTCATCGTCTACAACGAACAGCGCGACACGCTGAGACAGGGCTTTCCGGGACTCAACAACAGCGCCCTGATCGTCAAGGTCACGCGGCTGTTCCAGTTGTAGCTACCGCGACATCAGCACCGTCAGGCGATGAGGCGCCGTGGCCGACGTGTGGTGCATCAGGACATCCTGCCTGCCGTCCCGATTCAGGTCGGCGAGCCACGTGTACTCCTCGTCCTCGGGGACGGGGATCGTGATCCGCTGAGGTTTCCTTGCGAGCAACTCCGGACCCGGAACGCCCAGATGGACATGCAGCCTCTTCCGGTTCCTCGCGATCACGGCGTCAGAAAGTCCGTCGCCGTTCACGTCCCCCAGCCGGACCGCCGGCCAGAACGTCCTCTCGCCAGTCTTCCTGGGAGACCTCGGCCTGATCTCTCGCACGGCTGACGGACGTCGCGCGTAGCGGCCGTCCTCCATGCGGAAGAACTCGAGGTCGAACGATCCGGCGCCGGTGAAGATCGACATGACGAGCACCCGGATGGCCGAGAAGACCGTCGGCTCGAAAGCCGTCACGATCACGTCGACCTGGCCGTCGCGGTCGAAGTCGTGCCGGTCGATTCCGGAGATGATGCCATCGGACTCGACCACCGCACCCGGTTCAGGTGAGAACTCCACCCCGCCCGAACCCGGCGCGCCGAAGTACACCTCGTACGAGGAGCGCATCTTCCACAGACTCGCGCCCTTCAACTCAAACACCACCAGGTCGGTCACGCCGTCTCCATCCATGTCAGTCAGCGAGTGCAGCACTCTGCCCTTGCTTTCGCCCTCGGGCATGTGATCCATGCGCCGGCTGCGGATTCCCGCCGGCGCGGCGAGCGAAGCGATCTGGTCGGAATCGAACGCGATTCCGGCCCTGAACGCCCGGACCTCCGGTGAGAAGAGTCCCTGTTCGGTCTGAAGATGCACCACGAAGTGGTCGCCGTTCCAGAACACCAGATCGTCGCGGCCGTCAAGGTCGTAGTCCATCTCGTGGATGCGGCCGCCCTCCTCCCAGGGGATGTAACGGTACCCATCGGCCCCGTAGACGCGGTCCAGGCCGGTAGACGGGCTGATCCTCAGCGGTTCCGAGAACGAGCCGCCGCTCCCCTGAACGAGCACCTGGAATCCATGCCCATGCGGCACCGCCAGGTCGTCACGACCGTCGCCGTTGAGATCGCGAGTGACGTCCACATGGAGAACCTCGCTTCTCGGCGACGCGTTGAAGTCCGAGGTCACGGCAACGAGTTCCCGTTCCTCCCCAGTAGCCGGATCGAACCACGTCAGCCGGCCGTCGCCGTACGCGACCAGGCGGTCTCTACCGTCAATCTTCGCGATGTCCACGAACGACACGTCCCGGCGCAGCGAAGTCTCGACGACTGGCAACCAGTCGCCGTCCAGGAAACTGAAGATGGTCAGCCGGCGCTCGCCGTCGCCGTCGACGTAGAGGGCAGCCAGATCCGCGACCGGGCCGTTCGAGAGAGACCCAGTCAACACGGTCAGCCGATCGGCGGTGCCGAGGACAACGTCGTGGCGGGTCGGCGTAAATGCCGGCGGCGGTTCGGTGCCGGCTTGTGTCGCGGCCGGCGCCACGCCTGCCGACAGGAACAGCCCGGCGATCAGTATGCAAACCCGGCTGCGCCGATAGTGCCGGCCCGTCATCGGGAGATCAGCATCGTCACGCGATGCGGCTCGGTAGTGGACGGATGATGCATGAGGACGTCCTGCTTACCGTCCCTGTTGAGGTCCACCAGCCAGGTGTACTCCTCGCTGGGCATGGGGACGGTCAGCTTCTCAGGCCGCCGCGTGAACAGCGCCGGCCCCTGCACGCCGAGATAGACACGCAGTTCTTCCGGGCCCTGTTGTACCAACAGGTCCGAGCGGCTGTCGCCGTTCACATCCCCGATCAACACCGAAGGGTGGAAGATGCTCTTTTGCCCTGAAACGCCGGGGGCGCGCCCCTTGACCCTGCGGGTGGCGTTCGGCTCGTCGGGGTAGACGCCACCCTTCATGCGGTAGAACTCCAGATGCATCCGCACGGAGCGAGTCAGCATCCCCCGGCCCACCATGCCCATCGTCTTGAAGAAGCCGAACTTCATCGTGGTGAACATCATGTCGACCTGGCCGTCGCCGTCGAAGTCGTGGGGTCCCAACACGAACGGGAGACCGTCCGACCGGATCGCGCTACCCGCCTCGGACGCGAACACGATGCCGCCATCGGGTGTCGGCGCGCCGAGATACACCTCGTAGGCGGAGTGAACGCTCCACATGCTCCTGATCGTCAGCGAGAAAACCACCAGGTCGGCAACGCCGTCGCCGTTCATGTCGGTCAGGGAGTGCAGCACACTTCCCTGCTTGGCTCCGGTCAACTGGTGATCCAGACGCCGGCGACGCACCTCCTGGGGAGCGGCGAGGAAGGCAGGGTCGTCCGAGTCGAAGGTCACTTCGGTCGTGAACGTCCGGGCCCGCGAGCTGAACAACCCGTGTTCATCCTGGAGATGCGCTTGGAAGCGGTCCTGATTCCAGAACACGAGATCGGTTCGACCGTCCAGGTCGACGTCCACTTCGTGGAAGCGGCCACCCTGAACCCAGGGCTGATGCCGGTATCCGTCGGCAGCGTAGACACGGTCGAGCCCGCCCTCGGGGCCGATCTTCAGCGCTTCGGCGAACGCGCCGCCGCTCAGTTGAACGAGCACCTGGAAGCCGCGGCCATGCGGTATGACCAGGTCGTCGCGGCCGTCTCCGTTCAGGTCGCGAGTGATGTCGACATGGAGAACCTCGGCCCGGGAAGTGCCGCCGAAGTCAGAGATCACTGCCGCGAGTTCCCGTTCCGCCGCCGCCTCGGGGTCGAACCAGGTCAGGCGGCCGGCGCCGTAGGCGATCAGTCGGTCAAGGCCGTTGATGTTGGCGACATCGACGAAGGACACATCTGGACGGAGAGTGGCCTCGACTCCCTGGTCCCAGCCACCGTCGACGAACGAGAAGACGCGAAGGCGGCGACCTCCGTTGACGTCCACATCCACCGCGGCGAGATCCGCCACCGAACCACCCGAGAGGAACCCGGCCAGCACGGTCTGACGATTCGCGGCCCCCGTGACTACGTCGTAGCGAGCGGGGACATACGCCGGAGCAGGTCCGGCGTCGGTATGCGCCGAGGCGGGCACCACGCATCCCCACATACAAATCCGAAGCGCCAGCATGGAGGTCCGGCTTGATCGATACCGCCTCCTGCCGCCGCTCGTCAGTCGCTTTTTCATGGTGTTTCTTCCTCCACAACGTTGTTGACGGCGTCAACATACACTGCGTTGTTGACAATGTCAACACCACGCCCCTGCCATAATCGCTCATGGCCGAACGGGCCCGTACCTACCACCACGGTGACCTGCGAGCGTCGCTGGTCGAGGAAGCCGCCGCCATGATCTCGGAGGCCGGCACCGCCAGTGTGACGATGCGGGCGATCGGCGGCCGGCTCGGCGTGTCGCGGGCCGCGCCCTACCGCCACTTCCCGGACAAGACGGCGCTCCTGGTGGCGGTCGCCGTCGAGGGGTTCCGGCGTCTCAACCAACGTCTCCGGGGTAGCGGCACCGGCACATCGGGATCGAGCGTAGAGCGACTCCGGCACATGGGAGAACAGTACGTCCGCTTCGCCCTCGAGAACCCGGCGCACTACCGCCTGATGTACGGCAGGGAGGCGCTGGCGCGCCAGGACCACCCCGAGCTGCGCGAGGCTGCCGGCGCCCTCCTCGAGCACCTGATCGGCGTGATCCGCGTACACCAGGAGCGCGGCGAAATCGAGCGAGAGGATCCGCGAGCCCAGGCCTATGTGGCCTGGAGCGCGGTGCATGGACTGGCGTCGCTCCTGATCGAGCGGCAGATCGACCCGAACGTCGACGTGAACGCGCTGCTCAGTCAGACCACGCAGACACTGCTCGACGGAATGCGGGACTAGGGGATCAGCCCCACTCCGGCCTCCACACCTCCTGGTTGTCCGTCGGGACCCTTCTCGCCCGACGAGCGTTCGGAGTCCGGAGTTCGACATTCACCCGACGCGCGATCGCCCGCGCGATGTCCTCCTGAATCTGGATCTGGGAGATCGTGCCGAGGACCCGGTCGTAGTGGCGGGACCAGAGATGGATGCCGTCGGTGACCCGGATGAGCTGAACCGAGATCCGTACGCGGTCGCCGGACCTTCGTACGCTGCCTTCGAGGATCGCCGCCACGTTCAGCTTCCGGCCGAACCGAGGCGCGCTCAGGCCGGCGAGACCCTCGTCGAAGGAGGAGGTTCGGGACAGGACCCGCAGTCCATCGACCCGAACCAGCGCCTCGGTGACCTCCTCCACCAGCCCCTCGCAGAAGAAGTCCTGTTCCGGATCGGAACTCATGTTGGCGAAGGGCCTGATCGCGATCGATCCTCCGACCGGGGTCTTCACCGGAGCCGTAAAGCGGTAGCCGCGGCCGGGAACCGTGACGACGTACTGCGTCTCCCGATCCTGACCCAGGATCTTCCGCAGCACGGACAGGTTGTGCGTGAGGTTGCTCTCGGCGACGTTGGTGTCGGGCCACACCATGGCCATCAACTCGTCCTTGTGGATCAGACGGTCGCGGTTCTCGACCAGCACTTTCAGCGTCTGGAAGACCTTCGGCCGCACTGGAACGACCCGCCCACTGCGCAGCAACCGGCGCTCGGCAGCATCGAGAAGAAACGGCCCGAAGGCGTAGGTGGGACGCTCTGCCACCAGGAACCTCCGTCAGGGACCGGACGCCGGCCTTCACGCGGGTTGCGCTCAGCGGCGCCGGGATTTGATTCGGAATCTTGGATCCTAGCAGCCCGCGTCGCTAGCGGCGCTCGGGCAGCGCGAAGACGTACAAGTTGCCGCCCCGGGCACGGGCGGCGCCCTCGGGCGTGTGCCTGAGGCTTCCCGGCCCGGTCGAGATGGCAACGTACTGGCGACCGTCGACGGCATAGGAGATCGGATAGCCCATGGCCGGCGCACCCAGACCGACTTCCCATAGAACCTCGCCGGTCTCGTGGTCGAAGGCGCGGAAGGAGCCGCTCGAGTCGCCACCGAAGATCAGGCCGCCGCCCGTCGCCACGACCGAGTAGGTCGCGCCCTCGGTCTCGAACAGCCACTTCGTCTCACCCGTGACGGCGGAGATCGCGTACACCGTGCCGAGGTACTCCTCGCCGGGCGCCTGGATGTGGTCGGCAGCCAGGTTGTAGATCGCCACCTGCTGCTCGAACGCCTGGGCCCGCGGACTGTTCGTGTCGCCGGTCACCAGCATCCGCGCGCACATGTTGCGCAGCGGGTAGTACATCGTTTGGGTGAGCGGGCTGTAGGAGCCGGCCTCCCAGTCCTTCCCACCGATCCAGGTCGGACACACGAGCATCTCCTGATCGAGCTCCGTGAAGATGATCTCGGTGTTCTCGACCGCCCGCCCCGTCGTCTCGTCGATGTCGACGACCACGTTCTGCGGCACGGTCGGCCGCGCCCACAGGAACTCGCCGGTCACACGGTCCAGCGTGTAGACGAAGCCGGTCTTGCCCGGGATGCCCGTCATCAGCTTGCGTGTCTCGCCCGGTTCGAGACCCTCCCGGATCCAGCGCACGGCCTCCGGGTCGGGCGAAACCGGAAGGTCGACGAGGATGCGTTCGAACGGATGGTCCAGGTCCCAGTGGTCGTTCAGATGCTGGAAGTACCACCGGATCTCGCCGGTGTCCGCCTCCAGCGCCAGCGTCGAGTTGTGGTAGAGGTGCGTCAACTCCGTGCCGCCCAGCATGAACTTGGGCGCCGGCGAAGTAACGGCGGTGCCGAAGTAGATGAGCTCAAGCTCCGGGTCGTAGCTGGGCACCATCCAGGTGCCGACGTGGTGCCGCTTCTCGAACGGCACGTCGCCCCAGGTCTCGTCTCCGGGTTCACCCGGCGCCGGCATGGTCCGCGTCCGCCAGAGTTCCTTTCCCGTCAGCGCGTCGAGCGCGATCATGATGCAGGACTGTGGACCGCCCCAGGGACGGCAGCTCCTTCCCGAGACGACGCGACCGCCGGCGACGATCGGGCCCGAGCTGTGGGTCGCCGGATTGACCTTCCAGTCCAGGACCTGCGTCTCCCAGACCAGCTCGCCGGTCTCGGCGTCCAGGGCGAAGGCGTGGTTGTCGTCGCTGTTGTTCAGGATCAGCCGGTCGTAGATCGCGATGTTCCGGTTGTTCTTCGCATTGAAGCCGACCTGGGCGTAGAGCCCCTCGGGCTGCTCGCGCGTGTAGCGCCAGATGAAGTCGCCCGTCGTCGAGTCGACCGCCTCGATCGTGTCTTCGAACGAGGGGATGTAGAGAACGCCGTCGTAGGCCAGGGGCGTGATCTCGGAGGTCCCGACGGCGATCTCCCGTGACCAGACCAGGCCGAGCTGGTCGACATTCCCGCGATCGACCTGGTCCAGCGGGCTGTAACCCCAACTGTCGAAGGTGCGCCGGAACATCAGCCATTCCGAGTCGGGCGGGTTCTCGAGCATCTCGTCCGTGACCGGCACGAACGTCGATTCCGCGTCCTGAGCTGCCGATCCAGCGCCGAAACCAACGATCAGGGCCAGGGTCAAGACAACCAGCCCGCGGCCAGGCAGACAAGCATTCCTCACTGCGACGCTCCGTTCCTCGCTGTCTTCAAGACGAGCCGGGGACTGTAGCAGCCGCGACGAGCCGCGTTCCGGGTGACATGATCGACCAATCCGCCAACACTTGGGAAGCACCCGACATGAGGCAGCACGACACCGCTGGGACCGCCGCATCGAGCCGCCGCGACTTTCTGAGCCGGAGCGCCGGTTTCGCGGCGCTGGCGGCTTCCGGCGGCTTCGCGGGCGCCGTCTCAACGGCCGCCGCTGCCGGCAGGCCAGGCCAGGAAGAGGACGCGCCGGATCGAATCACGATTCGGTCGGTCGATGCCTACCCCGTCCACATCAACCAGCGCTCGGAGGGCCTGCTGGATCCCCCGGTCTTCTCCGGCGACGACGATCCGCGCCGCTGGCGCTACGGCGGGCCCTTCGAGCAGCTTCCCTCAGCGATCATCGCGATGATCAAGACGGACGCCGGGATCACCGGCTTCGGCATGGGCGCCGGCGGAAGCGCTGCGGTCGAGATCATCGACGGCCATCTCAAGCACCTCCTGATCGGCACGGACCCCCTCAACGTCGATCAGCTCTGGGACCAGATGTACAGCTCGGCGGTGCTCTACGGCCGGCGCGGCATCTTCGCGATGGCGCTCTCCGCCGTCGACACGGCGCTCTGGGATATCAAGGGCAAGCACGCCGGCAGGTCGGTTCACGCCCTGCTCGGCGGAAAGCCGGACGACCGCGTCGCCATCTACCAGACCGGCGGCGACATCGCCGCCGGCAAGGCCCTGGGTATCAGGCACTTCAAGCGCATCCTGCCGATCGGCCCCCACAGCACGGAGGCCGAAACCGAGCGCTACATCGACGACGTCCTCGCCGCACGCGACGCGATGGGGCCCGAAGGCAACCTGATGACGGACTGCGTCTCGCGCAACGGCACCGTCGACTGGGCGGTCGGTGTGGCCGAACGGCTCCGTCCGGCGAACCTCTACTTCATGGAGGAACTGTTGTCGCCGGACAACGTCTTCGGCTACGCCGAGCTGGTCGAGAAGATCGGCGGCGGCGGTCCCGGCTGGACGAAGGTCGCCTGCGGCGAGCACGAATACACCGAGCACGGCTTCGACGTCCTGGTGCGGCTCGGCTCGGCCGAAGTCCTGCAGCCGGACATCACCTGGTGCGGCGGCCTGACCGCGGCGAAGCGCATCGCCGACCTGGTCGAAGCGGCCGGCCTCGAACTCATTCCCCACCGCGGCGGCAGCCTCTGGGGACTCCCCATCTCACTGACCGCCCCGAGCTGCACGATGGCGGAGAGCTTCGCCACCGGTTCGCCGATCCTCGACGCGATGCAGGCTCCGTTCGAGAACGGCGACTTTCTGGCGCCCAGCGAGCCCGGTTTCGGCACCGGGCTGACCGAGGAGATGGTCCTCGATCACCGGCTCCGGCCGTGAAGTAGCATCGCGCCTTCCGCATGAAGTCGTTGACGCGCCTCGCCTGCTCGCTGGCCGCGATGTCGTTGCTGAGCGCCGGCCCCGCCGCCCAGGACACGGCCGCCCAGGAGACCGCCTTCGTACCGGTCACCCAACAGATGCTGAACGACCCGGAACCGGGCCAGTGGCTGCACTGGCGCGGCACGCAGAACGCCTGGGGCTACAGCCCGCTCGACCAGATCACGACCGCGAACGTCGGCCAGCTTCAACTGGTCTGGGCGTGGTCGATGGACGACACCGGTCCCCAGGAGGCCGCGCCGCTCATCCACAACGGGGTCATGTACCTGCCGAATCCCGGCGCGGTGGTCCAGGCCCTCGACGCCGCCACCGGGGACCTGCTCTGGGAGTACCGGCCGGAGCCGGTGGGTGACGGATCGGGCGCCTTCGGCCGCGGCGTGCAGAAGAACATCGCGATCTTCGGCGACCGCATCTTCGGCGCCAGCCCCCGGGCGACCATCTTCGCACTGGACGCTCGTGACGGGAAGCTGATCTGGGAGACGCAGACCGCCGACCCGGCTCTCGGCTACCGCTACACCGCCGGCCCGATCGTTGCCGACGGCACGCTGGTCACCGGCATCACTGGCTGCGGCCGCTACAAGGACGACGTTTGCTTCATCACCGGCCACGATCCGGACACCGGCGACGAGATCTGGCGTACCTCAACGGTCGCGCGGCCCGGCGAGCCGGGCGGCGACACCTGGGGCGATCTGCCGCTCCGCTTCCGCGCCGGCAGCGACGCCTGGATCGCAGGCAGCTACGACCCGGAGCTCAGGATCGTCTACTGGGCCACCTCCCAGGCCAAGCCCTGGGCCCGCTCCGTGCGTGGCACGGACGGCGACGCGCTGTACACGAACTCGAGCCTCGCGCTCGATCCCGACACCGGCGAGTTGCTCTGGTACTACCAGTACCTGCCCGGCGAGACCCACGACATGGACGAGGTCTTCGAGACCCTCCTCATCGACGTCGACGGCCGGAAGAAGCTCTACAAGATGGGCAAGCTCGGCATCCTGTGGGAGCTCGATCGGGAGACCGGAGAGTTCCTCGACGCCATCGACGTCGGCTACCAGAACCTCGTCGACGTCGACCGCGAGACGGGCGAGGTGACCTATCGCCCGGAGCTGATCCCGGAGATCGGCGTCGAGATCAACATGTGCCCGAGCACATCCGGGTTCAAGAGCTGGCGCGCCATGTCCTACGACCCGAACACGGGCGCCCTCTACATCCCGATGACGATGAACTGCGAGCTGGCCACCTTCGGCCCCGTCGAGCGCGTCCTCGGTGGCGGCGGCGCCGGCCCGGTACGCCGCATCAACACGATGCATCCCTACTCGGGAGGCAACCTCGGCGAGCTGATGGTGATCGACGTCAGGGAGGGGGACATCATGTGGCGGCACCGCACGCTGTCGCCGATCAACACCGCCGCGCTGGCAACCGGCGGCGGAGTCGTCTTCGCCGGTGACTACGACCGTTACGTGTACGCCTACGAAGCCAGGACCGGCCGCATCCTCTGGCAGACGCGGCTGCCCACGTCCGCCCAGGGCTTCCCCGTGACCTACCTCGCCGGCGGCCGCCAGTACGTCGCGATCCCGGTCGGAACCGGCGGCGCCAGTTGGGCGACGATGGTGCCGCGCGACCTCATTCCCCACATCCGCCGGCCGACCAACGGCAACTCGATCCACGTGTTCGCCTTGCCGGCGGATCTGCCGGTTGCGACGGGGCGGAGCCGAACGGCGGCGACGGACCGCGACGGGGCAGCGGCCACGGCCGGCGCCTCCCTGACCGTCTGGGACGGCGTCTACACCGCCGCGCAGGCGGAGCGCGGCGCCGCGCCGTACCTCGAGAACTGCGCCACCTGCCACGGCGAGGACCTCGGCGGCGGCAGCAACTCGCCGGGCCTCCGCGGCGTCAGCTTCCAGTTCCTGTGGGGAGGCAAGACGCTGCACGAGTTGTACGAGGCGATCCGAACGACCATGCCGACCGACAATCCGGCCAGCCTGCCGCGGGAGACCTACCTCGAAATCCTCACCTACATGATGCAGGTGAACCAGTTCCCGGCCGGCGAGGCCGAACTCGACGCCGAGGCTTTGGGCGACATCCTGATCACCGAAGAACCCGACGCGTAGCACCACTGAGTGCGCCGCTCATCGACAGCGGCGCCGACTCGGCGGTCAGGACCAGATCCGCCCCCGCCAGCCCGACGTCCCTTCGAGTGCGTCGAACTCTGCGTCCTTGGAGATCAGCGGGCAGCCCAGTTCGATCGAGGAGGAGGCGATGAAACGATCGAACGGATCGCGATGCGCCCAGCCGAGCATTCCGGCCCGAGCTGCGATGGCCCGGGTGAAGGGAGCAGTCAGCGTCTCGGTCTCGGTCACCAGCGCGTCGACGTGCGGCGCCATGTCCGGCCATTTGCCGAGCCGCACCTTTCTCGTCACCTCGTAGACGCTGATTGGGCTGACATAGACCACGTCGGCATCGAGCACCGCCTCCCTCGCAGCGCCGGCGAGACGGTCCGGCGCCATGAGGCTCCAGATCCACGCGTGAGTGTCCAGCAGGACCGAACTCAGGACGTTCCCTCCCAGAGAGCCAGTTCGGCCTCGTCCATCGCTTCATCGAAGTGAGGCACGGTCTTGACGAGATGCGCCAAACTGCCGAAACGGAACGTCTTCGACGTCACCGGAACCAGCCTCACCGCGGGCTTGCCCCTGCGGGCGATGATCACGTCGTCGCCCGCTTCGGCGGCGACGATGAGCTTCGACAATTGTGACTTGGCGGCGTGCATGTTGACGAGCATCTTGCTTCCTCCTAGCTAGTCTAGCTAGATCACACTAGCAGCGAATCGTACTACGATCCAGCGCATGCCCGCACGCTCAGTCAAGCGGCCGCCGGCAACGCCGACTTGTGCCGAACTGGCTGGCGATCTGATCGGCGCCGTTCAAAGCGGCCACCGCGATCTTGCGACGAAGTCTGACCTACTCGAGGAGGCAGTCGCCGCGGACGCTCAACGTGCCACCGGAATCGCCTCGACCAACAGCGCCAGTGCGCTCTGCAGCGACGCATCGGCATGCCCGCCGAACGACCCTTCGTAGAGCCCGAGCCGGACGACCACCATCTCGTGCGACGGCACGATGATCGTGCTCTGGCCGCCGGCGCCCTGCATGCTGAACGCGCTGTTCGGCAGTGACGGGTACCGCTTGCTGCCGCCGCGCGGCGGGTTGTTGATCCAGAAGAAGCCGCCGTAGATCGGCCGGCCGTCGGCGACCCAGGCGGGTGCCGGCGTGCTGACGAACTCGACGAAGCCCTCGGGCAGCACGCGCTCGCCCGTCGGCCCAACGCCGTCGTCCAGGTAGATCTGGCCCAGCCGCGCCCAGGTGCGGCCGGATCCGAAGCCGTAGCCGTTCAGTAGAAAGTTGCCGTAGGGATCCGCCTCGGCGACGAAGCGCCGGATCCCGATCCGGTCGAAGAGGTGCTCCTGGGGGAACTGGTGGTAGTTCTCGCCGCGGCCCTCGACCGCCAGGCGCACCAGGTGGTTGATCAGGATCGGGTCGCAGTTCCGGTAGCGGCCGATCGTGTTCGGCGGCCATTGCGGCGGCCGTTCGGTGGCCCAGAGGTGGGAGTTCACCGTGCCCGTGTAGAGGTAGAGGTGGTCCGGGTAGCCCATGGCCGCCTCGTCGTACTCGGGGTCGCCGGCGTTGACGCAGCGCAGGCCGCTCGACATGCGGAGGATGTCCTGGATGCGGATCCTGCCGCGGACGTCGTCCGGGTCCTCGTGCCAGGAGTCGACCGGCGCGAACTGGTCGAGCGTGTACTCGCCCTGCTCGATCAGCACGCCCATCAGCGTCGCCGACAGGCTCTTGTTCATCGACCAGCTCTCTAGCAGCGTGTCCTTGTCGATCCCCTCTCGGTAGCGCTCGGCGATCAGGCGGCCGCGATGGAGCACGACGAACGCCAGGGTCATCGCCTCCGGCTCGAAGGCGGCCTCAACGGCTGCGGCGAGCTTCTCCGCGTCCACGTCGTCGGGAAGCGGCTCGTCCGGTAGCGCGTCGCCCATCGGCCAGGGAGCGTTCTCGTCGAGCGTGCTCGCCACTGGCACCGTCTCGTAGAACGGCGCGTCCTCCCCCTTGGGCAGCGCGACGCAGCCCTGGTCGCCGTGGAGCACCGCGGTTCGGGTCACCCCGGTGTCGCTCGTGATGTGGACTTGCCCGTTCTCTCGGTCGAGGACCCGTCCCGGCAAGCGGTCACGGTAGCTATGGCGGGAGGTGAACCCGCCGATCTGCGTCCAGGCGTCCTCGAAGTCGAGTCCGGTCAGGAAGACGGCCGAGCACAGGACCTTGGCGAACCCGGCGGCTTCGTGCTCGATGAAGTCGCCCGGAGGCGGCACGCGGACGGTGTCGAGCTCGTGTTCCTGCCCACGCGCGATCAGGCTCTCGGTCAGCGTCGGTTCCTGACCGGCGGCCGGTGGCAGGTTCCCGCCGGCGTCGGTGCAGCCGGCGAGGAGAGCCGCCGCGAGGACGATCCAGCGGGTTGCCCGCCCTCCCGTACTACGCATCATTCTTGGTCCACCGGGGCGATACAACGGGGAGGCACTCGCAGCCTCCACGCTACGACGCAGAGGGTGCCGTACAGCGTCCCCTCCCCTAATCGCTGAATCAGTCCGCGGACGGGCTCTGCTGCCGGCATGAGCATCAGAACGAAGGTGGCGAGCCAGAACACCGCCAGAAGCGCCCATGCCAACCTGGTCGTCGCGGAGACGGCCGGATTGCGTGCCAGCAGCAGCAGGCCGACCGTAGTCGCCACGAAGGTGATCGCGGCCCACAGGTTGTGGAGCGTCTGCGTCAGGCTCCCATCGAACGGACAGCCCGGATCGCACGGCAGAAGCGCGGATCCGATCCAGACGCCGGGTTCGGAGGCAAGCAGCCAGTAGCCGCCCCGCGCGACGCCGGAAACCGGCACCAGCGGCGACGCTACCCACAGCAGCGCCAGCCCGAGCATCCCCCACACGACGTGGGCTGTCGCTATCGTGCCCGCCCAGTCCGTGCCGGACGACGTCAGCTCGCTCGTGAACTGGCTGACGAGGTCGTAGTCGGTCTTCAGCCATCCGCCCCCGTACACCATGACCGCGTAGACAAGGGCGACGGCCAGAACGAGGGCGCGGTGGTCCGGCTTCATTCGCTGTCCACAGGCCGGTACCAGATCGGCGACGTCCAGGCCATCTCCTGGATCGTCTCGGGATACGACCCGTCCGAGCACACGGCGGGACGGTCTTCCGCGGCGAGCCGCCGGCAGTCGTACCAGCTCCAGCGCAGGCTGGGGTTCTCGACCACCCGGAGATAGTAGTAGGCGTGCTGGCCGGCATCGAACGTCTCGTCGCGATAGACGGTGCAGAGGCTGTCGTGGCCTTCACCGCTTCGCTCGCCGGTCGCCGGATCGACGCTCGCTCCGTTGTCGGGCGAGCCGGCGATCGGGATGACCTGGGTCCGACCCGTTCCGTCGGCGTCGATCCAGCCCTTGACGAGCTGGAGCTGCTGCAGGAGTCCCGCGCCGTCCGCCGGGTCTCGGGCGGCGAAGGCGAGGAAGGTCGGTGCCGCGGCGTCGCCGGCCTCCGGCAGATCGCCGCCCATCGGCACGCCGCCGGCGTACGCCTGTTCGAGCAGATCGGTCTGGTCGCACAGGTTCCCGGCATAGCCCCAGCCGCCGAAGAACCGCGGACGGATTCGCGGCCCCGAGGTGCCGAACACCTCGCGGCGCTCCATCGCCTCGAAGATCGCGTCACGGGAGTTCTCGACCGCCCAGACGCCGGCCAGACCGCCGGCATTGCCGTCGATGCCGCTGGTCAGGAGACCCGGCTGAAGGCGCTCCTCCGGCGTCGCCTCCACGGAGACCGCGCCACGCCAGTCCTCTTCGGCCACCGCCCCCGGCGTCGCCGTGTGCGTGTCCGTTGACGCGATGACGCCGAGCTTGACCGGATTGAGCCCGGTCTCCATCTCCTCCTCCAGGCCGACGACGAGCGCGGAGCGAACGAAGTCCGTCCGGTCGACGCAGCCGGCCCCGAGCATGCCCTGGTTGCCGTTCTCGCCCTCCGGGCACTCCTCGGTTCGCAAGGTGGTCTCGCCCGAAAGAAGGGACTGGACCGTCTCCTCGCGGCCCAGCACACGCACCGCCTCCACGTCGCACAGCTCGTCCGGCTCGGCGAACACGGAGGCCAGGCCGTTGATGCACTCGGAACCGCCCTTGTGCTGGAAGATCTCGATGATCGGCTCCCGCTCCAGCCGCTTCTCCGCGTACGCGCGGCGCGCGTCCAGCGTTCCGTCCAGTCCCCGGTACGGCGCCATCCGGCCGTTCGCGAGGTTGCTGTTGTGCGGGATCGTCAGGTAGTCGCAACCGGGCCTCGCCGACCCGTCGCCGCAGACCTCGTCGAGCCGCTGCCAGAGCAGGCTGTCCGTCGGGGCGTCGATGTACGAGACCGGCAGCTCCGGCACATCCGCGCTCCGGAAGACGACGTTGCGGTGGTAGTTCGAGATCCCCGGCGTGCCGGTGTACTCGTAGCCCACGAAGGTGGTGAAGCTGCACGTCTCCGTCCGGTCGTAGGCGTTCTCGGCCGCTTCGATGATCTCCTGCCACGGGCTCATTGCCCATTCACGGCAGAGCGACCCGTCCTCGCCGCACAGTTCCTCGGTCCTGCGCGGCGTCTCGGTCGTGATGACGGCGCCGAGCATCTGCATCCCCACGCGCTGGTCCGAGCGGAACGTCGTGCAGAACTCCGAGCCGTAACGAGGCGACTCCGGATCCCGGCACAGGCGGCGTTCACCCAGGAACTCGCCGTGGTCGGTCACCGCGACGAAGTCGAGCGGCCGGTCGATCGTGATGCTGCCCGTAGGCCTGCCGTCCGCGCCGATCGGCCAGAACGGGATCGCCTCGCCCTTCGCGAAGCGGTACGCATCCGCCGGCGTCGCGCCGGTGCTGTTGGCTGCCGCGTCGAAGGAGAAGCTGGTGTGGACATGGAGATCGCCGAACAGCGCCTGACGGAGCGGCGTGGCGTCGAGGCAGGCGGGCCGGTCCTCCGTGCGCGTGACGGCGGCGCCGGAGACGCTCCCGTCCTTGCCTCCGTCCTCGCCCGGCGCCGCACAGGCGGGAACGGCGAACACGAGCAAGGGCAACAGGAGGCGTGTCGAATCGGATCTCATTCGGTCTCTCCAAGTCTGCGGATGTGGTGAACCGACCGCCCTGTGTCGGCGCCCGACGCTATCGCCCTCTATAGTGACTTCAACTCACTTCAAAGGAGAACCAGGATGAAGCGTTCGCTCCCGACCGTTCTCGCCGCGGCCCTGGCGACCATCGCCATCGCCGCACCAGCTTCGAGCGCCGAACCCGACGACGTGCGCTCGAGGTGGGAAACCTCCTGCATGATCCGGCACGACAAGTTCGACTACGTGCTGCCGGGCGCCATGCGGCGCAACGGCATCGACATGTGGATCGTGACCGACCGGGGCCGCGGCACCCAGCCGATGACGCGCGACTTCGGCATCTCGACCGTCAACGGCCAGAGCTTCTTCATCTTCATCGACCGCGGCGGCGACCGCATCGAACGGATCCAGCTCGGCCGCGAGAACGATCTGGCTGCGGAATGCGGCGCCTACGACCGGTTCGGAGGGTTCGAAGAGCTGCGGTCGATCGTCGAGGAGCGCGATCCTCAGACCATCGGTCTCAACTACCTCGCGATCCCCTACAGAGCCGAAGGCCTCCACGTAGCGGACGGACTCACGCACACGGACTTCAAGTTCCTCACGAGCGAACTCGGCGAGAAGTACGCGGCCCGTTTCACCTCGGCCCAGCACCTGATCGCCGACTTTCGCGGAGAGCGGGTCGCCGGCGAGATCGTCGAGTTCGCGAAGGTCGGCGACCTCACGCGGCGGCTCCTGGAGCGGGCATTGTCCAACGAGGTCATCACCCCGGGCAAGACGACGCACAACGACGTCGCCCGCTGGCTGGAGCAGAAGCTGCACGACCACGACCTGCAGCGCGGCTGGTTTCCGACCGTCTACACCCACCTCCCGGACGGCAGCGAGATCGGCGGCACCGAGCGCGTGATCCAGCGCGGCGATGTCCTGCAGATCGACTGGGGCACCGGCCGGAACCACTTCTCGACCGACATCAAGCGTTACGCCTATGTCCTGCGCGAAGGCGAGACCGAGCCGCCCGCGGGTGTGCTGAACACGTTCGCCGAATCGAAGAAGGTGCAGGAGATCATCCGCAAGCACGTCCGCTCGGGCCGCACCGGCCGCGAGCAGCTCGACGAACTGAAGCAGATCATCCGGGACGCCGGCTACGTCTACACCGAGCTGGAAGTGGCCGCCCAGGACGCCCCCGGCATCGAGGTCAACGTCGGCATGCACGGGGCCGGCAACATCGGCCACGAAATGGCCGCGAGCCTGTTCGAGATCTACCCGGAACGCACGAAGTACGTCGTCCGCCCCAACTCGATCATCTCGCTCGAGTACATCGTCTTCATGCCGGCCGAGGAATGGGACGGCAACAAGATCCCGATCAACGTCGAGGAGAACGCGTTGATCACCGAGCGCGGCATCGAATGGCTGCACCCGCCCCAGTCGCGGGTGCTGGTGATTCGCTAGTGCACTCGCCGGTCCTGCCAGCGGTCTCCGTACTGGTTCTGTGTCTGTGCGCACCGGTGGTTGGAGCGCAGACGATCCAGGAGGAGACGCTCCGGCGGATGCAGCAGCAGATCCGGAACGACAAGTTCGACCATGTGCTGCCCAAGGCGATGCGGAACAACGGCGTGGAGATGTGGATCCACGTGATTCGTGCTCGGAACCCCGATCCGATCGCCAGGAACCTGGGCGGCGAGTCCGGCGTCTTCGTGTTCACCGACCGGGGCGGCGACCGGATCGAGCGAGCGATCCTCGGCGGGACCGACGAGGCGCTTTGGGGAGACGAGGCCTACGACCTGTTCGTGGGCGAGGAGGGGGTCGAGGGAGATCCGGGCTGGCAGAACGTCGTCGGCGACTTCGTGGCCGAGCGCGACCCCGAGCGGATCGCGGTCAACTTCTCGAAGCAGAACCCCGTCGCCGACGGCATCTCACACACGGACTTCGAGACGCTGGCCGCCGCCCTGGGCGAGAAGTACGCGTCCCGGATCGTCTCGGCGGAAGGCGTGATCGGCGACTTCCTGGCTGGCATCGTCGTCGGCGAGATCACCCTCGCCGGTTACTTCGGGATGCTGACGATGCAAACCCTGGACGAGGAGTTCGCGAAGATCGAGCCCGGAGTCACACGGCTCGAGGAACTCGACGGCAACGTCTTCGTCCGCGACCCGGACGGCAACGAGGACAACAACAACGAGTACGTGCTGCAGCGGGGCGACATCGTCACGATCCTGAACGGCGCCGGCGAGGGCTACTTCGTTGCCGACCTGGGAGGCAACGGCTACGTGCTGCGCGAGGGCGAAGAGGAGTTGCCCGAGCGGGTGCAACGGATCTGGGATCACGCGATGCAGGTCCGGGAGATCCTGCGCGCCAACATTCGGGTCGGCCCCACAGCCGGCGAGACCCTGTCGCTGCTCGCCGGGAAGATCGAGGAGGCGGGCTTCCTCTACATCGACCGGGACCAGTACGACCCGACGCTCGATCCCACGAAGACCCAGGTCCACCTCGACCTCCACGCCCAGGGGCGGCGGGACATGGACGCGCCCCGGATCTCGCCGCTGGGCGGCGACTGGCAGCGCGAGATGAAGCTCCCCCTGTTTCACAGCTTCACGCTGGAGTACATGGTCCACATGCCGGTGCCCGAATGGGGCCCCGGCAAGCACCTGTACATCGCCTTCCACGACGGCGCGATCGTCACCCCGCGCGGGATCGAGTTTCCCTATCCGCCCGACCCGGGGATCCGGGTCATCCGCTAGCTATAGCTAGTCGTCATCGCCCCACCAGCGGCGTAGACGGTCGGCGATCGCCTTCTCCGAGCCCTGGTCTGACGGCTCGTAGTAGCGGCGGCCGGAGAGGCCGGGCGGCAGGTACTCCTGCTCCTCGAAGTGGCCCTCGACGTCGTGGCCGTACTTGTAGTCCCTGCCGTAGCCCATGTCGCGCATGAGGCCGGTGACCGCGTTGCGCAGGTGCAGCGGCACGGGTTCGTGCGGGGCGTTCCGCACGTCCTCCGTCGCTCGATTCAGGGCCACGTAGGCGGCGTTGCTCTTCGGCGACGTCGCCAGGTACACGGTCGCTTCGGCCAGCGGAATGCGGCCTTCGGGCAAGCCAATGAAGTGGACCGCCTGCTGGGCCGCGACGGCGACGGGCAGCGCACCCGGGTTCGCCAGCCCGATGTCCTCGGCCGCCAGGATGACCAGCCGGCGGGCGATGAAGAGCGGATCCTCGCCGGCCTCCAGCATCCTGGCCAGCCAGTACAAGGCGCCGTCGGGCGAGGAGCCGCGGACGGACTTGATGAAGGCCGAGATCGTGTCGTAGTGGCTGTCGCCGGCCTTGTCGTACTGGGGTGTCCGGCGCTGCAGAGCGTCCGAGATGGCTTCCATGTCGATGCGGCGCACGCCGTCCTCGCCCGGCTCGGCGGCGACCACCGCCATCTCCAGGGCGTTCAGGGCGACCCGGGCGTCCCCGTTCGCGATGTTCACCAGGTGCGCCACCGCGTCGGGCTCCAGTTCCGGGGCCAGCAGGCCCAGGCCGCGATCCTCGTCCGACAACGCGCGCTCGACGATCCCGGTCATCGCTCCTTCGTCCAGGGCGTGTAGCGTGAACACGCGGCAGCGCGAAAGGAGGGGCGCGTTGACCTCGAAGGACGGGTTCTCCGTCGTCGCCCCGATGAAGGTGATCGTGCCGTCCTCGACGTGGGGCAGGATGACGTCCTGCTGAGCCTTGTTGAAGCGGTGGATCTCGTCGACGAACAGGATCGTCGGGCGGCCGTAGAGCGAGCGGAGGTCGTTGGCGCCCTTGACCGCCTTGCGCAGATCCGCGACACCGGCGGACACCGCGCTGACCGGCTCGAAGTGGGCGCGGGTCGTCGTCGCGATGAGCCGCGCCAGGGTCGTCTTGCCGGACCCGGGCGGACCCCAGAACAGGAGCGACGGCACGCGGTCCGCCTCGATGGACCGCCGCAGCACCTTGCCCTCGGCGAGGATGTGGTCCTGGCCGACGAACTCGTCGAACGTGCCCGGCCGCATCCGCTCGGCGAGCGGCGCAGCCGAGCCGGTTCCCGGCTCCCCGGCGTCCTCGAACAGGCCGACGGTACTGGGCTGTCGGCTCACTTCCAACTGCGGCGATAGGGCACGATTCGTCGAAGATAGCGCCCGGTGGCAGACTCCGGCAATGACGAAGACCCCACCGAGCGTTTTCGCCGCCCCGCTTGGCGTTCTCGCCACCGCCGCTGCTCTAGCCGTCGGCTGCGCCGCACCCCCGGCAGAGGACGCTCAGCCGCCGAACATCATCGTCATCATGGCCGACGACCTAGGCTACGGCGACATCAGCCCGTTCGACGGCTGGATCGAGACGCCGAACCTCGACCGTCTGGCCGCGGCCGGCATGATGCTGACCGACTTCCACACCAGCGGCGCGGTCTGCTCGCCGACCCGCGCCGGCCTGGTCACGGGCAGGTACCAGCACCGTGCGGGGGTTCCCGCCGTGCTGCTCGCCAACTCGGACAGTCCGCTCTACCACCAGGGCATCGGCGCCGAGACCCACACGATCGGCGAAGCCTTCCGCGCTCTGGGCTACAGGACCGCGGTGTTCGGCAAGTGGCACCTCGGCTACCTGCCGCAGTTCAAGCCGCCGCTGCACGGTTTCGACGAGTTTCGGGGCTTCGTCAGCGGCAACATCGACTACCACTCGCACGTCGACCGGATCGGCCGTCCCGACTGGTGGAACGGCGAAACCCTCGAGGACGAAGACGGCTACCTGCCCGACCTGATCGGCGCTCATGCGGCGCGGTTCATCGACGAGCACCGGGAGGAACCGTTCTTCCTCTATCTCGCGCACCACGCTCCCCACTACCCGTACCAGGGGCCGGGCGATCCGGCGGAACGCTACGCCGGCGACGACCAGTTTCCGGGCGTCGGCTCGGTGACCGACCGGAAGCGCGCCTACCGCGAGATGGTCGAGTCGATGGACGACGCCATCGGTCGCGTCCTCGACGCCCTCGAGGAACAGGGCCTTTCCGGAGACACGCTGGTGTGGTTCTTCTCGGACAACGGCGCAACGCCGTTGGGTTCAAACGGCCCGCTGCGCGGCCACAAGGCCAGCTACTGGGAGGGCGGCCACCGCGTGCCCTCGATCGCCGCCATGCCCGGCCGGATCGCTGCGGGTTCGACCTCCGACGAGATCACGTCGACGCTTGACGTGATGCCGACCGTCCTCGCCATGGCCGGCGGCGCGGCGCATCCCGACCTGCCGTTTGACGGCATCGACGTCGGTCCGGTTCTCTTCGACGGTCAGGACGTACCGCCGCGGCAGCTCTTCTGGACCAGCGCCGGCCAGTTCTGGCGCGGCGCCGCCGTGCGGGACGGCCGCTACAAGCTCGTCATCGACCGGCGGACGCAGCAGGCCGCCGCAGCGGAAGGCGAGGACGTCGTCGATCCCGTGCCCATGCTCTTCGATTTGGAGGCCGACCTCGGCGAGACGACGGACCTCGCCGACGATGAACCGGAGCGGGTCGAGGAGATGATGGCGGCGCTCACGAACTGGCGAGAGGACGTCGGCATCTCATCGTGAGCGACATCCCGACTTCGCCGCTTCTGGAAGAAGCGAGGGCGTACTACAAAGCACTCCTGCGGCCCGTCTTCGAAGGCAGCAGATTCGTGCTGCCCGGCAACATCGCCGTCGGGCTCGGCAACGTGGCAAGCGAACTCCGCGGGCTCGGCGCAGCGCGGCCTTTCATCGTCGCGGGCAGCCGGGGTACCGGAAGCGTACCGACCGAAGCCGAGGCGGCTCTGCGCGTGCTCGACGTTCGCGGCGCGGACCCCCTGGAGCACAACCGCAACGTTCAGCGCGCCCTGGCCCACCTGCCTTCCGAGGTACAGGACGCCGTGGACGCATGGGATCCGAACCGTTCAGCGAAGACCCTGCACACCGACCCGCTCGCCGAGCCCCGGCCGGTGGCCGGACGAGCGGCCTATGCCGCGCGGTCCGCGGCGTGGACGGCTCTCGAAGACAAGATAGTCATCGACGCCTTCTGGGACGCGGTCGGCGTGCCGCGTGCACCGTCCCGGGTCGTTCCCGCCGAGCACCAGGCGCTTCGTGCCGCCGCCGGCGCTCTGGACCGCGGCCACGGCACCGTCTGGGCGCCGGACGCCCGCGAAGGCACAAATGCCGGCGCCGTCGCCCTGCGCTGGGTCCGACCCCGCGACGACGGACGGAAGGCCGCGGCGTCACTGGCGCGAATCGCCGACCGCGTCCGCGTCATGCCCTTCCTGGAGGGGGTTCCAGCGAGCATCCATGGCGTCGTGTTTCCGGACGCCACCGTCGCCTTCCGACCCGTCGAGATGCTGGTCCTGCGGCCGGCGACCGGCGACCGCCTCTTCTACGCCGGCTGCTCGACCTGGTTCGATCCGAAACCCGAAGACCGCGAGACGATGCGCGAACTCGCCCGCCGCGTCGGCATCGCGCTGCGCGAGCACGTCGGCTTCCGCGGGTCGTTCGGCATCGACGGCGTCCTGGCCGAGGAGGGGTTCCTGCCCACCGAACTCAACCCACGCCTCGGCGCCGGAGTGAGCACCCTCGCCGGCGCACTCGGCGACTTTCCGCTCGTCCTGCTCTGCCTGGCCATCGCCGAAGGCGAAGAACTCGACTACCGGCCGGAACTCCTCGAGCGCGCGGTCGTCGAGACGGCTGACAACCACCGCGTCTGCGGCGGCGGCAGGACGACGGAAACCACGCTCACCGACACGGGCACCTTCGATCTCGTGGCGGACGGCGACGACTACCGCGAGGCCGAGCCGGGGGAAGACCCCGACGCCACGCTCCTGTTCGGGCCCGGGCCGATAGGCGGGTTCCTGCGCTTCACGCTGAATCCCGACCGCAACGAACCGGGCGCGGCGTCAGCGCCGCAAGCCGCACGCGCCTTCCGCCTTGCCGATCGCCTGCTGGGCACGGACTTCGGCGCGCTGGAGCCGGCACGGAACGTGAGGCCGTGATCGGCAGCCCGTTACCCGCCGCCTACCAAAGGTCCGCAACGCGCCGTTGGAAGTCGGTCTTGAGTTCGTCCCAGTCGATGTCGATGAGGAGACGAAGCGGCGCCTCGCGTTCCGCGTCGTCAAAGTGAACGAGACTGCGAACAACGTGTCCCACGTCCCGCTCCTCGAACTTCTCCCGGTAAAGGGCCAGATACTCCGCCAGCGATCGGTGACGGGTCACCAGCACCCAGAGGTCCACGAAGTCCTTGCGACTGCCACGACTGGCTATAGCCGACAGCTTCATCGCGGCGATGTCGTCCCGACCTGCTAGCGGCAGGTGGTCGTTGGACGACACGGTCGGGCCTAGAAGCCGATATCCGTACTCGATCACCGACACCTGGACGCCGAGCACGTCGGCGTAGAGGGTTCCGGCACCTACGGACGTAACCGTGATTCTCGGAACCTGCCGGCGAAGCAGGCCCAACACCTCCTCGGAGTCCGGGATCCGTTCAGTGAAGACGTCCAGATCGACCGAGACCCGGTGCCCCTCCATGAGGGCGAGAGCGGTACCTCCAGCTAGGTAGTAGTCCCCACCGGCCAGTGCCCGCGACACCATCGCGAAGGCCTCACGCGCCTCCGGCTCGACGGCCTCCCAATGGAGCCGGTTCATCCGCGCCACGCGGCTTCGCGCTTCCGCGCTTCGCGCACCCACTCGGAGGTTCGTTCCTCCGGCACTGAACTGGCGAAGGCCCAGAAGTTGAGTTCGCGCGGCGGGAGTACCTTGCGGCCGCGCTCTTCGAGAAAGCGCCGTCGCCGTTCCGAACTACACGCCGAGAGAAGCCAGCGCATCGGCTCCCAGCCTCCCCGGGCCATGACGCGCTCGATCACGACCTCCGGCAACTCGGGCTCCGCCCTCAGCGCTTCGAGATCGTATTCCCAGAGCAGTTGCTCGACCGTGTCGGGGAAGCGCACCCGCTGATTCTATCGGGCTAGGTTCCTACTCCCGGTCTTCCTCCGGACCCCCACGCCGACTTCGCTGGTACAGAAACGACACCGCCACCAGCAGCGCGCCGACGATCAGGAAGGAGAGGATCCGGTAGCCCTGTTCGAGAAAGGACAGGTCGATCAGAAAGGTCTTACCGACCACGACGAGCAGCAGCACCAGGCCCTGCCAGCGCAGGCCGGGGGCGTTGCGGCGGATGCCGGCCGCGATGAAGCCAGCCGCCCACAGGAGCCAGACGGCCGACAGAACCACCTGGGCGGCCAGATCGAGGTCGAGGTCGACGTCGAGTCCCTGGACGACGTCCCACGACTCGGTCGACACGGCGACGAGCGCGACGACGTTGGCGACAACGAGCGCCACGGCCCAGACCGGCGCCTCCATCCGCACCTTGGTCTTCAGCCGGCTGCGCACGTAGACGGCGGCGGCGACCAGCCCGGCTGCTACTCCGGCCAGGGTCAGGAAGCGCAGGTTGATGAAGAGGATGTCGCGCTGCCCTCCGAAGGCTGCCGGTGTCATCAGCAGCACGACGCCGAAGAGCGCGACCGAGAAGACGCGCATCCAGATCGCCGGCAGCCGCGTTCCGGCAATCGCCAGCGCCACGGCCTCCGCGGTCCACGCCAGGGTGATCCAGTCACCCTCGAGCCGCATCGGGAAGGCGATCGTGGCCAGTAAGGCGGCGAGGACGGCGAACAATGCCTGCAATTGCCGGGTTCTCCTCTCTTCCCCTCCGCTCCAGTTTCCGAGCGCGCGGGACACCGCCAGGTGGACCGCTGCCAGGGCCAGAACAGCGCCCGTCAGGAACCACCGCTGGTCCTCGTAGAGGAGTTGCTGCAGCAACAGAACGTAGAAGCCGAGCGCCAGAACCAGCACGCCAAGCTCGGTCGGGCGCAGGCGCCGGGCCAGGCGCACGCGCGCAAGTGGCAGAGCGAAGTAGATGGCGTAGAAGAGCGTGCCGAAGAGAGCCGTCGAGAGAAGCCGCTCGCCCTCGTAGAACTCGACGTACCATGCGATGAAGTAGACAGCCGTCGCGACCAGGGCGGCCGGCGCCAGGACGCGGAAGCCCCGGAGGAGAGCCAGCGCCAGCAGGCTGGCGCTGAGCAGGGCGAGGTAGCTGAAGAGCACGACCTGAGCGTCCGTGCCGGTGCTGAGCAGTGCGGGCGTCAGGTAGCCGCCAGCGAGCGCCAGGGCCGCCAGCCGTTGCGAGTCGCGCCGTACCGACAGGCCGATGACCGCGGCGGTGACGAGGGCGAGGAACGCGAACGCCGCCGGTTGCGGCACGAGAGCGTAGAAGTCCCAGGCCGCGTAACCCGAGAGGTAGACGATGCCGGCGCCGAGCGCCGACATCCCCTCGGCGAAGTAGCGCATCTTCCGCCTGGCGAGCCACTCGCCGTAGCCGGCGAGGGCAAGACCGCTCACGAGCCCGATCAGAACGCGTCCCGTCGGCCCGATCCACTCGTTCTCGAAGGCGTAGCGCAGGAAGAAGGCGGCCGCGATCAGGAGCGTGAGAATGCCGATCCGGTTCAGCCAGCGACCGCCGATCAGCGACTCGAAGTCGATGTCGCGCCAGGCGGTGCGCTTGGGTGTTCGGGGTCTTGCCGCCGACGGCGCGGTCTCGACGGGCCGGGAACTCGCCGCGGAGGCAGCCGCGCTGGAGCTGGCCGGCGGCGCGGCAGCCTCTGCCGACTCCGACGTCACTGCGGGGCGCTCGCCTTCGCTCCCGCCACGCAGCGCCGCCACCTCCTCGCGCAGCTCGCGGACTCGCGCCTCAAGCGCCTCCACCCGCTGATCGAGGGACTCCGGCACGCGCCGCTTACTCTCCGTCAGCGACCGGGGGTTGTCGCAGCGGCGCCCGTCTTCGCCGCAGTTCGGTCGGCTTGACCTGCACCCCGTAGTTCGCGGCCAGATAGTCGAGGATCGACTCCTCCAGGTCACCCAGCGGCTCGAGACCCTCGTCCTTCTCCATGCGCCGGATCGTCCGGATCCAGCCGTCGCGACTCGTGCGGTTCTGGGACAGCAACGTGGCCGAGTGGCATTCGGTGCAGCGGTCGCGCACCGTCTTCCAGGTCCCGGCTTCGTCGCTGATCAAGCCGCTTTCGGCGTCCACTGGAGTGGCTGGCTCCTGCGCTGCCGCGGCCGAAGCCAGCGTGACGAGCAGGGCCAAGGCAAGCCTGTATGGTCGGCGCTTCGCGGCGCGTTGCCTTCCGGAAGCCGGCGGGGACGCCGGCGCACCCAGTCTGCCCCGGCTTCTAGGCCACATAGACGGCGATCCGGTGGCAGGCGTTGTTCAGGTAGCCGCGCGGGTTCCAGCCGGGCAGGACCACTGGCTGCACGTCGCCGTTCGCGTCGGCGGCACGCGCCCAGACTTCGTAGTAACCGGCCTCGGGGAACTCCAGGTCCAGATCCCAGTTCTGCCAGGCGAGGAAGTTCGCCGGCGGCTGCAGGTCCGCTCGCGTCCAGGTACGGCCGAAGTCGATCGAGACGTCCAGCCGCTCGACCCGGTTGTCGCCGGTCCAGGCGTGGCCGTGCAGCGGCAGGACTTCGCCCGCCGGGTGCTGGTACCCGCTCTGCGGATAGGTGATCAGCGACTTGACCGGCATCGCCTCGATGATGCACATGTCCTCTTCCGCGACGTCGGAACCCGGAGCGACCGGGCTGCACGGCACCTTGTACGACATGCCGGTCATCTTCGGCCCGTCGTGGACGATGTTCCGGATCGCGATCCGCCGCAGCCACTTGCCCGAAGTGGACCCCGGCCAACCGCCGAACACGAGGCGGAGCGGGTGGCCGTTCATCGGGTGCAGCGGCTCGCCATTCATACCCCAGGCGATCATCGACTCGGCTTCGAGCGCTTTGGCGATCGGCACGCCTCTTGAGATCGGCACGCCGCCGTCGGCCGTCCGGTCCGTTCCGTAGTAGGCGACGTAGACCGCGTCGTCCCGGTAACCGCAGTCCTCCAGGACGTCCCGCAAGCGGACGCCGTCCCAGCGCGGACACCCCACGGCACCCACCGTCCACTGGTTGCCGGAGGCCGGCGGGTCGTACTCCGAGCGGCCGTTGCCGCCGCACTCCATGACGAGCTGGCGGCTGACATTCTCGAAGTGCTGCTTCAACTCGCCCAGTGTGTACGTCTTCGTTTCGGCGGCAGACTCGCCGTCGACGGTCAACGTCCATCCCATGGCGTCCACGTCCTCCGGCGGAAGACCGTTGTTGCGGATGAACAGCCGGTTCGCAGGCGTCACGTCGTCGTTGAGCAGGTGCGCCGGTGTCTCCGCGCACAGCGGCCGGTCGTTCAGCACGGTCAGACCGTCCTTGCCTGCGATCGTGAACGGCTCGGCCTGGTTCGCGTACGCAGCCGGAATCAGGCCGGCGGGCATGAAGTCGGAGAACACGATCTTCGAACCGACCAGCGCGGTCATCGCGCCCAGTCCCTTGATGAACCCGCGCCGGGTACGGGGGTCCGTGCGCCGGCCCCAGACTTCCCAATCGGCCCGTGTCGGGTCGGCGGCGAAGACCTCGTGAATGCCTCGCACCTTTCTTCTCATGGTGACTCTCCGAATCGCCCGCGCTGTTCCTCCACCCTACAACCGTCGGCCGGCGGCTTCGTTACTCTCGCCGCGACTCCCCTGAGAGGCCACCCCGCGTAATGACCATCGGCACCAGACGACAAGCCTCTGTCGCCATGGCAGCGCTAGTCCTCCTCTTCGGCGCCTGCGGACCGGGGGCGGAGCCAGGCGAACAGTCTTCGACCGCTCCACCCAACGTCGTCATCATCCTCGCCGACGATATGGGCTACGGCGACCTGTCCTCCTACGGCCACCCGCTCATCCGCACCCCGAACATCGACCGGCTGGCGGCCGAAGGCCAGCGCTGGACGTCGTTCTACGCCTCGAGCCCCCTGTGCAACCCGAGCCGCATCGCGCTGGCGACCGGCCGGATGCCGATCCGCATCCAGGGAGGCGAGCTGAACCGCTGGTCCAACCTGCCGGCGGACGAGACGACCATGGGCGACATGTTCCAGGCCGCCGGCTACGCCACCGCCTACATCGGCAAGTGGGGCATGTCGGGCCGCTTCGCGGACGGCGGGGTGCATCCCAACGACGCGGGCTTCGACTACTTCTATGGCGTCGAGGATTTCAACGACGGCGGCCGGCGGCCGGAAGTCCCGCACACCTACGAAGGGATGAAGAACGCGACCAGCGAGGACTTCGTCTTCTCGCTGTTCCGGCAGAAGGAGACCCTCGAAACGCCGACCCACCAGCCGACCCTGACGCGGCGCTACACGGAGGAATCCGTGGCCTGGCTGAAAGGGCAGGTCGAGGCCGTTACGCCGTTCTTTCTCTACCTCAGCCACACGATGCCGCATGTGCCGATCTTCCGGTCACCCGAGTTCGAGGGCCACAGCAAGGCCGGGCTCTACGGCGACGTGATCGAGGAGCTGGACTGGTCAGTCGGCGAAGTCGTCGCCGCGCTGGAGGAAGGCGGCGTCGCCGGCGACACCCTGGTCATCTTCTCGAGCGACAACGGCCCCTGGCTCACCTACTACGACCTGGGCGGCTCGCCCGGCCCGTTCCGGGACGGCAAGCACACCGCCTGGGAAGGCGGCTTTCGCGTGCCCGGCATCTTCTGGTGGCCGGGGACGATCGAGCCCGCGACGATCAACGACATCGGCGTTCAGGTCGACCTGATGGCGACCCTGGCCGCGATCACGGGGGCAGCGGCGCCCGAACGTCCGATGGACTCGGTCGACCTCTCCGGTACCCTGCTTCGCGGCGAGTCCAGCCCACGCGACGAGTGGTTCTACTACGGCACCCGCGGCCGGCTCTGGGCCTACCGGGTCGGCGACCACAAGCTCGTCCTCGAATCCTGGGAATCGCTGGGCAAGGAGGGAGAACTCGCCTGGCGGGGCTTCGACAACGAGCGGATCCACGACCCGCCGCTACTGTTCGACCTCACCACCGATCTCGGTGAGCGCTTCGACATCGCAGCCGAACACCCGGAGATCGTCGAACGGATCGAGAACGCGATCCGCAAGCATCGGGAGTCCGTGAAGACCGCGCAGTAGAGGTCGCCCGATACAATCCCGCCGATGAGCTGGTTCTTCAACAAGGTCCGCATGCCGGAACCGGGGGAGGAGCTTCGCGGCCGCGCGGAGACGATGCCGGTCCCTCCACGCCACTACGTCCTCGACGCCCCGATCGCGCCGCCGTACCCGGAAGGGAGCGAGCTGGCGATGTTCGGTCTCGGCTGCTTCTGGGGCGCTGAGCGCAAGTTCTGGGAAGCTCCGGGAGTCATCAGCACCGCGGTCGGCTATGCGGCCGGCGCCACGCCGAACCCGACCTACCAGGAGGTCTGCAGCGGGCTGACCGGCCACAACGAGGTCGTGCGGGTCGTGTTCGACCCCGAACGCATCTCGTACGACGGGCTGCTTCGCATCTTCTGGGAAAGCCACGACCCGACCCAGGGGATGCGGCAGGGGAACGACGTCGGCACCCAGTACCGCTCCGGCATCTACGCCTGCTCGAAAGCGCAGCGCAGCGCCGCCAGGGACTCTCTAGCGGCCTACCAGAAGCGGTTGGTCGCCGCCGGCTACGGCCCCATCACGACCGAGATCGTCGACGCTCCCGACTTCTACTTCGCCGAGGACTACCACCAGCAGTACCTGGCCAAGAACCCCGGCGGCTACTGCGGCCTGGGCGGCACCGGGGTGACCTGCCCGGTCGGTACCGAGGTCGCCGTCGAGCAGGCAGTCTGAACGCCACACACAGGAGGCACACCAATGGCAGACACCACGGTCGGTATCACCCGCGGTCTCGGCTGGCTGCTCTTCCTCGCTGGAGTGCTCGCGCTCGGGGGTGTCGCGATCTACGCCCTCGTCATCGACGACGGGGCGCCGCTCTACATCAAGCTGGGCGTCGGCGCTCTGTACGGCGGCCTGGCTCTGCTGCTGCTTTCCGTACTCCGGCAGCAGTTGATCGCCCGCAAGACAGACAAGTACAAGGACGTGCAGCGATGAGGGCCCCTGAATGCTGATTGCAACCACCGAGACGATCGCCGGACACGACATCACGCAGACGCTGGGACTGGTGCGCGGCAACACGATCCGCGCCCGTCACGTCGGCAGGGACATCACCGCGGCGCTCCGCAACCTGGTCGGCGGCGAGGTGACCGAGTACACGAAGATGGTCGCCGAGAGCCGCGAGCAGGCGCTTGACCGGATGGTCGCGGAGGCAGAAAGCCTGGGCGCCGATGCCGTGGTCGCGGTGCGCTTCACGACGTCGGTGATCACCAGCGGCGCCGCCGAGCTGCTGGCGGTAGGGACCGCAGTGAAGCTCCAGCGACGTTAGGCGCGGCAGAAGTCCAGAAGCCGGCGCTACGCGCCGGATGCCGGCGGGAACCCGTGTGGCGCGATCCGCGCCACACGCGTCACAGTCCGTGCGCCCGTCATCGGGCGCACGGATGACACGCCGGCGCACCCAGTGTCTGCCGCGCTAGCTAACGCAGGCCCATCCGCTCCAGCACGCCGGCCACGAGCAGCGGCCACACCAGCGTCGCGTCGGCGGGGACCTCCGCGAAGCGGCCACCCTCTTCGACCGGGACGAACTTGCCCCAGGACACCCCCTCGCTGTAGCCGCAACCCGAGAGGCCGCCCCAGTGCTCCGGCTCGGGGCAGATCCGTACGCCGTAGCGAAACCGCTGCGGCGGCGTGTCCTCTCCCGCACGGCGCGCCGCCGCCTCCAGGTACGGCGCCACCTGCTGCGCCCAGTTCCGCGGCACACCGCCACCCACCGTGAAGATGCCGAGCCGTTTCGCCCCGGCCGCCAGTTCGGTGTAGTGCTCCAGGTCGAGGAACGGGTCGAAGCGGATCGGCGCCAGTCCCTGACGCTGCCTCGCCCGGCTGAACAGCGCGAAGTCGAGCCCGATCTCCGAGTCGGTGAACGCGGGCACGTAGACCGGCACCCCGCGACGCCAGGCCGAGGACAACACGCCGCGGACCGGCGAGACCTCTCCCTCCGCTTCGGTCAGCCACCGCCCGAACGCCTCGTTCAGCAGGCGCGAGCAGGCGACCTCACCCTCGGGCCACTGCTCCAGGACCGAGTGGACGATCAACTCGACCCGGTCCAGGTTGCTCTCCAGTTCCAGCGTGTCGTAGATCCGGTCGTAGCCGGAGTAGTACGCGCTGCGGTCGTCGAGTTTGCCTGCCGGAGCCTTGAAGTGGATCATCCCGGCGGACTCGACGAAGCCGTGGACCATCAGCGCCCCCGTGCAGACGATCGCGTCGAGAAGCCCGTGGTCGATCATGTCGCACAGGACCAGCCCCTGCTTGGCCGCGGTCATCGCGCCGGTGAAGGTGCCAACGACGAGGCAGTCCGGATCCTCCGCCATCTCCTGGAGCACGTCCGCCGCCTCGCCTAGCTGACGGCCGCCGAAGGAAGTCGACTTCATCGCCACCAGCAGGTCCGAGAAGGAAGCGACGGCACTCAGATCGAGCGGCGCGAGCGGTTCCAGTCCCTCCCCGTCGGCGAACTCCGCCGGGCGGCGAGCGTCCCCCGAAGACTTGGGCGTTGGATCGTTCATGGGAGGCGAATCCGACGCTATCGCGGCAGGCGGACACGCATGCCGCAGCGGTTCGGCTCGACTCTTGCAGCAAGCGACACTCATGACCGACCGGACTCGGCCTGTGACAGGATCGTCGCTCAAGGCAACGCACGTTTCGCCGCCGAACGAGGGAGAGGGCGGACGCGATTCCGCGGCGAGCTTCGCCCCGACTACGCCGGCGATCGGCTGGACCGTTGTGAACTCACGCGAACCCAGGGAACTCGAGCTCCTCTACCGGCTGAGCCAGACCCTTGGCGAGAGCCTCGAGCTGCGCGACGTCACCCGGCCCGCGCTCGAAACGCTGGCCGAGCACCTGAACCTGAAGCACGGCACGATCACGCTGCTCAACCGGAAGACCGGCGAGATCCGGATCGAGGTCGCGCACGGATTGAGCGGCGAACAGATCGCCGAGGCCCGCTACCGCCTCGGTGAGGGCGTGACCGGCCAGGTGATCGAGACGGGCGAGGCCCGGGTGATCCCGAAGACCAGCGAATCCGAGACCTTCCTGGACCGCACCCGGCGTGGCAAGAGCGCGGAAGTCTCCTTTCTCTGCGTGCCCATCCGCACCGGCAACGAGACCTACGGCGCGCTGAGCGTCGACCGGACCTACGACCCGGATCACGACCTGAACGACGACGTTCGCCTGCTCCTGATCGCCGGCTCGCTGATCGCCCAGGCGGTCAAGCTCCGCCGCACCGCGGAAGAGGAGAGGGAGCAGCTCGAGGAGGAAAACGAGCGTCTGCGGGCTCAGCTCCGCGACCGTTTCCGGCCCGCGAACATCGTCGGCAACTCGCACGAGATGCAGGAGGTCTACGACCAGATCGCGACGGTTTCGAGCAGCAACACGAGCGTCCTGATCACGGGTGAGACCGGCACCGGCAAGGAACTCGTCGCCCAGGCCATTCACTACAACAGCGCCCGCGCGGACCGGCCCTTCGTCAAGGTCCACTGCGCCGCCCTACCCGATGGCGTGATCGAGAGCGAGCTGTTCGGGCACGAACGCGGCGCCTTCACCGGCGCGATCCAGCAACGAAAGGGCCGCTTCGAACTGGCCCACACCGGCACGATCTTCCTCGACGAGGTCGGCGACGTGCCGCTCCTGATCCAGATCAAGATGCTGCGGGTGCTGCAGGAGCGCGAGTTCGAGCGGGTCGGCGGCACACGGACGCTGCGGGCGGACGTGCGGATCATCGCCGCCACGAACAAGGACCTGTCCGCGATGACCGTGAACGGTGCGTTCCGCGAGGACCTGTTCTACCGCCTGAACGTCTTCCCGATCCACGTGCCGCCGCTGCGCAAGCGCAAGTCGGACATCGTCCAACTGGCCGACTTCTTTCTCGAGCGCTATGCGCGCGTGAACGGCGGCAACGTGCGCCGGCTGTCGAGCGCCGTGATCGACATGCTGATGAGCTACCACTGGCCCGGCAACGTCCGCGAGCTGGAAAGCTGCATCGAGCGCGCCGTCCTCGTGGCGAGAGACGACGTCATCCACCCCCACCATCTGCCGCCGACCCTGCAGACGGCGGAGAGCTCCGGCACCGAACCCCCGGGGAGCTTCCAGTACCTGGTCGAGAACTACGAGCGGGATCTGTTGCGCGACGCGCTCAAGAGCGCCCGCGGCAACATCGCCGCCGCCTCGCGCAAGCTCCGCACCACACCCCGGATCACCGGCTACAAGATCAAGAAGTACGGCATCGACCCCAGCCGTTACGCGAACTAGGTAGCGACGGAGCTGCTCACCCGTCGGCGGAGGCGCCCGGAGGGGGAGGGTCCCAGCGGACGCTCACCCCCGCTTGGTAGCTGGAGAGATGGGGGTTCGCTTCGGTCGGCTTCGCTCCGATACGACTTCAGCAACTCGGAGGATATGGGGAGTCGCTCGCCTCTAGCCCGCTGGGACCCTCCCCCTCCAGGCGCCTTTGCCGACTGGACAGCATCAAGCTCACGTTTGTCGGCCTCAACCCGTGTTGATACAAATTTGTAGCCGATCGCTTCGCGTGAGACCTTCGGTGAGGCAATACGCGGAACAAGAAAACCCAGAGTGGGAACAGGTTGCTGGCAGAGGATGGGTGCAGACCCCATCGTTGGCACCTGTGTTGCTACTCAAGCCGCGTAACCGGCAATTTGCCCTTTCAAGGAGGTTCTACCCCAATGTTCCGGAAATCAGCCATTCTTCTGACCGTAACCGCGCTTGGCCTGGGGGCCGCGCCGGCGTCCGCGGATGCCTCGTACAGCCTCGACTTCGCGTCCGCCTACGTGTGGCGGGGCATCACTTTCACTGACGGGGCCGTGTGGCAACCGTCGGTCACCGCCTCGAACGACGGTGGCTTCGCGATCAATGTCTGGGGCAACCTCGACATCGACGACGCGAACGACATGAGCGGCGAGTTCAACGAGATCGACCTCACCGCTTCCTACGGCTTCGGCTCGGATGCCGTCTCCGCCGAGGTCGGCTTCATCGAATACCTGTTCCCGAACACGGAGTTCGCCGGCACGCGCGAGGTCTACCTGTCCCTTGGTTTTGACGTGACGGCGTCCCCCAGTATCTCCGTGTACTACGACATCGACGAGGTCAAGGACTTCTATGCGAACCTCGGCGTCTCGTTCGGCGGCGACGTGAGCGACGCACTGGCCTGGAGTGTCGACGTTTCGGCCGGCTACGCGGGCGACGACTTCGCCGCCGCCTACGGTGGAACCTCCGGAGGCATGTACGACGGCAACGTGACGTTCGGTCTCTCCGGCGGCGCGTGGTCGGCGTTCGTCAGCTACGTCGACGCACTGGACGACGACGCGCTGCCGGAGCAGCCCGTCGACTTCCTCGCCGGGATCGGCTTCTCGTTCTAACGCGGCAGAAGTCCGGAAGCCGGCGCTACGCGCCGGATGCCGGCGAGGACGCCGGCGCACCCAGTGTCTGCCGCGTCAGCGCCCCGTGAACTTCGGCGCGCGCTTCTCCATGAAGGCGGTGACGCCTTCCTTGTGGTCGTCCGTCTGGCCGCAGCGGATGTGAGAGATGGCCTCGCGGTCGAGGATGGACCGGAAGTCCGAGTTGACCGCGAGGTTCACGTTCTCCTTCATCCAGCGGTAGCTCACGAGCGGTCCGTGAGCGAGCCGCGACGCGTACTCCATCGCCTCGTCGCGGAAGGTCTCCGCGTCGTAGATGCGATTGACGAGACCGATTCGGCGCGCCTCCTCGGCATCGATGATGTCGGCCGTGAAGAACAACTCCTTGGCCACGGCCGGGCCGACCAGCCGCGTCAGCTGCCAGGTCGTGCCCCAGTCGCCGCCGAATCCGACCTTCGAGTAGGCGGTTCCGAACTTCGCCGCGCTCGAGGCCAGGCGAAGGTCGCAGCTTGCCGCCAGACCGAGGCCGGCGCCCATCGCGAAGCCGTTGACCATGGCGATCGTCACCTTGGGCACCGAGTGGACGAGCCACGCGGCCTCCTGGCCGCGCCGCAGACTGTCGATGCGTTCCTCGAGGGTCGTTGGCGCGCCGCTCGACCCCCCCATGCCCGAAACGTCGCCGCCGGCGCAGAAGGCGCGTCCCTCGCCGATGAGAGCGATCACGCCAACTTCGGGATCGGCCGCCAGCCGCGGCACTTCCTCCTGAAGCCCGGCGGTGATTTCGGCGGACAGGGCGTTCAGCTTCTTGGGGCGGTTCAGCGTCAGCAAAGCGACGCGATCCTGGACGTCGACCCGGAACTCCGGCTCGGGGGCGGTCTTCATCTCGGCTACGGTCATTCGCGTTCCTCCTGTTTCCTGACTCTCAAGGGAAGGCCCGGAGTGTAGCCCGTCGCTGAGCGGGAACACTTCGCGCTCCCGCGCGTTACAACATTGAGATGCCAGTGGCCGCGCTGAGGCCTGACCCGCTGGCGGCGCCGACGACGAGACCCCGACGCGCCCCGGCGCAGATGACCGCCACGCAAGCGGCGGTACGGGTGGACCGCGCGCTGGAGGACGGCGTGCTCATGGCTCGAGTCAAGGACGGCGACGAACACGCCTTCGCCGACCTGGTGAATCGCTACAAGGATCCCCTCGTGAACTACCTGACCCGGATGACGCGCAGCCGCGAGCGCGCCGAAGACCTGGCGCAGGAAGCGTTCGTGCGGGTGTACCGCTCGGCCGGCCGCTACCGGGAGCGAGGCCAGTTCCAGGCCTTCCTGTTCCGAATCGCCACGAATCAACTGCGCAGCGAAGAGCGCCGCGCCGCCCGCTGGCGGGGTTTGCTGCCGTCGCTCACGGCCGAGCAGAAGCTAAGGCCGCCCGCGCAGTCACCGCAGGGCGCTGCATTGTGCGACGAGGCGGTCAACGCCGTCGCCGCCGCGATTCGACGGCTGCCCCTCCACTACCGCGCGCCCGTCGTGCTCCGCGAGATCGAGGGCTGGCCCTACGCCCGCATCGCCAAGGCGCTCGCCTGCCGCGAAGGAACGGTCAAGTCCCGGGTCCACCGCGCCAAGGACCTGCTGCGAGAAGACCTCCACGACTACTGGAACGGAGGATCGAAGTGACCGAGCACCTCGACCTGAAACGCCTGCCCCGTGAGGAGGCATCGGACGGCTTCACCGCCAACGTGCTGCACCGGGTACGGACGGACCAGGCCCGCCAGCCCGCGCCGCGTTTGAGACTGGCCCTGGCCGCCGTCGCGGTCGTCGTCGCATCGGCCGCGGCGGGCGCCTGGTGGGCACGGCAGTCCGCGCTTTCCGAACCGGCGACGGTCACCGCGGAGAGCCTCGAACAACTCAGGTCCGAGTACCAGGAACTGAGCCGGGAGCTGGAATCCCTCCACCGCCTCGCCGAGGACACGCAGCCCTTCGTACCGGTTTCGATCAATCCCCAAACCGAGGTCCTCTTCGACCTCCGCGACATCGAGCCGCTTCCCGTGAGCCTTGCGTCCACGGGAAGCCGCAGGATCCAATAGGAGTACTTCGTCATGACCACGAGCCGTTTCATCGTCCCCGGTTCTTCCACTCGACTCACTCTCGTCACGACCCTGGCCGCTGTCCTCGCGGCAGGTTCGGGCGTCGCGGCCTTCGCGCAGGAACCCGAAGAGAAGGAGCGTTCCGTCCGCGTCATGGTGCTCGGGGACGGCCAAGTCGAGGTCCTGGAGGACGCGGAGGAGGCCCGCGTGCTGGCCGTCAAGCTCGCCGCTTCGGCTCAGGAGAAGGCGGTGGCCCGTGAGTTCGCGGATCGAGTCCGACCGACACTCGCCCTGCATTGGAGCGGCGCGTATCTCGGCGTCGAACTCGTCAATCTGAACGAGCCGCTCCGAGCTCACTTCGGCGTGCCCGAGGGCAGCGGCGTCATGATCTCGAACGTCATGGAGGACAGCCCGGCATCCCGTGCCGGCGTCCAGGTCGGCGACATCCTCACCCGCTTCGACGGCGAGGACGTCACGAGTTCACGGAAGCTGACGAGCATGGTGCGGAAGGCGGAAGCCGGAGATCCGGCCGACATCGAGATCTGGCGTGACGGCAAGGTCGAGACGGTCAGCACGACCCTCGACGAGCGGCCACGACCGAGTCTTGAGGCCAACTCCTTCTACTTCCTCCGCGGTCGCGAAGATCTCGACGGCGACGGCGAGATCGATGTCCTCGTCGGCCCAGACAACCTTGATGATCTCCCGGGGAAGATCCAGGAGTACTTCAACGGCGACGAGTGGCAGGAGCGGCACGAACGCATGCAACGCTTCCTCCACGAGCGCCGCCCCGACATGAAGGCGCTCGAAGACCGTCTCGAGAGCCTGAAGGAGCGGCTCGCGGAACTGGAGAACCGCCTCGAAGAGAGAGCCGAAGAGAACTAGAGGACCGCCTCCTCCCACCCGGACAAGGGGGTCAAACGGATAGGGTTGCCGGCAGCCACTTGAGGCTCCCTATGAGATCGGGGTACACGGTTGCCATCATCGGCGGTGGGGCGTCGGGGGTTGCTCTGGCGGCCCGGATCGTCGAGCACCTTCCTGCCGGACTGAGCACGGCCAACCTGACCATCGCGCTATTCGACGCTCGCGGCTGCGACGGCGGCAACGCCTACGCGCCCGACGCGCCTAGCAACCTGATGAACACCACCTGCGGTGCGATCGATCGAGTCTTCGGCGGCAGCTTCGGGATTCTCCATTGGGCCGAGGAAAACCCGGCCAAATGGCAGCCCTACGTCGAGCGAGCGGACCTCGAGGCCGGCGCCTACATCCCCAGGCCGGTGGTGGGTCTGTACCTGTCGGACCTCTTCGACCATGCCCGACGACAGGCCGCCGATCGCGGGTTCTGCCTCGACCTGGTCGTCGACGAGGTCATCGATATCTCGCCTCCCGGCGATCCCGACGCCGACTACGTCGTACACAGCCGCTCCGGCGGCGACTGCAAGGCCCGCTACGTCTACCTCGCGGTCGGGCACCTGGAACGATGCCGCACAGAGGACTACCAGCATCATGCCCGCTACCGCCACAACCCCTATCCGATTGCCGGCCTGGTCGAGGAGATTCCCGAGCGGGCATCCGTCGGCGTGATCGGAACCCGGCTCACCGCGATCGACGTGGCGCTCGGCCTCGCCGCCGCTGGGCATGCGGGGAGCATCCACTGCGTCTCGAGACGCGGACGCCTTCCAGCCGTGCGGGCGGACCGGGGCAAGTACCGATTCAAGGAACTCGAACGCGAGGATCTGCGACGGCGACTTCTGGGGAAGACGCAGTCGAAGCTCCGTCTCTCCGACATCGCCGCGATGCTCGGCCGGGAGATCGAGCACGCCGAGGGGCGCCACCTGTCTCTTGGCGAGATCGTCGACGGCGATCGGTCGCCGATCGACTACTACGAGCGGGAAATCGCCCTGGCGGCCGGTAAGGCCAGACCCTGGCAGGCAGTGCTGTACGCGACGAACCGCAACATCGACCTTCTGTGGCATCACCTCCACGAAGACGACAGGCAACTCCTGATGTCCGAGTGGCTGAACGACTGGCTGACCTATCGCGCGTCCATACCACGAGAAAACGCGGAGAGAGTGCTGGCGATGATGAAGTCCGGTCAACTGACGGTCCAGGGCGGGGCCCGGAAGTTCGAGTACGACTCCGCGGCCAGTTCCTTCCGCATCGAGCTGGCTGCCGGCACCGCCCTGCACGTGGAGTACCTGGTGTCGGCCACCGGCTTCGCCAACCGCATCGAGCAGGCGGACAGCCTTCTGATGAAGAACCTGCTGTCCAGCGGACTCGTCGTGCCCCATCGCTACGGCGGGGTCGACTGCGTCTTCGAAACGGGACAGGTTCGCCCGCGTGCCGACGCGGCGGCGGGTGAATCGCGGATCTTCGCCTTGGGCCCGCTCACGAGCGGCGTGTACTTCTTCACGACCGCTCTCGAGATCATCGCCAGACAGGCGGCCCAGCGGACACACGACCTGGCGTTCATGCTGGGTGTGGAATGGCTCGACCAGCCCGAAACCGAGGCGTGGGTCGATGACTTCCAGGCCGGCCGCGCCGGGCACGCCGAAGGTCCCGGTCTACGCCATGGCGAAGGTCCGGACCTCCTCGGACATCTGCTGTCGAACGATCAGACGGAGTTCATCGACTTCAAGCAACTCCGGCTTCTGAACGATCAGATCCGGGACGAGGATTTCGGGACGGCGGACGACCGCGACCCGTCCACTCCCTGACGATCCGGGACCTGCGCCGCGGCGGATGCCTCGCTATCGCTAGCGGAGCTCCGGCAACCGGTACCCGGTGGCGCCGAGGTCGGCGCGCACCGTCTTCTTGTCCATCTTCCCGGTGGACGTGAGCGGAATCGAATCGACGACCAGGACATCATCCGGCAGTTGCCACTTCGCAAACCGTCTGGCGCAGTGCGTGAGCACCCGTTCCCGGTTGACGCTGGCTCCTTCGTCGAGAACGATGAGCGCGACCGGACGTTGCTCCCAGCGAGGATGCGGCTGTGCGACCACGCATGCCTGGGCGACGCCATCGAGCGAAAGGATGTGGTTCTCCAGATCAACCGAGGAGATCCACTCGCCGCCGCTCCTCACGAGATCCTTCGAGCGATCCGAAATGACCAGGCACTCCCGGCGGTCGATGCTGCCCACATCGCCGGTGATGAGCCAGTCGTCATGGAACTGCTCCGGCCGCGGGCTCCGGTAGTACTCCGAGCACACCCAGGGTCCCCGGACCAGAACGTCGCCGGTCGCGCGGCCGTCGTGCGGCAGGCGATTGAAGTCCGGGTCGAAGATCTCCACCTCCACGCCGGGCAACGCCTGGCCGGCCTTCGCCACCTCCGCAAGGTACGCCTCAGGCGCCGCCGTCGCGCGCCGGCCGCCGTCGGGACGCGCGACACGACGGGACAACGTGACCAGTGGGCTCGTCTCCGTCATGCCCCACTCCTGGATCATCTCGACGCCCAGGGCCTCCCAGTACCAGCGTGCCAGGGCCGCCGGCACGGCGGAGCCGCCGCTGACGATGCGGGACAGCCTCGACAGATCGAACGCACCGGGGCGGTCCACACAGACCGCGCGGACGTCCTGCCATACGGTGGGCACGCCCGCGGCCAGAGTGACGCCCTCCTCCGCGATCAATCGGACGAGCCGCTCGGGGCGCGTGAAGCGATGCGGCATGACCTGCTTGCACCCAAGTGTCAGCGCGGCCCATGGAAGGCCCCAGCCCATGACGTGGAACATGGGCACCACGCCGCAAACCGTGTCGGTTGCGGAGAGGCTCATGGCGTCCGTCATGCACATCGCCATGGTGTGCAGGTACTGCGAGCGGTGCTCGTACTGCACGCCCTTGGGATGTCCGGTCGTGCCGCTCGTGTAGCAGAGGCCGAGCGGCGCGGTTTCGTCGATTCGCGGCCACTCGAAGCGCCCGGACCACGGGGCGATGAAGTCCTCGTAATCGACGGCGCCCGGGAGCGACGTCGACCAGCCCTCGCCCCCTTCCTCGACCGCGACCACGACCTTCTCGACCGTGGGCAGGCGGTCCGCCAGCGGTTCGAGCCGCACAAGCAGGTCGGCGTCCGAGACGATCAGACGAGGCTCGGCATGGTTGACGATGTAAGCGATGTCCCTGCCGTGCAGACGGACGTTCAGGTTGAGCAGAACGGCGCCCATTCCCGCGAGTGCGCAGTAAACCTCAAGGTGGCGCGACCCGTTCCACATGAAGACGCCGACCCGGTCGCCGACGCCGACGCCGGCATCCCGGAGTGCGTGGGCGAGTCGATGCGCCCGAAACAGGGTCTCGCGCAAGTCCTGGCGTCGCGTGCCGTTGGCTGTTGCCGTGACGATCTCGGCGTCCGGCGCGAGCCGGGCCCCACGCTCGATCAGCCGCGACATCAGCAGCGGAGTGCGTTGCATCCGTTCCGCCGACCCACCGCCGCTACAGGACCGCGTCCTCCCACTCGGAAAGCATGGTCAGCAACCGGCCCATCATCTCGTCGACCTCGCCGGCGTTGATGGAGAGAGGCGGCGCCACCCAGATCGGCAGGCCGCGGGCCATCGCGGGATGGCGGGCGGCGCCGTAGAGCGAGCTGTACATCGCCAGGCCGTTCTTGAGCGCGAGGGACTGGAAGAGGGTCTGGGCATCGACGCTCTTGTCGAAGAAGGCCATCGTCTGCTTGTCGGCGACGAGTTCGATCGCCATCATCAGGCCCCAGCCCCGCACGTCGGCGACTGTCGGATGAGCTAGCAACTCGTCGCGGTAGGAGAAGAGCCGCGGGCTCTGCTCGTTGCAGTTCTCGATCAGCTTCTCGTCCCGGATGATGTTGATGGCCTCGCAAGCCGCCGCACAGCCCAGGGGGTGACCGCCGAACGTGAAGCCGTGCACGAAGGAGTAGCCCTTCTCGAAGGGCTCGTTGAGCCTGCTGGACACCGACACGGCGCCGAACGGCACGTAGCAGCTCGAGATGCCCTTGGCCATCGTCATGATGTCGGGATCGACGCTGAAGTGGTCCATGGCGAACCACTTCCCTGTGCGCCCGAATCCGGTGACGACCTCGTCGGCGATGATCAGCACCTCGTGGCGGTCGCAGATCTCCCGGATCGCGCGCCAGTAGCTGTCCGGCGGGACGCAGGCGTAGTCCGCGCCGCACCCGTGGGGCGTCGCCAGGAAGGCGGCCACGGTCTTCGGGCCGGCGTAGTGGATCGCGGTCTCGAGCGCCTGGGCGCACTGAACGCCCCACTCTTCCCGGCTCGTTCCCTCCGGCCGGTCGAAGTCCGAGTACTGCCGGATGCCCGGCCACTTGGGCAGCATCGGCTCGAACCGCGACTGGCTGGCGGGGTTGTGCGACACGCCGAGGGTGGCGAGCGTCATGCCGTGGTACGAGTCCCGGTGGCTGACGATCTTGTACTTGGCCGGGTTGCCCAGCGCTATCTGAGCCTGGCGGCCCATCTTGATCGCGGTCTCCACCGCTTCGGACCCACCGGAAACCAGGTAGGTGTGATCCAGGTCCCCGGGCGTGATCTCGGCGAGCAACCGGCAGAACTCGGCCCGCTTCGGGCTGGCGAAAGAGGGGTGGGTGTAGGCGTAGTCCTCGAGTTGCGCCGCGATGGCCCGCTTCATCCTCGGATGGTTGTGCGGCAGGTTGACCGCCATCGGCCCGCCCGAGACGTCGAAGTAGCGGTTGCCCTCCCGGTCGTAGATGTACACGCCTTCGGCGCGCTCGATCTCCACGTCCATCGGGTGATACGAGAAGACATGACGCCAGTCGCCCTCGGGGCGGAGGGGGTGGGCCAGCGGCTGCTCCAGGTTCGCGGTTGCGGGCGCGGTTGCCATCGATCTTGCTCCTGACTGGGAAGGGGGAAGAAGGCATCGTAGCAAGCTGCTACCGTTACCCGCTTCCCCGCCGGAGCCGGGGCTGGAGGAGCGATGTCAGAACCCACAGGCAACGAACGGATGGAACGGATCGTGGCGCTCGCGAAGCGCCGCGGATTCGTGTTCCCGGCCTCCGACATCTACGGCGGCATCAACGGGTTCTGGGACTACGGGCCGCTCGGCGTCCAACTCAAGAACAACCTCCGCGATGCCTGGTGGCGCGACATGGTCGAGTGTCCGCCGATCGGCCCCGACGGCACGCCGCTGTCGATCGTCGGCATCGACTCGTCGATCATCCAGAACCCCAGAGCGTGGGAGGCGAGCGGTCACGTGGGCGGCTTCTCCGACCCGATGGTCGACTGCCGCGAGACGAAGGCGCGCTTCCGGGCGGACCACCTGCACGTGCTGCGGCCGAAGCGCGAGCTCGATCCGCCCGCGTACTTCGCCTACCTCGAGGGCGAACCGGATCCGGCGGTGAGGACCGCCCGCAAGGCGATACGCGGCCGGCCGAGCGTCGACGACTTCGACTCGGTTCCCCTCTCCGAACTCGACGAGTCCGACCGGGCTCACGTCTGGGCCCCCGGCGCATCGGAGGCGGGAAGCCTGACCGAAGCTCGCGACTTCAACCTGATGTTCAAGACCTTCGTCGGCGCCGCCTCCGGCGAGGAGAACACCGCCTACCTGCGGCCCGAAACCGCCCAGGGCATCTTCCTGAACTACAAGGGCGTGCTGGACACATCGCGAGTCCGCCTGCCGTTCGGCATCGCGCAGATCGGCAAGGCCTTCCGCAACGAGGTGACCCCCAGGAACTACATCTTCCGCACTCGCGAGTTCGAGCAGATGGAGATGGAGTGGTTCTGCCATCCCTCCGAGGCGAAGGTCTGGTTCGAGTTCTGGACCCGTTCGCGAATGGACTGGTGGAGCGGCCTCGGTCTCGCCGGCGACCGCCTGCGTCTGCGCCGCCACGAAGCGTCCGAACTCGCCCACTACGCCCAGACCGGCGAAGGCACCTTCGACGTCGAGTACCAGTATCCGTTCACCGAGCCCGACTACGGCGAACTGGAAGGCGTCGCCCACCGCGGCAGCTTCGACCTGGAGCAGCACCAGGAGTGGAGCGGCGTCAAGCTGGAGACGTTCGACCCGGAGACGCGGGAACGGTTCGTGCCGCACGTGATCGAACCCGCCGCCGGCCTCACCCGCGGCGTCCTGGCCCTGCTCTGCGAGGCCTACTCGGTCGACGAGAGCCGGCCTTCCTCCGAACTGATGCGGTTTCCCCACCGCCTGGCGCCCATCCACGCCGGCGTCTTCCCGCTGGTCAACAAGGGCGGCATGCCGGAGATCGCGGAGTCTCTCTACCTCGAGCTGCGCCGCCGGTACCGCATCCAGTACGACGCGAAGCAGTCGATCGGCAAGCGCTACGCGCGAATGGACGAGGCCGGGACCCCTTACTGCTTCACGGTCGACGGGGAGACCGTCGAGGACCGGACGGTGACCGTGCGCGACCGCGACACGGGCGCCCAGGAGCGGCTGTCGCTCGACGCGGTGCCGCGCTACCTGGACGAACGCCTCAGTCTCTGAATCGCGCCATTCTGGCGCGGTCGGTCGCCGCTGCCGACAGGTAAGGGGCGGCAACGGCGACCAGGAGAACAAACTGAGGACGTGGCGCGGAGGAGGTCCGGTTGGAGGGATTCTGGAAGGGCTCGTCGCGTCGTGAACGCGCGAGTCGGAGGTTCCGAGCAGGAGGCTCTACCGGCATATCGGCACTGGCAAACGGCTGACCAAGCGTGTCGAGCACGCGGCGGCGCCGCCGGTTCGCTCGCTGTAAAGGAAGGAATCTGTTTTGGAGGGGACCTCCTCCGATAGTTTCCACATCTTCGGGATGACGCTTGCAATCCCGACGCATAGGGAACAAGCAAGGGTCGTGCCAGAACGTTTTGCTAGAGGGCCGGCTCGCGCGCCGCCCGCCGCGGGTCCTCGATCCGAATCAACTTCCGTAGCGCCAGCAGATGCAGGACGATCGCCATCAGGAAGACGCTCTCGATCGGGGCTAGCTGGCTGACCACGCCCGCGGTCAGGAACCCCGCCACGCCACTCGCCTCGGCCAGCGAGTGGGTGGCGGCGATCCGCATGGGACGGTCACGCTCGCGGCCGAACTCGAGGACGAGGTTCTGGGACGCCAGCATCACACCTGAGAACCCCGCGCCCACCAACAGGAAGACCGCGTAGGCGATCGGAAAAGCCGGCGCCCAGAGGACGGTCAGGCTGCCGAGAATCCAGGAACCGAGCGCCAGCACGTAGACGGCGCGATACCCCGAGCGGTCGCCCAGCAGGCCCCACATCAGCGCACCCACCGACTGCGCGGCCGCGAAGGTGACTGTCAGACCGGCCAGACGCGCGCCGCTGACGCCGAACCGTTCACCGACGAGGAGGATGTAGAACGGCAGGGCGCCCCGGGCCGCGCCGGTCAGCAGCCGCGCCGACAGAAAACGGGCGTAGTGCGGGTCGGAGCGCAGGAGATCCGGCAGCTTGCCCAGCCGGGCGCGCAGGTCGAGTCCCGCGTCGTGAACATCGAGGGCCGCCGGCTCGCGAATGAACCCCATGAAGGCCAGTCCGGTCGCCGCCAGCAGCGCGGCGCCCAGGAAGGTCAGCCCGTAGCCGCGGGGAAAGCCGTACCGGTCGAGCACCCAGCCCGCGGCCACCGAGAGGAGAATCACCGAGGTCCCGGCAGCCAGGTTTCGCGTCCCCTGGAGGCGCCCGCGACGACCGACCGGCACGGACTTCGCGAACAGCAGGTTGAACGCGACCATCTGCATGCCGCTGGAGAAACCCCACACCAGCAGCACCGGCCAGACCAGGAACACCGCGACCTCGACCGGGGCCAGCAGCGCCACCAGCGCCAGCAGCAGCATCTGGAAGCGCATCACGCCACCGAACAGCAGGGCGACCCACTTGACGTGGCGGCGGTGCTCGACCAGGGCAGCGCTCAGGACCGGCGACACGAACATGCCCAGGCTCTGGCAGGCGGAAGCCACGCCCACCGCGGCGTTGGCGCCGGTCAGGAGGTTGATGTAGGTTGGCAGGAAGGTCGGGGCCTGGAGCAGCCGGAACCCCGTCATCCCGAGCAGGCCGTGGGCCAGGAGAGCGGCGTAGTTGCGCCGCCGGTCGAGGCGGCTGTGACTCTCCGCCGGGGGTCGGCTAAATGACAAGAAAGACAACTACTTACAGGAAACAACCGTCCGCGACTGTCCCCCAACATGGTCCCGCTTGCGGGCTAAGCTCTCACGACCGGCTGGCCGACAATCCGCCGCGGAAGACAAACAGTCTGGATACTAGGCCAGGAACAGACAACAGGGAACCACTCTCCGGGTCCAAGCACGTCTCCCGAACAAGAGCAACCCTGGGGAGGCGAGCAGCCGCGCTCGCTCTTGCGCTCGCAGTTCGCGCAGAGCATCCGCCATCGGAGCTGGCGTCGGGACAGTCGTAGGCCGCCGGCCACCCCGGCATCGATCACGGCCTGCCGAGTTCTTGGTTGCTCGCGACGGTCGTGGGGGTAATGGTCGGAGTACTGAGGTAGAGGGGCGTCCGGCGTGTAAGATTCGCCGCTGGCAACCAACTGCCCAACCGCCCAAGCTGAGACCCGAAGGGCGACGGTCCCATGCCTAGTGAACCGCCAAACAAGCAACCGACCGCCGACTCGTGGCAGAAGAGGAGAGGCGCAGTGCCCTTACCGAAGGAAGAAGTGATTAGTCGCATCACTCCCTACATGAAAGCCATCTTTGAGGTCTTCGTGGAAGACTGGGCGGAAGGTCAAGCGGACGACGAATTGCGAGAAAAGATGGCCAAAGCCGTCGAGACCGCGATGATAGGCATGCATGCCGCTTGTGATGTCCTGCCGCAGTCTCACGGAAAGGGGATCGCGAGGGCGGAGGTCACCGGTGGTGCGCCGAGAGTGATGCCATCCATCCTGCTTGATCCGGGACTCGCGGTGCCCACGCCGCCCGAACCAACGTCCATAGGTGCGCCGGTACTCCTTCCGGTCGTGGGCAGCAGACGAAGGTGTCTCGCACGAACTAGAGCGGAGACGTGTTTAGGCCACGCGGCGAGGAGCCAAACCCTGCAATCTCACCAAAGAGGATTACGTCGCTGACTATGGATGCGACGATGGAAGGAGTCGCGTAGAGGACTTTGCTAACGCAAAGACACCAGACCCGCCCATACAGGCACACAACCGTGAGGACAAGGACAGTGAATGAAACGACTAGACGCTTCTCTTACAGGGGAGAGAGGTTTGAATTGGAAACTGTTGAGCAAGGCCGCTACATCGTGCGGGCAGAGGCGTCGGGCGAGAGCAGCGAGGTCTACGTGTTCGGCGAAGTGAGCCGCGACTCCTTTGACGAGAAGCTGCACAAGACGTGCGAGGCTATTTTGGCAAGGACTAACGAACGCCAGCCATTGAGGGATAGAGATGACGACTAAGGGCAGTAAACCCGACATGCTGGACGAAGCCGGTCTTCTGGACCGTCTGTACCACGCAGCGAGAATACTGCGAGTACCAGAGTCGGAGGTCCTTGCTGCTATGGACAAGGCTATGCAGGCAGACGAGGATCTGGACTACGAGTACGCTCTGTACGACTTCGTGTTCAAGAAGCGGAAAGTGAAGGCGAGTCACGGCTACCACCTGTTGCAGTACGACGATGACGGAACGCAGGTGTCTATGCTAGTCGCACGAAAGGGGGCGTTTGCGCCGAACCCTGCCGACAGCGATCCACGGTATCAGCACTTACCGTTTCCGAACATTGAGGTTACCGCAGGACGGCCCTTTGAGCATTACTTGCCGCTTCCGTACATTCCAGCAACGAAGAAGAACAGGTTGTTTACGGTTAGCTTGCGTGGCGGCGAAGTGGTGGCTCGCTAGCCAAGTTATGTAATCCCCTTATCAGACGAAGGGCGAAGGAACCGGACGCACCAATAGCGAGAGCCATTAGCAGCGGCCGTCCCAGTAGATCGTAGGTAGGCTCCCTACGGCCGCCTCTTGAGGTCCTCGGCCCTTGACGATCGCGAGCGGCCTGATGAAGTGACTCGGCGCCGCAGGCTTCCTCCTGCCTCTTGAGAGCCGAGGCGCACTCGTTCCCGACCGTCCTTTTGAGGCTTCGTGCTCTCAGTTCCTGATCGAGTTCCAGTGTCCCACCGCCTGATGCCAGGATCCGACCATCATTCACCTGCACTCGGCCTGTCGACGTTCCTCTTGATCAGACTTGGTAGGAACAGAAGAGCTCCTGCCAACACAAGAAGACCCGGCAGAATCTTCCACACGAACAATCCGATGCCTGTAGCGAACAGAGCAATCGTTATGACCTGCAAGACGATGTCTCCTGCCTTGCCTGACCCCATGACTTGGCGTTCCTCCTTCCGCGTGTCTCGCGGTGTAGTTGCTCCCCGAAGAATCCTGGCAACGAGTGCCGGGCGTGTCAACTCGGTGTAGTGGCTCAGTACATATGAGACTCGGAGGTTATCAAGCCGCTGTGGATTGGAGATACTGCGAGGGCGTGAGTCCTCCGAGCGCTTGGTGGGGTCTTTGCCGGTTGAAGTGGTAGTTGAAGTCGTCGAGGCAGCGATTCAGGGATTCGATCCGGTGCGGCAGGTTGTAGGAGCCGTACAGCTCGTGGCGGTAGGTGGCGTGGAGGCGCTCGACGCGCCCGTTGAGTTGGGGCGATCGCGGCGGCAGGACGCAGAGTTCGATGTCCCGGTCGTCGCAGGCGTTCTCGAAGTCGGCCATGGATTCGCTGCCGCCGTCGACCTGGATGGCCCGGACCTCGAAGGGCGCTTGCTCGATGAGGCGGTCGAGGAAGCGCTTGGCGGATGCGGCGGTGGCTCGACTGGCGGCCATGCCCTGCCTTCACCTCGAGCAGCGGTCGACGGCGGTGAACTGCTTGACGGTGTAGTAGCTGGGAAACCAGATCGAGAGGGTGTCGATCTGCACGGCATCGCCCGGTCTCTTGGCCACGAGGGCTCCGCTGAGTCGTTTGACCGGCCTCGTCTGCCGCAGGCGCCGCTTGCGCGTCGCGGGTGAAACAGAAGACGGGCTGGGCGCGGCCGCAAGCCACCAGGTGGGCCGGCGGCCCACGGTCGCGTCCGAGATCGAGACGGCGCAACTGTCGCCTCGGACCGGATGACGCAGCAGATGGCCTATCCTCCGCCTGCCCCAGGCCGGGTACTGGCATCTGAAGGCCGCGACGGTGCGGACGTGGGCTCTCGTCCACTGGCGCTGCCGCGCCCGCTTCGACTGCGGCTCCGGGTTGCTCCGCCACCGATAGAGCGTCGCCCTCGACACGCCCACTGCGGTGGCGGCCTCCTGGGACGACAGGCCCATCGCCATCGCCCGCCGCCAGCGACGGACCAGCTCGACGCGCTCGTTGATGGTTGCCTCGACCGCCTCGGATCGGCTAGGCAAGGTAGCTGCGGTGCGTGCGCCCCGGCTAATCTCGCGGGGCAGGACTCGTACCTGCATGGGGGATCTCCTCTTCGCTGGGTTGTTGACGAAACCGCAGCTTGGAGATCCCCTTTCGTCGTTTCAACCGACGCCGCCAAGCTGTGGAAAACGCTCCGCGTTTCCCACAGCCGACTACGACGACTGCTTCAATCGACCTGTCTCACATCTGTCTGAACCACTACACTCGGTAGGAACGCTCTACACTAGGGAATTGCGATCAGCGGCCATCCCCTAGCTGTAGGTCTTCGCTTCGGACACGCTTGACGAGTCCATCCGCGCATATATGCGCGTCAATGAGGTCGATTGCCGGTGAAGAGCTAACTCGGCCTACGCCCTGTCCTCCAGCCGTCTGATTCTGCGCTGTTAACGCCGGCCTCGTCTCCCGTTCGCCAAGCGGCAGGAAAAGACGCTGAAGAGCTAGGAAGCCCTCTTACGCCTTGACTTCCCGCTCGATCTTGGGTAACAGCCTCAGAAACTAACTGAGGCAGGATGATGGCGTACAACGCACCAGGCAAGCACCACAGAAACACGGATTCTCACTCGTTGAGCTGATCGAGATGTTCCCCAACAACGCCACGGCGGAGCGCTGGTTCGTTCAGGCCCAGTGGCCCGAAGGCGTCCGCTGCCCTGAGTGTGACTCGCACAACGTTCAGGAACGCCCGACTCGGAAGCCGCAGCCGTACCGCTGCCGTGACTGCCGCAAGGACTTCTCCGTGAAGACCGGGACCCTGATGCACGCATCGAACCTGGAACTCCAGAAGTTGGGCGCTGGCGATCTACCTGCTCTCCACCGACCTCAAAGGGCAGTCCTCCATGAAGCTCCACCCTGATCTCCGGATCACGCAGAAGTCGGCGTGGCAGCTGGCGCACCGCATCCGGGAGAACTGGCGCGACCTGACCGACGTGTTCGAGGGACCTGCCGAAGTGGACGAGACCTTCATCGGCGGCAAGAGGAAGAACATGCCCGCCTCGAAGCGCCGGGAACTCACGGGCCGGGGAACGGCTGGGAAGACCGCCGTTGTCGGGATCAAGGACCGAAAGACGAAAAGGGTCAAGACGAAGGTCGTCAGGAACACCGACGCTGAGACACTACAGGGCTTCGTCCGGGAGAACGTGAAGCCCGGAGCCAAGGTCTTCACCGACGAAGCGGCTGCCTACAAGGGGCTATCTGACTACCAGCACGAGGCGGTGAAGCACGGCGTTGGGGAGTTCGTCCGAGGGCGGGTCCACACGAACCACATCGAGTCAGTGTGGTCCATGCTCAAGCGCGGTTACATGGGCACGTACCACAAGATGAGCGTGAAGCACCTCGACAAACACGTCGCCGAGTTGGAGGGTCGCCACAACTGCCGCGAGTACCACACCATCGACCAGATGGAGATGGCGGTGCGCGGGATGGAGGGCAAGCGCCTCCGCTACCGCGACCTCACGGACGCTCCGGGACCCTCGAGGCCTTCGCCCGACGACGCGCCCGTAGAGCCTCTCGCCGACCGCCAGATCGGACAAGTTGTCCGATCTTCGGCTCGACCTGCGCCCCATCATGTATCGCTGGCGCGCTATACTGTCAGCCGCTTGGGGGTACCGGACTCGCGCTTGCTCGCCACGACCCCCGCGGTCCGATCCCAGGCTTGACCGTGGAGAGGCAGCCTATGGGGAACGAGAAGCCAGCTAGCCAGCAGACCGAGAAGCGGCGACCAGGGCGACCGCGAGAGATGGAGATGCCCCCGCCGATCCCCGACAGCCCGGAGAACATCCTCAGAACCGTCCTCGCTGGACCGCCGAAGAAGAGGTGGTGGTACTTGGAAGAGCACGAGCAACGAGCCGCCAAGCGCTCTGCGAGGTCAATCAAGTGAGCAGCGACAGGGGCAATGCGGCACCCATACTTCAGGGTCTAGCCGCCTTCGTCCTCGGGCTCATCTTGGTCCGTGCCTGGAACCTACCGGGGGAGGTTGAGGCTCTGGCGAAGACTCTAGGGACGCTACAAGCTACCGTCGAAACGGTCGAACAAAAGGTGGAGCAGCACGCCCAACTCGTTACAAAAGTTCAACAAGAGGTGCTCTTGCTAACGCTCAACGAGCGATGCCTGAATAGACATCCTGGTGCAGAGTGCCCGGATACCCTTCGACTGGGAGCGACCACAGCGAATCTCGACAACCTCACTATCTCTTTCACATCCGATGTCTAGCAGTTTCTTGCCGCGCTTCCTGCAGAGACGAAGGAGCAGTTCCCGCCCTTCGAGCCTCTGTTTCCGCAGTGGGAAGTTCCAAGCGTGGAAGAACAGATGTAGACCGGAACGCCGGGAGACTATGCAGTGAGCAGTATACTGAGGGACGGCAAGCGACTCACCCAGCGCCACAACGGCATGGAAGCCGAGCTGGGCTACATCGACTATGACAGAGCTGTCGGCACGTACGTACTTTGGCTAAAGGACAACCGGGATCTCTTCAACATCGGACGTGGGTACGTACGGGGAGACGAGTACCCGACGCTGGAGGTCGCAAAGGCGCAAGCCGTCATGTCACCTTCCGCGAACCTGATGCATCTGTTGTGGATCACGGGTCTCGCCCAAGAGGCCCAAGCGGTTGCTAGCTAGCGTAGCGCTCGTCCTAGATATCGCGGCCAGCCTCGCCGTGATCGGAGGTGTCATCTACGGCGCAAAGAAGATCCGGGAGATCACTCTTGTCGTCTCTATCGGTCGCCGAAGCGCGAATAGACAGCAGGTGAAGATCGAAGGCGACCACAACCATGTTGCTCTTCGGGGCGATGAGGAAGTTCGCTTGACGCGGCGGTCGATCTCGGATACGTCCGGACGCTCCTCAGGGTCCACCCGCTAGGCTTGATGGACTGTCACGCCCCCACCTTCTCTGCGGCCAAGACGATGTTCCTTCCTAGCTCCTTTGCTGATTCAGCCTTGAAGCTGATCCAATAGTTGACACCTTCATTGTCGTGAGCAACAAGAGTGACTTCACCTTCGGCTACTCCGGTCCCTATGTAGAGGCCAGCTCGATCGACATGCTGGCCGCCAGAAACGTCGATATCGAACTGAGCGTTTTCGTTCACGCCCCTCATCACATTTACCACTTCACACTCCTCCTGCTTCTCCGTTGTTCTGCGCTTTGGCCTCAGCGACCCGTCTTTCGTCAGTTTATCGGCCAGCGAAGGTCCGTCGTAAAGATGGAACGTCATACCCCCGTGCTGATAGGCTGGAACGTCTTCAATCCACGCATCAGCCAAGACCGGCTTTCTCCTAACGGCATGGACCTTCCCGTCCAAATCTCTCTCTGTGAACTCAACCTCGATGTCAGGGAGCTTCTGCTGCTCTATCGGCTCTGCCTGGGCCAAGTCCGCCCACGATTCAACTTTCGGCTTGCTCAGCCACGCCTGATTCGACGGCTCCTTCCAATCAAGCCATGACCAGCTACCTAGCCACTCGTTGACTCTCTCAATCAACTGAAAGATCCTGTCCGCTTGACAGTGATCTCCGACGACCCTGTGGTTGACGTAGTCCTTCCATGCAGCTTGCAACATCAGGATGGCAAACTCAGTACACAGACTGCGCGCCCACACCCATCTTGAGAACAGCTCTGTAGCTGCTTTCTTGGCACCTACCCACAATCCGCGCACGGTCAATCGACGTGCGGCTGCTTCGATCACCTACCACCTCTCCAGACTCGTCACTCCTCGCCTTTCCTATCGTACCATCGCCTTCCGCTCCACTCCGGCCGCTGCGATGGCCCCGGAGTCTGGCGGGTACATAGTGTGCACGGTCAGGTCAGGTACGGCTGAGGCTTCACTCATCGCCCGACCTTCGGCGACTGTCCACAAAGTCCGTTGCCGCGTCGGCCACCGCTCGGTCGATATCAGCTCCGGCCATGAGGATCGCGTGATCCCGTTGTACAGAGAGCCGAAGAACCGCCGTCAGGTAGTCCTCGTGAGCGCCCTGAGCAATACTCTGTGCGTCTCCCAGCGTCAGCCCCAAGGCAAGCAGCGTGGCGATCTTCGTCATTACCACTGACTTCTCGGCTTGCTCGGCAAGTGCGATTACGGTCGCGCTCAACAACGCAACCTTCTCATCCTGATTGGCCAGCCGTTCTAGCTGTTCGCGCAACGCGCTGGCATCTTCCCATTCGACCTCATGCTTGAAGACGCCGAGGTTGATCGTGGACTTGTGCTTCACGGCTTGGCGTCGTTCGCGGTCATTGTTTACATTGCCTCGTGCCGGGTCGTTCTTGCCTCACGTCGTAGTCTACCTCAACACTCCGCTACACTCCGGCTGTCACAACGCCCCGGAGCGGCCGGGTAACATCGTATTATGGTCCCCCGTGGAAACAGAGCCAAAGGATCCCCAACAAGGAGCGTCATTGAATCCATACTCGGAGTGGACCCGCGACGGCAGTCGAGTCTCCAGCCAATGTAGCCTCAGGACCTCGAAGCTATTGCGCGGGACCGGCTCTGCCGGCCACGACCGTCCGACGGGACCAAGAGTGGTACGAGCCGAGAAGGTGAGCACGAAGACCCGGAGTCGGAGCCCCTTCGACGCCGGATAGTTGAGACACCCCTCTCTCGTAGGAGACACCTCCGCCTTCGCCACTACGACTACCTCGTGCGGCGCATCGGCGAGGGGCTGCTGCGCCACGTCTTCGACGACCGGAACGTCGAGCCGTTTGTCAGACGGCCCAGTCGGCTGATAGCGCCTCCGCCTGTTCAAGGACAGTGCGCGTCGCCTTCTCCTGCTTGTCTGGCGGGTAGCCGTGCTTGCGCAGCACGCGCTTTACCATCCGCCTCAGGTTGGCGCGGACGTTTTCGCGGAGCGTCCAGTCGATCCTGACGTTCTTCCGCACGGTCTCGACCAACTCGCGGGCGATGTCGCGTAGCGTCTCGTCGCCGAGGACCTGCACCGCGCTGTCGTTGGTCTCCAGCGCGTCGTAGAAGGCGATTTCCTCGTCCGTTAGCAGCAACGCCTCCCCTCGGGCATTCGCCTCGCGCATGTCGCGGGCGAGTTGGATCAGCTCCTCGATGACCTGCGCGGCCTCGATGGCCCGGTTGGCGTACCGGTGAATTGTCCGTTCGAGTAGCTCGGCGAAGGACCGCGCTTGGACGACGTTCTTCCGCCGGCGAACGGCCAACTCGCCCTTCAACAGCTTCTGCAGCAGCTCGACGGCCAGGTTGCGCTGCTTCATGTCCCGCACCTCGGCCAGGAACTCCTCGGACAGGATCGAAATGTCGGGCTTCTTCAGCCCGGCGGCGGCGAAGATGTCAACGACGCCTTCCGATGAGACGGCCCGCGAGACGATCTGACGAATAGCGTAGTTCAGTTCTTCCTCGGGACGCGCCTCTGCCTCGGCTCGCTTGGCGAGCACCGACCGGACTGCTTGGAAGAACGCCAGTTCGTCGCGGATCCGCATCGCCTCGTCGTGAGGGACCGCAAGCGCGAAGGCCCGTGAGAGTTCGAGCACGGCCCGCAGGCAACGCTCCTTGCCATTCTCCTGCGCGAGGATGTGTTCCTGCGCTCCGGGCAGCATGCTCACGCGCTCGGCCGAGGTTCCATCGGCCCACCTGGAGTAGTCGAAGCCGTGGAACAGGCCACAGCACACCTCGTGCTTCTCCAGCATCACCGCCACCGCTTCCGACTGGTCCACGGTAGTCCTACCGGAACCCCCGCTCCCGGTGTAGGTCGCAAGCGCCCGCTTGAGTTCGTGGGCAAGGCCGAGGTAGTCCACGATCAGGCCGCCCGGCTTGTCCCGGAAGACCCGGTTCACCCTCGCAATGGCCTGCATCAGCCCGTGGCCACGCATCGGCTTGTCTACGTACATCGTGTGCAGACTCGGCGCATCGAAGCCGGTCAGCCACATGTCCCGCACGAGGACTACCCGAAGGGGATCGTCAGGATCGCGGAACCGATTGGCCAGGATCTTGCGGCGCGCCTTGTTGCGGATGAGCGGCTGCCAGTCAGGAGGATCCGATGCGCTGCCGGTCATCACCACCTTGATTCGGCCTTCGGCGTCGTCCTCGTGGTGCCAGTCGGGACGCAGGCGAACCAACTCGCGGTAGAGGTCGATGCAGATGCGGCGGCTCATGCAGACGATCATCGCCTTGCCGTCCATGGCCTCGACGCGCCGGTCGAAGTGCGAGACGATGTCCCGAGCGATGAGTCGAAGCCGCGGTGCGGCTCCGGCGACGGCCTCGAGCTGAGCCCACTTGGTCTTCAGCTTCTCCTTGCGCTCGACCTCCTCGCCCTCGGTCGCCTCCTCGAAGCCGGGATCGATCCGTGGCCGCTCGGCCTCGTCCAGCGTCAGTTTCGCCAGCCGGCTCTCGTAGTAGATCGGCACGGTCGCGCCGTCCTCGACGGACCGCTCGATGTCGTAGACGCTGATGTAGTCGCCGAACACCGCCCGCGTGTTGGCGTCCTCCAGCTCGATCGGAGTGCCGGTGAAGCCGATGAACGACGCGTGGGGCAGCGCGTCGCGCATCTGGCGGGCGTAACCGTCGATGAAGTCGTACTGGCTGCGGTGCGCCTCGTCGGCGATCACGACGATGTTCCGGCGGCTCGACAACTCGGGATACCGGGCGCCCTTCTCCTCCGGCAAGAATTTCTGGATCGTGGTGAACACCACGCCGCCCGACTCGACCGAGAGCTGGGAGCGAAGGTCCGCACGGCTGGAGGCTTGGGTCGGCGGCTGCCGCAGCAGGTCCCGGCCGCGCGAGAACGTGCCGAAGAGCTGGTCGTCGAGGTCGTTGCGATCCGTCAGCACGACGACGGTCGGGTTCTCCATCGCCGGCTCCCGGATGATCCGCCCGGCGTAGAAGGCCATGGTCAGGCTCTTGCCCGATCCCTGGGTGTGCCAGACGACGCCGACGCGCCGATCGCCTGGCGCGCCTCCCGGCTGCCCGGTGGGATCATCGCCAGCCTGCGCGTGGCCGATCCCGGGTTCTAGCCGTTGCACTTGGGTCGCTCGCAGGGTCTCGGCGACGGCTACTCCGACGGCGTGGAACTGGTGATAGCCGGCCATCTTCTTTGCCAACTTGCCGCCGCCGTCGTCCTCGAACGCGATGAAGTCGCGGACCAGCGCAAGAAAGCGGTCGCGCTCACACATCCCTTCCAGCATCACCTGCAACTGAGGCAGGTGCGCACCGGCGAGGGTCTCGCCATCCATGGTGCGCCAGGGCTTGAACCACTCCCGCCCAGCGGTCAGCGTGCCGGCGCGGGCCTCGACTCCGTCCGAAACGATGAGCGTCGCGTTGAGGGTGAACAGCTTCGGGAGTTCAGCCTTGTACGTCTGGATCTGTGCCCAAGCGGTCCAGACCGTAGCCTTCGCGTCCGCTGGGTTCTTGAGCTCGATCAGACCCAGCGGAAGGCCGTTGACGAACAGCACGATGTCCGGCCGACGCTTGTGCTCGCCCTCCACGACGGTGAACTGGTTGACCGCCAGCCAGTCATTGTTGATGGCATCCTCGTAGTCGAGCACCGCTACCTGCGCTCCGCGCAGGGCGCCCTCATCGGTCCGGTACTCGACCGTCACGCCGGCCACCAGCATCCGGTGGAACGCTCGGTTCCGAGCTTCCAGCGAAGAGCCTTCCGGTCCGGTCAGCTTGCGGAACGCATCCTCCAGGGCTTCGGCGGGCAGGTCGGGGTTCAGCCGATCCAAGGCGTCGCGAAGCCGACGTTCCAGCACCACCGCGCCGTAGTCCGCCCGCTCCGATGAACCCGCGGCCGGAGCGATGTTGGGGCCGTGGGCCACCCGCCACCCAAGACCTTCGAGCCATTCGAGCGCGGCGTCCTCGACCTCCGACTCGGTGAAGGTCGCGGAGTCCCTTGTCACGTCACGGGCTCCAATGCCCTCTCGGCCTCCGGTACGCGAATCTCCCCCGAGATGAGCTTGGGGAGCAAGGTGTCGCGGACCGCCGTTAGCGTGGCACCCTCGAACCGACTCTCTAGGATTCGCGCCAACACACCGCCAGCAACTTCGCCAAACATCGCAAAGACTCTCGGCGACCCAGCCAAGACGTCACATGCCTTCAACGCCTTTGGAGGAACGCGCTGATGGCTCTTAGAAGTTCCAGTGACTAGGGAGGTGAGTAGAGTGCGGAAGCGCTGATCTCCGAACAGCGCGTAGAGGAGGCTTCGGTTCGCGGGACATCGTGGCGTGAACACGAGAAACTCCGTGGAGCAGATCTGCGGCCTACCGGTCGAGTTGGCCGGGAGCCAGACACGAGCGATGTTGGGATTGAGCTTCGACAAGAGGACCGCGCCCTCCCGGATGAGGGTCTTGTTACTCTGGATGGCCGCGCCTGGTTCGATGAAAGGGCGCTGACCTGCGTCGAAGGCCGCGAAGCTGAAGTGCTCGTACTCCCGTCCAAGGGAACGTGAAGGCGTGGTGGATTCCGTGTGGTGATCAGCAAGTTGATCCAGGCGGTAGACCTCCCAACCCACCGGTATCTCGCCCATCTCGGAGTCGACGAGCCGGTCGGGGAACAGGTCACCGACGCCCCGCGGCAATCCCGTGTCACGGCCTTCCGCCTTCGCCCGTACGGGACCGAAGTCAACGAACCACGACTTGAACAGCGCCCGCGCCATCGCCTCCAGTGTCTCGCTCAGACGGCGGTTCAACTCGATCTTGTCGTCCAGCGTGCCGAGAACATGGGCGATAGCTCGTTGCTCGCGAGTTGACGGCAACCGGACATTGAGTGCCCTCAGTTCGTCACTGTTGATCCGGCCCGTACCGTGACCAGCGAGATCCACGAGATTCAACAGACGCCGCTTGTTGCCAACGACCAGATATGGCAAGAAACTGGGCTCCACACACGCCTTCGCGAGCAGGGCTTTGATGTCCTGGTTGAACGCCATCGGTCGTTCTGTCACGCAGACGGGCAAGTCCTTCAGTAGCCGCATACCCCTTGTCAAGAGCAGGAGCGTCCCCGCTGGAACCTGCCTCGTGCCGTTGGCAAGCCCTTCCAGAGTGACGTGATGGCTCGTTTCGCGGAGCCGAAACACCTTCATGTCTCTCGCGGAGGCCCAAGGAATCTCTCCATCCCAGTACGCCGCTCGCCCCTTGGACGGCGTACCTCCAGACAGGAGTCGGACTACATCGCCTAGTCTGGCTTCTTGCCAGCCGATAGCAGCACTTGACGACTCGCAACGTGTTGCATGGAGATCGAGTCGTCTGAAGCAGTCGCCCTGACGCTCCCGGTCGTTGACGGAACGCACCAGTACTACGCGCTGCTCCGAGACGATACGCCTGAAGCGTTCGCCGATCCGGTTGGTGTCCACTACGTCCACGGCGAAGGGAAGGTCCGACTCCTCGAACGCGGTTTCCAGTGCCGCTAGCCTTTCCGGCGGGATCTCGGTGCTCCCCTCCAAAGCGAGATCTAGGTCAGACGAGTCCTTGGTCTTCCACGTAGCGCGACTCCCGAAGACCCAGACCTTCACGCCGGCCGGCAGATGCTCCCGCAATACGTCCCGGACGATGTCCAGATGGTCGGCGCGGATGTCAATCGGGGCCGTCAAGGGACTCGTTTCTCCGCCGAAGCTGATCCCGGACATACCTGGCTTCCCGGAGGAAAGCCGGCACGCTCTCGAAGACCACGCGCGCCTTGTCTTCGTCGTAGGTGTGGCTGGTCGTGCCCCGGAGCTTCCGGTACTCCTTCCAAGAGGCCAGTTCGGACCGCAGCAGTCCACGCTGAAAGGCGTCGCGCATGATGGCGCTGAAGCTCATCTCGTCGAACAAGGCGGGATTCTCGGAGGCTTGTTCGAGATAGCGCTTGATCATCTTGAACGACAGCTCGTAGGTGAACTCGAAAGCCTGAATCGCGGCCGCTCTGAGATGCAGCTTCAGAGCGGGATCACGAGCCGCGACCTCCGAGCCGTGGTACTCCAGCGCTTCTTCCAACTGGGCGATCGCATCGTTGATCGCCGTCAGATCGAGCTTCATGGTCCTAGCTCAGGCAACGGGAACCCAAGTTCCTTCAGGTTCTCGGCGATCGCGGCGTCTAGCCGCCTGCCTTCGGCCTGATGTTCGCCAAGATCGGCGACCAGCCGCTTCATCCTCTCCTCAAACGGCTCAACGTCGTCCTCCTGCGGCTCGACACCGACATAGCGGCCCGGCGTAAGTACATGGCCGTGCTTCTGCAACCCGCCCAGCGACACGGTGCTACAGAATCCGGGAACATCGGCATAGCCGTTCCCCTCCTCTCCGGTTCGCCATGCATGGTAAGTGTCGGCGATCTGAGTAATGTCCTCTTCAGTCAACTCGCGGTGCGTCCGGTCCACCATCCGGCCGAGCTTCCTTGCGTCGACGAAGAGGATCTCTCCGCGACGCTTTCGCCCACGCGCCAGAAACCACAGGCAGGCGGGGATCTGGGTGGAGTAGAAGAGCTGGCCCGGCAAAGCGACCATGCAGTCGACCAACTCGGCCTCGATCAGGTTCTTCCGGATCTCGCCCTCACCGGACTGACTCGACGACATCGATCCGTTGGCCAGCACGAACCCCGCTACGCCCCTGGGGGCGAGGTGATGGACCATGTGCTGTACCCAAGCGAAGTTGGCGTTGCCCTTCGGCGGGACGCCGTAGCGCCAACGCTTGTCCTCCACCAATCGCTCGCCGCCCCAGTCCGAGACGTTGAACGGAGGGTTGGCGAGGATGAAGTCCGCCTTCAGGTCTGGATGAAGGTCGTTGTGGAAGCTGTCGCCCTGGGCGATCTGTCCCCCGATCCCGCGTATGGCCAGGTTCATCTTGGCTAGCCGCCACGTCGTGTAGTTCGATTCCTGACCGTAGATCGAAATGTCGCCCCGAGTGCTTCCGCCGTTGCCGCTTCCACTGGCGTGGGCGCGAATGAACTCGATCGACTGCACGAACATGCCCGAGGAGCCGCAACAAGGGTCGTAGACGCGGCCTCGGAAGGGCTCCAGCATCTCGACGAGCAGCTTGACGACGCAGCGAGGCGTGTAGAACTCGCCGCCCCTCTTGCCCTCGGCACTGGCGAACTGCGAGAGGAAGTACTCATAGACCCGGCCGAGCACGTCGCGCGAGCGGGCTTCGGCGTCCCCCATACGGATGTTGCCGACCATGTCGATGAGTTGGCCGAGGCGTTGTTGGTCGAGCGCCGGCCGCGCGTAGTCCTTGGGCAGTACGTCCTTGAGCGCCGGATTGTCGCGTTCGATCACGGTCATGGCCCGGTCCACGGTCTGGCCGATACTCGACTGTCTCGCCTGGGCCTTCAGGTGCGTCCAACGGGCCTCCTGCGGTACCCAGAAGATGTTCTCGGCGATGTACTCGTCGCGGTCCTCCGCAGCGTCTTCCCCCCACTCGTTCAGCACCGCCGCGTGGCGCTCCTCGAAAGCGTCCGAGATGTACTTCAGGAAGATGAGGCCGAGCACGACGTGCTTGTACTCGGCCGCATCCATGGAGCCGCGGAGCGCGTCGGCCATCGCCCACAGCTCGGCCTCGTAGCCCGTCGTCGCGCTGCTGCTGACTTGCCTCGTCGCCATCGTCGTCGCTCTAGTAGTCCTATTTCGGCCGTACAGATCGTCTCGCGCACTTCCCATCCTAGCCCCACAGGTCACTCCGGACAGGACGGCCTCCCTCGCCGCCTGCCACTTGCCTTCGCGAGAAGCTCCCACTTCCCCCAGGATCCGAAGGCTAGGACTTGCCGGTGGGGACAAGCGACCCCCAGTTTCCCATACCTTGCAACCCTCCTTCTCACTCAGTTCCGGCTCCAGTTCCGTGTTCCGGCGGGCGCTCCTGTCCAAAGTTGATACCCGTGGACCGATTTCACACTCCCGGCGGCAGGGACCTTCGGAACCTCTACCGCTAAACGGTGAAGAGCGACGCCAGCTCCTCTTCTATTCCCTGTCGCCTCACTTCGAATGCAAGAAACGGGTAGTACTGTTCCAGGTGCGTGAGGTTCGTAGCGCCCCTCGCAACATCGACAAGCCACTCCGACCGCTCATCGAC
>VXUF01000003.1:0-10770 GCA_009837085.1 Holophagales bacterium
GGGTGCTGGCGTGGGCGGCGTCAGGCGGCGGGGCGGGTCTCGCCGGGGACCGGAATCACGGTTGACGCGCCGTGCCGCCGCCGGCGACGGAGCAGGAGTTCGGCGAGGAACAGGAGCGTCGCGGCGACCAGGAGGACGGACCAGAGGTCGAAGCGGCGGACGGCGGTGTCGGCGCTGGGGGCGGTGATGGCGCCGACACCGCCCCCAACCGTTTCGTGGAAGAGGCCGGAGGTTTCCGCGGCGAGTGTGGCCAGCGCCTCGAGGTCGGGGGCGCCGGGGCGGAGTTCGTCGCGGGCCGGGTAGAAGATGGTGCGGCCCGGGCCGATGGTCTCCGCGGCGCCGGCGGGGCCGGTGTGAACCTCCACGCGGTAGGGCTCGAGGCTGGGCGCGAGCAGCATGCCTTCCCCGGACACCAGGCGGTAGAGGCCGGGTCCGGTGCGCTGCAGCGGCTCCTCGATCCGGCGGTCGCCGCGCAGGACGACGAGGCGGGGGGAGAGGTCGCTGCCGAAGTGGCCATCCTCCTCGACCACGCTGAGTGCCGCTTCGAGTACCCCGTCGCGGCGATCCAGATCGAACTCCCACTCGGCGCCGGCGCGCCGATCGGCGGCGTCGCGGACCACCTGGGCGACGAGCCGGCCCAGATCGGGCCAGCGCAGCCAGTCGCTTGCCCAGCGCGGTTCGAGATCGGACGTGAACATCCAGGTCTTGCCCAGGCCGACGTAGCGGCTGGCCAGGATCGGATCCGACTCACCGGCGCCGAGGATGACTTCGGCGCTGTCCTTGGCCACGGCCGCGATCCGGCCGTAGAGCTCGGGTGCCGTAGCGATGTCAACTCCGGTCAGGGCGTCCGACTGGCCGCGCAGTTCGACCAGGATCGTCTCTTCGCGCGCCGAGTCGGGGAGCTGGTTCATCGTCTCGTCGATCAGGATGCTCTGGACGGAACTCGGGTCTTCGATCGTGTAGGCGTTGCCGTCGCCCCAGTCGGCGATGTCGGCGAGCAGTTCCCGGTCGGACTCGACGCCGATGGCGACGGTCGAGACGGTGATCTCCTCCTGCCTCATCCGCAGGACGAGCTGTTCGTACTCGTCGGGGTAGGTCCGGCCGTCGGAGACCAGAATGACGTGCTTGACCTCGGACTCGACCTCGGAGAGCTGCTCGAGGCAGGCCTCCAGAGCCGGGTAGAAGTTGGTCTGGGCGCTGGCCTCGATGCGGTCGACCCTCTGGTTCAGGCGCTCCTGGTCGCGAACGAACTGGAGGCCGACGATGTCGTGGGTGTGCCAGTCGAAGGCGACGAGGCCGAAGCGGTGCTGCTCGTTCAGCATGCCTAGCGCGGCCTTGGCAGCCTCCTTGGCCAGGTCCATCTTCGGTCCCTTCATGCTGTACGACTTGTCGAGGGCGATCATCAGCGCGACCTCGCTGCGCTCCTCCTCGATCTCGAAGTCGAGCGGCAGAACGCGCTCGAGGGGCGAGTTCCGGTAGCCCTCCTCGCCGAACGTCTCCTCCCCGGCCACGAAGAGGAGTCCGCCGCCCTCTTCCGAGACCCACTCGCCCAGGGCTTGCTGGGCCGGTGCCGGGAGGCTGTCGGCGGCGACGTTGCTGAGCACGACGGCGTCGTAGCTTCGGAGCGACGAAGGGGACAGAGCGGCCCGGCTCGGTGTGGAGCGGATCACACGCAGGCCCTGCGCCTGGAGCATTCGCTGCAGGTCGGCCGAATGGCCCCGGGGCGCGAGCAGCAGGACGCGGTGCGGTGGCTCGATCCGCAGGCTGCCCCGCCACATCGCACCCTGTGAGGCAGCGGCGCCTTCGCCCGCACCGAGGATCGCTTCGAGCGTCTGCATTCCGGGTTGGTCGAAGGTCCACTCCAGTTGGACCGTCGTGATGCCCGGCACGAGCGCGACGCTGTGGCGCTCCTCGGCGCCGCCGCCGCGCACGGTCAGGGGAGCCTCCGGCAGCGAGGAACGACTGCCGAGACGGAGCACCCAGCCGTGGGGCTCTCCGGCGCGCAGCGGCCGGTCGCTTTCGTCGAGTTCGATCGACTCGATCCAGACGGGGGGCGCCGTCCGATCAAGGGCCGCGGTGTCGACTCGGAGGTCCGGGTGTTCGGCCGCGACTCGGGGGCCGACGCCCGCGAGGCGTTGCCCATCCGAGAGCAGCAGCAGGCGGCGGACGCGATCGGGACGCAGCGTTGCGGCGGCCTGGCGGAGCGCGGCGTCCGGCCGCGTGTTGCCGCGGTCGAGAGCGGCGGCGCCGGCCGAGGCGGTGCTGGAATCGGCGACTTCGAGCTGCCTCAGGTCGGCTGCGCCAGCGACCGTGGCGGCCCGATCGGCGTAGGCGAACAGGCGCACCGGAACGTGCGGATCAAGACCGCTCTCGATCGCCTCGAGGGCTTGGTTCAGACTGACCGGCTCGATGCTGGCCGAGACGTCAACCAGAACGGCCACGTCGAGTTCGCGCGTACGCCAGGTCGCGACCGGCTCCGCAAGAGCCAGCACAATGGCAATGAGCAGCGACCCACGGACCCACAGCAGCCGGCGGCGCTGCCGGTCCGGGTGGTCGCTGCGCTGCGACCACAGCAGCACTGCCACCGGCAGCACGGCCAGCAGCCAGAGCGGTTCCTGCAGGGTGATCGGCATCACAGGGTCAAGCCACGGAAGAAGGTGATGGCCTCGAACGAGGCGAGCAGGAGACCGGCGAGGGCGAGGCTGCGCCAGGACCAGGGGCGGCGATTGGGCTTGTCGAGGTCGGCGAGGCGGTCCCCGTGGACTGGCTCGAGAGTCGAGTCGTTGAGGCGTGTGGTTCGCTCATCCTGGAGGCCGGAATCGGCGGTGAGATCGTCTGTGAGGGCGGGGGTTTCGGTGAGCCACGAGGCGGCGTTCTGGATCAGGGCGGCGAGGTCGGGGCGCTGCGCCAGGGAAGAGTGATCGAGGTCGAAGGCGACCGTGAGGGAGCGGGGGATCTCCCCGGGAGCCGGGTCGCAGACGGCGATGACGGTGCGGTCGCCGGCTGAAGCAAGGGCTGAGCATTGAGGATCCAGCTCGCGGGCGGCGACGACGACTGGCAGGTCGAGGAGGGAGACGCCTTCCAGGAGAGGATGGGAGGCATCGGTCCGGTCGATCCTGCGTTGTAACAAGGGCGCTTCGGCGGCGGGGGAGAGGCCGCCTGCGGAGACCGCCTGCGGTGGGTCGACGTACAGGGCGGGCATCGCCGGAGGAATCGCCGGCGCGGTCCGGTGGTACGTGGCGATGTCGGCTGCGGGGAGCGGATCCTCTGGTTGGGGATCGTCGGCGCCGGTTGCAGCGCGGACAGCTACGACGTCGACCGAGGCGTCCGCCCGGAGAGCGAGCGCGACGGCGGAGCCATCGAACGAGCCCGGGCTGCGGGCCGTCACGAGGACGCGCCAGGGCTCGGTCCGGGAGCCGGTGCGTCGGACGGGAAACCGAGTGGATGCGGTTCCTGCTCGGCCGGCGTCGATCAGGCCGGCCCGGTCGTCGAGCGGGAAGACGTCGCCGGGCGTCTGGATGCGCGCGGTGACGGTGCCCGGTGCGAAGCTGCCGAGGTCGATCAGGGCGGTGAAGCGGTCGCCGGGTTCGAGCTCGAGCTGCCTGCGGATGCGGATCATCTCGGAGTCGGTCACCGTCAGCTCGACCGGTACCAGATCGCCGGCCGGATCCGTCGCCAGGATCTCGAGCAGTGCTTCCGGCCCCGCCGCGCGGTTCGCGGGCGGCCGGGTCGCGAAGCGGACGATGCCCGCGTTTCGGGCCGGGACCAGGACCGAAACGGTGTGCGTCTCCGTACCCGGGTCGATGATGGGTGCGTACGGGCCGATTCCGTCGGTGAACATGTGGACCCGCCGGGCGGTGGGGATCGCCGGTTCCGTGTCGGGGTCGTTCGGGAGACCTTCCAGCGGGTCGGAGAGGACCGCCAGCACCTCCGTCGAGGTCAGCCGAGTCGGATCCGCGTTCACGGTGAAGCGGCTGCCGGATTCCGCTTCGACGACGATCCGGCGCGCCTCGGCCGCGGCCAGTTCGATCCGGCTCGGCCCTCCATCCGGCAGGCCCGCCTGCATCGTCGGCGACGGGTCGAAGGTCAGGGCGATCGGGTCACCGCCCCCGGGCTGCAGCCAGGGTGCCCGGCTTGCGCCGACCGACAGGAAACCGGCGACCGTGGTGGCCAGGAGCAGCGAGAGCAGCCAGCGCAGGCGGTCGCGGCGCCGCTTGCGCGCCGCCAGCAGGCGCCGCCAGAGCACCGTGGAGGCGACCGGAAGTGCCTGCGCGGTGGGTCGGATCAGGTAGATCGCCAGCACCAGAAGGGCCGTGATGCCGAGCGGAAGCCAGAAGGGCATCATCGACCCCGGCTGAGCAGGCCGCGGCGCAGGGCGCCTAGCGCGAGTTCTTCGAATGACGCCTCGACCGGGGCGTGGATGAAGGACCAGCCGCGGGCGGTGCAGCGGGCGCGGATCTCCTCCCGGTGGGTCTCCGCCTCCCGCTCCAGCCGGTGGAGCAGGTTCGGGGCGCCGTGGATACGGAGCGAGTCGCCCGTCTCGCTGTCGACCAGGGTCGTGTCGCGGTCGAGCGGCGCTTCGAGATCGCGGTGATCGGTTACCTGGATGACCGCCACGTCGTGTCGGAGTGGCAGGAGGAGATCAAGGCCTCCCTCCGTCGTGTCGGACAGGAGGTCCGAAATGACGATGACGAGGCCGCGGCGTCGGCCGGAGGCGAACACCTCCCGGACTGTCCGGTCGAGGTGGGTCTCGCCGCCTGTGTCGAGATTGGCGAGGTAGTCGAGAGCCCGCCACACCTGGCGGGAGCCGTGGAGCGGGCCGAGAACCTGGTGCGCGTGGCCGGAGTACGGCGCCAGGGTGACGCGGTCGAGCGTGGCCAGAGCGATGTAGGTCAGGGCGGCCGCGATCCGGCGCGCCGCATCGAACTTGCGGCGGCCAAGAGAACCGGGCGTCGGCGCCATGGAGTGACTGCAGTCCAGCAGGATGTAGACGGCCAGGTCGCCGTGCTCCTCGAACATCCGGAGCAGCAGACGGTCGAAGCGCAGATAGGCGCGCCAGTCGAGGTGACGCACGTCGTCTCCTTCGACGTAGGGACGGTAGTCCGCGAACTCGAGGCCGGAGCCGAGGTGGCTGGCGCTATGCTCGCCCTTGAAGCCGCCGGCGGGAACGCGCCGCGTGAGAAGGCGCAGGCGCTCCAGCCGGGCGAGGAAGGCCGGCTCGAAGGCGAAGACGGAATGGTCGGCCACGGCTCGGAGCTTGGAGCCCGCCCGCTCAGCCCTCGGGCACGCTGTCGATCAGATCCTGGAGCAGCTCGTCGAGGTCGACCCGCTCGGCTTCGCCCTCGAAGTTCAACAGGACACGGTGTCGCAGGGCGGGGAGCGCCACGGCCCGGATGTCCTCGCGGGACACGTTCGGCCGGCCCCGGATCAGCGCGTGGACCTTGGCGCCGAGCACCATCGCCTGGATGCCGCGCGGGCTGGCGCCGATGCGGATGTATCGGCGTACTGCTTCCGCGGGATGCTCCCCCTCGGGCCGGGTCGCCAGCCCGAGCCGGATCGCGTAGTCCTGGACCGGACGCGCGACCGGCGCCAGACGGGCGGCGCGCCGCATGGCGACCACTTGCTCGGCGGTCCAGAGTGCTTCGGCCTCAGGGACGGAGCCCGCGGTCGTGCGGTCCAGGATCGTGTGCAGCTCCTCGGTCGCCGGGTAGGTCATCCGCAGCTTGAACAGGAAGCGGTCGAGCTGCGCCTCGGGCAGGGGATAGGTGCCCTCCATCTCCAGGGGGTTCTGGGTGGCGAGCACGAAGAACGGTGGATCGAGGAGGCTCGTCTCGCCGCCGACCGTGACCGTCGTCTCCTGCATCGCCTCGAGCAGTGCGGACTGCGTCTTCGGCGTGGCGCGGTTGATTTCGTCCGCGAGCAGCAGGTTCGCGAAAATCGGACCGCGCTCGAAGACCAGCCGGCGCCCTCCGGTCTCGTCTTCGCGGAGCACGTGGGTGCCGACGATGTCCGCCGGCATCAGGTCGGGCGTGAACTGAATGCGGTTGAACCTGAGATGCAGCGCCTGGGACAGAGTGCGGACGAGACGCGTCTTTCCCAGACCTGGGATGCCCTCGAGCAGGACATGACCGTCGGCCAGCAGACCGATGATCGCCCCGTCCACGACCTCTTCCTGGCCCACGATCACCTTGCCGATCTCGCGGCGCAGACGGCTGCAGCGGTCCGCGAACTCGGTCAGTTGCAGGGCGAGATCGGCCGCGGTCCGCGGCTGGGCGGTGTCGTTCACTCCCTGTTCTCCTCAGCTTCGGCCTCCAGAGCTTCCAGGTAGCGGCGCACGGACTCCCGGTGGCGCCAGGCGATCGGGTGGCGGGCGCCCGGCAAGTCTCCGCTTGAGGCCGCGGCTTCGGCGACGACGCCGGGTGCGGCTCCGCGCATGGCCACTTCCGCAGCTCGGAACTGGGTGGCGCTGGTTGTGGTCAGGGGGCGACGTTCGGTTTCCTCGATCGATTCGAGCAGGGCCGTCTCGAGGGCCTGTTCGAGACTGAGAGCGGGGACGAGGAGGTCGCCGAAGGGGTCGACCATCTCCTCCTGCGGTCCGGTGCCGACCCCTGCCGCGGCGCCGTCGGCCTCGCCCGAGCTACTTCCCGGTTCGTCGCTGACTGCGGCCGCCGTGCCGCTCTCATCGCCCGAACCCTCGCCGTCTTCGACTGACTGGCCGCCCGAACCGTCGCCCTCGCCGGCCTCGGCGCCAGGCTCGGTCCCTTCGCCGCTGCCCTCCGTGCCGGGCGCGGTGCCCTTCTCCTCTTCGCCGGTACCCTCCCGGTTGTCGAGCTCACGCATCAGGTCGGCGCCGGTTTCCGGATTCGTCTCGTCCGTCAGGGCATTGGCCGCGGCGTCGCTCCCCTCCGCCATGGCGTCGAGCGCTTCCGCCTCCACTCCGTCGCCGAGGCTGCCTTCGGCCGCGTCTGTCGAGTCGCCGCTACTGGCACCGTCCTCGCCGTTGGGCTCCCGGACGCGCAGAGTCACCAACGGCAGGTCGCTGAGCCGCACGTCCAGTTCCGGAACGCCGGGCATCCGGTTGGGATCGTCTTCGAGCAGCGCGGCCGCTTCGAAGCCGGGCGGGAGGTCGCCGGTCGCATCGCCGCTCATCGCCGAGGCCAGTGCTTCGCCGACGAAGGAACGGGGCAGCGCTACCGGCAGCAACAGGAGCAGACTGATTCCGGCAGATGGCAGGGCGCTTCGCGGCACCAGACGAGGAACGGTCTGCTTGACGCCGGTGCGATCGAGTCCCGCCACCGCCCGCTCCAGGACCAGGGCGATCCAGGGCAGTGGCCAGACCGTGTCGCCGCCCTCGCGCCGCCCGTCCGGGTGCGAGTCGTGCAACCGGTGCTGCATCTCGAGTGCGGTGGCGACCGCGTCATGCAGGTCGCCCGCCCGGTCGACGGCGCGGGCGGCCGCGGGAAGATCGCGGCCCAGCGCCGCCACTTCTCGCAGGCCGAGCAGGAGGAGGACGGCGCCGCCGGCCCAGGAGGGCCAGAGTGCGGCGACGGCGCCTTCACCCGTCGCGCCCAGCTCCAGGAGCCCCAAGTGCAGCAGCCAACTGGCGAGCAGCCACACGCAGGCGGCGGGTCCGAACCAAGTGAGGGCCGCAAGCCCGCGGCGGAGGCGTAGCCGGCGGTCCGTGGCGGAGAGGCCGCGCAGCAACCGGTCTTGCAGTTCGGCGGCGTCTGCCTCCGAAGTCGCCGTCCGATCCGGGCCGGACGGCTTCAATTCCGTTCCCAGAGCGCGATGCCCCCGGCCTGCTTGCCGATGTCGATCTGGGCTACACGCCGGAACGCGCCGTTGTCGTAGACCTCGACGACGCCCGGCTCGCCGCCGACGCCCTCGACGGTGACCAGGCTGAAGCGGCCATCCGACGTGATGGCGACGCCATGAGGGATGCGACGCGTCGTGGGCACGCGGGCGACTTCCCGGCCTTCCTCCAGGTCCCAGAAGCCAACCGAGTCCCCCTTCTTGTAGGTGACCACGAGCAGCCGCTCGTCGGGCGCCACGGCGGCGTTGTAGGGTCCCGGGGCCGGCGTCTCCAGCCGTCGCGAGACCTTCCACGCGCTCGTGTCGACCTCGTAGATTGCGTTCCCCGAGAGCGCCGTGACGTAGACGAGGCCGCCGGCGGTGGGCGAGGTCACCCACGACGGCTCGACGCTCGGCTGGCCATGGGCGCCGTGCCCGGCCGGAGAATCCGCGTGATCGCCGTGTCGTCCGTGGCCGCTCGCCGAGTGCGTAGTCCGGCCCAGCTTCAGGCGGCGGCCAACCTCGAAGCGCAGCGCGTCGATCTCGACGAGTTCGTCGTCCATCATGTTCGCGCTGTAGAGCTTCCGGCCGTCCCGGCTGAACCGGGCGCCGTGCGGCATGGTCCCGCTCTCGAACTGAGCGATCTCGGTCATCGTCGCTGTTTCGACGACCGAGATCGTGCTCGGTACGTGGTCGCCGTAGAAGTCCGAGTTGACGACGAATAGCAGCCCGGTGGTGGCGGCCACGTCGAGGGTGGCGGGGAACATGCCGACCCGAACGTCGCCCAGCCACTCGTCGGTCCCGGTTTCGTACTTGTGGATCGAGCCGAACGGGTTGCCGTGGGCGATCGACACGTACCAGTAGCGGCCGCCCGGCGAGATGTTGATGCCGTGCGGACCTTCCGTTTCGGCCGGGAAGCTACCGACGGTGATCGTCTTCGTCACCTCGATCCCGGAGGGTCCGAAGCGGACGAGAGCCACCTCGTCCTCCGATTCGGCGCAGACGTAGGCGTAGTACTCCCGGGACGGCGGCGTGAGGTCCGACTCCGCGTGGAGGGCGGAACCCGTCAGGACCGCGAAGGCGAGAAGCAGCGTTGAGGGCACAGCCGTCCACGGCTGCCGGCAAGTCGACTTGTGCATCCCAGACCTCCGGGTATGCCCCAGCAGGGGCCTAGTGCGGTTCTCCAATGATCCGGTTCGGGTCTTCGGGGTCCTTCAGCTTGACCGCCCACAATCCGGAGTGCCAGTCGGAGAAGAAGATGTGGCCCTTGTACGGCTGCGGGCCCCAGACGAAGGGAGAGTTCGGCACGAGCGCCTGGCTGTCGTAGGGCAGGAACATGCCGATCTCGCGGCCCTGCCGGTAGAGATCTCCGCGCAGGTCGCCGGAGACGTCGACGACCCGAAGGCCGCCGTTGTAGTAGGCGACGTACATGATGTCGTCTTCGATCCAGAGGTTGTGGGTGCCGGCTTCGGGCACCTGGTAGCGGGCGACCTCGCGGGGGTTCTCCCAGTCGTCCCAGGAGATCACGTGGATCCAGCCGGCGGCCCTTGGCGGCGCCGCCCTCGGGTCCCGCCCCAGCTCGCCGTAGGGGAAGGCCTCGTCGCCGGCGATGACGTAGAACTTGCCGGTCGACTCGCTGCGGTAGGGGTAGGCGGCGTGGTTCCAGCCGCTCGGATAGGCGTAGCTGCCGAGCTTGACCGGGTTGTTCGGCGCGCCTCCCATGCCGGCGCCGCCGACGTCGATCGCGACCACGCCGTCCTCCCAGTTGGAGCTGAAAGCGACGCCGCCAACGATCCAGACATCGTGGATCGAGTGTCCCGGCGTGTCGAGCTCGAAGCGGCCGACGCGGTGGGGCTGGGTCGGATCCTCGATGCTGATCACGTCGAAGCGGCGGCCGTTCGACAGGGCGTAGACATGCTCCTCGTGGATGAACACGTTGTGGACGCCGCCCCGCAACTGGTCGTCGAACCGGGACAGGATGCGCACGCCGACCTGGGGTTCGGAGACGTCGAGAACGACGAAGCCGTTCTTTCGGTTGGAGGCGCCCTCGCGGCTGATCACCGCGATCCTGCCGTCCTCTGAGACCTTGACGTCGTTCACGGTTCGCGCGTCGACGCGCACCGCGTCGATGAGCACGATGCTCTCGGGGTTCGTCACGTCCCAGATGTAGGCGTGACCTTCGGCGCCCCAGGTGCCGGTGATCGCGTAGTCGCGGCCGTCCGTGCCTTCCCAGACCCAGAGGTCGGAGGTGCGGCGATCGTGGACCTTGCCCTGGCCGACGAACTCGATCTCCTTGTTCACGCGCCTCGGCGTCACCCGCACCGGCACGCTGTCGGAGTGGCCGCCGGCCAACGCCGTCACGGTGTAGATGCCCGAGCGCTCGGCGACGAAGGCGCCGTCCTGTTCGATCTGGGCGGTGGCGCCGGGGGCCAGGATGCGGTTCGCGGCCTGGCCGGCCGCCAGGAAGCGGATGGGCAGGTCCTCGACCTCGTTGCCGGAGGCGTCGCGGCCGACGGCCTCGAACCAGACGACGTCGCCGGTGCGCGCTTCCTCCGCGGAGGCGGTCAACTCGATGCGCTGCGTCGGGTTCCGCGCGACCCGGATGTCGACCTGGGAGGTCGCGTCTTCGGCTGTCGCGGTGAGGGTCGTCGTGCCGGGAGCTACGAGGTCCAGACCTCCGAATCCGTCCGGCGCCGCGACGCCGGAGTTCGAACTCGAGTAGACGACCTCGACATCGTCACGCACGACATCCGTGATGTCCACGACGCGGGCCTGCAGCGTCAGGTGCGTGCCGCTGTAGAAGGCGCCCGGGAGTCCGACGATCTCAACGCTCTCGACCGGGGGATTCGGGATGGTGACGTCGACCTCGACCCGCAGCAAGGCCTCCGCCCGCCGGGGTTCGTCTTCCGCCTCCTTCGGCACGAGGGCGATGACCTTGACGTTGCCCGGGCCGTGAGCCTCGACCTCGCCGGCCGGGTT
>VXUF01000003.1:10780-14203 GCA_009837085.1 Holophagales bacterium
TGCGGGAGAAGAAGACGACGTCGACGCCCTCGATCGTCTCGCCGTCCGCGCCGACGCCGGTGGCGGTCAGGTTCGCCTTGTCGCCGACCTCCAGGGTCAGCTCCGTGGGAGAGACCTTGAGTTCGGCGCCGGCCGGGATCGGCGGCTTCTCTTCCTCTTCTTCGGTGCCCTCCTCGCCGGCCTCCTCTTCCTCGGCCGCGGGTTCGGCGGGTTCCTGGGCGGCAAGTGGCGAAGCGGCCAGGAGGAAGACGGCGGCGAGCAGCGCCAGACTGAGAGGGGTACAGGTGCTTTTCATGATCGCTGGAGTCTACATGTGGATGGCCCGGCCGTGGACTGCCAGCGCGGCTTCCTTGATCGCTTCGGCGAGGGTCGGATGAGCGTGACTTGTGCGGAAGAGATCCTCGGCCGAGGCGCCGAAACTGATCGCCGCCACCGCTTCGGCGATCAGGTCACCGGCGTGGCTGCCCAGGATGTGGACGCCGAGGACGGCGTCGGTGTCGGCGTGGGCCAGGATCTTGACGAACCCTTCGAGGCTGCCGGTGGCGCGCGCGCGACCGATGGCCCGGAATGGGAACGTGCCCTTGCGGTAAGGCGTACCGGCTTCCTGCAGTTGTTCTTCCGTCCTGCCAACGGAGGCGACTTCGGGCTCGGTGTAGACGATGCCGGGGATCGCGTTGTAGTCGATGTGGACGTAGCCGCCGGCGATGCCCTCGACGCAGGCCATGCCCTCCTCCTCGGCCTTGTGGGCGAGCTGCGGTCCGCCGATCACGTCGCCGATGGCGTAAACGCCGGGCGCCGAGGTGCTGAAACGCTCGTCGACCTGGATGAAGCCGTGCTCGTCCACGGTGACCCCAGCCTCCTCGAGTCCCAGGCCCTCGCTGAGCGGTGTTCGCCCGACGGCGACGAGAACCCGGTCACACTCGATCGGGTCCTGGCCCTCGACCTCGACGACGCAGCCGACAGCTTCCTTGCCGTCGTTGACCGCCGCACCCAGAACCCGGCAGCCGAGCCGGATGTCCAGTCCCTGCCGGGCGAAGATCTTCGCCGCGGCGGTCGCGATCTCGGCGTCGGCGCCGGGAAGGATGCGATCTAGGTACTCGAGGACTGTGACTTTCGAGCCCAACCGGTTCCAGACCGCGCCCAGTTCGAGCCCGATGTAGCCGGCGCCGATCACGACCAGGCGTTCCGGCACATCGCCGTACGCCAGCGCCTCCGTGCTGGTCCCGATGCGGCTGCCGTCCAGTTCGATGCCGGGCAGGCTGGCGGGCCGGGAGCCCGTGGCGACGATCACGTTGCGCGCCTGAAGCGTCTGCTCACCGTCGCCGGCCGTTACGACGGTCCCGCGCAGTTCGCCGTCGCCTTCGCCGAGGCGGGCCCGGCCCTGGATGTGGTCGATACCGTTCTTCTTGAGCAGCGACGAGACACCGCGCGTAAGGGTTGTCACGACCCGGTCCTTGCGTTTCATCATCGCCGCCAGATCGAGGCCGATCTCGTCGACCTTGCCTCCGTGGGCGCCGAGTTCCGTTCGCGCCGCGACCAGCCGCTGAGTCGACTCCAGGAGCGCCTTGCTCGGGATGCAGCCCTCCCGCAGGCAGACGCCCCCGGCGGCCGGATGCTCGTCGACCACCGCGGTCCGCAGACCGAGCTGCGCGGCCCGGATGGCAGCGACGTAGCCACCGGGGCCGGCGCCGATAACGAGGAGGTCGTGCGCGCTGTCGGTCACTTCAGTGTCGGTTCGCGGCGTCGACGCCGGCTACGAGGAACGCCCCGGGGATTCCGGTGTCGAGGGTCGCGAGTTCGGCGTCGTGCGCGGCGGCTAACTGCATCAGATGGGCGTCGCTCGTCTGGGATGCGTATCTGCACCAGGCGGGAAACTGCCGTGCGGCCCTGTCATCCGGGACGAACTCGTGTGTCGAGCCCAGCGAGCGGAGCATGCCGGCAAGGGTCGCGGCTGCCTCGTTGACGGTGACGCTTCCTGCGGTGCGCTGGACCGAAACCCGCACGAACCCTAGTTCGGGGATCGCCGATGTCAAGAGCTTGGTTGCGCGTTGGCTCCGGGCGTTCGCGATCCATCTGGACGTACGTTCGTGGGCGACATGATCGGTCCAGCCCCACGCAACGAGGATGTTGACGTCCAGCAGGTAGTTCACGGGAAGTCGCCGAGCAGATCGCGGACCGCGTCCGTGGTCAGCGGAGGCATGGTTTCAGTAGCGGCGAAGATTCGGGCGCCCGTGTACGAGCAGCGAACCGTCCGCGGCTTCGGCCGAGGCGTCGGCGCAAGGCGTGCCCTGCGACGCAGGAACTCCGACACACTGATGCCTTCGCGCTTCGCCTGCAGGCGGATCGCGCGTGCTTCCTGTTCGTCGACCTTGAAAGAGATCGTGACCATTGGTAAGACGGTACTACCCGCGACTGGTTTGGGTCAACCGGCGGGATACCGGCGCGAGGCGCTAAACCTCGATCAGCATCCGCGCCGGTTCCTGGATCGCTTCCTTGATCCGGACCAGGAAGCTCACCGCTTCGCGACCGTCGACAATCCGGTGGTCGTAGGTCAGGGCGACGTACATCATCGGGCGGACCACGATCTCACCGTCGACGACCATCGGCCGGTCCTGGATCGCGTGCAGGCCGAGGACGCCGCTCTGGGGCGGGTTGATGATGGGCGTTGAGAGCAGGGAGCCGAAGATGCCGCCGTTCGTGATCGTGAAGGTGCCGCCCTGGAGTTCTTCGATGCGGATGCGGCCTTCCCGGGCGCGTCCGGCGAAGTCGCCGATTCGTGATTCGATTTCGGCGAAGGACAGCCTCTCTGCACTGCGCAGGACCGGCACCATCAACCCGCGATCGGTACTCACTGCAATGCCAATGTCGTAGTAGTTCCGGTAGATGATGTCCGTGCCCGAGATCTCCGCGTTGAGGCGCGGGAAGCGGCGCAGGGCGTCGACGGCCGCCTTGACGAAGAAGGAGAGGAAGCCGAGGCGGACCTCGTGCCGTTCAACGAAGGTGTCGCGGTAGCGCTTCCTGAAGTCGATCACCGCGGACATGTCGATCTCGTTGAAGGTCGTTAGCAGTGCCGCCTGCTGCTGGGACTGGACCAGGCGCTCGGCAATCCTGCGGCGGATCGGCGTCATCGGGACCCGTTCCTCGGCGCGTTCCCCGGCGGGCGGCGGGGCCGCTGCCGGGGCGTCCGGCGTGGGAGCGGGTGCCGGCTGCGCGACAGTGGGCGCCGGGGGAGTCGTCGGCGCCGGAGCCACGGCAGGTGGGGTCGCTTCCGGCTCCGCCTCCCTGGCGGCGAGCCAGGCGGCCACGTCGCTCTTCAGCAGCCGGCCGCCCTTGCCGGTGGCGGGAATCAGGGACGCGTCGAGGTCGTGCTCCGCGATCAGGCGCCGTGCGGCCGGGAGGATGCGCCGGTCGTCGGCTGCGGCC
>VXUF01000130.1 GCA_009837085.1 Holophagales bacterium
ACCATGACGACGAAGACCATGACGACCACGAGGACGAAGACCACGACGATCACGAGGACGAGGATCACGACGATCACGACGACGAGGATCACGACGACCACGAAGAGCACGAGGAAGAGAACAGCTTCGGCATCGTCCCGAACACCGACCTCATGACCGAGAGCGGCCGGTTCGGCTTCACCCGCTTCTTCGGCGACCGCGGCTTCCTGGGCGTCTCATTCAGTGGCTTCCGTACGGACTACGGCATTCCTCCGGGCGCTCACAGCCATGCTCACCATGACCACGGCGACCATGACGACCACGACGACCACGACGACCATGGCCACGAGGACGAAGACCACGACGATCACGGCCACGAAGACGAGGACCATGACGACCACGACGACCACGGCGAGGAAGAAGAGCACCATGAAGACGGCGACATTCGCCTGGACATGAAGCAGCAGCGCGTCGACCTCCGATCCAGCGTCTACCTGTCCGGGCCCGCCTTCGAGAGGCTCGAAGTGCAGATCTCGGGAACGGACTACGAACACGTCGAGTTCGAAAGCGGCCAGACCGGCGTCCAGTACACGAACGACCTCCTGGAGACGCGGGTCGAGTTGTTCCGGCGCGAGGAGGGCGGAAGCCGGGGCAGCTTCGGGTTCCAGCATGTGAACCGCGAACTCGCCGCGGTCGGCGCCGAGGCCTTCATCCCCCCGACCCAATCGAACACCTGGGCCGTCTTCACCTCCCAAGAGATCGAAAGGGGCTCGGTTCGCTGGCAGTTCGGCGCCCGCGTCGAGCAGGCCGAGCACATTCCGATCAACGAACCCGAGTGGGCCGACGACGAGGGCGTTTCCGCGTCAGCCGGCATGGTCTGGACGGCCAGCGAGGCGTGGAACCTCGGTCTGTCCGCCACCCGCTCCGTTCGTCTCCCCAGTCCGGGAGAACTGTTCTCGTACGGCGCTCACATACCCACCCGGACCTTCGACATCGGCGATCCCGATCTGGACCAGGAAGTCGGCGCCGGTCTCGACCTGACGCTGCGCAAGGAGGAAGGAGTCATCCAGGGCAAGCTGACGCTGTTCCGGCAGGACTTCAAGGACTTCATCTACCACGCGTTCACCGGCACGGAGCTCGCGGGCTTTCCGGTCACCATCTACAGTCAGGCCGATGCGACGATGAGCGGCGCCGAGCTCCACGCGCGGATCGAGCTGGCGGACTGGAATGGGCATGACCTGCACATGGAGATTCTGGGCGACACGGTCGACGCCGAGTTCGACGAAGGCGGCAACCTGCCGAGGATTCCGCCCCTGAGGCTGGGCGCCGGCCTCCACTACCACGGCCACGACTGGCGGGCAGCGGTCGAGTGGCGGTGGGTCGACGACCAGAACGATGTCGCGGAGCAGGAGACGCCGACCGACGGCTACACGATGCTGAACGCCCACGTCGGCCGGCGCTTCACGTTGAAGAACCAGATCTTCGACGTGCTGCTGCGGGGGCGGAACCTGACCGACGAGGAGGCCCGGGTGCACACGTCCCTCCTGAAGACGTTCGCGCCCCTGCCGGGGAGGGACATCACGCTGTCGGCGCGATTCTGGTTCTGATCGGTATACTCCGCGGCTCGACAGCGGTAGGCACCGCAGCCACGGCCCGAATCCGCGTCCCCATCGTCTAGCCAGGTCAGGACTCCAGCCTTTCAAGCTGGCAACACGGGTTCGAATCCCGTTGGGGACACCATCGCGCCGAAGGCGCGAGGGCGGCCCCAACGGGATTCGGTCGTCGCTCCTCGCCTACGGCTCGGCGCTCTGGATCCAAATCCCGTTGGGGACGAAGCCCCGCCGCATGGCGCGAGGGCGGCCCCGGCGGGATCTCGGTCGGCGCTAAGCTGCGCGTTTGATCGATCCTCTAAGTGAAGGAGTTGCCGATGCGCGCCAATAGTGCCCGTGACGGCGCCTGCCTGCGGTGGCTGGCGACGTTCGTCCTCGTCTTCCTGCTCGCGGTCGCGACGGCCGGAGCCCAGCTGCCCGCCGGGGTGCCGGAGGACGTGGGGTTGTCCGCGGAACGTCTCGAGCGAATCGGCGAGATGATCCAGCGCGCAATCGACGCGAAGCAGATCTCAGGCGCCGTCACCGTCGTCGCGCGGCGCGGCCGCGTCGCCCACTTTGAGGCGCGAGGCCTCATGGACATCGAGGCAAACGCACCGATGCGGAAGGACACCATCTTCCCGATCGCCTCGATGACGAAACCGGTGACCGCCGTCGCCGTCCTGATGCTCGTCGAAGAGGGGAAGGTCCGTCTGTCGGATCCGGTGTCCCGCTTCATTCCGGAGTTCAAGGACACGAAGGTCGCGATGCCGCGATCGGACGCCGCAGGCGAGGAAGGCGACATCTACACGGTGCCGGCGAAGCGCGAGGTCACGGTGCACGACCTGATCACCCACACGTCGGGGCTGGGCAGCCGCGGCGCGGCACGCGAGGCGACGGCGCGCATCGCCCCTCGCGATCCGACCGGCACGGTCGCGGACTGGGCGGCTGCGCTCGGAGCGGCCCCCCTCGCCTTTCATCCGGGCACCCGCTGGGCGTACAGCCCGCTGGCGGGGATCGACACGCTGGGGCGCATCGTCGAGGTCGCCTCGGGTCTGACGTTCGACGAGTTCCTGCGGCTGCGGGTCTTCGAGCCCCTAGGAATGAAGGACACCGCCTTCGACGTGCCGGAGGACAAGAAGCAGCGCGTCGTGACGCTGTACATTCGCACCCCCGACGGCCTCGAACTCCGCCCGGAGCTGCCGGAATGGCTGGCCACGACGACGTTGCACGGGGGTGCCGGCGGTCTCTGGTCGACGGCCGAAGACTACCTGCAGTTCGCCCAGATGCTGGTCAACGGCGGGGAGCTGAACGGCACGCGGCTGCTGGGCTCCCGGACCGTCGAACTGATGGGGTCGAACCACGTCGGCGACTTGTACGAGAAGGCGAGGAGCCCCGGGATGGGGTTCGGACTGGCCGTGGACGTCGTGCTCGACGGCGTCGCGGCCCGCGGTGACCACCGGTCCACCGGCAGCTTCGGCTGGGGTGGCGCGTTCGGCACCAGCTACTGGGTCGATCCGCAGGAGGACCTGGCCGCGGTTCTCATGGTGCAGACGCCGGGCGGTCCACTTCGGGTCGACTTCCAGAACGCCGTGATGCAAGCGATCGTCGACTGATCGGGTACCTTGGATCGGATGATCTGGTTCAGCTCGAACGTCGGTGCCTTCGATGTTCGGCCTCGCGCGAGGGGCCGAACCCTGGTCGCGTGGGCCGGTGTGCTGCTGCTGGGGTCAGCCCTGGCGGCGCAGGAGGGCGAGTGGCCGTACTTCGGCGGCGACCGCACCTTCAAGCGCTACTCGCCGCTCGACCGGATCGACGCCTCAAACGTCGGCGATCTGCGCATCGTGTGGCGACGGCCGGGTCTGGAACCGGAGCTCGAGGAGGAGTTTCCCGAGCTGCGTCCCGGCAACAACCTGCGATCGACGCCCATCATGGTCGACGGTCGCCTTTTCCTGACCAATCTCGTCGGCCTGCTGCGCGCCGTCGACCCGGCGAGCGGCGAGGCACTGTGGTCTCAGGCGCCGTTCGAGCCGACGATCGAAGAGGCACGCGGCCTGAGCCCACGAGGCGTCGATCTCTGGACCGGCGGCGAGCAGCAACGACTGTTCCTCGTACGCGGCAACTACCTGTACTCGGTCGACGCCTCGAGCGGCGAGCTCGACGGCGATTTCGGCGACCAGGGACGCGTCAGCCTCCGCCTCCCGGGACCGCTTGCCGGCGACTTCAGCTGGACTGCCGGGCCGATCGTCGTGGGCGACGTCGTCGTGACGGCCGGATTCACCGGAGGCGCCGGCGACGGCGGCAACAAGAGGGAGGCGACGCCGGAGGATGTACGCGGCTACGACGTCCGCACCGGTCGCCGGCTGTGGACGTTCCACGTCGTGCCGCGGCCCGGCGAGCCGGGCAATGAGACCTGGGGCGACGGCTCGTGGGAGTACTCGGGTGACCTCGGGTCGTGGTGCTGCCTGACGGCCGACGAGGAGCTCGGCTACGTCTACGTCCAGCTCTCGGCCCCGACCGCGGCGTACTACGGCGGCCACCGGCCCGGCGACAATCTGTACTCCAACGCGCTCGTGGCGCTGAACGCGAAGACGGGCGAGCGAATCTGGCACTTTCAGATGGTGCGCCACGACGTCTGGGAGTGGGACACGGTCGGTCCGGCGACCCTCGGCGAGATCACGGTCGACGGGAAGCGGATCGAGGCCGTCATGCAGCCCTCGAAGACGGGCTTCCTCTACGTCTTCGATCGCCGCACCGGGGAGCCGGTGTGGCCGATCGAAGAGAGAACCGTGCCCAGCTCACGGGTCCCCGGGGAGCAACTGTCGCCGACCCAGCCGTTCCCGACGAAGCCACCGCCCTTCGACCGGCAGGGGTTCGTGGAGGACGACCTGATCGACTTCACACCGGAGCTCCGGGCACGGGCCCTGGAGCTCGTCAAGCCCTTCCGTCTCGGGCCGATGTTCACGCCGCCCGGCCTGATGGACGACGAGCAGGGGAAGATCGGCACTCTGACGAATCCGGGTTTCTGGGGAACCGGGAACTGGCACACCGGCGCCTTCGATCCCGAGACCGGCGTCTACTACGCCGTGTCCCACACCTGGCCGAGCGTGTACTCCCTGAAACAGCCGGAAGCCAGCGACGCCACGCTCGGCTACGTCATGGGGTACGACGCGCCCGATGTGCCGACGCTGGACGGACTCCCGATCGTCAAGCCACCCTATGGGCGGATCACCGCAATCGACATGCATCGAGGCGAGCACGTGTGGATGGCGGCCAACGGCGACGGGCCTCGAGACCATCCCCTGCTCGAGGGCCTCGACGTGCCACCGCTGGGCGTCGCCGGGCGGCCGGCGCCGCTGCTGACGAAGACGCTGCTGTTCATCGGCGAAGGCAGCGATGTCATCCCCGGCATCGAGGGGGAAGAAGGCCGCTACTGGGGCAGGAAGTTCCGCGCCTACGACAAGGCCACCGGCGAGGTCGTGTGGGAGACGGAGCTGCCGTCCGGCACCACCGGTGCGCCGATAACCTACTTGCACGAAGGTCGCCAGTTCATCGTCGTCGCGATCGGCGGCAACGAGTCCCCGGCGGAGTTCGTGGCGTTCGGAGTCCAACCATGAAGAGAAGCGTCCTGATCATCCTCTGTGCAACGGTCCTCGGGGGTTCCATGTTGGCCGCAAGCGATGAGACCGTTCGGCCGGCGAAGATCAGCAAGCCGGAGCTCGGCGGCAAGATCTTCGAGCGCCCGGACGTGGTCGAGCAGACCCACGCCGACGGGCACGTGACACAGACGGCCACGTCGCTGGTCTCGAGCGACAGGAGCTTCTCATCCGGCATGTACAAGTCCGGGAAGACCCGGATCGAGATCACCCAGCCGTACGGCGTCGACGAGTTCATGTACTTCCTCGAGGGCGGCGTCACTCTGACGTCGTCCGACGGAACGGTACTCGTGATCAACGCCGGGGAGGCCGTGACGGTGCCGAAAGAGTGGACCGGAGTCTTCGAAACGGACGGCTACACGAAGATCTGGGTCATCTACTCCCCACGTGAGTAGACAGGGTGCAGCCGCCGCGCTCCTGTTCAGCGGATCGGCGTTGCTGTTGGTTGCCACGCTGGGGTGCTCCGTTCCAGCCCAGGACGGGACGATGAGTCGATCGGACCCGACCGCGGAGTCGCGGTCTGAGCGTCTCGCGCGAGTGATCCGCGAGTACGACGCCCAGGGGATCCACCGAACCGGCACCGAGGTCGACACCACCTCGGCACACTGGCTCGCCGAGCTGGTGCGCGAAGCCGGAGTCGAGCCGCAGCTCGAGGCGCTGGACTTCGAACGCACCGACACCGTGAGCGCGTTCGTCGAGATCGCCGAGGAGGACGGCTCGACCAGCCGCTACGAGGGCATTCCGCTCATCGACTCCGCCGAGACCACGGACGAGAACGGCATCACGGGAACCCTGGGCACTCCAGGAAGCGACGCGGACATCGTGGCTGCGCGCTGGCCGCCTACTGTCCAGTACCAGCCGCTCTTCCACGAGGTGCGCACGGCGCCGGAGGTCCGCGGCCTGGTGGTCGTCACCGGCGGTGCCGAGTTCGATCTGCCGCCCGACGTTCCGCCCCCGCGCCGGTTTCCGGCTGGCTACGCACTGATCAATGCCGACCGCTATCTCGAGCCGTACGGTCACCCGGTCCTGCAACTGCCCAGCGAGGCGGGACCGGGCCTTGTCGCTGCCCGTGAGCGGGCGGCGAAGGCACGGCTGGTGGTCGCGGTGGAACGCGTGCCGACTCGGGTCTACAACGTCACCGCAACGGTACCGGGTCGCGAGGCCGAAACCGCGCCGGTCGTGGTAATGACCCCGCGCAGCGGCTGGTGGGAGGTGGCGTCAGAGAGGGGCGGGGGTCTCGCGCTCTGGATCGAGCTGCTGCACGCGCTGCGGGCCGAGCCCCCTCGCCGAACCGTTCACTTCGTTGCCTCGACCGGCCACGAACTCGGTCACGTCGGGCTCGACCACTTCCTGGCGTCCCGCCAGGATCTGATCGGCGGCGCCCACCTCTGGCTCCACCTGGGCGCCAACTTCGCTGCCGCCGTTGGCGGCAACATCCGCCTGCAGGCGTCGAGCGACTCGCTGATGGAAAGGGCGCTGGAGGCGATGAGCAGGGAGGGTGTCGAGCCCGGCGTCCTGACTCCGGTGTCTGATCGCCCCTTCGGCGAGGCGCGTGCGATCTTCGACGGCGGTGGCAGCTACCTGTCGCTGCTCGGCAGCAACGGTCTGTTTCACCACCCCGACGACCGTTGGCCCGAATCGGTCGACATGGACACGCTGGAGAAACTGGTCGACGCCTTCGTCGCACTCACCGTCGAAATCGCGTCCGAGGATTCCCCGGATCCCACCAAGCCCGGCTAGTCAGGAGCTTGCGCGGCAGTACTGGGTGCGCCGGCGTCCCCGCCGGCATCCGGCGCGAAAGCGCCGGCTTCCGGACTTCTGCCGCGCTAGTTCCACCAGGGCTTGTCGTTGTACGCACGCACGTCCAGCTCGAACGTCCAGGTGGATCGATGCTGCCGGACGAGATGGACGTAGGTCTCCGCCACCTGCTCGGGCAGGATGAGGCCGTCGGCCGCTCCCTTCGTGCTTCGGAGGGCCTCGAAGCGCTCGGATCCAAGCATCTTGCCCAGCGTGTCCGGTGCGTCGACGGTCCCATCCACGAGCACATGGGCCACATGAATGCCCTTCGGGGCGAACTCGGCGTTCAACGTCTGGCAGAGCAGGCGGCGGCCGCCCATCGCGGCCGCGTGCGAGTGCTGTCCGGCGTTGCCGCGCGCCGCGGCCGTGGCTGACGTGACGATCAGCGTTCCATGGCCACGCTCGACCATCCGCGGGCAGAGCGCGGAGGCCGTGCGGAAGAGCCCGAACGTCGCCATGCGCCAGCCGAGTTCGAACGCCTTGTAGCTGGTATCGACGAGGTCCCGGTTGCCGATCTGGGCGCCGAGGTTGTAGATCAGAACTTCGATCGGCCCGATCTGATCCTCCACGTGGGCGATCTGATCCTCGATGGCGTTCTCCTTGACGGCGTTCAGGAGAAAGCCGGTCGCCTCCCCTCCCTCCTCGTGAATGCCGGAGACCAGGGCGTTCAGCCCGTCTTCGTCGCTCCGGCGACAGAGGACAGCGTGGTACCCCTCGCGAGCAAACCTCCGGCCCGCGGTACCGCCGATTCCGGCGCCGGCGCCCATGACAAAGCAAACTGGTTTCATCGTCCTTCCTCCATCGGTGGCCGGCGGATCGTATGCCAGAATGACCGGCATCATGGCCGTACAAGCAGCTTTCGAGACGCGCCCCGACGTGGCGCCCGCCGCAGCCCCCATCGCGATCCGACCCCTGACGCCTCACATCGGCGCGGAGATCGAGGGAGTCGACCTGTCCCGGCCGCTCTCACAGTCGCAGCAGGACGAGATCAGACGGGCCTGGCTGGACTGGCAGGTGCTCGTCTTCCGCGACCAGGAACTCACCCGCGAGCAACACAAGGAGTTCGGCCGGTCCTTCGGTCCGCTGCACGTCCACCCGCTGCACACGAGCGCCGAGTACCAGGGCGGGCACGACCCGGAGATTCTCGTCATCAAGACCACCCAGAAGTCGAAGTACACGTCGGGTGACGGCTGGCACACCGACGTCTCGTGCGACGAGAAACCGCCGATGGCGTCGATGCTCTACATCAAGGAGATTCCCGAGTGCGGCTCAGGCGGCGACACGCTCTTCGCCGACATGTACCGTGCCTACGAGACGCTCTCGGAGCGGATGCAGAACTTCCTCGAGGGCCTGGTGGCGGTTCACGACGGCGCCCTGCCCTACATCGGAAAGTACGCCTACGCACCTCCCGAGGGAAAGACGTACCCGAGAACCGAGCACCCGGTGGTCATTCGCCATCCCGAGACGGGCCGCAAGGCCCTGTTCGTCAACAGCGGTTTCACCTCACACATCCGCCATATGCGTCGATGGGAGAGCCGGGGGCTGCTCGATATGCTCTTCAGGCACATCGCAACAACGGTCTCCCTGACCTGTCGCGTGCGCTGGGAGCCCAACACGCTCACGCTCTGGGACAACCGCTGCACCCAGCACCATGCCGTGTGGGACTACTACCCGCAGTCCCGCTTCGGCGAGAGGGTCTCGATCGTGGGTGACCGCCCCGTCGCCTAGCTCTCCTCCCCGGCAGGGTTTGGCGGCTCTACTTCCTGCCCAGCCGGTTGATCAGCGGGCGCGCCTGGATCGCGTACCTGTCCTCGAGGGCCGCGGCCCGGTGACGCTGAGCTTCCGCCCGAACCTTGCTCTCCAGGTGTTTCTCGAGGGTCGCGTGGCTCGGGAAGTGGTTGATCCGCACCTCGTCCCACGGCCGGCCGTCGCCGATGAAGACTCCTTCGATCCTGAACCGCGCCGTGGGGTAGACGCCCATCGGCCCGGCGACCGAGCCGGCGGCTGAACCGTACTTCGCCATCGCCTCGCGGCCGGAGATGGCCGGCTCGGTGGAGCCTTCCTCGTACCGAGCCGTGTCGCGATAGCGAAGCACGTGGATCATCTCGAAGGGTCGGTCGTCGGCAGTCGCAGGCCAGGCTGGCTCCGGCGGGGTGAAGCCGTCGGGCATCGGGGGATCGACGAGATGGGACACCATCACGATCGTCTTGCCGACGCCGGCGTCCTTGTGGATCGATCGGGCCTGAAAGTCCGGCCGCTGCGTCATCTGCACGAACGCCCGTCGACTCGGATAGCGAACGATAGCCACCAGGTCCCACTTCGTGCCGTCGCCCAGCCGCATCTTCTCGACCTGGGCCATGAAGACGGGCTCGGCGCCTATCTCCTCCAGGATGTCGATCGGCCGGTAGAGATCGTTGGCTTCCTGGCCGGTGAGGTCGGTCTCGCGCCCGTCGGGATAGACCGCCTTCTCCCGGAACTGGATCAGGTTGATCATGTAGAAGGGCCCGTCCTCGGCAGGATTCACCATCCGCGCCATCTGCTCCGGATTGACCTGGCCGAAGCTCGGGCTTCCGTCGACGCCGGGTTGAGCGTGCGCGCCCGTCAGGGAAACCAAGAGCGCCAGGAACGCTGCTGCAGTCCAACGGCTCGAATGCCGTCCAGTCATCGTCATGCTCCTTCGTGTTCGGGAACTTCGGGTTGGATTCAGAGCCTACCTGCGCGAGCGCGCAGGCTCCGTGGGCTCTACCTGGAAGCCATCTTCTTCAGCCGCAGGTCCTTGAACTCGACGCGCATCCCCGCGTCGTGGATCTGCAGGCCGATGGCGCCCTTGTCCAGGCGTTCTTCCTTCGAGTTGTCGGTGAACTCGGAGGCGAGCTTCCCGTTGATGAAGAACTGGTAGTGCCGTCCCCTGGCGACGACGCGGACCCGGTTCCAGCCACGACGCGCGATGTCGCTCTCCCTCACGGCGTCCTCGATCTCGGTGGTGTGCGTCGTTCCGTCCGGATCGATCACCAGGCTCGTTCCGCGGAAGCACGCGTACTCTTCGCGCGCGACGAAGTGGAAGTCCCACGCGCCGAGAATGTGCGGTCCGATGCCCAGGTGGCCGAGATCCGCGTGGTAGCCCACGAACGGCCGCTTGCCGCTCGGATCCTCCACGGCGTGGATCTGGATTCCGCTGTTGCCATGGCCGGGAAAGCGGTAGCTTGCCTCCAGCTCGAAGTCCGTCAGCTCGACATCGTCGTAGACGAGATAGACGAGACGGTCCACGCTGCCCTCGCCGACGATCATGCCGTCTTCGACGGACCAATCGGCGATGGAGTCGGCCGGCACCGCATGCCAGCCGTCCAGCGTTTCGCCGTCGAACATGGAGACGAATCCGTCGTCCTCCTGTTCTTGCGCCGTCGCGGCCCACGCGGTGGCGGGCAGGAGGATCAGGACAGCTATCGCGGACTTCCACATCATCTTCAAACTGGGTGCGCCGGCGTCCCCGCCGGCATCCGGCGCGAAAGCGCCGGCCTCCGGACCTCCTGCCACGCTAACTCCTCGTTCCCAGGGTCGTGACGTACTTGAAGAGGTCCAGAAGCTGGGCCTGCGACAACAACGAGGTCAAGCCCGTGGGCATCGGGCTTCCCGTCTCACGAACTTCCTCGATCTCTTCCGCCTTGATCGTGACCAGTTCCCCCGTGGCGAGGTCCTGGATCACGAGATCGCCGGTCGTTGAACTCTCCTGCGTCCAGCGCTTGTACCCCTGGTAGATCGTGGAGTCGCGGGTCGTGATCTCCAATGCGGTGAATCCTTCCTTGATCTCTCGATTCGGCCACAGCGTCTCTTCGATGATCCGTTCGGCCGTCAGCGTCGTGCCGACCGCGGTCAGGCTCGGCCCGGTAGCGCCTCCCTCCCCGCCGACCTGGTGGCAGGAATCACAACCGAAGTCGACGAAGAGCACGGCGCCCCGCTCGGCATCACCCCGCTCCCTCGCGAACTCGGCGAGGCTCTTCACCAGGCCGGCGTCGTAGTCGAGCTCGAGTGAGTCCGCTCCGCTCGCGGTGCTGAGCGCCGCCAGGAGGACGTTGTCGGAACGACCGCTCGCGTAGAACGAACGGAGCAGCGACTTCGCGGCGTCGCGCCCGAGTCCACCGGACTCGATCGCCGCGGTCAGCGCCGGCACGCCGCCCTCGCGGTTGAGGAATGCGACCAGGGCCCGAGTGGCCGTGGCATTGTCCAAGCCAGGTTCCCCGAACAGTCTGACCGCCGACTTCGCCGCCGCCCTCGAGTCGAGCACGACGAGCGCTTCGATCGCCGAGACGCGCAATGCCGGAGCGTGCGGCGCATCGGCATAGGCCGCGAGCAGTTCCTTCCCGCCCTCCGCCTCGAGGCTTGCCAACGCGCCGAACGCGGCGGCCCGAACGAACGTAGGCAACGACTCGTCCCTGGCCATCGCAAGAAGACTCTCCTGCGTGTCCCTGGCACGCCATACCCCGGCCAGGATCGCGGCATTGGCGCGGAGTTCGAGATTCGGCTGCTGCAGCATCTTCGCCAGACCCCAGGGCTGATCATGCGGTTCGAGACTTCCGGTTCGCGTCGCCCTGGCGGCGGCCGCCAGGATCCGTGCATGTGCGTCGGCGTCGTACTTCCCGCCGCTCACATAGCGATCCGGCATGAGGACGAACTCTTCGATCTCTTCCTTTCCTCCGACTGCCAGGAGACTCTCGATCGCGCTCAGACGTGTGTCTTCGTCCAGGTGGTAGGACAACGCGATGCTGCGCAGATCCGCGATGCGCTCCCTTCCCCCCGCGCGGTTGAGCACCTCGGCGAGATGGGCCGGCTCGGCGAAGTGGAGGTCTCCGCGCTCGTGCGCCGCTTCCCAGTGCGGCTTGAGGTGCTGGATCGCCTGCGAGAAGACGTACTCCATCGAGTCGTCCATCGGGCGGTCCACGGCGCGCGCGACGACGGTGATGGACTCCGGCTGCGGAATCGCGGCAGCCGCGGCAACCGCCTCCATCCGCACCTGCGCGTCGTCGTCTTCCACGCGCCTGACAAGGAGCGCCAGCGGATCCTCCAGGCGATCGTGCCATCGGCCCACGATGCGCGAAGCGAAAGCGCGTCCGCCCGGCTCCTTCGCCTCCAGTAACTTCGCCAGGACCGCCGGCGCGGGAACCTCGACCGTGGCGTAGGCGCCGACCGCCTCGTAGAGGTGGCGCTCGTAGTCCGCGGCTTCCGGATCCAGGCTCGCGACCCACGCTCCGAGAGCCGTCTCGACCTTCTCCGTGTCGCGGCGGGTGAGCTCACGCTTCACCTGATAGCGCGTCCAGCTCTCCGGCGCCTCGAGGGCGGCGACGACCTCGTCCAGCGGAGCATCCAGGAGTGTCGGAGCCTTCACGAGCGGCGCCGAGGAAGACGTAATCCGCCAGATCCGACCGTGCGCCTTGTCGCGGGTCGGATCCCGATACTCGTCGTCCTGGTGGCAGATGATCGGGTTGTACCAGTCGACGACGTAGACGGCCCCGTCCGGCCCGACCTTCACGCCGATCGGACGGAAGTTCCGGTGACTCGAGTGGATGAGCGGCTCTTCCCACTTAAGGGCTGCACCTGAACCGCTGGCCGCAACGGAGAACCGCTTCACCCGATTCGCCTGGTAGTCGCCGATCGCGAATTGGCCCCAGTACTCCGGCGGCAGGTGACGACCGTCGAGGTAGGCGATCCCGGCGTAGCCACCGGGCTCGCCGATCGTGTCGAGGCGGCGCCGGTGGGGCGGCGGGATCTGGCCGAGCGAAAGATGCGTTACGCCGCCCGCGCCGTCGACGCTGAAGATCTGCCCCCACTCACCGAAGGCAACGCCCCAGGGATTGCCGGGGCCCATAAAGTCGTACAGAAGGGGATGCATCTGCAGCAGCCGCGGTCGCAGCCGGAAGAACCCGGATTGGTAGAGATCGGCGGAACCCCAGGGGGTCTCGACCCGCGACTCGATGCCGTCGCCCTGCCCCATGTACAGCTCACCGCCGGGACTCCATGTGAAGGAGTTGACCGCCTGGTGGGTATCCCCCGTTCCGAACCCGCTGAGCACGACGCGCCGGACATCCGCTCGTCCGTCGCCATCGGCGTCCTTCAGAAAGAGAATCTCACTGCTCTGTCCAACGTAGACGCCGCCGTCGCCCAGTTCCATTGCCGTCGGAATGTTCAACCCTTCCGCGAAGACGGTCGAGCTCTCCGCGACGCCGTCGTGATCGGCATCCTCCAGCACGATGATCTTGTCGTTCGGAACATCACCGGGGAAGACGTGCGGATACGTCGTCGTGACGGTCACGTACGCGCGGCCGGCCGTGTCCCAGCGAATCGCCAGCGGGTTGGTGAGGCCATCGGCCTCCGACGCGAAGAGATTGACCTCCATGCCGTGCGGCACCGTGAACGAAGCGAGCTCCGCCTCGATATCCGCTGCCGGATGGCCAAAGAGCTCTTCCGGCTCGGGGCGCCGGTGCCCCGGATCCGGGCCGCCGTTCGCCACGGTCCAGACCCGCTCTTCCGCCTTCTCGATCAGGCCGACGAGCTGCTGCCACTCCTCGCGAAAGGAGAGATAGCCGTGGCTCGACCTGGTGAAGCGCCGCGTCGAGTCGTCGCCGAAGAGCAGTTTCCAGTTCGCGGGACGCCAATAGTCGAACCACAGGCGCTGCCTTTCGATGACCGCCACGTGAAGCGTGGCCAAACGGTCCCAGGACGGGATCTCGAAGCCGAGCTTCTCCGCGATCGTTTCCGAGACGTGCCGGAGCGACTCTTCCTTGAGGTGCATGCCGTTTTCGGTCAGGTCCGGCTCTGCATCCGAAAAGAGGTCGACGAAGAGGAGACCTCGCTCCGCGGCGATTTCTTTCGTTGCCCGGACGTACCGCGCGAGGGACGGGTTGTGGTGCTCAAGGTCAGGTAGAAACTCGCTCGCCGGTTTCTCGAAGGGCGTCGGAGACACGAGCACGACCCGGTCGGCATGCTTCAGGAATCCGTCGATCAGCGCGTTGTATGCCGACCTGAACGACTCGAGCCCTTCGACTCCCGTCATCGATTCGGCCTTGCCGTACTGCGCAATGACAACCGACGTGCCGACCGGTTCGAGTTGGGCGTCCCAATCGCCGAAGCCATCTTCGCGCCAGCGTTCCAGCG
>VXUF01000033.1 GCA_009837085.1 Holophagales bacterium
GCGCGGACCCAGCCTGATCTACTGGATCGACCAGCGCCGCTACGAGATGAGGCCGTCCGGCAGTTGGGCTGCCGGAGCCGGCGACCCGTGACGGAGCAGTCGGCATCCCGCCACCGCATCCGCACGCAGGGGGTGCGGAAGGTGTACCGGGGGAGAGCGGTCGTCCAGGATGTGTCGATCGAGGTGGCCCAGGGAGAGGTCGTCGGGCTGCTTGGGCCCAACGGCGCCGGCAAGACGACGACGTTCTACATCGTCGTCGGACTGACCCGCCCGGACCGGGGCCGGGTTTTCTTCGATGACTTCGAGATTACCGACCTGCCCATGTACCTCCGGGCGCAACAGGGGATCAGCTACCTGCCGCAAGAGCCTTCCGTCTTCAGACGACTGTCCGTCGAAGGCAACCTCCGGGCCGTGTTCGAGACGCTTGGTCTGCGCCGCGCCGAGCAGCGGCGCCGGATGAACCAGTTGATCGCCGACTTCGATCTCGTCGCGGTGCGACGCTCGAAGGGGCATCAGCTCTCAGGCGGCGAGCGACGCCGCCTGGAGATCGCCCGCGCGCTGGCGATCGGCCCCAGCTTCATCCTCCTGGACGAGCCGTTCGCCGGAATCGATCCGATTGCGGTTCTCGACATCCAGGCGATCGTCCGCCAGCTACGCGACATGGGCATCGGCGTCCTGATCACCGACCACAACGTCCGTGAGACCCTCAAGATCACGGACCGCGCGTACATCATCAACGACGGCAGGATCCTCCGTACCGGCACTCCGGCTGAACTTTCGGCCGATGAGACGGTCCGCAAGATCTACCTCGGGGCCGAGTTCAGCCTCTGAGGGTCATGCTGGCGCCCCGGTGGTGATACCGTCGACTTGGCATTACTCTTGCTGGAAGGACGCGCGGGCACACCGCTGTAGCCGGGCGGAGGAAGGAGCCGCTCACCGCAGCCCGACACGACCGATTTCCCGCGAGACACCCCCGCCCCAGGGACCGCCCCATTCGGTAAGCGATCATGGTGCTCCAACAGAGGCTCTCGCTCAAACTGGCCCAGCGGCTGGTGATGACGCCGTCCCTGCAACAGGCGATCAAGCTGCTGCAGATGACGCGCCTGGAGCTTCAGGGCGTCCTCAACCAGGAAATGGTGGAGAACCCCGTGCTCGAAGATGTCGGGGACCAGGAGGACCCGGAGGAAGCCGAGGACCAGAGCCCGGAAGCCGAGCCCTCGATGCTCGACATCGATCTCGATGCCTACTTCAACGACTATCTGGGGTCCGAGTCGACCGCCCCGAACACGTTCGAGGCAAGGGAAGCGGTGCCCTTCGAGAACAGCATCAGCCGGGAACCGGACCTCTACGACCACCTGCTCTGGCAGTTGCGACTTTCCGATGCGAAGCCGCCGCTGCGAGACATCGCCGAACTCGTTATCGGCAACCTGGATGCGGATGGGTTCCTTCGCGCCTCGATCGAGGAACTCCAGCTCCTCGGCGCCCAACCTGCCGAGGTTGAGCGCTACCGGGCGGAGGTCGCGATCGCCCGGGAGATCGCGGAGGCGTTCTCGGCGAACCACGACGGAAACGGAAGCGTCACCGCGGCACCCGAGGACGGGAGGCCGGACCCCGGGCTCGAGCCGGTGCCGGTACCCGGACATCCCGCCGAGTACGTGGACCGCGCATTGGCCCTCGTCCGGAGCTTCGATCCCCCCGGGATCGCCTGGCAGACGCTCCCCGAATGTCTGCTGGCTCAACTCGAGGCCCGGGACGAAACGGGCAGCCTGGCCTGGCGCATCGTCGATGAGTGCTGGGATCTGCTGACCCGACGCCAGTTTCGCCAGATCTCGCGTCGTCTTCGCACTCCGCTGCCTGCCCTTGAAGCGCCGGTCGAGGCGATCAAGGCCCTCGAGACCCGCCCGGGCCGTCTCTTCTCGCACGAGCGCACGGAGTATGTCGAGCCGGATGTCGTCGCCGTGAAGACGGGAGGGGAGTGGGCGATCCAGCTGAACGACGACGGTTTGCCGAAGCTGCGCATCAGCCGGGCTTACCGGACGATGCTCCAGCGCATGCAGCGCGAAGAAGGCGAAGCCGAGGCCCGCGAGTTCCTGAAGGACAAGATGCGTTCCGCCATGTGGCTCATGAAGAGCCTCGACCAGCGTCAGAGAACGATCTACAAGGTGGCGGAATCGATCCTGAGACAGCAGCGTGGGTTCTTCGACCATGGCATCGACGAACTGCGCCCCATGGTCCTGCGCGATGTCGCCGACGACATCGGAATGCACGAGTCGACGGTCAGTCGCGTGGTCTCGAACAAGTACATCCACACGCCGCGCGGTCTGTACCCGATGAAGTTCTTCTTCCACAGCGGGATCGACTGTGACCGGGGAGGGGAGATCTCGTCCCTGACGGTGAAGCGGAAGCTCCAGGGCCTGATCGGCGACGAAGACGGTCGCAAACCGCTGTCCGACTCGGCCCTGACGCGACAACTGCAGCGAGAGGGGATTAACATCGCTCGGCGGACAGTCGCCAAGTACCGCGATGAACTCGGGATTCCGTCATCGAACGACCGCAAGCAGATCTTCTGAGACGAGTTGAGGGGACACAGCGGAGCGACGATGGACCTGGCAAGCCTGGCGAAACCGCAACTCATCTTCCCGGACTTCGAGGCCAAGAGCCGGGACGGCGCCCTGCGCGCCCTGACCGAGCGGATCTGCCGAATACTCGGACTGTCGGATCCGGACGTTGTCCTCTCGGCTCTGCGTGAACGGGAAGAACTGGGCTCCACCGCGCTCGGAGACGGTCTGGCCGTGCCACACGGACGGATCCGCGGTCTGCGGGACATCGTGCTGGCGGTGGCGGTCTCCAGGCAGGGCGTCGACTACGGCGCGGAAGATGGACGGCCAGTGCGAGTCTTCTTCGTCCTGCTCTCGCCCCAGGAGAGCGCCGGCCGCCATCTCAAGGCGCTCGCCGCGGTGTCTGAATGGATGAACCGCGGTGGTCGCGAGCGCCTGCTAAAGGCCAGGAAGCCGCAGGAGATCTACGAGCTGCTGTGCGCCAACGGGCGTGTCTGAGTTGCCGGTCCGCCTGTTCGTCATCACGGGTCTTTCCGGCTCGGGCAAGAGTACGGTGGCGCGTTGCTTCGAGGATCTGGGTTATCACTGCATAGACAACCTGCCGCTGCCCCTGCTACGCCACCTGGTCCAGGAGCCGGAAGCCGCCGCACCTTCCCTCGACGCGATCGTCCTGGTCACGGACGTGCGCACGCCCGGCTTGGCCGAGGAGTTGCCCCTACTCCTTGACGAGGCGGATCCGGGAGTGGTCGAACCGGTACTGCTGTTCCTCGACAGCTCGGACGACGTTCTGGTCCGGCGCTACTCGGAGACCCGGCGGCGTCATCCCCTGACTACGGCGGGGGAGCGGGTCATCGACGGCATTCGCCGGGAGCGACAGCAGCTCGCCGAGCTGCGGGGCCGAGCCTCCCGGGTTCTCGACACGACGGATTCGACGATTCACGAACTGCGGGCAGCCATCTACAACGAGTTCGCCTCGAGCGACGCCGGCGGACTGACGGTCAACATCGTCAGCTTCGGCTTCAAGTTCGGCGTCCCTTCCGGCGTCGACCTGATGTTCGATGTCCGCTTCCTGCCGAATCCGTACTTCGTCGCGGAACTGAGGGACAAGCCCGGCACGGATGCGGAAGTGCAGCGGTTCCTGCGTGGACATGCGGCCTTCGGCGAACTCGTCCGCCGCCTCGAAGACCTCCTCGCGTACCTCCTTCCCAGGTTCCGTGACGAGAAGCGGAGCTATCTGACGGTCGGGATCGGCTGCACCGGCGGTCGGCACCGTTCGGTCGCGGTCTCCGAGGCAGTGGCCGATCGTCTCGCGGCAGGTGCCTGGCAGATGAGCCTGCAACATCGGGACGTCGAGCGTCACCGGACGGCTCCGGCCGCCGAGCCATGACGGTCCCGGTGCTCATCGTCTCGCACGGTGATCTGGCTCGCGAGTTGCTGGCATCGGCGAGAGCGATTGCTGGAGAGCACTCGAGTGCCGGAGACGCGCCGATTCACGCGCTCTGCGTCGACTGGCGGGCCGGCCGATCGCAGGCAGCCCGCCTGATTGAGACCAGGATCCGCCAACTCGACCAGGAGCATGGTTCAGGCGTGCTGATCCTGACTGAGATGTTCGGCGACACTCCCTGCAACAGTGCGCTGCGCGCGGCCGGAGTGGCCAGGGCGGCCGTCGTCACCGGTGTCAACCTGCCGATGGTGCTCAGCCTGTGTTGCGGCGCCCCCGATCTGGACCTTCCCGACCTGGCGGACTGGATCTGGAGCAACGGCCGCAAGAGCATTCAACTGGCGGCGACCGGCCTGGCGCGACCCGCGAAATGAGAGAGCGGGTAGTCGAGATCGTCAACGAGTCGGGGCTTCATGCGCGGGCTGCGGCAAGGCTGGTTCATACGGCGAACCAGTTCCGGTCGAACGTCGTGCTGCGAGCCAACGGCCGCGAGACGGAAGCGACGAGCATCCTCGGCGTCCTTCTGCTCGGTGCGGGTCACGGTGCCAGGATCACGGTCCGCTGCCGCGGCGAGGACGAGCAGGTCGCCATGACCGTCCTTTGCGATCTGATCCAGGCCCGTTTCGGGGAAGAGGCGTGAACCAGCCGGCAGGGACGCGAACGGTCGAGGAGACGCTTCAGGGGGCGGCCGCGGCACCGGGCGTCGCGATCGGCCCGGCCGTGTGTCTTCGTGGTCACGGCGTCCAGGTTCTCCGGGTGCCGATCCGCAGCCGGGAAGTGGACCGGGAGGTTGAACGCTTCGGCGCCGCCGTGCGCACCGTCGAGGCTGAACTGGAGGCCACCGAAAGCCGGATAGCCGAAACGTACGGCAGCGATCTGGCGTCGATCTTCCATGCCCATTCGGTGATCCTCCGAGACTCCTCCTTCGCGCGTCGTATCGATCAGACGATTCGCCAGGATCGTGTCAACGCCGAGTGGGCGGTGCAGGCGGTGGCTGACGACCTCGGTGAGAAGTTCGCGCAGGTCAAGAGCCAGCACCTGCGCGAACGCGGCGAGGATCTTCGCGACGTCACGCGGTACCTCCTGCGCGCCCTGGCGGGGAAGAGGAGGAGCCCCGGCGTCGGCGTGGACTTCGACCGCAACGTCGTCGTCGTCGGCCACGAACTGACGCCGGACGAGGTTCTGCGTTTAGGCCGTCACGGCGCGGTGGGCTTCGCGATCGAGGTCGGGGGAGCCAACTCCCACACGGCGATCGTCGCGCGGGCTCTGGACGTCCCCCTGGTCACCGGCATCGTGGACGTCACGAACCGCGTTGCCGACGACGATCCGGTGATCGTCGACGGCGAAGAAGGGTGTTTTACCCTGCACCCGACGTCTGAGACGCTCGAGCGCTACGGGGCACTTCAACGCCGCCGTCGGCAGAAGGAGGAGGTGCTCACGTCCGCAGCGAGAAAGCTGCCGGCCCGAAGCCGTGACGGAGTTGGAGTCGAACTACTCGCCAACGTGGAGCTTCCCGAGGAGTTCGAGGACGTGCAGCGCTTCGGAGCCGCCGGTATCGGTCTCTACAGGAGCGAGTTCCTGTATCTCGAGAAGAGCCCGGAGCTTCCCACGGAGGAGGAGTATCTGGCCGTCGTCCGGGGCCTTCTGGAAGCTCTCGCACCTCATCCCGTCGTCGTGCGCACGCTCGACCTGGGCGGAGGCAAGGCGGCACGCGGGCTCCAGGAACAGGAGGAGGAGAACCCGGTTCTCGGCCTCCGCGGCATCCGCCTGACGCTGGCCCGCACGGACATCTTCCGCAGCCAGTTGCGCGCCCTGTTTCGCGCGGCGTCCGCTGGCAACTTGCGCATCATGGTCCCGATGGTGACGGCGGTGGAGGAGATCCGGACCCTGCGTCGCCTCTGTGCCGATGTGTGCTCGGAACTCGAGGCCGAGGGAATCGATCACAGGCGGGATGTCGAGATCGGCGCCATGGTGGAGGTGCCGGCGACGGTTCTGATCGCCCGGCAGCTCGCCGCCGAGGTCGACTTCCTTTCGATCGGCACGAACGACCTGATCCAGTACACGCTGGCCGTCGACCGGACGAACGAGCAGGTGACCAACCTCTACCAGCCGTTGCATCCGGCCATCCTGAGCATGATCCAGCTCGTGGTCGAAGCCGGTCGCAGGCAGAGGGTGCCGGTGGCCCTTTGCGGTGAAATGGCCGCCAGTCCCGAGTGCGTGCCGTTGTTGCTTGGTCTGGGCCTGCGTGAACTCTCGATGAGCCCCCGGAACATCCCGCTGACCAAGGAAGTGGTTCGCGCGGTGGACATCGGCGACGCGGAGGAGCTGGCGAGACGTTGCGTCGCCGCTTCGACCGCCGGCGAAGTCCGGGAGCTACTCGCCGACGCCCAAGCCTCCTCCACGTAGCACCGCGGCGTCGGCGTCGCCGGCGTGCAGCTTCCCGGCCTTCGGGAGTAGTAGTCTCCGCCTCGTGGAGCGCTTCTACATCGAGACCTGGGGCTGCCAGATGAACGAGCTGGACAGTCAGCGGATGGCTGGCCAGTTGATGCAGCAGGTCCTGCTGCCGACGCGCACGCTCGAGGAGGCCGACGTGATCCTTCTGAACTCCTGCTCGGTCCGCGAGAAGGCGGCCCAGAAGGCGTACTCCCGGCTGGGGGAGTACCGGCTGCTCAAGCGCGACCACGACAGCCTCAGGATCGGATTCTGCGGCTGCGTCGCTCAGCAGGAGGGTGAGGAAGCGCTGCGCCGGATTCCCGATCTCGACTTCGTCGTCGGTACCGGCCGGGTAGGGGAGATCGGCTCGGTTCTCGGACGCAGCCGCAACGGCGAGCGCGTACTGGCGGTCGGCTTCCCGGAAGAACGCCCGTACGATTTCGAGGCGATCAGCCGCGACACCGCCTACAAGGGCATGGTCACGATCATCGAGGGTTGTAACAAACGGTGCACCTTCTGCGTCGTTCCCAACACCCGGGGACCGGAGCGTTGCCGACCGATGGCGGACATTCTCCGCGAGATCGAACACCTCCTGGAGTACGGCTTTCTCGAGGTCGAACTCCTGGGCCAGACCGTGAATCACTGGCGCGAACCTGAGCCCCCGCTCGGCAGTGGCCGCGCCTGGGATTTCGCCGACCTGCTGGACGCAGCAGCCGTCCTGCCAGGCCTGAAGCGCCTGCGCTTCGTCACTTCCTATCCGCGCGACTTCACCGACCGGATGATTCACGCCGTCGCCCGTCACGCCAACATCTCGACGTACCTTCACCTGCCCGTGCAGTCGGGATCGAACCGCGTGCTGCGCCGGATGGGCAGGGGCTACACCGTGGAGGAGTACCTTGGGCTGGTGGACCGCCTGCGAGCGGCCCGCAGCGGACTTGCCCTGTCGACCGATTTGATCGTCGGTTTCCCGGGCGAGTCCGAAGAGGACTTCGAGAGCACCCTGGAACTGGTGAAGACCGTGCGCTTTGCGACGGTGTTCGCATTCAAGTACAGCCCCAGACCGAACACCGCGGCGATCCGGCTGCCGGCGTCGGACGAGGTGCCGCGCGAGGTCGCCGACAAGCGGCTGCAGCGCGTCCTTGAGACCCAGTCCGCGATCCAGCGTGCGCTGAACGAGGAACTCGTGGGTTCGGAGTGCGACCTCCTCGTTACCGGCTGGAGCCGGCGTGCCGGACACCAGTCGGGACGCACGGACTGTCACCGGATCGTCCACTTCCCCGTCTCCGAGCGGCCTGCGGAAGTGGGTTCGCTGGTGCGAGTGCGGACACTTCAGGCCTACGACCACTCCCTGATGGGCGAAGTCCTCGACCGTCGCGTAGGATGACCAGGATGGCGGCGGACGAGGTCAAGGCCCGGTCTACCGGGAAGGAAACCGAGGATCGGAAGATCCCGGCCGAGGTCCATGGCCTGATGATGGAGCCGAACTCCAACCAGCCGATCGTGATCCTGCGGCTGCACGAGCGCGACCCGGACGAGAGTTCGGTCGTTCCGATCTGGATCGGCATCTTCGAGGCGGGCGCCATTCAACTCGCGATCGAGGGCAGGGATCCGGGCCGGCCGATGACTCACGACCTGCTGAAGAACGCCCTCGACCTGGTGGGAGCCGAGGTCATCGAAGTGGTCGTCAGGGCGATTGAAGGAAACACCTTCCTGGCGGTGGTCGAGCTCGTCGAACGCACGGGCGAGCACCGTCTGCTCGACGCAAGGCCGAGCGACGCCATCGCCCTGGCCCTGCGCGCCGGTGCGCCACTCTTCGTCCGGCAATCCGTGGCCGATCTTGCCCGCGTCAAGCAGTCCGACCAGGACGAGGGAGACGGCGCCGGCCAGGCCCCCACGGCGGGAACGGACGAGAAGAAGATGAGGAAGTGGCTGGAGGAGCTCGACCCGAAGACGTTGGGCAAGTACGAGATGTAGCCGGCCCATGCCGACGACGGAAGGCGAGACCGGACACGACGCACTACAGACCTTCGGGGAGGTCCGCCGTTCGGCCGGACGCGCGGTCGGCCGAATGGTCCCTTTGGCCAGGATCGAACCCGATCCGGAGCAACCGCGGCGCGACCTCGGAAGCCTCGACGGCCTGACCGCTTCGATTCGCGACCGAGGCGTTCTGGAGCCCATCCTGGCGCGTCCGGTCGACCAGGTCGGCCCGGACGGGACGACGACTCACCGCAGGTACCGGATCATCTCCGGCGAGCGCCGCTACCGGGCGGCTCGGCGAGCTGGACTTGGAGAGATCCCGTTGATCGAAATGGACGTCTCGCCACGGGACGCTCTGGAGATCGCCCTCGTCGAGAACCTCCAGCGGGCGGATTTGACGCCCTTCGAGGAGGCGGAGGGTTTGCGAACCCTGGTTGAGCGCCATGGCTACACGCACGATCGGGTCGCCGCGGCGGTCGGCCGGTCCCGGGTCAGCGTGACGGAGTCCCTTGGGCTCCTGCGCATGCCCGGGACCGTGCGCGAAACCGCAATCGAGCTCGGAGTCGCGTCGACCAAGTCCATTCTGCTCGAAGTGATGAAGCTCGACACCGAGGCTTCGATGATCCGGATGCTCGAGCGCATCGCGGAGCTTGGGCTCACGCGGGCGAAGGTGCGCGCCGAGGTCCGGAAGCACCGATCCCGTGCGGACCAGGACGAGGAGTCGCCGACGGCAGAACCGGCCGACACCGTGCAGGACCCGGAGAGGAAGGCTCATGTGTTCCGGTTCCGGTCGGTCGATGAGCGGTTCAGCGTATCGCTCAGCTTCAGACAGGAAGTCGTCGAAGAGAAGGACCTCATTTCGGCTCTCGAGGAGTTGTTGGCCGAGCTTCGTCGCAGCCGGGACGAGTCGCCCGGGCTGTAGAGGCCTGCGGGCAGGCTTTGTCGGGGCCGTTGCCGTGGTTGTACGGTTTTGGGCGGTGCCGACGTCTGATAATGTCTATTATGTAAACACCAGCAAGGCAACCCGGCACGGCGACCGATGAGTCAGAATGGTGTCGGCAACCGCGATGTACCGACTCCTCGACCGCTACATCCTCCGCGAAACCACGGGCCCGCTCGTTCTCGGGCTCCTGGTGTTCACCTTCCTGGCCCTGATGCAGGAGCTCTTCCAGTACGCGGAGTTGATCATCGGCCGGAACGTGGAGGCCGCGGTCGCGCTGCAGCTACTGGCCTACAGCCTGCCGCACATCGTCGTCCTGACGATCCCTATGGCCTTCCTGTTCGCGATCCTCATCGCGATCGGCCGCCTGGCGGCGGACAGCGAGCTGGTGGCAATGAGGGCATCAGGCATCAGCCTGTGGGCGATCTACCGACCGATCCTGTTGATGAGTCTGGTGCTGGCCGGTGCCACCGGCTACCTGACGACGGTCACGCTGCCCGCGGGAAACAAGGCGATCAGCGAGCTGCGCCTGTCGATCCTGACCCGAAACGTCAGTCAGCAGGTGAAGCCGAAGGTGTTCTACGACCAGCTTCAGGATCGCGTCCTCTACGTCTTCGAGGCGCCCGAGAACGGCGACGGATGGCGAGGCGTCTTCCTCGCCGACGCGGTGCCGGGTCCGGAACAGCAGGTGATCGTGGGCGAGACCGGGCAGATCAACTTGAACCAGGCCACCGGCCAGGCGGTCCTGCGCTTCGGTGTCGCCGATGTACATGAAGTCGACACGAACGACCCTGGCGCCTACCGCCTCCAGCGACTCAGGGACGCCAACATCGCGCTCGAGGACGGCCTCTTCCGGCACGAGGAGCGTCTCGTGCTGGCGAAGGACGTTCGGTCCATGACCCTCGCGGAGCTCTTCGAACGGGCCGCGGAGCCCGGAAGGACACCGTCAGAGCGGAACAGGGCGTTGGTCGAGATCCACAAGAAGTTCGCCATACCGGCGGCCTGCTTCGTGTTCGGCCTCTACGGCATTCCGCTCGGCTTCCGGAACCGGCGGGGCGGACGCTCATCCGGCTTCCTCGTGTCGGTTGGCATCTTCCTCTTCTACTACGTCCTGCTGGGGAACGGCGAGGAGGCGGCCGCGAGCGGCCAACTGCCACCCTGGCTGGCAATGTGGGCGCCGAACATCATCCTGAGCGTTCTCGGCACCTTCCTGCTGTGGCGCCGGAACCGGGACAAGAGCCTGATGATCAGCGCCGTCGACCGGTTCACGCGGGACCACCTGTGGCGGCGGCTGGTCCGCCTCGGGCGGCTGCGGGAAGTCCGGGGACGCCGTCGGCGCGCCCTCGAGCACAGACTGGCGCTTGCCCAGCCGCAGTCGCAGGCCTCCTCCCCCACCCGCGCGCGCCTGAAGGTGCGGATGGAGCCGCCAGGTTTCCGCTTCCCCGGAGTTCTGGACCGCTACATCTTCGGCGTCTTCGTACGGGTACTGGCTGTCACGATCGTCGCCGCCCTGGCCGTCTTCATCGTCTCCGACTTCACTCAACTTGTCGACGAGATGCTCCGGAACGACGTTCCCTCCAGCGTCTTCTTCGAGTACTACCCGTACCTCTCCCTCCAGGTCTTCTACGACAACGCGCCTGTCCTCGTTCTGGTCACGACTCTCGTCACCTTCGGCCTGCTTTCGCAGCGCAACGAAGTCGTCGCCGCCAAGGCGCTTGGCTTCAGCCTGTTCCGACTCGCGGTGCCGGCGCTGCTCGCGGCGGTCGGCGTCGCCCTCCTGAGCGCGGCGCTGGAAAACTCTGTGCTGCCGGCCTCGAACGCGAAGGTCGTCGAACTGAGGGATCGGATTCGGGGCAACGCCGGCCCCGTCAAGAGCTACCACCGCGCGGATCGGCAGTGGCGCTTCGCCCAGGAAGGGAACGGCGGCTACATCTACAACTACCGGCACTACGATGCCGACCGAGCTACGCTGAGACGGCTTCAGGTGTTCCGATTCGACGCGCAGCACCGGCTGACGCGGCGCCTCTACGCGGCCGCGGCCCGATACGTACCCGGAGACGGCGGTGGCCGCTGGGAGTTGGTGGACGCCTGGATCCGGGAGTTCGACGGTCTGACGATCACCAGCAGTCAGCGATTCGCCGGCCCGCAACCGGTGGACCTGCCGGAAGAGCCCGAGTTCTTCAACACCGAGGTGAAGTACGCCGAGCAGATGAACCGGTTCGAACTCCGGCGTCACATCGACGAACTCGTGGCGGCGGGGACCGACGTGCCGGACCTGGAGATGCAGCTCCACAACAAGACCGCCATGCCTGTCGTGAGCCTGGTGATGGCGCTGGTGGCGCTGCCCTTCGCGTTCCGCCTGGGCCGCCAGGGCGCGCTCTACGGCATTGGTATCTCGATCGTCGTAGGCATCGTGTACTACACCGTGATCAGCGTCTTCACAACGCTGGGCCAGTCCGAGGCCCTGCCGCCGCTGATCGCCGCCTGGAGCCCCAATGCGCTGTTCGCGACGCTGGCGCTCTACTTGTTCCTGGGCGTGCGGACCTAGCGGTCTCCGGTCAGGCGACCGCGCGGCGAAGAGTGGGAACCCGGTCCACCTGTTCCCAAGGGAACTCGGACCGACCGAAGTGGCCGTAGGCCGCGGTCTGGAGGTAGCGCGGCCGACGCAGGTGCAGTTCGTCGATGATCGCGAGCGGCTCGAGGGCGAACTCACTCACGACGATCTCCTCGAGGAGCCGGTCGGAGAGCCCCTCGCGGGCGGTGCCGAAGGAGTCCACATGGACCGAAACCGGCTTGGCGACACCGATGGCGTACGCCAGTTGCACCTCCAGTCGATCGGCCAGGCCGGCCGCCACGAGGTTCTTCGCCACGTAACGGGCCATGTAGCTGGCGGAGCGGTCCACCTTGGTCGGGTCCTTGCCGGAGAACGCGCCACCGCCGTGGTGGCCGACGCCGCCGTAGGTATCGACGATGATCTTCCGCCCTGTCAGCCCGCAGTCCCCCTGCGGACCGCCGACCTCGAACCGGCCAGTCGGATTGACGAGGAGCTTCGTTTCTTGCGTGCCGTTCTCGCGATACAGGTCGGCAGGCATCGTCGGCCGGACCACGAGTTCCCGCACGAACCTGCGGATCTCGTCCATGGCAACGCCCGGCGCATGCTGTGTCGAGACGACGATCGTGTGCGCGCGTAGTGGCGACCCGTTCTCCCCGTACTCCACCGTGACCTGGGACTTGCCGTCCGGCCGCAGCCAGTCGGCTTCGCTCGAGCGCCTCAGTTCGGCGAGACGCCGGGTCAGCGCGTGCGCGAGCTGGATCGGCAACGGCATGAGTTCCTCGGTCTCCCGGCAGGCGTAGCCGAACATCAATCCCTGGTCACCCGCTCCACCGGTGTCGACGCCAAGGGCGATGTCCGGAGACTGGGGATCGAGCCGGACCTGCACTTCGCAGTCGTCAGCGGCGAAGCCAACCCCGGTCTCCGTGTAGCCGATGTCCCGGATGGTCTTCCGGGCCACCGACTCGAAGTCGATCTCGGAGCCGCCGGAACGAACCGTGATCTCGCCCGCGAGCAGCACCAGATCCGTGCTCACCAGCGTTTCGCACGCTACCCGGGCCTCCGGATCGCGGCTCAGGGCCGCGTCGAGGACGGCGTCCGAGATCTGGTCCGCGACCTTGTCGGGATGTCCTTCGGTCACCGATTCGGACGTGAACAACCGGCGCGTTCCGCTCGCGGGCCTCAGCATGGGGCGCGACACTAGCAAGTTCCACGGCAAGATCCACGCTTGCCGACTCCTTACCTCGCCTGCGCCGATCCATAACATCGCCACACCATGATCCGCAGCCCGGGCAACCCACAGGTCAGAACGATCCGTCGACTGCGCAGCAGCCACGGACGCAGAAACACGGATCTCCTTCTGCTCGAGGGCCCGCACCTGGCAACGGCCGCCGCCGACGCCGGTCTCACCCTGCGCCACCTCCTGGTCACCCCCGCCTACCGGGCTCTGCACACCGCGCTCGTCGACCGCATCGAACGCCAGTCCGGTACCCGCGCGACCTCGATCGACCCCGAACGCCTCCGCGAGCAGGCGGACGCGGACGCTCCCCAGGGAATCGCCGCCATCGCCGAACCGCCTCGCACCTGGAACGCCGTTGAAGGCTCAGGCTCCGCTCGTCTTCCTGGCCTTCATCTCTACGCCGACGGCATCCAGGATCCGGGCAACCTCGGCGCCATCGCCCGATCCGCCGAAGCCGCCGGCGCCGCGTCCCTGCTTCTCTCCCCGGGCACCGCCCGACCCGGCCATCCTCGTGCTCTCCGAGCCTCCGCCGGAAGCCTCCTTCGGATTCAGCTATGGGCCGACGTCGGAGTCGACCAACTCCCTGCGGGTGCCCGCTGCCTGGCCCTGACGCCCCACCCCCTTGACC
>VXUF01000002.1 GCA_009837085.1 Holophagales bacterium
ATCGCTGAAGGTCGTGTTTGTTGGGTCGAAGCCGACCCAACCGGCCCCCGGCAGCCAGCATTCTACCCACGCGTGACTGGCGCCGGCCGTCACTCGCTCCCCGGCCCGCCCCGTGTTGTGGAGATAGCCGGAGACGTAGCGGGAGGGGATGCCCCAGGAACGGGCGATCGCGATCATCAGGTGGGCGTAGTCCTGGCACACGCCCCGACCCGATTCCAGCAGGTGCTCGATGGGCGAATCGGCCGCCGTGCTGCCCGGCTCGTACTCGAAGCGTTCGCGGATCCCGTCGGCCAGACCGACCAGGCTCGCCATCGGACCGTTCTCCGCGCGAAACCCCTCGCTGCGGACGAAGTCCTCGAGCGCTGGGGACGACCGCGCGAGCGCGCTGGGCTCGACGAAGTGCCAGTACTCCGGAAGCTGGCCGACGCTTTGCATGCCCTCCCAGTCGCCGACCGCGTTCACGCTCGACGTCACGGGAACTTCCGCCCGGAACCGGGACGTGATCACAAGCTCCTCGTGCCGCCGATGAAGGTTGAGCACGTGGCGGCGATTGCCAAAGCAATCCTGCTCCGGACTCAGGGACGCTGCCGGGATCGTCTCGATCTCGAAGCGCCGCACCGTCTGGCCCGATGTTCGGGTCGGCTGCAGGCAGAGCAGCAGAACACAGCCGCGGACGCTGTCCGAGTACTCGTATCTCGTTCGATGCTCAACGTCGTAACGGAGCGGGCGGGTAGATGTCACCGCAGTGGAGAATCCTCGATCGCGTAGTCGACGAAGGCGCCGAGCACGGCGTCGTGCAGATCGCGGGCGGACTGGTTGACACGCTCGAGCAGTTCTTCGGGCGCTGACGCTTCCGGCCAATCGTAGAGGATGAGCGCCTCGGCCCGCCCGGCCAACCGCCGGGCGGCAGCGTCGGCCTCGACGCCAGGTCCGGCGCCCAGGCCCTCGAGTTCCGTCGCCGCGGCTTGCACGGTGGCCAGCACGGAGCCGGGGAGGGACGGATCGGCGACCAGCAGATCCAGCACCCGGTCCGGCGTCATCTCGATCCCGTGGACCCGACCGTAGGCCTCCAGAGCGTGGTGGGTGCGCAGCATGCTCGCCCAGCCCAGCGTTCGCCTCTCCGTGCGCCGGCTGAGGTCGATCTGGGCCAGCAGCAGGGACACCGCGAGTTGCGCCCGCTCGATGGCCCGACCGAGGCGCATGAACCGCCAGGCCGCGCCACGGTACATCGTGGCATCCGCGACGCCGACGAAGTTGTGGATCTCGCTGCGGGTCTGTGCGTAGAAGACCTCAGGCGTCCTCCAGATATCGACGGCCTCGAGATCCCGCATCCGCAGCCAGGCGGAGTTCAGGCAGGTCCACATCTCGCCGCTGATGCAGTGACGCATCTGGCGCGCGTTCTCGCGCCCGCCCGCGATGGCGCTCCACACCGAATCCGGGTTCGATCGCTCGAAGGTCAGGTCGTCCGCCAACGTGAAGGCGTCCGCCAATGCGAACTCGTCCGTCTCCGGCAGGAATTGCTCACCCGGTGGCGGAAACCGCTTCATGCACCCGTAGATGCGTTTCCAGCCGAAGTGGATTTCCTCGACCGAGCGGTCGACCAGAAACTGCACCTGCAACTCCAGCAGGCGGCTCAGATAGCCGGCCCTCGCCAGGTAGCGGGCCATCCAGTACACCCCCTGGGCGCTGCGCGAGAGCATCAGAGGTCGACCACCCAGAGGTCCTTGCCGCCGCCGCCCTGACTCGAATTGACGACGAGGCTACCCCTTCGCAGGGCGACCCGGCAGAACGCCCCGGGCACGATGCGGGTCTCGTTCCCGGTCAGCACGAAGGGGCGAAGGTCGACGTGGCGCGGTTCCGCGTGACCCTCGACCAGGCAGGGCGAGCGCGACAGCGCCAGGGTCGGCTGCGAGATGAAGTCCGCGGGATCGGCCCGGAGCGTCTTCGCGTACTCGTCCCGCTCCTCCGGCGTCGAGTGCGGACCGACGAGCATGCCGTAACCACCCGACTCACCGACCCGCTTGACCACCAGGTGCTCCAGGTTGTCCAGGGTGTACTCGAGGTCCTCGGGCCGTCGGCAGAGGCGGGTGTCGACGTTCTGGAGGAGCGGCTCCTCGCCCACGTAGTAGCGCACCATGTCCGGGACGTAGGCGTAAACGCTCTTGTCGTCGGCGACGCCCGTCCCCGGAGCGTTGGCCAGGGCCACGTTGCCACGCTTGAACGCGTTCATCAGGCCCGGTACGCCCAGCAGGGAGTCCTCGCGGAAGACGAGCGGGTCAAGGAAATCGTCGTCCACGCGGCGGTAGATCACGTCGACGCGCCGCAGGCCGGAGGTCGTCCGCATGTAGACGAACCCGTCGTTGACCAGCAGGTCCTGCCCTTCGACGAGCTCGGCGCCGATCTCGTGAGCCAGGAACATGTGCTCGTAGAACGCCGAGTTGTAGGTGCCGGGAGTGAGCAACGCCAGGCACGGATCCGGGCGGCCGCCGGGCGACAGCTCGCAGAGGGTCTGCCGCAACAGGCTGCCGTACTGTTCGACGTCCTGAACACGGGAACGCCGGTAGAGCAGGCGCAGACCGGCCTTCACCGCCTTCCGATTGGCGATCATGTAGGACACGCCCGAGGGCACGCGCAAGTTGTCCTCCAGCACCATGAAGCCCTCGTGGGTGCGCACGATGTCCGTGCCGCAGATCGTCACCCAGACGTCATTGGGCACGCTGACCCCCCGCATCGCCAGCCGGTACTGCGGGCAGCCGAGGATGACGTCGGCCGGAATCACGCCGTCCCTGACGATGCGACAGTCGCCGTAGACGTCGGCCAGGAACAGGTTCAGCGTCCTGATTCGCTGCACGAGACCGGCCTCGAGTTCCCGCCATTCCGCCAGGGCGAGCAGGCGCGGCACGCAGTCGATCGGGATGATCCGCTCCTCCGCCTCCTCGTCGCCGTAGACGGTGAACGTGATCCCCTCCTGGGAAAACGAGCGCGTCACTCGTTCCTGGATCGTGCTCAGGTCATCGTCGGGCAGTTCCCTGAGCGCCTCGACGACTGCCCGGCAGTGCTCGCGCGGCTCCCCCTCCGCGACGAACATCTCGTCGTAGATCGCAGGATCGAAGTCGTAGAGGCTGAAGTCCACCAGACCCACTCGAGCGTACTGCCGAACGGGCGTATCCTACAGGTACGGAAAGAGTAAGCCCTCCCGCTGGAGGTTGCGGGCGGACGGCGGCGCCCGGCCGCTTGGACGCCGTGGCCCTCCGCCCCGTATCATCCTGTAAGCCGCCGGCGAAGCGCCCCACTACGCCGCGGCCGGACCTGAACTTCAACCCAAGGAGCACGAAGATGACCGGAGCGCGCTCCCATAGCCGCCAAGCCGGCTTCACCCTGATCGAACTCCTGATCGTCGTGGCGATCATCGGCATCATCTCCGCGCTGCTGGTGCCGAACCTGATGACCGGGCTGCAGAACGCGAACCAGACCCGCACCCAGGCCGACATGAAGGCCGTCGGCTCCGCCTGGATGCAGTGGCTGACCGACCAGGTCAGCGCCGCGGCTGCCGGCTCGAGCACGACCGCCACGTTCAGCTGGAGCGAATTCACCTATCCCGACTTCTCCCACGCGGACCTCTCCGCCCTGCTCCGTCCGTCGAACACGTTCTTCTACCTGCAGGACGTACCCGAACGAGACGGCTGGAACAACCCCTACCGGTTCGGCTTCGCCGGTTCGGACCAACTCCTCGGCACCCAGGTCATCGGCATCTGGAGCGGCGGGCGCGACGGCTCGAGCACCGAACAGCCGCAGTCCACCTACGAGATCGGCGCGTTCCGAGGCACCGATTTCAACGAGGACCTGGTCTGGGCCGACGGCTACTGGGTGCGTTGGCCAGGCAGCGCCGCCGAAGCCGGCACGGACGAGTAGCCGGCCGCGAAGCGGCGACCTCTAAATCTGGGAGAACGCGGTAGGTCGCAGGAACACGTTCTCGATGCGCGAGACGGTCCCCTTGTAGTAGTCCATGTCGCGCATACGGATCCACTCGGGGTGGCCGCCGAACGCCTGCCAGCGCTCGCGGTGCGCCTCCATGTCGGACGCCGACAGGATGTAGACCAGGGCCGGCACGTCCTCGCCGATCAGGAGTTCGCCAAACAGGAGGGGCGCCATGTCGACTTCCTGCATGACGTCGATCTCGCCGTTGTCGAACATGTGGACCTTGCGGCGGGCCGTCTCCTCGTTGTGGCTCTCGTACAGGCGCAGTTCGAAGATCCGGTCCTCTCCCGCCGCGGTCTGGGGCGGCAGCTCCATCACCGGCATACCCTTGAAGGCCCGCAGGAACCAGCTCTCCAGGCGCTCGTAGATGGGCTCCTGCCTCGGAGTCGCGTACATCGGCGCCGCGGCCTCCAGGTACTCGGCGTCGGCCTCGAGCGTCGACTTCATCGCCGTGAAGTCCTCGATCGTGGGGAATGCGATGATCGCCCACAGGGAGAGAGCATCCACCGGCTCGACCGGTTCGTCCGCCTCGGCGGGCGGCTCGACTCCGAACACGCCCACCCTGTCGATCCCGGCCCGGTTGAGCGCCGGCACCAGAGCGTTCTCCAGGTAGGCGAGGACGCTCTGCCGGCTGTCCTCGTCGGCCAGGCGGTAGCGACGGATCTCGTAGTACTCGCGTCCCGGCTCGCTCTCCGCCGCGGCCGGCGCGCCGGCCGCCGCATCCCCCGCCGGCGCTTCAGCCGGTGCGCAGGCCAGGACGAGGACGGCCGCCACGGCAACTGCCAGGAAGATCGGAAGGGAATGCCTGGCTTGCTGTGTCATCGACATGCTGCGATCTCCTGTGGCGCCCTCACTGCCTGGCCAGCAGCCAGGCGCGCATCGTGTTCGAGACGAGGTCCGCGGCTTCCAGCTGGACCCAGTGGCCGACCGTCGGAACCGTGACCAGGGTGTAGTCGCGGTCGACCCAGTCCCAGGTGTTCTTGAGTCCGTCCTTGTCCACCGCCGTGTCCTTCAGGCCGTGGAACTGGAGGACCGGCATCTTGAGGTTCGGCAGCTCGCCGCCGGCCGCGACACCGCCGTAGTTCGCCCGGTAGTAGTTCAGCATGCCGTCCCAGTAGGAGCGGGAGAACGCCTCGCGGTAGTGGCCGGCCACCTTCTCGCCCTCGCTCTCGTAGCGGCCGAGCAGCCCCTCCGGCACCGGGCTGCCGTCCGGCTCGGACGACGCGAAGTTGCGGGCGTACTGCACGTTGCGACGTTGCTCCTCGGTCGCGTTCGCGATCACGTTCGCGTAGCCGCGGGGGTGGGTGAGGTTCATGATGACCAACCGCTTCACCTTGTCCGGATTCTCGATCGCGAAACGCCAGGCGATCGCCCCGCCCCAGTCGTGGCCGACCAGGTTGATCGGCGCGCCGAGATCCTCGACCACGGCCGCCACATCCGCCAGCAGGTGAGGCATGGCGTAGTCCTCGACGCGCTTCGGCTGGTCGCTCCGGTTGTAGCCGCGGAGGTCCATCGCCGCCGCGCGGAAGTCTGCCTCGAGCGCCGCCATCTGGTGCCGGTAGCTGTACCAGATGTCGGGAAACCCGTGGATGAAGAGGACCGGCTCGCCCTCGCCGAGGGTGACGTAGTGGATGCCGACCGCGCCGTTCTTCGCCGTGTGGTGTTCGACCCGGTCCCAGACGTCAGCGTTGGAATCGTCCGCGGCGAGTCCGACGGGAAAGACCGCGGCCGCGAGCAGTAACGCCCCGCACCGAACCGAATGCCTGCGAGCTTCGATCAAGTTCACGTTCCGACCTCCTGGAGTTGAGCGCGCCATCGTAGCAGCGTCACCGGCGCGACGGCCGGGACGGCCGCCTATGGCGCCCGATGTTCTCCCGCGGAAGAGGCTTCTTCCCCGGGAGGAAGGGCCTCGGCAGGTGGATCGTCGAAGCGCTTGTAGTTCTTCCCGTAGTCCGGCCGGGTGCGGCGATGACATACGACGCAGGACATGTAGACCTGCTCGTTCAAGGCGATCAGCGCGTCAAGGTCCTGCTCAAGGGCCGCCTCGTAGGCCGCGGCGCCGGCATCGAACATCAACCGGGCATCGCGCATCCACTCGTCGCGGTCGCCGACCACGCGGCTCGGCATCATGATCAGGTTGGCCGACTCGGCGAGGAGGAGCGCCTGCGCCTGTAGTTCGTTCCACTCGACCTCGTTGGTCGGGGCCCGGCTCTCGACGTAGAGGATGGCGTCCGACGCCGGATACATGAGCTTGATCATCAGTTCGCTCATCGTGCCGATCGGTTCCGGCTCGGGAACCGGTCCATCGTCCCACGCGGACGCCGAACCCGCGAGGCCGGCGACGAGTGCTCCTGCGACAGCGATCTTCCGCGCCATGGACTCTCCCCCTTCGGGGCTATGATGGCATGACTTGACCGGCCAGGTAACGACCCGGAGATGGAACCCCCGTCATGAAGCACCCCTCTGCCATTTGGGCACACTGCCTCTGCACCTCGGTCTGCCTGCTCACGCTTGCCGCATGCGCGCAGGAAGACGGCACGCTGCGTCCGGGAGACAACGACCACCGGACGCTCCAGGAAGCGCTGTTGACGGCCGAGCCCGGAGCGGTCATCGAACTCGCGGCCGGACGCTTCGAACTCGACGCCACCCTGTCCCTCGACGTCGAGGGCGTCACCCTCCGCGGCCAGGGGATGGACGAGACGATTCTCGACTTCTCGTCGCAGGCCCCGGGGACGGGCGGCGAGGGAGTCCTCGCCACCGCCGACGACTTCACGGTCGAGAACCTCGGAGTCGAGAACACCAGAGGCGACGGCATCAAGGTGGAGGGCACCACCGGTGCCGCCTTCCGCAGTGTCCGGGTCGAATGGACGAACGGGCCCGACACGAACAACGGCGCCTACGGGCTCTACCCGGTCCAGGTCACGAACGTCCTGATCGAGGACAGCCGGGTGCGGGGCGCCTCGGACGCCGGCATCTACGTCGGGCAGTCCGCCAATGTCGTCGTCCGGCGCAACGAGGCCTGGGAGAACGTGGCCGGCATCGAGATCGAGAACACGACCGGCGCCGATGTCTACGGCAACCGGGCGCACGGCAACACCGGCGGCCTGCTCGTCTTCTCGCTGCCGGAACTGCCGGTGAAGGACGGCCGCGACGCCCGCGTCTACGACAACGACATCGTCGACAACAACCTGCCGAACTTCGGCAAGGAAGGCGCGATCGTGTCGACGATCCCCGCAGGCTCGGGAGTCATCGTGATGGCGAGCGACAACGTCGAGCTGTTCGAGAACCGGATCCACAACAACCAGAACTCGAACCTGGCGGTCATCTCCTACCTCTCGACCGGTCGCACCTACAACGATCCCGGTTACGACCCCTACACCGAGGGGGTCTACATTCACGACAACGAGTTCATCGGCGGCGGCGACAGCCCGAACGGCGACTTCGCGGACGCCTTCGTCGCTCTCGCCGGCGGCGCATTCCCGGACATCGTCTGGGACGGCGTTTCGAACCCGGACAAGCTGGTCGAGGGCGAAGTGCCCGCGGACCTGCGGCTGTACATCGAGAACAACGGCGACGCCGACTTCGTGAATCTCGATCTCGGTTCCGTCTTCGCGGGCGGTGAGCCGAACGTGAGCACGGACCTGGCGGCACATCAGGGCGCGCTGCCGGCAGTGCCCCAGCCGGTCGACCTCGGCGCGGCGACCGGTGGCGCTCCGTAGACTCGCAGCCGCGGCACTGGCGCTCGCCGCGCTCGCGGGCTGCGGGGCCGGGGAAGGCGGTTCCGGCCAGGGACCGTTCGCGAGATACCCCGAGAAACTCTCAGCCTGGGGACTGTTCGCCGGAGAGCTGGCGAGCCACATCCCGGCCGCAGGCGTCGAGCCCTACGACCTGAACACCGCACTGTTTTCGGACTACGCGCTGAAGTTCCGCTTCGTGCGCCTGCCGGAAGGGCCTGACGGCGACGTCGAACCCGCGCTCTACCGCGAAGAGGGCCCGTTCGAGTTCCCCGTCGGCACGGTCATCTCGAAAACCTTCGCCTACCCGACGGACTTCAGGGTTCCCGAAGAAGACCTGCGGCCGCTGGAGACCAGGCTGCTCATCCACGAGGAGGGTGGTTGGGTGGGCCTGCCGTACATCTGGAACGCCGAGCTGACCGACGCCGACCTGGCGATCGTCGGCGGACCGCTCGACGTGTCATGGGTCGATGCCGGAGGCGCGAGGATCGAGCACACGTACCGGGTGCCGAACGCGAATCAGTGCAAGACCTGCCACCGAACGGACGGCGAGCGCGTGCTTCCGATCGGGCCCCAGGCTGCGCAACTGAACCGGGAGTACACCTACCCCGACCAGGACGGAACGACCCTTCGGGAAAACCAGCTCGAGCGATGGCGGCGCATCGGCTTTCTTCACGGAGCGCCGCCGGCCACAGAGGCTCCGCGCGCGCCGGTCTGGGACGTCGCTCCCTCCGGCAGCGTCGATGAGCGGGCGCGTACCTGGCTCGACATCAACTGCGCCCACTGCCACAACCTGACGGGCAGCGGCCGCACTTCGGGCCTCGACCTGCGCAAGGGACACCGGGACCAGACCAGGCTCGGCGTCTACAAGCACCCGGTGGCCGCTGGTCAGGGCACGGGCGATCGCCTGTACGGCGTCGTCCCCGGCAAGCCCGACGAGTCGATCCTCGTCTACCGGATCGAATCGACGCACCCCGGCATCATGATGCCCGAACTGGGCCGCGGCCTGGTCGATGTCGAGGCAGTGGCCCTGATCCGCCAGTGGATCCTGGAGATGGAACCGCCGCCCGAGGTCTGAAGTCCTACTCCGCCAGCACCTGCCGGGTGCGGTGGAAGACCTCGTCCAGGCCGACGGCGTCCGAGCCGTAGTAGCCGCGGACACCGCCGTCGCGATCGACGAGGGCCAGCCGCGCCGCGTGGGCCACGTCGACCAGACCGCCGGCGAGGTCCAGCCGCTCGCCCATGGGCAGGGCGAAACCGTCGACGACCACCGAACGCACCTCTGGTTCGGCGCCGGTGAGGAGACTCCAGCGCTCCAGGTCGATGCTCCGGCTCCCTGCATAGTCGCGGAGCCGTTCCGGCGTGTCGTACTCCGGGTCGACCGTGAAGCTGACCAGCCTCACGCCCTCGACACCCTCCTCTCGGTAGCGGCGCTCCAAACGACGAAGCGAAGCGGTCAGACGCGGGCAGACAGTGGCGCAGCGCGTGAACAGAAAGGAGGCAACGTAGACCTCGCCCGCCAGGTCGTCGCTGCCGAACGCCTCTCCGTTCTGGTCGACCAGCCGCCACTGCGGCAACTGCCGCAGGACCTGTGGCGGATCGGGCTCGAACCGGAGCAGCGGCCTGATCGCAGGGATCAGGACGAGTCCCGCCAGCGCCGCGAGAAACCAGGGGTTCAGGCTGGGCCTCAGGGGGTGTCGGCCAGGCTCCTGAACCCCCGCGTCGGGATCGGGAAGCTGGTCCTCGGACATGCTCCGACCCTATCCCGCCGCCGGGCTTTGACCGCCTCGATAGCACGCTGTACACTCCGCGCGACCGCAGGACGGGCAGGGCTTCGTACCCTGCTTCAAGGTACGGAAACTTGCCTCAGATCTTCCCCAAGTGGACCCTCAGGCTACCGCTGTACGCGGCGGTCGCCCTGCCGGTGATCGGCACCGTCGTCGTGGGCGGCATCTGGTACTTCTTCTCGCCCGAGTACACCGACGTCGGCTACCGGCCGGCGCAGCCGGTGCCGTACAGCCACGCCCTCCACGTGGGCGAACTCGGCCTCGACTGCCGCTACTGCCACGCCTCGGTCGAGGAGTCGGCGGTGTCCAACGTCCCCCCGACCCAGGTCTGCATGAACTGCCACCACGTCGCTGTCCGGGACAGCGAGCTGCTGGAGCCGATTCGCAAGAGCATCGAGCAGGATCGTCCGATGCGCTGGGTGCGTATCCACAACCTGCCCGACTACGCCTTCTTCGACCACAGCGTCCATGTCGGGGCCGGCGTCGGCTGCGGAACCTGCCACGGCCCGGTCCACGAGATGGAAGTCGTCTACCAGGCGGAGTCCCTGAGCATGAGCTGGTGCCTCGACTGTCACCGCGACCCGGGTCCGCATCTGCGTCCTCTCGACGCGGTGACCGACATGGAGTGGATACCGACCGGAGACCACGACTCCTTCGCCGAACTGGCGATCGCGGAACGGGCGCTCGCGCCGCCTGAGGACTGCACGGGGTGCCACCGGTGAGCGCGGGCAACGGCAAGCGGCCGGACAAGACCTACTGGCGCAGCCTGGAGCAACTCCAGGGAGACTCCCGGTCCGCCGATTTCCTGCACCGGGAGTTCCCGGAGGGCGGGTCGGAAGCGCCGCCCGAGCTCTTGCGGGACGGCGTCAGCCGGCGCAGCGTGCTCGCCATGCTGGGTGGGACGGCGTCGCTCGCCGGTCTGACCGGCTGCGACATCATCCGCCGCCCCGTCGAGCACATCGTCCCCTACGTCGACGCCCCGGAGGGCATGGTCCCCGGGGTTCCGCTGGCCTACGCCACCACGATGCCGTTCGGCAGCCACGCCCTCGGTCTGCTGGTGGAGAGTCACGAGGGGCGCCCGACCAAGGTCGAAGGCAACGAGCTCCATCCGTTCTCGCAGGGCGCCTCGAGCGTGTGGGCCCAGTCCTCCATGCTCGACCTGTACGACCCGGACCGATCGAAGTCAGTGCGCTTCGGCGACGAGGCGTCTTCCTGGGACGACTTCGTGGCCGCCTGGACCGAAGGCGACCTCGGCCCCGCTGCCGACGGCACGGGCTTCGCCATCCTCGCCGAGCCCTCTTCGTCGCCGACCCTGATCCGGCTCAAGGAAGCGCTTCTCGACCGCTATCCGCAGGCACGCTGGGTGTCCTGGGAGCCGGTGAGCGAGGAGAACGCCGACCGGGGGACGACGCGCGCCGCCGGTGAACACGTCCACCCCCTTTACAACCTGGACCGCGCGCAGGTCCTGCTGACCCTGGATTCCGACTTCCTCAGCACCGAGGGCGACAGCGTCCGCAACCTGCGCGGTTACTCTCGCGCGCGGCGCGTGAACGAGGACGGCGGCGGCAGCCCGCTACGGCACTACGCCGTCGATGGCGTCCACTCGGTCACCTCGGCGAACGCGGACCACCGTCTGCGAGTACAAAGCGGCCGGGTCGCGGCCTTCGTCGCCCGTCTCGGCAGCGCGCTCGCGGAGCACGGCCTGGAATTGGCGCTCGATACCGGCGCGCAGGCCGCGGACATCGACGACGCCTGGGTCGACGCGCTGGCACAGGACCTGCTCGCCCACCGGGGCGCCGGCCTGATCGTCGCCGGCAACCGCCAGCCGGAGGCCGTCCACGCCGCCGTCTACGCCCTGAACTCTGCGCTCGGCAACGCCGGCTCGACGGTGACCTACCACCGGACACCCGACAGCGGCACTTCGAGCGACGCGGATCTTGCCGCCCTGGCGGCGGCGATCCACGAAGGCGCCGTAGACCGTCTGCTGGTTCTGGGCGCCAACCCCGCCTACAGCGCTCCCGCCGACCTCGACTTCTCCGCCGCTCTCGAGAGCCTGGGCAGCGCGGGCGCGGTCATCCACGTCGGCGCCTACCGCGACGAAACGAGTCGCTTCGCGCGCTGGCACGTGCCACTCGCCCACTACCTCGAGAGCTGGGGCGACGCCCGCGCCACCGATGGCACGGCGAGCGTCGTCCAGCCTCTGATCGAGCCGCTCTACGGCGCGAAGAGCCTGGTCGAGGTGCTGGCGCTGGCCGCTCTGGGCGAGTCCCGCGATGGCCGCGATCTGGTTCGGCAGACCTGGTCCGGAATCCTCGGTCTGCCGCTCGAAGAGGACGCCGGCGAGGCCGCCGCCGGGACCTCGCCAGAAGCCGGGCCGGAAGCCGACGCGACCGAGGACGGCGACACCGACGGCGAAGAGGCCGAAGCTGAAGAGGCCGTGCCGGTCGACCCGATGTCGCTGCCGTTCCCCGTCGCGCTCTCCGAGTTCGAAGTCGCCTGGCGCAAGGTGTTGCATGACGGGCTGCTGGAGGGCAGCGCCGCGCCCGCGGCCGATCTCCCCGCCATCGCCCCCGAGGATGGCGCGGCCGCACTGCGAGCCGCGGCCGACGCCGCACGGGCGATCGCCGCGAGCGACGACCTGGAGATCGTCTTCCGGTGTTCCCCGGCGGTCCACGACGGCCGCTTCGCCAACAACGGCTGGCTCCAGGAGCTGCCGGACGCGATGACCAAGCTGACCTGGGACAACGCCGCCCTGATCAGCCCCGCGACCGCCAGTGAGCTGGGCCTCGAGAACGAGGACCTCGTCACGGTGGCCTGCGGCGGGCGGGAACTCGAGCTGCCCGTATGGCAGGTGCCGGGGCAGGCGGACAACACGGTGACGATCGACCTCGGCTATGGCCGCGACTTCCCGGGCCGGATCGCGAGCGCCGCCAACACCGAGGGCCACGGTCCCGGACGCAACGCCTACCTGCTGCGGACCTCGGAAGCGCCCCATTTCTCCCGCGGCACGCTCAGTCCGACCGGCGGCACCTACCCGCTGGCGCAGACCCAGGATCACCACTCGATGGAGGGTCGCCCGATCGTCCGCGAGGCCGATCTCGACTACTTCGAGTCGCATCCCGACTTCGCAACGGCGCACAGCGAGAAGCCGCACGAAAACTCGATGTGGGACGAGTGGACCTACCAGGACTCGCCGCAGTGGGGCATGACGATCGACCTGAACGCCTGCGTCGGCTGCAACGCCTGCATGATCGCCTGCCAGAGCGAGAACAACGTGCCGATCGTCGGCAAGGAGCAGGTGATGGAGGGCCGGGAGATGCACTGGCTCCGCATCGACCGCTACTTCTCCGACGAGGGAGAATCCCGCGGCATGCTCCGGGACCTCGTCCACGACCTCCCGTCCGAGCCGCAGACGAGCTTCCAGCCGGTGCCCTGCATGCAGTGCGAGAACGCGCCCTGCGAACAGGTCTGCCCGGTCGCGGCCACCGTGCACGACAGCGAGGGGCTGAACGCGATGGTCTACAACCGTTGCATCGGCACCCGCTACTGCTCGAACAACTGCCCCTACAAGGTGCGGCGCTTCAACTACTTCAACTTCACCAAGGACACCCCCGAGGTGATGAAGCTGGGCAAGAACCCGGACGTCACGATCCGTTCCCGGGGCGTCATGGAGAAGTGCACGTACTGCGTCCAGCGAATCAGCCGGGCCAAGGTCGACGCCAAGCAGGACGGGCGGGCTTTGGCCGACGGCGACGTCGTCACCGCATGCCAGCAGGCCTGCCCGGCCGAGGCAATCCGCTTCGGCGACATCACGGACGCGGCGAGCGGCGTTTCCGAAGCGAAGGCGAGCCCCCGGAACTACAAGCTGCTCGACGACCTGCACACAAAGCCCCGGACGACCTACCTCGCGAAGATCCGCCACCCGAACCGCGAGATCACGCCGGCGCCGCCGCCCGCCGAAGACCACGACGGCGGCGAGGACGCGCACTGATGCGGCTTGCATGGAACTGGCCGCCCACTGGGTGCGCCGGCGTCCTCGCCGGCTGCCGCCGCAGGCGGCCAG
>VXUF01000035.1 GCA_009837085.1 Holophagales bacterium
GGGCCTGGGCTGGCGGAACACGTTCGGCAGCGGCAAGGGCGGCGACACGATCACCAGCGGCCTGGAAGGCGCCTGGACCACCGAGCCGGCGAAGTGGGACAACAACTTCTTCGAGAACCTGTTCGGCTACGAGTGGGAACTGACGAAGGGCGCCGGCGGCGCGTACCAGTGGACGCCGAAGGACGATGCGGCCGCTGGCACGGTGCCCGATGCGCACGATCCGGCAAAGCGGCACGCGCCGATGATGCTGACCACGGACCTGTCGCTCAGGCTGGACCCGATCTACGAGCCGATCGCGCGGCGCTTCCATGAGAACCCGGACGAGTTCGCGGAGGCGTTCGCCAGGGCCTGGTACAAGCTGACCCACCGCGACATGGGGCCGCGCAGCCGCTGTGTCGGAGCGTGGGTGCCCGCCGAGCCGCAGCTCTGGCAGGACCCGGTGCCCGACGTCGACCACGAACTGATCGACGATGACGACGTCGTGGAGCTCAAGAGCCGGATCCTCGGTTCCGGACTCTCCGTCTCCTCGCTGGTCTCGACCGCGTGGGCGTCGGCGTCGACCTTCCGGGGCACCGACAAGCGCGGCGGCGCCAACGGCGCCCGCATCCGGCTCGCGCCGCAGCGGGACTGGGCGGTCAACGACCCGTCCCAGTTGGGTGATGTCTTGCAGACGCTCGAGGCGATCCAGGCCGACTTCAACGGCTCACAGTCCAGCGGCAAGCGGGTTTCGCTCGCCGATCTGATCGTCCTCGGCGGCTGCGCGGCGGTCGAGGAGGCGGCGAAGAGCGCCGGGAGCGAGATCGCCGTGCCCTTCTCGCCGGGTCGGACCGACGCGGTCCAGGAGCAGACCGACGTGGAGTCCTTTGCCGTGCTCGAGCCGACCGCGGACGGGTTCCGCAACTACCTCGGCAACGGACATGCGAGACCCGCGGAAGCGCTGCTCGTCGACCGGGCGCAGATGCTGACGCTCACCGCTCCCGAGATGACGGTGCTGGTTGGCGGCCTGCGCGTCCTGGGAGCGAACGCCGGCGGGTCAGAGCTTGGCGTCTTCACCGAGCGGGCAGGGACCTTGACGAACGACTTCTTCGTCAGCCTGCTCGACATGGGCACCGACTGGCAGGGCAACGCCGACGACGAGGGCGTCTTCGAGGGCCGCGATCGCGGCACCGGCGAGATCCGCTGGGCCGGCAGCGCTGTCGACCTGGTCTTCGGCTCGAACTCCCAGCTCCGGGCGATCGCGGAGGTCTACGCCTGCGACGACTCGCAGGAGCAGTTCGTGCGCGACTTCGTGGAGGCCTGGAACAAGGTGATGAACCTGGACCGGTTCGATCTCGCCTGACATCATTGACATCAGAATAGGCTCCGCGTATGGTGCGTTGATGCGCACCACGCTGACCATAGAAGATGACATCGCCGCGAGGATCGAGGAGATTCGGAAGCGAGACGGGCAGTCGCTCAAGCAGGTGGTCAATCTGCTGTTACGCGACGGGCTCCACCGGGAGGGCCGGCCCCGGGCGAAGCCGTACCGCACGCGCCCCAGCGAACTCGGTCTGCGCCCGGGCTTCGACGCCGTGCGGTTGAATCAGCTCGCCGACGAGCTTGAGGTAGACGGCCGTCTGGAAAGCGAGGCGCGCGTACGGCCAGGTCCGGTTCGCTGATCGTTCCAGACGTCAATCTCCTCGTGTACGCGGTTGACTCGGGGAGCCCGTTCCACGCCGGAGCCCGCCGCTGGTGGGACGGCGTCCTCTCGTCGGAGTCGGACGTGGGGCTCTGCTACCCCAGCATCCTTGGGTTCCTGAGGATGACGACGAATCGTCGCGTGTTCGTGTCGCCCCTGGCGGTAGCGGACGCGCTGGATCGAGTGCAGAGCTGGTTGGATCAACCCAACGCGACGCTGCTGGCGCCCACGGGCCGTCACTGGCCGATCCTGTCCGACCTGCTGAGGACGGCGAACGTCGGCGCCAACCTGACGACGGATGCGCACATTGCCGCGTACGCCATCGAACACGCCGGAACCGTGTACTCGAACGACGGCGACTTCGGGCGCTTCGATGGCCTGCGTTGGAGGAACCCTCTGGCCACGACCGCGAGACGGTCCTGACGTGCGGATGCCTCAACGCCGCGGGCATTGCGGCAGCAGCTAGCCAGCCGGCGGCAGCAGCATCTGCTCCATCGCTGCGACGAACGCCTGGCGTGACGGCAGGCTGTCGATCAGACCGCTGAGCCGCTCCGCGTCGGCGCCGACGGGGTTATGCACAGGGACGTCGTCCGCGGTCACGCACTCGTAGATCTTGTCCGCCACCTCCTGCGGGTCCTGCGGTTCGCCGCCTGAGACGATCGCGGCGAAGTGGTCGCGGAGCTTCCGCGAGTGCTCGACGAGTTGGGGGTCGCCGGACTCGACGTAGTTGTCCGTGTTGGCGCCGAACGCGGTGGTGAGGTAGGCCCCGGGCGCGACCGAAACGACGCGTATGCCGAGCGGTTTGTACTCGAGCGCGAGCGCCTCGGTGAGTCCCTCGGCGGCGAACTTCGACGACGAGTAGACGGAGTTGCCGAGCAGGCCCATCAGGCCCCCCATCGACGTCACGTTGACGATGCAGCCGGAGCCCCGTTTCCGCATGTCGGGCAGGGCGCGACGCATCACGTTCATCAGGCCGAACACGTTCGTCTCGTAGATGTCGCGGACGGAGGCGTCGGGCGACTGCTCGAAGAGCGCGTTGCTGCCGTAGCCGGCGTTGTTGACCACTGCGTCGATCGACCCGAACGCGGCGGTGGCCTGCTCGAAGGCGGCGTCGATGCTCCGCGGATCCTTGACGTCGAGCCTTGTAACCAGGACGCCTTCGAGGCCCGTGAGCTCCGCTTCCTTCTCCGGCGATCGCATCGTGGCCACGACGTTCCAGCCACTGGCTCGGAAGGTGTGGACTGCCAGTTTGCCGAAGCCGCTCGAGCAGCCGGTGATGAGTACGGTGCGGTCTGTCATCTATCTGGATCTCCCTTAGGGGTTTGATTGCCGACTCAGTCGGACGAACTGTTGATTCCGGCCCCGCGAAGGGCGCGCGCCATACCGGTTCGGAAGTCGGCTTCGGTTTCGCTGTCGGCGAGAAGCCCCTTGGCCGCCATGACGAGCACGAACGCCAGATCGGCGGCTTCCCGGCGTTGCTGGCGGACTCCTCGCGCCAGTAGCGCGCCGGTGACCTCGGTGGTGAAGGCGTCAAGGGGATACGAGCCCGTGCGTCGCCTCGCGGCGTTGCCCAGGCCGAGGATCTCCTCGCCGTAGCGACCGTCGCGAACGAACCTGACGACCGGTCCCAGCCAGCAGCAGAAGGCGTCGAGCAGGGCCTGCTCCGTCGGTCTGTCCGGATCGGCGAGACAGGCAAACGCGTCTGCCCGCAGCGAACGGACAACGGCGCCTATCGCCCATTCGAGCACTGCCTCCTTGCGCCCGAAACGGTTGTAGATCGTCTGCCGCGCGACGCCAGCCGCTTCGGCCAGGGAGGTCATCGAGGTCTTCGCGTAACCCGTGCTCGCGAACTCGGCGAGCACTTGCGCGGCGGTCTCGTAGTCGTTGGCATCGGCTTGAGGCACGATGTACACTTTAGACGAAAATCGTCCAATAAGTAAAAGGGAGAACCTGGACCATGCCACGACCCACGATCGGTTTCATCGGACTCGGCGCCATGGGCGAACCGATGGCGGCCCGCCTGCTCGATGCCGGCTTTCGGGTCGTCAGCTCGATCAACCGCAGCCGCGACGCGATCGAGCGGCTTGCGGCGAAGGGGATCGAAGAGCTTGGGACGCCGCGCGAAGTCGGCGAACACGCCGACATCCTGATGACGATCGTCTGGGACGAGGAGCAGACCGACCGCGTGCTGTGCGGTGAAGACGGAGCGTTGAGCACTCTGCGTGAGGGCGCGATCGTCGTGGTCATGAGCACAATGTCGCCGGTCTACTGCCAGGCACTCGCGAGAGAGGTGGCATCTCAACGGGTGGACGTGATCGACTGCCCGGTCAGCGGGCTCGTGGCCGGCGCCAGGGAGGGCACGCTCACCCTGATGGCCGGAGGCGACGCGGCCACGATCGACCGGTGCCGTGAGGCCTTCGACGTGCTCGGCACGACGATGCACTGCGGCGGCGTCGGCGCCGGTCAGGCGATGAAGATTGGCAACAACGCGATCGCGCTTGGCACCTGGGCGCTCGTGCAGGAGGTGCGCGAGGTTGTCGGCGCCTACGGCATGGAACTGGACCGGTTCATGGAGATCCTGAACGTGTCGACGGGCCGGAGCTTCGTCTCGAAGAACTTCCCGATGCCCCGGCGACGCGTGACCTGGCCGGCGATGCCGGTCAAGGACCTGTCCCTCTGCCTGGACGTCGCCAGGGAGTTCGACGTCGAGGCGCCGCTGGTGAGGGCGAGTCTGGACTCCGGTCAGCCGGAGGCCTGAAGATACGGCCTTCGACTACGAGGGCCGTTTGGAGGAACCTGGAATGAAGTACACGAAGTTGGGCAGTTCCGGTCTCGAAGTGTCCCGGATCTGTCTCGGATGCATGAGCTTCGGCGAAGAGTCGCCGGGGGCTCACGACTGGAGCCTGGACGAAGCCGCCAGCCGCCCGATCATCGAGAAGGCGCTCGATCTGGGCATCAACTTCTTCGACACGGCGAACGCCTACTCGATCGGCTCGAGCGAGGAGATCACGGGCAGGGCGTTGCGGGACATGGCGAACCGCGACGAGGTGGTCATCGCGACCAAGGTCTACTTCCCGGTTCGCCGCGGGCGCAACGCGCGGGGGCTCTCGCGCAAGGCGATCATGACCGAGCTCGATGCGTCGCTGCGCCGTCTGGGAACCGACTACATCGACCTGTACCAGATTCACCGCTGGGACGACCGGACATCGATAGACGAGACGCTCGGCGCGCTGCACGACGCGGTGACGTCCGGCAAGGTCCGCTACATCGGCGCCTCGTCGATGTGGGCCTGGCAGTTCAGCAAGGCGCTCTACACCAGTGAACTCCGCGGCTTCACGAAGTTCGTCAGCATGCAGAACCAGTACAGCCTGCTGCAGCGCGAAGAGGAACGCGAGATGCACCCTCTCTGCGCCGACCAGGGCATCGGGACGATCCCGTGGAGTCCGCTGGGCCGGGGGCTGCTGACCCGAAACTGGGACGAGACGACGCGTCGGTCGCAGAGCGACCCGATGATGGCGAGGCGCTTCGACGAGGCGAAGGACCGGCCGATCGTTGATCGGCTGGGCGAGGTGGCGCGGGACAAGGGCGTGTCCCGGGCCCAGGTCGCGATGGCCTGGGTCCTGGCCAATCCCGTCGTCGCGTCGCCGATCGTCGGCGTCACGAAGATGAGCCACCTCGATGAGGCAGTGTCCGCGCTCGACGTCGAGCTGACCGCCGAGGAGAAAAAGCGGCTGGAAGAGGTCTACGCGCCGCGGGCGAACCTGTTCTAGTCTGGGACCTCGCGATGGTCGAGGATCAGAAGCCAACCAATGCAGATGCCTCGACCGGGACCGAGGCAGACGAAGCGCCCACTCCGGACACGGGGGCTGTGGTCGGTGGCTTAGCGGGGGTGAGAGCTCTGGTAGGGATCGTCGCGTTTCCGCGGACCAGCTTCGAGATCATCCGCGAGCGCCGGCCGTGGGTTGCAGCCCTCGCGGTGATCCTGGCGGTCCTCGCCCTTAGGACGGTGCTTGGGCAACGGGAGCTTGCTGCCTTCATGGGAAATGGAGAGTCAGCCGTGATCCTCTACGGACCCAGCATGGCGATGGCCGCGACCGTGCTGATCTCGCTGCCGATCGAGGCTCTACTGGTCTGGCGGCTGTCACTCGTCTTCGGAGCCAAACTGCCTTTCCTGACGTTGTTCTCGCTGATGGTCCACGTCTACGTGGTCGGCCGCCTGGGCGACCTCGTCAGCTACTTGCTGTCGAAGGGCCGTCAGGTGCTTGAACCTCCCGACGCGTCGTCGGGATTCGAACTTGACTTCTCCAATCCGGCGCTTCACACGACCGTCGGGGCGCTACTCGAGGGGGCCGCCAGCATCGCCGTCTCCCTTTGGACGTTGATTCTGCTCGGGCTGGGCATCGGTGTGGTGGCTCGAGTGTCGAAGTGGACGGGACTCGGTATCGCGGGGTTCTACGCGGCGGTCATGGCCGCCCTTGGGGAGGGCCTTGAGAGAATGAACAGCGTCTTCGTTCAGTCCATCCGCTAGGCGCGGCAGAACCCCGGAAGCCGGCGGGGACGCCGGCGCGCCCAGTGTGGTCGGGCGGCGGTGTTGGCGCACCCAGTGTGGGGCTCAGGCCGATGTCTTGAACGCCCGGTACGGCACGACGACGAAGAGCGGCAGCACGATCAGTGCGATGAAGCCCCAGGCGAGCGTGCCGTAGCCCCGGGCGACGAGGTCGATGATGCCGATCGTGGAGAGACCGGCCGCGGCGGCGAGGACGAGGACGGCGGTCAGCGCCTTCTGCCTCGGCGTGAGCGCGCCGGAGGCGGGCCTCCAGCGGCGCGGCAGGTCGCCCAGGTTGCGTTCGACGCGATGGAGGAGCGCGTGGATCGAGCCGACGGCGGTCTCGATCAGCGTCCAGCCGGCGACGAGTCCGAAGATCGCGATCCAGAGGGCCGCGCCGCCGGCGCGTCCGTCGGCTGCGGTCCCGATCAGTCGCAGCCAGGGCACTTCCGCCTCCATCACGGAGGGGTGTGGGAACCGCAGGAGGCAGGCCAGGGTCAGGGCGAACGGAATCGTCATCGCCAGGCCGGAGAGGATCCCGGACGCGAAGGTCTCGCTGCGCCGGGTCTGGCGGTGCAGGCAGAAAAGGACGGCCGGCACGACGGCGACGTTGTAGGCGACGTACAGGACGGCCGTGATGACGACCTCTCCCGCTCCGGCCCCGGAGCCTGGCGGTGGCGGCGCGGGAGTCTCCCCAACCGGCGCCGTCAGCACCAGGACCGAGAAGGCGCAGTAGCCCAGGTACAGGGCCCCGCTGCCCCAGGTCTTCGCCCGCTCAATGAAGCCGGACCCTCGCCCGGAGAGGAAGCCGACGCATGCCAGGGCCAGAACCAGGCTGAGCGGCTTCGGGAACGCCAGGGTCTGCTGGAGGACTTCGCCGATGGCCGCCGTCATGACCGCGATGACCAACAGCATCATGCTGAGGAAGAGGAGGTCGACGAGCCACCAGAACGGCCCGACCAGGTTCCGGCTCCAGGCCTTGTAGTCGTACGCGCCGGCCAGCCGCGCCAGTTCGAAGGCCAGCGCCATGACGAGCGAGAAGCAGACCGCGATGATCGCGACCGACAGCCAGCCCCAGTTCCCGAAGCGGCCGGCGTACTGGACGACTTCCCGCCCCGTGGCGTAGCCGCCGCCGATGATCATCGACTGCGCGATGATCGCCGGCAGGAGGAGGGTGTGGAAGCGGGTTGGCGCCGTACCCGGCATTGCCGTCGCCGTCCGCGTCAGTCGCCGGCGCGCAGGAAGCGGATGGGCGGGACGGACGGCTCGAGCGGCACGGCCACGACGTTGATCTTCCCGTCGTTGCCGTAGTCGAAGCGGACCTTGGCGCCGCCGCGGCCTGACGCGGGCGAGCTGGCCGGCAGGTCGTAGGGGACGCTCCACACGTCGTAGTGGTAGTGCCGGAGCGGGAACTCGATGCCCGCGACCTGGAGGACCAGGCCGTCCCCGTCAGTGCGGACGGAGGCCTTGCCGTAGCCCTCGTGCTCGTACTCGCCGGCGTGGTCGGCGAGCGCGTGGGTGGGGCTCGTGTCCGGCACCGCGGCCGCGAGGTCCTTCTTCTTCGCCTCCTCGGCCTTCTCCTTCGCTTCGGCTTCGCGCTTGCGGGCCCGCTCAGCCCAGTCGATCGGCTCGAGACCCAGCATGCGATCGAACGCGTTGCGGACGACGAGCGCCGGCACCGTTCCGGTCTGCGACGTGTTGGAGAGTGCGACGACGCCGATCTTCTCGTCGGGCAGCCACTCCATCGCCGAGATGAAGCCGTCGATGCCGCCGCCGTGGCTGATGTGCTTGCGGCCCCGGTAGGTGCTCACCATGAGGCCGAGCCCGTAGGTGGGGTCGCCGATCTCCGGGCCGTCCTGCAGGCGCTGCTGGAGCGGGCCGGTCAGCACCATCTGGGGTAGCTGCATCAGCCGCGCCGAGTCTTCCTTCAGGATCTGCTCGTCGCCGACCTTGCCGTAGGCGAGGTGGAATCGCACGTAGGCGGCGAGGTCGCGGGCCGACATGTTGATCGATCCGGCCGGCCCGATCGCGTCGATGTTGCGGAACGGCACCCGCTCGATCTCCTCGTTCGCGCCGTAGCCGTAGGAGAAGTCGTCGTCCTCCTGCATCCGGATCACCGAGAAGGTGGCCCGTTCGATGCCGAGCGGGGTGAGGACGCGGTCCTGGACGAGCTCCTCCCAGGACTTGCCGCCGATTTGCTCGGAGACGATGCCGGCGGTCATGAACATGAGGTTCTGGTACTGGTACCTGCTTCTGAAGGAGGCGGAGGGCTCCAGGTGGTGAAGGCCCGCCAGCAGCTCGGATCGGTTCCTGCCCGTGGCGTACCAGTACAGGTCGTGACGCGGCAGGCCCGAGCGGTGGCTCAGAAGGTCGACGGCGGTCATCTCGTCCGTCGCCGCCGGATCGTGGAGCCGGAACTCGGGCAGCACCGTCCGGATCGGATCGTCCCAGGCGAGGGCGCCGTCGTCCACCTGCAGCGCCAGCAGGGTGGCGGTGAACGACTTCGTGTTCGAGCCGATGGCGAAGAGCGTGTCTGGAGTGACGGGCAGCTTCTCCTCGACGTTGCGCCAGCCGTAGCCCTTGGCGAACACGGTCTTGCCGTCCTCGACGATCGCGACGCCGAGGCCGGGAACCTTCCACTCCTGCATGATCGATTCGACCCACGGGTCGAAGCCGTCGAGCCGCTCGTCGACGGTTTGGGCGGAGAGGGATGCGGCCGCGAGGGCGAGGGCGGCGAGGAGCAGCGCTTGCGGAGCAAGGAGCCGCCGGCCTGTGGCCGGCGCGTTTCGTTGGCCGCCTGCGGCGGCGGCCGGCGGGGACGCCGGCGCACCCAGTGTGGGACGGTTGTGCTGTAGGTGCCTCATCCCCAGATCTCCTCCAGAACCCGGCGGAAGTTGCCGCCGAGGATGCCCCGAATGTCGGGGTCCGTGTAGCCCCGCCGGATCAGGCCCTCGGTGAGGTCGAAGACCCGTTGGGGGTGGGCCACCTCCGGGATGTCGATCTGGTCCCGGAAACGGTACTTGCCCTGCTGGTAGGCGGCCTTGAGCCGCTCGTAGTCCGCCTTCGGCATGTCGTCGTAGCCGTAGAGGTCGATGTCGCTGCCGATGCCCACGTGCTCGGCGCCGATCCGCTTCGTCAGGTAGTCGAAGTGGTCGAGATAGTGCTCGACGGTCGTCGGCTCGTCGGCCTTGACGAACATCCGGATGTTCGTCACGCCGAAGACGCTGCCGGCCTTCCTGACCGCGTCGATGACCTCGTCCGGCTTGCAGCGGACGTGACCGTCCGCGAGCGCCCGGACGTTCGAGTGGGTGACCAGGACGGGCTTCTTCGAGGCTTCGAAGGCGTCGAGCGACGTGCGGTCGCCGCAGTGGGACACGTCGACGGCCATCCCGACGTCGTTCATCCGCTCGATGATCGCGACCCCCCAGTTCGACAGGCCGCCGTCGATCCGGTCGGTCGCTCCGGTGCCGATCAGGTTGCGCGCGTTGTAGGTCAACTGCGACACGCGCTGGCCGAGCCCGTAGAAGTAGTTGACATCGTCCAGCGAGTGGAAGTGATCGGCGTTCTGCACGCCGAAGATCATGCCGACGCGGCCGCTTCGCGCCGCCTCGTCGAGGTCCGCGGCTCGAGAGACGCGGAGCATCCGGTGCCCGTTGTGCGCGACGACGCCGTTGACTCCCGCCACCCGCTCCAGAACGGACTCCCTGGCGCCGAAGGGGCCGGTCCCCACGGCATCGAGAACGGCGTCGATCCCGGAACGGTCGAGATCGTCCCAGAACGACTCGGGGATGTTCTCCGGGTTGCCGTACCAGGCCCGCATGGTCGACGACGCCAGCGTGAGCGGACTCAGCATGTCGATGACCAGCGAGTCGCCCATCAGGTCGACTGCCCGCGTCGAGTACCGCTCCTCGCTCTGGGCGAACAGCCTGTGCCTGCCGAAGGCGAGGTACGGCGCGCCGACCGTCGACGCGGCGAGGAGAGCGCCCGCCCCGGCGCCGTGCCCGAGCAGCGTTCGGCGTGACAGGCGGGTACGCGCGGGGGTCTTCGACGGCATGGCTCGTGGCTCCCAGGTTGGGGATCGATCAGCTGCGGCTGTGGCGCAGTCGTGGTGTATACCATCGACGAATCCTGGGCCAATTGTCCTGGAACAGGTGCTGAAGAATGACGACGCTCCACACTGAGTGCGCCGGCGTCCCCGCCGGCTGCCGCCGGAGGCGGCGGAGTAGACGTGCCGGCCGTGAGGCCGGCTCCGCAGCCGCGGCGCTCCTCGCCGCGCTTCTCCTCGCCTGCAACCCCGCCACCAACGGGACCAGCGAAGCCGACACGCAGGAGTTCGACGTCGTCTTCCAGGGCGCCCGCGTCATCGATCCCGAGAGGAGGCTCGACGAGGTCAGGAACGTGGGCATCCGGGGCGACGTCATCGCCGCCGTCACGGAGGAGTCCCTCGCGGACTCGCTCGCCGACGGCGGCGTCCTGATCGACGCCGCCGGGCTGGTCCTGGCCCCGGGATTCGTCGACCTCCACACCCACGGCCAGGGTCCGCGGGCCCACGAGTACCAGGCGAGGGACGGTGTGACCACGGCGCTGGAACTCGAATGGGGCGTGCCGGATGTCGGGTCGTTCCTGGACTCTCGACGGGGCAGGTCGCTCGTGAACTACGGCGCCACGGTCAACCACGGCGCCCTGAGGGGCCTGGAGATCGTCCCGGAGGAGGAACGGGCGGACCTCGCGGCGGCCTTCGCGGCTGCCGGCGCCGAGGACGAACCGCTCGACTCCATGCGCGATGCCGCGCAAAGGACGTACTACTCGGAACTGCCGCCCGAGCGCTTCCCCGCCATGCTGGAGCATCTGCAGGGCGGGCTCGAGCAAGGCGGCCTGGGCATCGGGATGGCGACCCAGTACTACCCCGGCGCCAGCCGCAGGGAGATCTTCGAGGTCTTCCGGTTCGCCGGCGAGAAGCGGGCCACCATCCACACGCATGTGCGCTCGATGAGCATCGACGCGATGCAGGAAGTCCTGGCCAACGCGGTCGGGACCGGGGCGCCGCTGCACATCGTGCACGTCAACAGCATGGCGCTGGGCGAGATCGACACGGTGCTCGACATGATCGACGGCGCTGGCCGACTGGGGCTGGACGTGACGACGGAGGCGTACCCCTACACCGCCGGCTCGACCAGCCTCGAGTCCTCTATCTTCGACGAGGGCTGGCAGGACCGCCTGCAGATCGACTACGGCGACCTGCAGTGGGAGGCGACGGGGGAGAGGCTGACGAAGGAGACCTTCGAGCGGTATCGCCGCGAGGGGGGAACGGTGATTCTCCACTTCATGAAGGAGGAGTGGATCGAGACGGCCCTCGCCAACGACTGGGTGATCGTCGCCTCCGACGGCATGCCCTACGCCCCGGGCGCGCACCCGCGGACGGCCGGCACCTACTCCCGGATCCTCGGGCGCTACGTGCGTGAGCGGGGCACGCTCGACCTGATGACGGCCCTGCTGAAGATGAGCCTGCTCCCGGCGGACCGGGTGGCGACGATGTCCGAGCAGATGAGGCGGAAGGGACGGATCCAGGTCGGCGCCGACGCGGACATCGTGGTGTTCGACGCGGAGACGGTGATCGACACCGCCACCTTCGAGGGCGGGCTCTCGTTCTCGGAGGGCATCGTCCACACGATGGTGAACGGCGTGTTCGTCGTGCGCGACGGCGAGACCGTGGAGGGAGTTAGCCCCGGTCGCCCGATCGTCGGCCGTTTCGCGCGTTGACCGTCGACACCAGGACCGCGGGCGAGGCCGGGTCGGCGGAGGCGGCCGCCGGCTACCCGCCTCTCGGCGCCGCCAACTACGGCGTCGTCCTCCTGTTCCTCGCCTACGTGCTGTCGTTTCTCGACCGCAACATCCTCTCCCTCCTGGTCGGCCCGATCCGGGACCAGTTTGGGATCACCGACTTCCAGTACAGCCTGCTCGCCGGCGCCGCGTTCGCGCTCGTGTACAGCTTCGCCAGCTTTCCCCTGGGCCGGCTCGCCGACCACTACTCGCGCAGGGTCATCGTCGCCGCCAGCGTCGCCTTCTGGAGCCTGGCGACGGCGGCGGGCGGCCTGGCCAACAGCGTGTCGCAACTGTTCGCTTCGCGCATGGCGGTCGGCGCCGGCGAGGCCGGGCTCGCGCCGCCCGCCTACTCGATCATCACCGACAGCTACCGCCCGGCCCACTTTGGCTACGCGATGTCCTTCTACAAGACGGGCGTGCGGGTCGGCGGCGGCTTCGCCCTGGTGATCGGCGGCCTGCTGATCGACTACTACACACGCATCGGCCCGATCGATCTGCCGGTCATCGGGACGCTGCAACCCTGGCAGGCGACGCTGGTGACGGTCGGCCTGCCGGGGGTTCTGCTGGCGCTCCTGCTGCTGACGATGGTCGAGCCGCAGCGCAAGGAGCTGGCGGTTTCGCGAAGCGGACGGGAACGCCTGCCGGTCGCCGAGTTCGTCAGGTTCATCTGGGAGCGCAAGCGCGTCTACCTGCCGCTGTTCATCGGCTCGTCGATGCTGGCGATGGCCGGCTACGGCTCCTCCGCCTGGTACCCGGAGTTCCTCGTCCGCAACTACGGCCTGAGCCGCGGCGACGCCGGAACGAGCTACGGGACGATCTCGATCATCACCGGGGTCGTCGGCATCATGGTCGCGCCCTGGATCGCCAACCGCCTCGCGGCACGCGGCTACAGGGACGCCTACGTGCGCACCCTGCTGGCAACGACCCTGATCGCCACGCCGCCCTCGGTCGCGGCGCCGCTCGTCGGCAGCGCCACGCTCACCCTGCTGGTGCTGATCCCCGGGATGATCTTCTCGGGCGCCTACCTCGGCGTGATGGCGGCCGCGTTCCAGCCGATCACGCCGAACCAGATGCGGGGTCAGGCCACGGCCTTCTACATCTTCCTGACCAGCTTCATCGGCATGGCCTTCGGCACCAGCACACTGGCCGCCTTCACCGATTTCCTTTTCCAGGACGACGGCAAGGTCCACTACTCGCTCGCCACGATGCAGGCGATCTTCAAGCCG
>VXUF01000023.1 GCA_009837085.1 Holophagales bacterium
CGGCCGATCCCGCGGGGGGATTCACCGAGACCTACACCCCCCCGCCGGCGCGGCTGCTCGAAGGCGGCCGCGAGATGTCCGCGTACTACCTCATGGTCAAGGACGGCCGGATTACCGGCGGTGACGGCGCCCCCGAGGAGTGCCGCGTCCTGCCGGGCTTCCACATCGCCATGCCCTGGGCCTCGATCTGCAACCAGTCCCGCACGAAGTACGGCCGGGAAGGTCAGATGCGGCGTTCGGGCCAGGAGAAGGTCATGTTCCAGCAGATCGAGGAGTACGTCGGGCGGCCGAATCCTCTCGGGCTGGGCGGCGGTCCCAAGCATGTCTGGCCGCGGGAAGTCGGCATGGCGCTGGGCAAGGGCATGGAAGAAGGCGGCGGCCTGCACAACATCGCCGCCAGCCTCCAGACGTCCTCGCCGGAGTTCGCGGACTTGCCCACGACCGACATGGCGGTCCCGGACTTCGAGGCGATGACCGAGGAGCAGAAGCGGCGGTTTCTAGGGCTCCTCGGCATCTAGGGTGAAGCGCACCGCCGTCCTGTACGTGGCGGCAGCCGGTTCTCCGTCCTCCATGGCCGGCCGGAAGACGGCCCGTCTCATCGCCTCGACGGCGCTCTCGGTGAGACCGTGGGGTAACCGTTCCAGCACCTCGACCTCGACGACGCACCCTTCCTCGTCGATGCTGACGCCTAGGCCAACCACGCCCTCGACGCCCGCCTGGATCGCTTCGTCGGTGTACTCGTGGGCGACCTGGTAGATCATCTCGCCCGGCCTGCGGTCCGCGTTGGCGACGGTGTCTGCCGACCCCCGCGAGTGACAGATCAGGATCCTCGCCCGGTCGGGGATCGGGCCCTCCGGCGAGATCGCCAGGATGCTCCTGGCCTCGGCGACGCCATCCTCTGAGCGGCCGGAGTCGACCAGCAGCCTGGCGAGGCTGTAGCGGGGCGTCACGGACGCCTCGTCGTCCATGACCGCGACCACGCGGCGGAACGCCTCCTCGGCCTCGACCACGTCCTGCTCGGTGCGATCCGGCTTGTCGAAGAGGGCCACGCCGAGGGCGTTCCAGGCCCGAGCCCGCAAGCGGACGTCGTCGGTCAACTCCAGCGCCCGGCGGGCGGCGCCGGCCATCTGTTCGAGTTCGGATCGCTGGTAGTGCGCGGCCGCCTCCGCAAGCCACCGCTCGGCCGTGTCGGGTAGAGAGAGAGTCTCAGTAACAGCGGCCGGGACAGCGCCCGCCGCAGCCGGCGCGTTGCCGGCGTCGATGTCGAAGGTCACGACGGAGGTCGTGGCGGTGAGATCGTCGCGCACGCCGACCGCGACGCGATGCGGCCCGGGCGCGGTGACCACGTCGACCGCGAAGGGCCAGGAGAGTTCCCGGGCGTCCTCGATCTCCCCCTCCTTCACGAGGACGGGAACGGGATGCTCCGTCACCTCGGAAACGCGCCCCTCCCCGTCTATCACCTGGACCCACAGGCGGACCTGGGCTTCGTGACCGTCGGCGACGGGGGCCAGAGTCAGCGGCCCGATCGGGATCGCGACCAGCATCCTCGACTGGATGTCGCCGCTATCGAGGAGGACCTCGCTGCCCGGGCCGCGGACCGGTGCGATCCGCACCGCCAACGGGTTGGCGGCCTCTCCCATCGAAAGGGCGGCCAGCGTCAGGTCCGCCATCTCGGCTGAGACCGGCTTGTCGATGTAGCTGTCGCGGTGGCGAATCGACAGGCGTCCGCGGTAGCGGCGCCTCGCCTCGTCGGTCAGTTCGACCTCGATCCGGTGGCTACTTCCCCGCTCGACGTGCGTCGCCGAGTAGCCGAGCGAGTAGCGGTTCTGAAGGTCGCTCGCGATGCTGTCGAAGCCGCCCGCGAAGTTGCGCGTGTTGACAATCGCCCGGCCGCCGGTGCGGTCGGCCAGGCGGAGCAGCGGCTCCTCGAGATTGTTGGCGCGGGCGAACTCGATGCTGGTGGAGAAGCGGAGGTCCGCGGTGTTCATGCCGCTGACGCGCGCCCCCGCGGCGGCAACGCTGTGGAAGGTGACGCCGTTGGCGTTGGCGAGGGAGGCGAGCTCGTCGAATCGCCGCGAGAGGTCGTACTGGTAGGCCTCGAGGGAGGCGTTCGCCGCGTCGATGCTCCTTGGTTCGGCGAAGGGCCCCTGGGAGGTGCCGCGCCACCGCCCCCGCGTATCGGTGAACCGTTCCTCGACCGCCCGGAACAGATCCTCCGCCGGCCGCATGGGCAGCCCGTTGCTGATGTACAGGATGGCCTTGCGCCCCGGCAAACCCGCCATCGTCCGGATCGCGTTCTCCACGTTCACGATCGAGGCGTCGACCTCGTTTCTGACCATGGCGGCGAAGTCGCGGATCAGCTCCATCACCGCGTTGTAGCGGGGCCCAACGTCGTTGTCCCGGTTGAGTTCGCGCAGGATGTCCAGGCGCTGCGACTCGATGCGGTCGCGGCTGCCGACGACCCTCGCCACCTCGTGGGTCGCCTCGGCGACGCGCCAGGTCTCTGTGGTGAAGGGGATCGCGACCTCGAACCTGCCCGAGTCGTACACGGCGAGCATCGCGCGGTCGTACGGGCTGAGCTGGACACTCAGGAAGTTGCGCAGGAAGGGCAGCAGCCGGTTGCGGTCCGTCGGCGTCAGGTTGTTGTTGTCGACGTAGACCATCAGGCTCAGCCGGTGCTCGGGCGGCGGCGGCTCGGCCGGGATGAAGCGGTCCAGGTCGCTCTCCCGTGGCCGGCGGTCCCGGAAAGTGGTTGCTTCCCGCTCCCGCGCGGTCGCGTCCAGGCCGTCTGTGAACTCGAAGAAGTTCGACAGCTCGACCGGCCGGCCGTCCTCCCGCACCTCGAAGTCGCCGGCCGTCAGGCCGGTCACCGGGCTGCCGTCGCGGTCGGTCACCCAGACGTCGACGTTGACGACGCGCACGTCGATCGTCTCGCCGAATGTCTCGGGCGCGGGCTGTGCGGCGCCGCTACTCGAGCACAGCAGGAAGGCAATGGCGAAGGTCGCAGGACGTTTCATCCTCGGCAAAGCGTATCCAGTGGTTCAGTCGTGAAGCGTCACGATGCCCGCGTCACCATCGACGCTGATCTCCTGCCCCGGCGTTACCCGCTGCGTGATGTTGCCGGTGCCGACGACCGCGGGTATGCCGTATTCGCGGGCGACGATCGAGCCGTGGCCGAGGATGCCGCCGATGTCGGTGACGAGGCCCGAGGCGTGGGCGAACAGCGGCGTCCAGGCGGGGTTCGTCATCGGGCAGACGAGGATGGAGCCGGACCGCATCCGGTCGAACTCGGGCGGCGACTTGATCAGGCTCGCCGGCGCGGTCACGGTGCCGGGGCTCACGGGGACGCCGCGCAGCGTGGGGCTGTTCGGATCGTTGCGGGCCTGCGTCTCCTTGAAGGCGATCGACGGATGCTCGCTCGCCTCCGGCGGCACGGTGCCGGGCGGGTGGAGGCGCTTGCGCGCTTCCCGAAGCTCCCGGCGTCCGGCGGCGAGCGCTCCGAGATCGGGCCTCGCCTCGCCGCGCGCGCGGGCCTCGATCGCCTCTCGGATCTCGTCCGTGACGCAGTAGTAGATGTCGTCGGGCTGCGTGAACGTCCCCGCTTCGACCAGGCGCCGCCCCAGCTCCGCCGCCAGCGGCCGCAGCACCGGCCACGCGCTGCCGAGGTAGAACATCGTCTCCTCGCGGATCGGGTAGAAGAGGTAGGTGAACCACAGACGGAAGCGGAACTGCCAGTATTCGAGGCCGTCGAGCAGCGCTTCGATTTCGGCAAGCGCCGTTTCCTTCTTGCGGCGCGCGTCGATGTCGTGCTGCTCCGGGCTGTAGTCCCGGTTGGCGACCATGGTCTTCAGCGTCGCGAAGAAGGCGGTCGGATCCTCGCTCTGCGGCGGCTCGACGAAGTCGAGCGTGTAGCCCTGGTGCCCGAAGGTCCGGAGGTAGTCGTCGATCGCCTCGAGCGCCGGGCCGCTCGCAGGGTGCTCCTCGAGCGCGGCCATCAGGCGTGAGGCCGGGGTCACCATCACCAGTTCCCATAGCGACTCGTCGGCCCGGATGCGCCTGGCGACCTCGAAGATCGCGTCGTTCGCTTCCATCGTCTTCGACTTGAAGCCGCTCAGGAACTGGCCGCTCGTGAAGTGGTGGTCGGGCAGCGTCTCGCGCAGGAAGCACTGGAGCTGGTCGTCGGTCGACTTGGCGACGCCGAAGGTGTGGCCAGTGTCGTTCGACCAGTAGTCGCCTTCGGCCACGCCCAGGTCGACGATGCCCTTGAGCAGGGTCTCGTCGGACGCCGTGGCGGGATCGACTTCGCGCCATTCGCCGGTGATCCGGACCAGGCGCGGCATCGTCTCCTCCCTCCACTTCCTGAGCACGCCGTCGTTCCACTGGGTGCGATTGAAGGCGATGAAGGTCGGGTTCCTGCTCTCGGGCATGGTCACCCGCTGCGCCAGGGAATCGCCGAGTCCGGCCGAGGCCGCCCAGGCGTCGAAGGCGCGGCTGTCCTCGTCGCCGAGCGCATCCCGAAACAGCTTCAGGTCGTGCGCCGCCATCTCCAGGTTCTCCGCGGGGGAGTCCTTGCGCCGCTCGGCCATGGCGCGTTCGGCGGCCTCCAGTTCGTCCTCGGTCGGCTTCCTGATTTCCGTGTTGTCGCCGTCCGGGAAGAGCATTTGCCAGTCCCCGCGCTGGTACGCGAAGCCGTGCATCGTCACGAAGACCGGGCCGCCGCCGACCATCATGCTCTTGCCGCCACGGGCCTTCTCGAGACCGATCGTCAGGTAGAGCTCCTCGAACAGCGGGCAGATCGGGTCGGGCATGTTCTCGACGATCTGGCGGCGCGTCAGGATGCGGGCCGGAGGAGTTGGCGCCCATTCCACGTCGATCGGCTGTGGCGGCAGGTTCGTGATCGGCCGGGACTGCAGCAGGTACAGCTTGCCGCCGGAGATCGCCCACTCGATGTCCTGGGGCACGCCGTCGAACTGCGCTTCCACTTCTCCGCCGAGCTCGACGAGTTCGCGGATGGCCTCCACCGACAGGGACGACCGGCCGCGATCGGCCTCGTCGATCTCTTCGAGGCGCGTGCCCTGGTCGCCGTCCTGGACGATCCGCTGCTCCTTCGTGCCGATGATCGTCTCGGTGGCTTCGCCGGTCGCGCGGTCGACGACGTAGGTGTCGGGCGTCACCTGGCCGCCGACGACCGCTTCGCCGAGGCCGAAGCTGGCGTTGACGATCGCCTCGGAGCGCTCGCCGGTCGCCGGATTCGCGGTGAACAGGATGCCCGAGACCTCGGACGGCACCATGATCTGCACGACGACGGCCATCGCGACCCTGCCCTGGTCGATGCCCATCTGGTGCCGGTAGGCGATCGCGCGGGGCGTCCACAGCGAAGCCCAGCAGTCGCGCACCGCCTGGACGACGGCGTCCTCGCCGCGGACGTTCAGGTAGGTGTCCTGCTGGCCGGCGAACGAAGCCTCCGGCAGGTCCTCGGCGTTGGCGGAGGAGCGCACCGCGACCGGGGGGGTCGCCGGTTCCAGGCTCCGATACGCGGCGGCGATCTCGGCGGCCGCGAGGTCGGAGAGGGCCGGCGCGGCCAGGAGCTCCTGGATCGCCGCCGACGCTCTGTCGAACGAGACGGCGCCGTTCACGAGTTCGGGCTTCGCCAGCTCGACGATCCGCTGCTGCAGGCCGTTCGCCGCGACGAATGCCCGGTAGGCGGCCGTGGTGACCTGGAAGCCGCCCGGCACGGCGAAGCCGGCGTTTGCGGCCCGCGCCAGCGAGCGGCCCTTGCCGCCCAGGAGGTCGAGGTCGTCGTCGCGGGTGTCGAGCGGCCGGACGAAGGATGCGGCTGTAGCGGAGATCTGGTCCATCGATCTCAGTTCCAGAAGCGGTCCAGCCGCGTCCAGGAGCGGATCGGGATCACCTCGCCGGTGAGCAGGTCCGAGGCCGGCGAGGCCAGGAAGAGGCAGAGGTCGGCGACGTCTTCGGGGTCGGGCGGGCGCTCGAGGCGCGGCACGGGCGTGCCGTCCTCCTTCTCGGCCGGCTGGATGACGCCCCACTTGACCATCGCCGGCGTGGCGATGAGCCCGGGCGCCACGCAGTTGACCCGGATGTTGTGCTTCGCCCACTGGAAGGCCAGGTTGTTGCTCAGGCTGATCACGCCCGCCTTGGCGGCCGAGTAGTGGAGCATGCCGGGGTGGCCCTTGGTGCCGGCGACCGACGAGATGTTGATGATGTTGCCGCTCTGCTGCTCGATCATCTGCTTGCCCGCGGCGATGCAGCAGAGCCAGGTGCCGGTCAGGTTCAGGTCGACGATCCGCTGCCACTCGTCGTAGGGCGTGTCCTCGGGCATGCGCGGGGTAGCGCCGCCGCCGGCGTTGTTCACCATGACGTCGAGCCGCCCGAAGGCGCCGACGGTCTCCGCGATCAGCCCGTTCACGTCGTCGGGGACCGTGATGTCGCAACCGACCGCCATGGCGGTTCCGCCGGCCGACTCGATCTCGCCGACGACGCCGTCCAGGTTCTCCTTCTTGCGCGAAGCGACGACGACCCTGGCGCCCGCCTCGGCGTAGGCCTTGGCGATGCAGGTGCCGATGCCGCCGGCGCCGCCGGTGACGATGGCGACGCGATCCGTCAGGTCGAGTTTGGTCATTCCTTCACACGCCCAGTCGTGATGCCGCCGCCCGCGCCGTCTCCGGGCGTTCCGGGAACGATGCGCGCCTCGCAGCCGCCGCCGGGCGGGATCAGCCAGTCGCAGCCGGGCGTGTTCCCCGCGCCGTCGTCGTGGCAGGCGAGGAGGGCGGCGTAGTCGTCCTTCAGGCTCCCCGGCCGGCGCGGTGGCATGAACTCGTTGACGTGCGTCTGGCCGGCCTCCAGCAGGCGCGCCGTCCTGGTCGGCGCCCGGTGGCAGTCGAGACAGGCGTTGCCTTCGATGTACGGCGTTCTCATGTCCCAGTGCGTTCCGCCGACCACCCAGTAGGGCGCTTCCGGATCCACCCACCCCGGAAGGACGGGTTCGTCGGGATTGGACGGCAGCTTCGCGCCGTCGATCCAGGGGTCGTGCAGGAAGGCGTTGTTCTGGTGGCACTGGACACACTGGACGTCTGGCGGCGGCGGGATGAAGGCCTTGTCGAAGTCGTCGTGGTCCGGACCGGGGAGCTTCCCGGCCAGCAGGCCCCGTTCGTCCATGTGAAGGTACTCCCTGGCCTGAATCAGGTCGCCCTTCCCGTCCGGCGACTCGAAGAAGCAGGTCGCGCCCGTCGTCTTGTTGTGTCCGATCATCTGGACGGAGGAGATGCCCCTTGCGAAGAGTTCCCGGCCGGCCGAGCGGCAGAACCAGACCCAGACGACGTCCTCCAGGGGGCTGCCGTCGGCTGCCTTGCCCTGCACCCTGGCGATCCTCGAGCCGACGTTGCAGTTGCCTTTGAAGTCGGGCGTGTCGCACTGGCGGGGGCCCGGACTCTCGAAGACCTCCACACCGTCGACGTGGATCGGGATGCGCACCCCCGCGCCGCAGTCGACGGTCGGCGGCACGCCGACGTGCGGCAGGCACATCGCCGCGTACTCGGAGGCCGTCTCCGGCATCGTCTGCGCCTTGCCGCCGGGGATGCACGCGTCCTCGGCTGCCGCCGCTCCGGGTTGCGCCGTGGCCGCGAGCAGCGCAGCCGCAACGGCACACCGTGAGATCGCTCGAAGCTCCATCCGGTCCTCCCTCCTTCCGGCCGCCAGTGTACCGAACTTGTAACAGTGTCTCAACTTGGAGTTGGCGCGAAGCTGAAACGCTGTATCATGTTTTGCGTACTCTTCAGGAACTTCCAGGGAGGAAGAGCATGAACCGCAGGCATCGCAACGGCCGGAGGACTCGGAAGCTCATCCTGATGGCGTTTCTCGCCATGGCGGTGCTCGCCCTGCCTGCCGCGGCCCAGGACGGCAGCGTCTCGGGCACGGTCTACGACCGCGAGGGCGGCGCCCTGCCGGGCGTGACCGTCAGCCTCCAGGACGCCGACGGCGAGGACACCGGGAAGAGCGCGCAGACCGACGCTTCCGGTGCTTTCCGCATCGACGGCGTAGCGGACGGCGCCTACACGGCGACGGCGTCGCTCCAGGGATTCCGGTCGTTGATCGCAACGGTCGAGGTGTCGGGAGGAACGGGCTCCGTCGAGTTCGCGCTCGGCCTGTCCGTCGTCGAGCAGATCGTCGTCCAGGGCGAGATCGGCGAAGAGAACGTCCTGCGGCGGCCGATGACGGTCACCGGCTTCAACGAGGGCATGGTCGTCGAACTCGGGATGAACAACAACAACGACCTCGAAGCGCTCACGCCGGGCCTGCAGATCGGCCACCAGTCGCCCGATTCGGGTCACGGCAACCACCTGTACCTGCGCGGCATCGGCTCGCAGCGCAACCAGGAGTTCTTCCAGGCCACCGCGGTCGCCACCTACGTCGACGGGATCTACACCGACGAGCTCTACGCGCTCGAGCCCGGCAACCTGTTCGACGTCGAGAGCATGAACGTGGCGCGCGGCCCGCAGGGAACCACCGGCGGCCGCGCCGCGATCGCGGGGGCGATCAGCTTCAACACGATCAAGCCGACCGCCCAGTTCGACGTCAACGCCCTGGCCGAGTACACCGATCAGGCATCGCAGCGCGGCGACCTCGCCATTGGCGGACCGATCGGCGACAGCCGAGTGAGCTGGAGGTTGACGGCCGGAAGCTGGCAGGGCGAGGGCGCTCAGCCCAACATCGGCCCCGGGGGCGACTACGACGAACCGGACAACGTCCACTGGGCGCCGCAGCTCCGCTATCTCGGCGAGACGGTCGACTTCAACGTCCGCTACGCCGGACGCGAGGACAGCGGCGCGCCGCGCACGTCCGTCGAGCTGACCGGCCGCGACGTGACCACGGAGTGCCTGCTGACCGGCACCGACCCGGAAGGCAACCCGACCTGCCTGTTCCCCAATCCCTTCCTCGGCGCGGCGAACCAGGCGCCGTCGGTCAGGGACTGCGATCTCAGTGACCCGAACCAGCTCATCTGTCCGGGTGACGACTTGCGCAACGTCGTCGACTACAACACGCCCGGCAACGAGGACTCCGAACTCCAGATGGCCGTGGCCGACCTGAACATCCGGCCCAGCCGCGGGCTCAGCCTGTCGTACAAGGGCGGTTACCGCGAGACGACGGAGAACGCGCAGACCGACACCGACGGCACCTCGCGCGTCGGTGGTCCCGACAATCCGTTCCTCGACGCGAACGGCTACCCGTTCGCCGACACGATGACGAACTACTTCCGTTACTCGGAGCAGACGTCCCACGAGCTGCGCCTGGCCTCGAGCTTCGCCGGCGACTTCCAGTTCGTGCTGGGCGCCTTCCAGCGCGACGGGGACGAGCCCTACGACGCGCGCTTCTTCGACTTCGCCAACCCCGCGTTCAACACGAACACCCTGGCGACGTGCCAGGGGTTGCTGCCGTTCTTCGGGCTGCCGCTACTGAGCGACTTCGGCACCACGTCTCGCCAGTCGGGTCAGGGCGGCGTCTGGTCCTGCCCGGGCGAGCTCCTCGACTGGTCGAACGCGGGCGCCATCGGCGCGTTCTCCGACGGCAACATGAACGGCCACTGGCTCGACTTCTACGGCCACTCCCGGTTCGAGACCCTGGCCTACTACGGGAACCTCGAGTACCAGGTCGGCGATCGATGGACGCTGTTCGGCGGCATCCGCCACGACCAGGACATCAAGACCCACGTGCAGAACGACGTCCGGATCGGCATCAACTTCGGTTTCGCCGTCGACCTGTGGATCTTCCGCAACGCGGCGGTCGAAGGCTTCGAGGGCAAGAACGACGCGGAGTGGAACCAGACGACCTGAAACGCCGGCTTCCAGTACTCGGCCAACCCGGCCAGCATGTGGTACGGACGCGTCTCCAAGGGCGGCCGCCCCGGCGGCTTCGTCGGCTTCGGCAACATGAACGAAGTCACCTTCGACTCGGAGGAGCTGATCAACTACGAGGGCGGCTGGAAGGGCCTGCTGGCCGACAACCGCCTGCAACTGGAGGCCTCGGTCTTCTACAACGACTACCAGGGCTACTGGGTCAACTCCACCCGCCTCCTGCCGGTCGAGCAGCGGATCCCCGGAGAGAGCATCTTCGAGGGCGAGATGAACACGATCGACGGCAGTCGGATCTCGGGCCTGGAGCTCAACGCGGCCTTCCGGGCCACGGACAACTTCACGATCCGCGGCTGGTACAACTACCTCGACTCGGCGATCGGGGACTACGAGACCATCTACTGCTGCGACCCCGCGGCGCCGACCGAGACGATCGAGTTCCAGGACCGCGAGGGCAACACCTTCACGCAGGAGATCTCCGGCCTGACGAACTTCGGCGGCAACCGCATGCCGCTGCAGCCCCGGCACAAGTTCTCGTTGACGGCGATCTACGACCTCGGCGACCTCCGTCTCCTGGGCACCGTGGGCCACACGGCCGAGAAGAACACCGACATCAGCAACCTGCCGAAGTACAAGATCCCCGAGTACACCCGCATCGACCTGCGCGCGATCTGGTTCACGCAGATCGATGGCCTGCAGGTCCACCTGTTCGCCAAGAACCTGCTCGACGAGATCGCGGTGCAGCAGTGGCGGCCGAACGAAGGCTACGGCTTCGGCACCGGCGTGATCCGCGGCTCGCTCACCGACAAGCGCGAGGTCGGCGTCATGGCGAGCTTCCGGCTTGGCGGCCGCAAGACCCTCTACGGCCTCGGCGGAGGGATGGGACCGTCAGCCGGCGGCAAGTAGACGCTCCACACTGGGTGCCACACACTGGGTAGCGTCGGTTTTCCTGGGGCGTCCCACACTGGGTGCGCCGGCGTCCCCGCCGGCATTCTGCTGGCGTGGCTTCTCGCTGCACCCCTCCAGGCCCAGCCGGCCGAGGCCTCGGCCGACGCCGCAGCGGAGCTGATCGCCCGAATCGAGGCGCCGCGCGAGGCGGGCTCAAGCGACGACTCCGGCAGGAGCCTCGCCGAGCTGATGGAGACGCACGGCGTCTCCGCACTCAGCGTCGCCATCGTCCGGGACTATCGCCTGCACTGGGCCAGGGCTTACGGCGTCGCCGACGAATCGAGCGGCGCGCCCGCAGACGCGGAGACCCTCTTCCAGGCCGCCTCGATCAGCAAGCCGGTGTCGGCGATGGCGGTGCTCCGGGCGGTGCAGGACGGCCTCTTCGAGCTCGACGACGACATCAACTCGATCCTCCGGTCCTGGAAGCTTCGGGACGATGCGGAGCTGCTCGCCGAGACGCCGGTGACGGTGCGGATGCTGCTCAGCATGACGGCCGGCACGACGGTCTCGGGCTTCCCCGGCTACAAGCCCGATGCGGAACTGCCGACCGTGCCCGAGGTCCTGGGACGGAAGGACGAGGAAACGCCGGCCAACACGGACCCGGTCGTCGTCGGCTGGCAGCCTGGCACCCGCTACCAGTACTCGGGCGGCGGCTCGACGATTCTCCAGCTTGCGCTGAGCGACGTTCGAGCGAAGCCGTTCGAGGAGATCCTGCAGGAGACCGTCCTCGACCCGCTCGGCATGACCCGCAGTTGCTTCTGCCAGCCGCTACCGGCCGCGCTTCATGGCAACGCGGCGCGGGCCGGCGGGTCGGCGACCAGGCCCGACGAGGACGGTGGGGCGCCTCGCGCGAACTGGCACGTCTACCCGGAGCTCTACGCCGCGGGCCTGTGGACGACCCCGACGGACCTGGCGAAGTTCCTGGTCGAGGTCCAGCTCTCCCTGGAGGGACGCTCGAACCGCATCCTCACGACCGAGTCCACCCGCAGGATGGTGACACCCGGAGGTGTCGGCCACTACGCTCTCGGCTTCACCACCGGCGCCGACACGCCGCACCGCCCCGCGCCGCCCGGCGAAGCGGACCGTTTCTTCGGACACACCGGCGGCAACTGGGGCTTCCGCGGGAACTTCGTCGGATCGCTCGAAGGAGGTAACGGCTATGTCATCCTGGCCACCGGCAGCGAAGCCAACCCGGTCATCTTCGTCGAGCTGCCGACCAGAATCCGCGCCGCCTACGGTTGGGAGTAGCCGCACGGTCGGCACAGAAAGGAGCGAGGCTGGCGCCTCGCGCGTTTTCCGGGGGGCCGGCGGGGACGCCGGCGCACCCAGTGTGGAACCTCTCCCAAGTCCGGCAAGCGCGCGCCCGAGGCGATTCATCGTCGCACACTGGGTGCGCCGACGTCCTCGTCGGCCGCCGCCGAAGGCGGCCTTCAGACTGCGCCGGCCGTCAGGCCGGCTCCTCTCTCCGGCCGCAGTCGCAATGCTCCTGAGCCTCGCCTGCGCCGGACCACCATCCCCGGAAGCCGCCTCGACCGTGACCGAAACCGAGCACCTCTTCCAGCAGCGGCTCGACGAACTCCGCGCCGAACTCGGCTTCATCGGCGCGACCGCCGCCTTCGTCCTCCCGGACGGCAGCGAAGGCGTCGCCGCCACCGGCTACGCCGACCCGGAGAACCACCTGCCGATGACGCCCGAGAACCGCATGCCCGCCGGCAGCATCGGCAAGACGATCGCCGCGACCACCGCGCTCAGCATGGTCAACGAGGGCCTGCTCGGCCTCGACGACCTGGCGTCGCGCTGGCTCGGCGACGAACCGTGGTGGACTCGCCTTCCCAACCACGAGACGATGACCCTCCGCCACCTGCTCAGCCACTCGAGCGGGCTCACCGACCACGTCTACGACGAAGCCTGGCGCGCCGAGGCCCGGTCGCGCCGCGGCCCGGCCGGCGACCCCGACGCCTGGTTCGAGCCGCGGGATCTGGTCCAGTACGTCCTCGACAGGGAGCCCCTGTTCCCGGCCGGCGAGGGGTACGCCTACACCGACACCGGCTACCTCGTCGCGGGCCTGATCATGGAGGCCGCCTCCGGCGGCGCGTACTACGACGAGGCCAGGCGCCGTGTGCTCGACCGTCACGACCTCCCCCGCACGGTGGAGCAGATCGGCCGCACGTTCCCCGATCTCGCTCCGGGCCACGTCGGCGAGGACAACCCCTTCTCGCTTCCGGCCAGGACCGCCGAGGGCGACGTCATGGCCTTCAGCCCGCAAACCGAGTGGACCGGCGGCGGCTACGTCTCCAACTCACGCGACCTGGCCCGCTGGGCGAAGATCCTCTACGAGGAGCGTGCTATCGACGGACCGTACCTGGAGGAGATGCTGAACTCCGGCTACCGCGGCGACGACGCCGGCGC
>VXUF01000082.1:0-6510 GCA_009837085.1 Holophagales bacterium
AGCCCGTACGATCCCCGCACGCCAGCGATACTCCAGAGTCCGGGCGGCCAGAGAAAGTGACTCGGACGAACCGGGCTCCACAACGCCGCCGGGTTCGCCCGCGTCAACCAGACGAACGCCGCCGCCCATGCGGGCGATCTCTTCGCGGAAGTCCATCCGCAGATCATCGCCCTGAACGGTAACGCCCTCGAAACCAAAACGGCTGCCATCCGCCGCGGTCAGGACCATGCCGCCCTCCGCGAGCTCCATCCAGTCGGTCTCGACGGCCAGGCCGTTCGTACCCTGGAGAGAAACCGAACCCTGAAGGTAGGTCGCGCTCGTCTCTTCGTTGTAGGTCGCGCCGTCCGCGCGGAGGGAGTAGTCGTCATCGCCCTGTGGGTAGTCGACGTCGACCTGGCTGAGGTTCACGTTCCCCTGATCGTCCGAACTGGTCTGAGCGCCCCGGATGCGGAACACCTCGATCCCCCCGCGCTCGAGCGTCGACTCGAACTGCTCGGCGCTGAGCTGGGCTGTTTCGATGACGGCTTCCGGCTCTTCAGCGGCCTCGGCGGTTTCTTCAACGATGGTTGCCGGGTCGGCTGCGGCGCGTTCCTCCCGTCCCTGCAGGAACATCGCGGCCAGGCCGCCCACGCCGGCAACCAGAGCCAGCAGCAGCACGGCCCTCAGCAGGCGGTTGCGCAGTTGCCGGCGCCTGCCGAACGTCAGGGACCGCCGGCGCTTCGGTCCGTAGGCGGAGCCGGCCGGTCCCTCTGAAGATGTCCCCTCCCGCGGCTCGTGGGGAGCGTCCGGCCTCATGCCGACATTCTACGTTCCGGTAACTGGTCGCTCCCGAATGGCCGCGCGTCCTCGATTCTCACCACGGGACCGCCCTGGTAGGAATCCCACTCGAGGGCCCCGAGAACCTCGAAACGGCCGTCGAGGCTGGCGGTCCGCTCCTTCCAGCCCCATCCGAGCATCCACACCGGGCGACCTCCTTGCGAACCCTCACCGCGCGCGGCCCGGACGCGCAGCTTGACGTGGTCCTGGCCGAACTCACGTAACGGGCCGACCCGCTCGAGCGGACCGAGACGGATCAGGGGCCGCCGGTTCCCTTCGCCGTGTGGCTCCAATCTGGCCAACTCCGCGTAGAGCTCGGTATCGATCTGCTCGGCGGAGAGCTCCAGTTCGTACTCGCGCCGACGCATGAGGACCGCGGGCGGCCATTCGGCCCTCTCTTCCATTGCGCTCTTGAGGTCCGGCAGCTCGGAAACCGCCACCGAAAGGCCGATCGCCTGGGGATGACCACCGAACCGGGTCGTGCGATGCTGGAAGCCGGCCACGAAGGAATGGAGATCGAGATGCGGGATGCTTCGACCTGATCCCGTGCCGGTGTCCCCTTCCACTCCCAGGAGGATCACCGGCCGATGGAACTCGCGTGCGAGGCGTCCGGCCGCGATCCCCACCACGCCGCGGTGCCACTCCGGACTCCAGGCAACCAGGATGCCGGGTAGCGGATCGCGGGTCGCAAAGAGCTCAGCGGCCTGCTTGACGACCCGCCGCTCCTCGACCTGACGGTTGCGGTTCAGGGTGTCGAGCTCGCCGGCAAGGCGGTCGGCCTCTTCCGAATCCCGGGTCAGAAGCAACCGAAGCGCGAGGCCGGCGTCGGCGAGCCTTCCAGCAGCGTTGATCCGCGGTCCGAGGCGGAACGCGACCTCGGTCGACGACACGGAGCCCCCGACCCGCGCCACGCGCATCAGCGCCCGCAGTCCGGGTGAGCGCGCCTCCGAGAGCGCCCGCAGGCCAAGCGCGGCGATTACGCGGTTCTCTCCAACCAGTGGCACGACGTCGGCGATCGTGCCGAGGCAGGCGATCCGCAACAGAGCCGCCAGCGGCTCTTCACGACCGCTTCGCCTCAGCACACCCTGCGCCAGCTTGAAGGCGAGCCCGGCCCCGCAGAGATGACGAAACGGATAGCCGCAATCATCCTGGAGCGGGTTGATCTGGATTGCCTGCGAGGGGAAGTCGCTGCCGACCACGTGGTGGTCGGTCACGATGACATCGATGCCGCGATCGATCGCCGCCAGCACCGCCCTGGACGAGGTTGTTCCGCAGTCCACGGTGACGATCAGGGAGGCGCCGGCGCGGTCGGCCTTTTCCACCTGAAGGGTCTGGAAGCCATAGCCTTCGGTGAGTCGGTTCGGGAGGATCGGAACGACGCTGGCACCGACGGCCCGCAACACGGCGGTCAGAAGAGCGCAGGCGGTCACGCCGTCCACGTCGTAGTCCCCGACGACGGCGACGGTACCGCGGTCGCGACAGACCCTCCGCAGGCGCTCCACCGCTTCCTCCATGCCGTAGAGCAGGAAGGGATCGTGCAGGTCTCGTCGGTGGGGCGCCAGAAAGGCGTCAGCCTCCGATGGCGTACCCACTCCTCTACGGGCGAGAGGGGCCGCCAGCAGACCGTAGCCCGCCTCCGCCAGCGCCTCGGCGTTCTCGGGCGTCGGTTTCCCGATCCACTCCGCCGCGTCCGTTCGCTCTTCCTCCACGGCAGGTCGACGCGTCACATCAGGTCCTGGGGGTCGACGTCAACGGTGAGGTCGGCCGCCGGCGCGGGCGCTACGGCCTTGGCCAGTCTCCTGACCTCCGATCCGTTGGCCGAGCGCATCAGGAACTGGAAGCGCCACCGTCCCTTGAGACGCTCCAGCGGTGCGGGCGCCGGTCCAGAGAAGCGAACTCCGGAAGCCAGTTCGTGCCTTCGGGCCGCAGTCGCCAGCTCCTCGATTCGCGAGCGGCCCCGGTCACGGTTCCGGTCGCGCACGACGACCTGGACCATGCGGGTGAACGGTGGGTAATGGAAGGTCCGGCGAAAGCGCATTTCGTGGTTCGCGAAGGCCTCGTCGTCCTGATTCAGGACGGCCTGGATCGCGTAGTGGTCCGGATGGTACGTCTGGATCACGAACCGGCCTGCGCGCTCGCCGCGACCGGCACGGCCGGCTAGCTGAGTGAGGAGGGCGTAGCTCCGTTCGGACGCCCGGAAGTCAGGAAACCCGAGGTATGAGTCGGCGGTCAGGACGGCGGCGAGAGCGACATTCGGGAAGTGGTGACCTTTGGAGATCATCTGCGTGCCGATGAGTACGTCGGTGCGTCCGGAGCGAAACCGTTCGAGCACCGCCGCGGCGCCGCCGACCCGCCGGGTGGTATCGCGGTCCAGCACGTCCACGGCGGCGGCCGGAAAGCGGTTCCGAACCTCTTCCTCCACGCGCTCCGTGCCCGCCCCGATCGGTTGCAGCGCGTCTTCACCGCACTTGGGACAGACCCTCGGAACCTGAGCGTGGCCACCGCAGTAGTGGCAGATCAGCCGTCTTTCACGGCGGTGGTAGCTCTTCGGCAAGCCGCAGTCCTCACAGGGCATGTTCTCGCCGCATGCGCGGCAAAGCAGTTGGGGCGAGTATCCCCGACGGTTCCGCAGCAGGATGACCTGCTCGCCGCGTTCCAGACTGTTCTCCACCTCCCGGACCAGCAGCCGTGAGAAGGCGACGTCGCCGGGCCGGCGAGGCCGATCTCCGGGTTCCTTGCGCAGATCGACGAGCGTGGCCTCGGGCAGCGCACCAACCCCAACCCGGGCTGTCAGCCGAAGCTCGCGATAGCGGCCCCGCACGACGTTCAGCCGGGTCTCGAGACTCGGCGTGGCCGAAACCAGCAGAGCGGTCGCCGCCGAGTTCTGAGCTCGCACCAGGGCCAGGTCCCGGCCACTGTAACGGGGCCTGGTGTCTTGCTTGTAGGCCCCGTCCTGTTCCTCGTCGACGACGATCAGGCCGAGCTTGCGGGCGGGAGCGAAGACCGCTGAACGCGGTCCGACGACGACGCGAGCCTCGCCGCTACGGATTCGCTCCCACTCCTGGTGTCGTTCAGCGCTGCCCAGGTTCGAATGCAGCATGGCGACCCGGTCCTGGAAGCGCTCCCTGAGCGCGCGCGCAAGGTCCGGCACGAGAGCGATCTCAGGCACAAGGATGACGACGGAGCGATCCTCCTCCAGCGCCGCGGCGGCGCCCCGCAGATACACCTCCGTCTTTCCCGACCCCGTCATGCCGCCCAGGAAGCAGGGCCGGAAGTGACCGCTGCGGACCTGTGCCACGAGTTCCCGCGCGGCTGCCGCCTGATCGGGCCGAAGCTGGAAAGGCGCCGTCGCGGCGCTCCCGTGAAGCCGGTGACGGGCAAGATCGATCGGCTCGATCTGCGTGAAGGAGCGGAGGACGCCCAGCTTCACCAGCCGGCGCACGACCCCGGCCGAACAGCCGACCTTCGCACACACTTCCCGAATCGTGGCGGGCCGGTCCAGGACCGCGAGGTACTCGACGACCGACCGGCCAGCGGGCGAGCGACCACAACGCTCGAGTTGGCCCTCGCGGTCTCCCGGCGGCAGTTCGACAGCCTGGCGATAGCGGGCGCTCCGACCGCCCGGCTCGTGGACTCGGAGATGTCCGCCTTCACGCCAGCGGGCGATCCGGCCCGGCAGGTTCGTGGTGCCGAGTTCCTCCCAGACTTCGGTCAGGGCGACGCGGCCGCGCTCCAGCAGAAACTGCTGAAACGCACGGTCCTCCGGATCGTGCCAGTCGGCCAAGGCGCCGCGGTTCGTCAGTTCCAAGCGGCGGTCACCCCAGGCAGGAAGCTGTCCCGGCAGCAGGGTCTTCAGTACCTCGCCGATCGGCGCCGCGTAGTAGGAAGCCGTGAAGTCGGCGAGTTGCATCAAGTCGGCGGGCAGAAGTGGCTCGAAGTCGATGACCGACTCGATCGATCGCAGTTCGCCTTCCAGACCGGCAGGCGGCGCCAACGGAACATCGACGATCCAGCCGATCAGTCGGCGGCGACCCACAGGTACCCGGACCCGCACACCAGTACGGACAAGCCCGCGCCATGGCTGCGGCACCCGATACGTCAGGGGTTCGAGCAACGGCACGGGGACCGCGACGCCGACGTACTCAGCCGCCTCAATCCTGGGCCGTTCGGTCCTCACTCTGGCAACTTCCGCACACGCCGGCCGTCAGGCGCGCCTCCGGCACGTGGACTCCGCAGAGTCGACATCGGAGAAGGGCCTCCGGCTGATGACCACCTGACGTGCTCGCGGGTCGGCTGCGCGACGCTCCTCCACCGCCGGTCGGCCCCGCCGCTGACGTGCGGCGCAGAACCTGCAGCAGCCGCAGCAGTGAACGAGCTTCCGCGGCCCGGGGCGACCGCAACGCTCCGCGGATCATCCGCGCGATCCACAACCACGCCAGCAGAATGGCGATGAGAATGACGAGGAGCCGTGTCACGCTGTGGCAAACCCGCTACGGCCTTCGGGTAGAGCGCCCGGCTTGCGATCGAACCCGGGCCGATCCGAGGTCAGCAGCGGGGACCGTGGCAGCCGCGTGGGCTCAACTCGCCTTGGCCTTGGAGATCTTGTCCAGGCTGGTGGTAAGCGCCTTCTCGACCAGCTCCTCGGCGTTCTCTTCGCTGATATCACGGACGTGGAGCACCTCGCTCACGATGAAGTACCTGGCCTTCTCGTACATCTTCTTTTCGCGAAACGAGAGGCTCTTCTTCTGGCTCACGAGGCGGAGGTTCTTGAGAACCTCCGCAGCGTCGGTCAACTCACCAGTCCGCATCTTGTCCAGGTTCTGCTTGTAGCGACCCTTCCAGTCCTTGTAAACGTCGATGTTGCCGTCCTCGATCAGAGCGAGCAGATCCTTGATCTCCCGTTCCTTGGCCAGGCGTCGCAGCCCGACGCGGTCCAGATTCTCCTCGGGAACCATCACCTTGGAGTCGTTCGCCAGCAGGCGGAGGTGGTAGTAGGTCTGCTTCTCACCGCCATCCGGCGCGCTCACCGCGATCCGCTCCACCACACTCACCCCGTGGTTGGGGTACACGACCTTCTCACCCACTCGGAACACTCTGATCTCCCTTCAAACTGGTGGCAGGTGCACACTTCGGCCGGATCGCCGGGACTCTGGCTTCAGCCCCGGGATCGGCCGTAAGTTGCTTGTTTGACGCCCTGTGCCTAAGTTACAGAAAATCACGCAGTTAACGGCTGCTGATTGTAGCCTCCGAGGGTCGAATCGTCAAGTTCTTACCGCCCCGTTTGCGCCAGAACCGGGCGACTCGCCCTAAGTCCCTGACGGCGTTGGGTTTGGCGCCTTCCGGTTGGAACCGGTGCAGCGCTCCTGTTACTGTCCTTTACCCTGCTCCGCGTGTAGCGTTCCGCTCGCGGAGTCGTGCCGGAGTGGCGGAATGGCAGACGCAGGGGACTCAAAATCCCCCGCCCTTATCGGGCGTGTGGGTTCGACTCCCACCTCCGGCACCACAGGCTCCCGCGGAACGCGTCCCCTGCGGGGACTCGCAGCATCCCTGCGCCCTTATCGGGCGTGTGGGTTCGACTCCCACCTCCGGCACCACAGGCTCCCGCGGAACGCGTCCCCTGCGGGGACTCGCAGCATCCCTGCGCCCTTATCGGGCGTGTGGGTTCGACTCCCACCTCCGGCACCACAGGCTCCC
>VXUF01000082.1:6520-10880 GCA_009837085.1 Holophagales bacterium
TGCGCCCTTATCGGGCGTGTGGGTTCGACTCCCACCTCCGGCACCACAGGCTCCCACCGCACCACCGCTAACCGCACCACCGCTAGCTGTCGGCGTCGGCGTCGTCGACGAGTTCGATGCCCTCCTGTTCGAGCAGCACGCCAATGGCGCGGAAGTAGGCCAGTAGGGCGCGCCGGTAGTTCGTGATCGCCTCGACTTCGCGGCTGCGGGCCGCGGTCAGGTCCTCCTGGATCTCGAGGACCTGGAAGCTGGTCCACAGCCCGTTCTCGTAGCGCTTCTGCGCCGCGTCGAGGTTCTGCTCCGCCAGTTCCCGCGACACTCGCGCCGAGTCGATCTGCTTGCCCGCCGTCTCCACGCCACGCGCCGCCGTTCGCACCTCCGTGCGGATGGTCAGCATGAGGTCCTGAAGCTCCAGCCGGCCCTGGTCGAGCGCCAGGTCAGCGATCCGGCTCTGCGCCCTCGCCGAGCGGTTCTGGAGCGGCTTCGAGAAGTTCAGGCCAACGTTCCAGCCCTCGAAGACCTGCCCCAGAATCCCGTCGTAGAACTGGCCGAGGGTCGACAGGAAGTCGAGCGAGTCGACCCGGATGTACTCCTCCGGGCAGGGCTCGAAGAGGTCCGCGATGCTCGGCGGTCCGGGGCGCTCGCAGACGGTCCGGTCCCCGCCCAGGGCGTTCCGCCCGTAACTCACGCTCAGGTTCAGGTCGGGTCGGCGCTGGTTGCGCAGAAAGGTGGAGTCGATCTCCAGCGTCTCGATCCGGAGTTCCTGACGATCGATCTCCGCCCGCTTGTTGAGCGCCGAACTCAGCGACGCCTCCAGATCGATCGCGACCCGTGAGATCTCGGGCGACGTCGTCGGCACGATCTCCAGGTCCCAGAGAGAACGCTCGTCCAGGTTCAGCAGCCGCCGCAGCTCGTCCGCCGCGTCCTGGATCAACGCCTGCACACGGATGATCTCCTCCTCGCGGGTCGCGATGCCGGCCTCGCTCTGAACGAGTTCCAGCGGCGCCAGCGTCCCCACCTCGATCTGGATGCGGTTCATCTCGTGCAGTTCGCGGGCCAGGGCCAGGCTCTCCTCCGCGACCTTCAACTGCTCGAGAGCCTCGACCAGGGCCCAGTAGCCGTTGGCCACGGTCTGCACCGTGTCGATCACCTGGACTTCCAGATCGCCCATGCTGATGTCGCTGTTCAGCGACGCGACCGCGAGGTTCCGCTCCGTGATCCTCTTGCCGCGATTGCGCAGCAGCGGCTGGTCGAAGGCGAACTGCAGGCTCGACCGCAGGCTCGGGTTGATGTCCGAGAACCGCGAGTTCGATTCGAACCGGCTGTTCTGCCAGTTGATCGAGAACGTGCCGCCCGAGGAAACCGGCTGCTGGAGTTCGACGTTCGCGGTCATCGTCTCGTTCTCGGTGACCAGGGCGCCGTCGAGCTGCGAGGCCGAGGGCCGGCTGTCGCTGTTCACGCTGGTGTTGATCCCAAGCACCGTGTCGTAGATGCCGTATGCCTGGTTGACCTGGAACAGCGACTGGGAGCGCTGGTAGCGCTGCACCAGCAGTCCGAGGTTGTTCTGCAGGGCGATCTCGATCGCCTGATCAAGTTCGAGCCGGAGCTGACCATCGGCAATCTCCAGATCGGGTGCGATCGGCTGGGTGATCCAGGTCGAACCCACCTCCACCTGCCCCGCGGCCGGGGGACCCCAGACCGCGGCAAGGACGAGAACGGTGCAGAAAGCGATGATCGGCGCGGCGGATCCGCGGACGCGCTGCTTTGGGAACAGGTTCATCTGGCTGTGTTCCTTCCTTCGACGGCGCCCTGACCGCAGCGGGCACGGCGTGTCTTGTCTTTCCTCTTTGACGCGAGAGGCGCGAGGTTGTTTCAACAACCCTACGCCGGATCGTCCCGGAACGCCGGCCTGGCGCGCCGGGCGGGCAAGCCTAAGCGATGCCGGGCCGAGGCCCCGCGTAAGCCCCGGCCCGAGGGCGTTCGGGAACGGTCAGCCGTCGATCAGCTCCAGAGCGATACGGCGTGCGTCCTCAAGCGTGCCCACCTGCTGATCCGGCGGAAGGTCGCGGAGAATGTCGAGGGCCCGAAGGGTTCTCGCGACTGAACCCGTGAGACCGCAGATGACGACTCCCGTCTGCGCGACGGAGGCCACGTTCAGGAGACGCTGGATCACCATCGCCGCGCTGTCGTCGAGGTAGATCGCGTCCGAGAAGTCGAAGATGACGACTTCGTGGTCCTTGATGTCGCCGCCGATCACGGTCGACAACTTGTTCGAGGAGGCGACCGTGAGAGTCCCCTTGAGCGCCACCAGGCCGACCCGCGCCGAGTAGGGGTCGACGCTGGCCCGTTCCTCGCGGTTGCTGACAAACGTCCGATCGAGGAGCGGGACCGAAATCACACTGTCGAGTTCGAGCCCCTCCAGGCGCCGCGCGTGCGCCATTCCCGCCGCGATCAGTCCCACGGCGACCGCGGTGACCAGGTCGACGACGACCGTCAATCCCAAGGTCAACAGCATGACGAAGAGGTGCTCCCGGCGAATCCGGTGAATGCGCGCCAGCAGCGGCCAGTCGATGATGTCCCAGCCCACCTTCATCATGATCGCCGCCAGAACGGCGTGGGGAACCGGTTCAACGAGCGGTCCGAGGCCCAGGGCCAGGAGCAGGAGGAAGATGGCCCGCAGGGCCCCGGACACGGGTGTCGAACCGCCGGCACGGATGTTCACGACCGTGCCCATCGTGGCGCCTGCTCCCGGCAGGCCACCGAGCAGACCGGAAATCATGTTGCCGATGCCCTGGCCAACCAGCTCGCGGTTGGGGTTGTGGCGCGTGCCGGTCAGCGAGTCCGCCACCAGGGATGTCAGCAGGCTGTCGACTGATCCCAGCAACGCGAGAATGAGTGCCGGCTGGAACGCCTGCAGCAGGAAGGCCGCGCTCGGCAAGCCAATCTTCAGCGTCGGCCAACCGGTAGGCACGTGACCGAGCGCCGGAGCGCCGCTCAACCACAGGATACCCACGACGGAGCCGAGAACGAGGGCGAGCAGGGGCCCCGGGAGGTAGCGCGAAAGCCGCCGGGGCCACAGAAACCCCGCCGCCAGGGTGACGGCACCGATGGCGACGGCGTTCAGGTTCGCCCCGGCAGCCGCTTCCGGAATGGCGCGGAGGGCGCCCAGTGCTCCACCCGCAGCGGGCGGCGCGCCCAGGAACGGCAGGACCTGGATCAGGATGACGATCACGCCGATTCCCGACATGAAGCCGGAGATGACGACGTAGGGGGTGTACACCACGAAGCGGCCGATCCTGGCCAGCCCCAGGAGCATCTGGAGCAGGCCGCCGAGCACGACGACGGTCAGCGCCTCCGTGAGGTTGGATGCATGGGTGGTGAGGATGACCGTCATGGCGACGGTCATCGGCGCGGTGGGACCCGAGATCTGGGACCGCGTGCCACCGAACACGGCGGCGAAGAACCCGACGGCAATGGCGCCATGCAGGCCCGCCACCGCTCCCATACCGGAGGCCACACCAAGCGCCAGGGCGACCGGCAGGGCGACTACGGTCGCGGTCAGCGCTCCGAACAGATCGCCGCGGAGAGTCGCGACATCGTACTTCACGCCGGAGGCGCCCCGACCGACGGTGCGGCCGCTCTCTTCCGCCCTCCCGCGCGCATCGTCCCGGGCCTCCTTCCGCCAGTGAGCACCATGCTACATTCCCGTCGCCATGAACGTCCTCGACGGTCTTCCGGAGCCGCGCCGCGGCAAGGTTCGCGACATCTACGACCTCGGCGACCGGCTACTGCTGGTGGCCAGCGACCGAGTATCCGCCTACGACTTCGTCCTCTCTCCGGAGATTCCGGACAAGGGCAAGGTGCTGAACCAGTTGACGAACTTCTGGTTCGACCAGCTCGGCGACGTCATTCCGAATCACCTGATCGAGACGGATGTGCGCCGCTTCCCTGCCGACCTGCAGCGCCACGCCGACTATCTGGACGGCCGGTCGGTCCTCGTGAGGAAAGCGGAGGTCGTGCCCTACGAGTGCGTGGCCAGGGGCTACCTCGCCGGCAGCGCGTTCCGGGAGTACCAGGAGACGGGCCGTGCCTGTGGCCACGACCTGCCGGCCGGGATGGTGCGGGCCGCGCAACTGGACGAGGCGATCTTCACCCCCGCGACCAAGGCCGAGGAGGGCCACGACGAGAACATCGACTACGACACCCTGGTCGAAGGCGTCGGCGACGAGATGGCGGCAACACTGCGGCGGGTGACACTCGAACTCTTCAACCGGGGTCGGAAACTCGCGGCCGGCCGCGGCCTCATTCTCGCTGACACGAAGTTCGAGTTCGGGCTCGTGGAGGGCCGCCTGATCCTGAT
>VXUF01000082.1:10890-13190 GCA_009837085.1 Holophagales bacterium
GATCGACGAAGTGTTGACTCCGGATTCCTCGCGCTACTGGGACGCGGCCCAGTGGAGCCCGGGCACCGAACCCGTCTCCTTCGACAAGCAGCCGGTCCGCGACTGGGTCGCGGGAACCGGCTGGGACAAGGCCTCGGCGCCACCTGAACTGACCCTCGAGGTCGTCAACGAGACGAGGGAGCGTTACCTCGACGCGTTCCGCCGGGTCACGGGCCGCGAGCCCGTTCTCTAGGACGTCGGGCCGTTGCCGCGGCCAATGACGAGGCGCGGCAGACGGAGGTTCAGACCGCACCAGACCTCATACGCCGCGATGCCGGCGCGACTTGCCAGCTCGCCGACTCCGATCCGCTGCCCCTGCTGTTCGCCGAGGAGGACGCACTCGTCCCCGACAGCCGCGGTCGGGACCCGCGTGACGTCGACGGTCAGCGAGTCCATGCTGATCTGGCCGACGATCGGGCAACGCTCCGCTCCGACCAGGACATCGGCGCGGCCAAAACCCGTGCTGAAGCCGTCTCCGTAACCGACCCGGATCAGAGCGATCCTGGCCGGGTGAGGTGCTCGCCAGATACGCCGGTAGCCCACGCCGGCCCCGGCCGGTACGTGCCGCACGTCGACGATCGGCGCCTTTACGCTCATGACGGGCCGCAACCCGGAGCCGGTCGAACCGTCGACCAGCGTCGCCAGGTCGAGTCCGTAGAGCGCGCCGCCGACCCGCACCGCGGTCCATCGCGCGGAGGCCCGCCGCAGCGCGGCGGACGAGTTCGCCAAGTGCACTGTCGCCGAACGTTGTTCACTCGGGTCGAGAAGCTCGACGGCGGTGTTGAAGCGGCGCTCCTGCTCGCCGGTGAAGGAGCTCGCGGCCAACTCGGACTCGGCCAGATGCGACATCAGGCCAGCGAGCCGGAACTCGGGCGAAGCACGCAGACTGTCGAGTGCTGCCGGCCACTCGCTCAGGTCAAGGCCCGAGCGGCCCATGCCCGTGTCCAGTTCGACAACGACGTCCCGTACCGGTCCGGGGCCAGACCCGCTACAGCGCAGCCAGGCACTCCAGGCTGCCAGTTGACCCAGGCGCGTGAGCACCGGCGTCGCGGACCAGCGTAGGGCGCGATCCAGATCCTCGGTCGACTCCGGGCCTCCCAGCAACAGGAGGCGTCCGCCATACCCGGCGCGGCGAAGCTCCTCGAGTTCGGTGGCCCGCGCCACTACCAGGCCGTCGATGCCGAGCCTCTCGAGTTCCAGTGCTACATGGGGTGCGCCGTGTCCGTAAGCGTCAGCCTTGACGACTCCGTGGACGGCCGTTTGCCCGACCGCCCGCCGCACTATCTGCAGGTTCACCGCCAGGGCGCCGAGATCGATCTCGACCCGCGCGCCTGCGCTGGAGCTCAGTTCGCTCCCTCCGGCGGCGCGTGGTACGCGTCGTAGCTGCGGAACGTCGTGGTATCTCCAAGAAAGACGAGCTTCACCGACCCGGTCTCGCCATTACGGTGCTTGGCGATGATCAGTTCGGCCATTCCTTCCACGTCCAGATTGTCCGGTTCGTAGACCTCCTCGCGGTAGACGAACATGACGACGTCCGCGTCCTGCTCGATGTTTCCCGACTCGCGAAGGTCGGCAAGCTGCGGGCGGTGATCCTTGCCGCGTCGTTCTGGAAGTCGTGAGAGCTGGGACAACGCCACCACCGGTACTTCGAGTTCCTTGGCCAGTTGCTTCAAGCCCCGGGTGATGGCCCCTATCTCCAGGTTGCGGTTCTCGTACCGGCCCCCTGCGTTCATCAACTGGAGATAGTCGACGACCAGCAGGGCGAGACCGTCCTGTGCCTTGAGCCGGCGGGCCTTGGACGCAACCTCGAGCAGGCTCGGATTGGCGGAATCGTCTACGAACAGCTTCGAGTCCTGGCCGTCCTGCTTCGCCTGGAGAAGGCGCCTCCAGTCGGTGCCCGAGAGGCGCCCACTGCGTAACTTGTGGAACGGAATGTCCGTGGTCGAGCACAGCACCTTCATGGCGATCTCCCGCTCGCTCATCTCGAGCGAGAAGAAGCCCGCCGTCTTCTTCTCGTCGTGCGCGACGTGGGTCGCCATGTTCAGCGCGAGGCTCGTCTTCCCCATACCCGGACGGCCGGCGACGATGATCAGGTTGCCCGGTTGCAGGCCGTGAGTCTTCCGGTCGAGATCCACGAATCCGGTACGCAGGCCCGGGAACTCGTTCGCCGTACTCTGCTCCAGGTGCTCCATCGTCTCTTCGTAGAGCTGGCTCAACGGGACGAAGGTCCGCGTAACGGCCTCCTCGCTCAGATTCAGGAC
>VXUF01000053.1 GCA_009837085.1 Holophagales bacterium
AAGTACCTGCATTCTCTGACGTTTCGCCGAACTCCGGGCAGGAAGGAGCGAGCGCCGCCCTCCCATTCTCTCCTAGAGCGTGAGCGGCCGCTGGGAGCCCTTCCCCGCAGACGCCCGGACTGGCGGGTGCTACGCCAGCTACCGGCGACTACTCGCCGCCCGTGCCGGCGGCTTTGCCGGCGCGCCAGTCGTCCTCGAGGATGCGCGCGCCGCGGAGCGTGCCGCCCATGGAGTAGTTGCCTTCGTGGCAGGCGTACTCGTAGACTCGTTCCTGGTCGCGCTTCCAGATGTACTCGCCGGACCAGGGGGCTTCCCAGGTGGCCGGGTCGTTCATCGTGAAGTGGTAGAGGATGTTGCCGTCCGGCTGCAGCGTCAGGCGCTCCGTGACGTGGAGGTCCTTGGTCGCGCCGCGCAGGAAGCCGTCGGGCCGGAAGTGCACCGAGTCGATGACCAGGGTGTCGCCCTCCCACCAGCCGACCGAATCGCCCAGCCACCGGCGCTCCTCGGGGCTCGGGTGCTCGTCGTTCAGGCGGATGATCCGGGCGTCGTGGACCATCTCGATCAGGATCATGATGTGGTCTTCGGTCTGGACGACCCGCTTGTAGTTGTTGTAGCCGCTCGGGAAGGTCGGCGTGGCGCCGGTGAAGCCGAGGATGCAGCGCTCGCTGATCGGCAGCGACTCGGGGCCGTCGTAGGGTCCAGGACCGTCGAGCTCCAGCCACCAGGCGACGCCCTCGTTCGGGCGGCGCAACTTGGCGCGCTCAGCGAATCTCGCCTTTGCCGCATCGGTCGTTTCCGGCATGCGGCCGTTCGGCGGATCGATGATGATCGAGGTCCGGAACTTGCCGTCCACCGCGAACGTGTCCACGCCCCGGTCGAGCCAGAAGCTGTTGTAGCCGCCGACGTTGCCGGCAGCGCCGGGTGAGCCGTCTCCGCCTTCCGGCGGCGCTTCGCGGTTCGGGTCGGAGACCTGGTGGCGGTCGGCGCGTCGCTGGGCCGCGTCGGCCGCGATCTTCTCGGCCTCCTCCGGAGTCAGGTAGAGGTTCTCGCCGTACTCCTCGGGCCGCTGAAGCGGCGTCAGCGTGGCCGCGTCATACGTGCCGGTCAGGTCTGGCTTGCCGTTGGCGGCCCGCTTGATCTCGCCTTCGGCGCCCAGCGCTGGCGCCGCGAGCAGCAACACGACGATGGCGGCCACGGCCGCAGGAACTCGGACTCTCATTCTGTGTCCTCCTGTTTTCGACTGGATGCCGAAGTGTAGCGCGGCGGAAGGCCAGAAGCCGGCGCTGCGCGCCGGCGCACCCAGTCAGTCGCCGCTGCCGCCGCCGGTGCTCCCTGCCTTCGCCGCCGCCGCGTCCGCCTCGAGGACCCGCGCGCCGCGCAGCGTGTTGCCCATCGCGTAGTTGCCCTCGTGGCAGGCGTACTCGTAGACGAGTTCCGGGCGGTTCCTCCAGATGTACTCGCCGGACCAGGGCGTCTCCCAGGTGGCCGGATCGTCCATCGTGAACTGGTAGAGGATGTCGCCGTTCGGCTGCAGCGTCAGGCGCTCCGTGACGTGAAGCTCCTGGGTCGATCCGCGCAGGAACGTCCTTGGGTGGAAGTTGACCGAGTCGATGACCAGGGTGTCTCCCTCCCACCAGCCGACCGAGTCGGCAAGCCACTTGCGCTCCTCGGGACTGGGGTGCTCGTCGTTCAGGCGGATGATCCTGGCGTCGTGGTTCATCTCGATCAGGATCATTACGTGGTCTTCGGTCTGCACCACGCGCTTGTAGTTGTTGTAGGCGCTCGGAAGCGTCGGCGTGGCGCCGGTGAAGCCGACGATGCAGCGTTCGGTGATCGGCAGCGACTCGGGGCCGTCATAGGGGCCGGGGCCGTCGATGTCGAGCCACCAGGCGGAGCCGTCGTTCGGCTTGCGGAGTTTGTCGCGGTCTGCGATCCTCGCCTTTGCCGCTGGGGTCGTATCCGGCTTGCGGCCGTTCGGGGGTTCGAAGATGATCGACGTGCGGAACTTGCCGTCCACCGGGAACGCTTCGGTGCCGATGTCCAGCCAGAAGAAGTTGTAGCCGCCTACGTTGCCGGCGCCGCCGCCTGAGCCGTCGCCGCCGACCGGCGGGGGCTCGCGGTCCGGGTCGCTGACCTGGTGGCGGTCGGCCCGGCGCTTGGCCGCGTCGGTCTCGATCTTCTCGGCCTCTTCCCTGCTCAGGAACAGGTTGTCACCGTACTTCTCGGGCCGCTGCAGCGGCGTCAGCGTGGCCGCGTCGTAGTTGCCGGCCAGGTCGGGCCGGCCGCTGGGCGTGCGCTTGATGTCGTCCTGGGCCGCCAGGGCAGGCGCGGCGACCAGCAGCAGGACGATGGCGGTCAAGGTTGCAGGGACTCGGGTTCTCATTCGGTGTCCTCCAGGTCTTCTCGCGGTATCGGGCAGGACATGGGCCTACGCCAGCCGGACGGCAGGCACGGCGACGGGCATGGACTCATTCTACGCGTTCGGCCGCGCCGCTGCGAGCTTGTGACCTTAGGGAGATGCCGAGGAAGGAAAACGTGTCATCTTCGTGACGATTAACGCAAGTAGGTGACGTTCCCACGATTCCAAAAGTAGAGTCCACGTCTACCTGGGTGTGCCGCGAGGAGGTGAGCGTTGACGACAGTCGACGAACTGAAGCAAGAGAACGAGAGGCTGCAGGAGCGCATCTCCGTGCTGAGCACGGCCATTCTGCGAGTCAACGGGAGCCTCGACATCAATACCGTCCTTCAGGAGGTAGTGGACAGCGCCCGCGCGCTGACCAAGGCGCGATTCGGCGTGATCACGACGGTCGACGACGCGGGGCACGGCACGGATTTCGTGACGTCCGGCTTCTCTCTCGAAGAGCACGAACTCATGGCCGCCTGGTCCAACGGCCCCCGGCTCTTCGAGCACCTGCGAGATCGTGATTCACCGGTAGGACTCAGTGAGCTTCCCGCTTACGCACGTTCGCTCGGCATTTCCGAGGACCTGAGGTCGAAGACCATGCAATGCAGGCCGATGCGCCACCGTGGCGTCCATGTCGGGAACTTCTTCCTCGCCGACAAGGAGGAGGCGGAGGAGTTCAGTGCCGAGGATGAGGAGATCCTCCTGTTGTTCGCCTCACAGGCGGCCGCTGCGATCGCCAATGCCCGGACCTACCGACGCGAGCGACAGGCGCGCGCCAACCTGGAGACTCTTGTCGACACATTACCGGTCGGCGTCGTGGTCTTCGATGCGGCGACCGGGACTCCGGTCTCGGTGAACTCGGAGGCCAAGAGAATTGTCGAGGGCCTGCGAACGCCCGGGCGCGACTTGGTCGAACTGCTTCAGGTGTTCAAGCTCCGGCGCGCCGACGGGCGGGAAGTCGGCCTGGACCAGTTCTCGATCTCGAGCCAGTTGGGTACTGGTGAGACGGTGCGCGCCGAGGAGATCGAACTGGTGGCGCCCGACGGCCGGAGCGTGAACACTCTGGTCAACGCAACGCCCATTCACTCTGCGGACGGTGATGTCGAATCGGTTGTCGTGACACTGCAGGACCTGGCTGCTCTCCGGGAGTTGGAGCGATTGCGCGCCGAGTTCGTCGAGTTGGTCAGCCACGAGCTGCGTACACCCCTTACGTCGATAACCGGGGCCGCCACCACCGCCCTGAACTCGGCACTGACCCTGGAGCGGGCCGAATTGCTCCAGTTCTTCCGGATCATCAACGCGCAGTCGGAGCACATGCACGGTCTGGTCAGCGACTTGCTGGACGCGGGGCGAATCGACTCGGGCACCCTCTCGGTGAACCCCGAAACCGCGGATGTGGCTGGTCTCGTTGACGAAGCACGCACCACCTTTCTTTCTGCGGGAAACACACACGCGCTCAGTATCGACCTGCCGCTTGACCTGCCGCCGGTAATGGCTGACAGGAGACGTATCGTGCAGGTTCTGAACAACCTGTTCGTCAACGCGTCCAGGTGCTCTCCCGATCACTCTGCGATTCGAGTCGGTGCCGTGCTCGACGATGTGCACGTAACGATCTCGGTATCGGATGACGGCATGGGCATACCACCGGAACTGCTACCGTTTCTGTTCCGAAAGCGCTCGGGTCTTGGCGGCAGAGTCAGGAGCCGCCGCCCGGAACCGGCTGGCCTCGGCCTGGCGATCTGCAAGGGTCTGGTGGAGGCACACGGTGGCCGCATCTGGGCCGAGAGCGGAGGGCCGGGACTTGGCTCGCGGTTCACCTTCACTCTTCCGGTTGCAGAGGGCGACGCCGGCCGTTCGACCGGTTTCGCCGCGAGCCGTGGCCAATCCGCCGGGCGCGGACGCGAGCCGGTGCCTGTCCTGATCGTCGACGACGACCCGCAAACGCTCCGCTTCGTCCGCGATGCTCTCATCGACAACAGGTTCGCTGTAGCGGTGACCGGCGACCCGACGGAACTGCCGAGCCTCATCAGGAGTCACAAGCCCAGACTGGTCCTGCTGGACCTCCTCCTTCCCGGGACGGACGGAATCGAGTTGATGGAACAAGTACCCGAGCTGGAGGACCTACCGGTCATCTTCATTTCAGCCTACGGAAGGGACGAGACCATCGCCAAGGCCCTCGAGGCGGGTGCCGCCGACTACATCGTGAAGCCGTTCTCCGCCACGGAGCTGACCGCGAGAGTGCGGGCTGCCCTTAGGCGACACGTTGAAGCGACACCTTTCTTGCTGCGGGACCTTGCTGTTCACTACGACCAACGACAGGTCACGCTGGGCGGACGCAGGATGGAACTGACGGCCACGGAGTACGAGCTGCTTCGCCTGCTCTCCATCAATGCAGGACGCGTGGTCACCTACGACTCCATTCTCCGGAAAGTCTGGGGCAGCAAGAACGCAACGGATCCGAAGTTGGTGCGCTCCTTCGTCAAGAAACTGCGGCGCAAGCTTGGGGATGAGGCACGCCGGCCCGCTTACATCCTCACGGAGCACGGTGTCGGCTATCGCATGCCCACTGCTGCGGGTTGAGTGAGCCGCACTGCGGCGACAGCTTTGAGAGTCAAGGGGCGCCCGTTCGGTGCCGGCGCGAGTTTCCCGCACGATTCAACAGATCATCTATGAGCCGCGTGCCGTACTTCCACGGGCCTGGCTGGGGCTGCGGCGGCTCGATGAGGTCCTTAGGTGCAGCCAGCGCAAATGAAGAAGAGCGTGTATTCTGTTAGTGCTTCTGATGGTGCCCACTCTTGGTGCAGCTCAGTCCGGCGCCGAGTCATGCGCTGAGGTGGTGAAGGGCAGGCCGTCGAAGGGATAAGATCCGAGCCTTCGAAGAATGTCTGCGGCGTCAGGACGCGCGAAGGCAGGTGCGTCGGGATTCTCAGGTGCTGCCTGGGCAGGTGAAAAGGGACCCGCCTACGGAGGTCGCGACGCGAGGAGCATCGGGAGACAAGCACTCGGGAGATAAGCGAGGAGCTAGAGCGGCTGCAGGCGGCACTAAAGCAGCTAGTGGAGGCTGCGGAGGAACGGGAGCCGTCGCCGATGGGACTAGCTCGGAGAAAAGGGGGGAAGAACGAGTGCCTCCGATCTCGCTCGTAGTCCCTGCAGACGATCAGGAAGGCAGTGCGGAAGATAGTCAGGAGCTCAGCCGCGAAGGCGACCAGAGCGGCAGTGGCGAAGCCGATCAGGAGAAGGGCGACGACGACCAGGAGGGCAGTGGGGAGAAGAACAGAGTCGAGCCGCCACCGTCTCCGCGCGTTGCGCTCAATGGGCAAGTCGAACTCAAGGAAGGCGAAGAGAGGCTAAGGCAGGTTCAACTCTTTCAAGAGTTCGCCAACGGAAACTGGTCCATCGCTTTCGGTGGAATCGACCGCGGCTCCCACATCACCGCGGCTGGGCTGGACTCGAATGGCATCGTCAAGGTCACGGCTACAGAGGACCAGGACGTTCTGCCTTTGGTGGCCTTTACTCCGTCGCTGTGGGTGGGTAACAGCGAGCAGGACTACGACGATGGTGACTACAACGAGCGTTTCGGCGTTGGGCCGATGATCGTCGCGAATCCGGGTTTCGTCGATCCCGATAGTGGCTCTCCATGGCTCCTAGGAGTTGGCGTTATGTTGGCAGTACGTTCGGCGAGTCGGTGACTAGTGTGGCCTTCCCGCCAGTCCATCGAATGGCCCAGCCACTCGGTCTACACGACGCGCTTGAAGTTCGCTTCAGAGGCTCGAGGCGTGGGCGTGGCGGTGACTGGGAGCCGATGATGCAGTGCTCTGTCACAGGAGCTCTCGCACTCTCGGCTGCGAAGTCGCCAGATACTCGCGAAGTAGCTCAGGAGGATCACGATCCTGTCGCATGAAGCGTGGACAGTTTTCCGCGATCTCAGGGGTCGCCCGTTCTTCAACTCGTCCGGGTACGAGAGGGTTTGGTCGACTGCGGGCGACCCCGTTTCGGCTCGCTTTCCGGCATCGAGTACAACCGATCAGGAGCAAGCCTGGGAGCCGCAGCGTGCCAGGGCCGGCGGACTTGCCGCTGAGTCAGTCGCCGCTGCCGGCGCCGGTGCTAGCGGCCTTGGCGGCCAGAGCGTCGGCTTCGAGCACCCGCGCTCCGCGCAGCGTGCCTCCCATCGAGTAGTTGCCTTCGTGGCAGGCGTACTCGTAGACGTCCACGGGGCTGCGCTTCCAGATGTACTCGCCGGACCAGGGGACGTCCCAGGTTGCCGGATCCTCGATCGTGAACCGGTAGAGGATGTTCCCGTCCGGCTGCAGCGTGAGGCGCTCCGTGACGTGGGATTCCTGGGTGGCGCCGCGCAGGACGGCCTTGGGGTGGAAGTTCCGCGAGTCGATGACCAGGGTGTCGCCTTCCCACCAGCCGATCGAGTGGCCGAGCCACTTCCGCTCCTCGGGACTTGGGTGCTCGGCGTTCAGGCGCACGATGCGGGCGTCGTGGACCATCTCGATCAGGATCATGATGTGGTCTTCGGTCTGGACCACGCGCTTGAAGTTGTTGTAGAGGCTCGGGAAGGTCGGCGTGGCGCCGGTGAAGCCGACGATGCAGCGCTCGGTCACCGGAAGCGTCTCCGGGCCGTCGTACGGGCCGTGGCCCTCGATGTCGAGCCACCAGGCGGAACCGTCGTTCGGCCGCCGTAGCCGGCGACGCTCGGCGGATCTCGCCTTGCCGGCCTCGGTCATCTCCGGCATGCGGCCGTTCGGCGGATCGAAGATGATCGAGGTGCGGAACTTGCCGTCGACCGCGAACGCCTCGGTACCGGTCTCGACCCAGAACCTGTTGTAGCCGCCGACGTTGCCGGCGCCGCCCGTCGTGCCGTCGCCGCCGACGGGCGGCGGCTTGCGGTTCGGATCGGAGACCTGGTGCCGGTCGGCGGCGTACTGGGCCGCGTCTGCCTCGATCTTCGCCGCGTCCTCAGGGCTCAGGAAGAGGTTGTCGCCGTACTTCTCGGGCCGCTGAAGCGGTGTCAGGGTGCCGGCGTCGAAGGTGCCGGTCAGGTCGGGCTTGCCGTTGGCGGCCCGTTTGACGTCGCCCTGGGCAGTCAGCGCAGGGGCCGCGATCAGCAGCGCGAGGATGGCGATCAGTGCCGCGGGGACTCGGACTCTCATGTTGGGTCCTCCGGATGACGGTGGGGTAGGCGGAGTCTAGCGGAGTCAGGAGCCTTCGATCCGCCGCCGCGGCAATGGCCGCTCCGGCACGTCCTCCAGCAGACCGCCGTGGCCGAGCGAGGTGATGTCGCGCCGTGTCAGCCGGTCGCCGACGAGCAGGCGAGGCAGCACCAGGTCGACGATGTTCCGCTTCGGACTGCGGGCGCAGCCGGGAGCGCCGAGGACCGGGGTGCCGCCGAGGTCGGCGAGCAGCAGCAGGTTGCCGGGGTCGACCGGGGCGCCGTAGCAGATGACCGAGCCGCCGGCGGTTTCGATGGCCGTCGGGGCCAGGTCGTGGCGATCCTGGATCGCCGTTTCGCCGGCCAGGATCAGGAGATCGACATCCGGGGCGAGTTCGGCCGCTGCCGACGCGAGCTCCCCGGTCTCCTGTTCCCGGTCGATCGGCACGAAGCGCACCTGGGTGAGTTCGGCGCCGAGGGCGCCGAGCCGCTGCCGGAAGGCCTTCTCGAAGCCGGCGACCAACCGTTCGCGGCCAGCGGAGCGCCCGGCGGCGACGGTCCCGGACACGATCAGCCCCGTGGTGCTCGCGGGCAGCGGATCGAGGCGGATCAGTGGGCTCGCGGCGACGCTCTCCGCCGCGGCCACCGTGTCTTCGGACAGGGCGTAGGGGAGGATCTTCGTCGTCCCGACCATCTTGCCGGCGCGGGCCACACTGTGGTTGGGCAGGGTGGCAAGGGTGACGGCGTCGCAGTCGTTGATGCGATCGAGGCCCGCGGCGTCGACGCGCAGCACGCCCAGCGTCTGCGCGTGCAGGTTGACGCGCCCGGTCGTCGGCCCCCGCAGGTCGAGACCGGTTCCGGCGACGGCCTCACTGACCCGGCGGGCGGCCTCGTTCTCGTCGACATCGCCGGGTTCCAGTCGAGCCGCGAACACGCGGTCGCGGCCGAGACCGGCCAGCACCTTCAGTTCCTCGTCGCCCAGCGCGCGGCCCTTCCGCAGCACGCGCCGGCCGTCGTCGTCGTAGACGTTGTGGCCGAGGATGGCGCCGTGAGCCTCGGTGAGCGGAGTCGCTTCGAACTTCATCGCAGGGCGTGAAACTACACCGTGACCACCGGGTGCGCCGGCGCCCCCGCCGCGGCGGTAAACTCCGTCCGCCATGGCCTCGGACGACTACGGCCGGATCGACGGCTGGCGCGACCAGCTGACCGAATGGCGGCGCGACTTCCACCGGCACCCGGAGCTGGCCTTCGAGGAGGAACGGACCTCGCAGATCGTGACGGAACGGCTGCGGTCGTTCGGCATCGAGGAGGTCCATCACGGCATCGCGAAGACCGGAGTCGTCGCGACGATCCGCGCCGGCAAGTCGGATCGCGCGGTGGCGCTGCGGGCCGACATGGACGCGCTGCCGATCCATGAGCAGAACCAGTTCGGGCACTGTTCGACCGCGCCCGGGAAAATGCATGCCTGCGGACACGACGGTCACACCGCGATGCTGCTGGGTGCGGCCCGCTACCTCGCGGAGACCCGCAACTTCGACGGCAGGGTGCAGCTCATCTTCCAGCCCGCGGAGGAGAAGGACGGCGGCGCCGGCGTCATGGTGCGGGAAGGGCTGTTCGAGCGTTTCCCGGCCGACAAGGTCTTCGGCCTGCACAACTTTCCGGGCGTGCCGACCGGCGCCTTCGCGACGAACAGCGGTCCGTTCATGGCCGCGATCGACCAGTTCGAGATCGAGATCCGGGGCCGCGGAACGCACGGCGCCTGGCCGCACAGCGGCATCGACCCGATCGTCGCCGCGTCCCAGGTCGTGCTGGGGCTCCAGACCCTCGTATCCCGCAACGTCGATCCCCGGCGCCGGGCCGTTGTGTCCGTGACGATGAGCCATGCGGGCGAAGCCTTCAACGTGATCCCCGAGACGGCGTACCTCGCCGGCGGGGTGCGCTCCTTCCTCCGCGAGGTGCAGGACACGCTCGAGCTGGGGCTGGAACGCGTCGTCCACGGCGTCTGCGCCGCCCACGGCGCCTCGGCCAAAGTGGACTACGAGCGCTACTACCCGGCGACGGTCAACGCGCCGCGCGAGACGGAGGAGATGGCCGCCGCGGCGCTCAGCATGGGCTGGGAGGTCGACACCGAGATGGAGCCGCTGATGGGCTCCGACGACTTCGCGTTCCTGGCGGAGGAGCGTCCGGGGTCCTTCATGATGATCGGCAACGGCGACAGCGAGATGCTGCACACGCCGAGGTACGACTTCAACGACGAGCTGCTGACCATCGGCGCCAAGTACTGGGCGCGGTTGGCCGAAAGTCAGCTTTCCTAGAGCACCCGGAAACAAAGCCGGCGGCCGGGGCGTATTCCCTGATGACGCGGGCGGTTGGCCGGATGAACGGGCCCCGCTTTCTCAATACTCTCTCCGAAGGAGTTGGCCGCCGCCCGCGTTGCCCCCCAGGAAAACCGGAAAGAAAGCCATGAACTTCGCACATACCTTCAGGATCTCGACCGCTCAGGCTCTCGCGGCGATGATCCTCCTGTTCTTCGTGGCCGGCTGCGCGTTCGACAGCGGCGTGGCCGGCGAGCCGCCGACGTCGGAGGCCGCGACGCTGGCCGCCGACGATGCGATTCCCGTCGCGGCGTTGCCGATGTTCCGCGGCCGCATCGAGTCGGTGCTCCGGTTCTCGACGAACCTCGAGGCCGAGAACCGGGTCGATGTGCTGGCCGAGGCCGAGCGGCACGTCACCGACCTCCTGGTCGAGGAAGGCGACACCGTGCTCGCGGGCCAGACCATGCTGCTACTCGAGGACGAGGCGCAGCGCACGGCGCTCAAGAGGGTTGAGAGCCAGCTCGAGCGCTCCCGCCTGGAGTACGAGCGCCAGAGGCGCCTCTTCGAGCAGGAACTGATCAGCGAGCAGGCCTACAACCAGGCGCGCTACGACATGGAACAGCTCGAGCTGGCGCTCGAGGACGCCGAGCGGGAGTTGGGCTACGCGACGGTTACGGCGCCGATCTCGGGCATCGTCACCGAGCGGCTCATCAACGTGGGCGACCACGTCGAGAACCACACCAAGCTGTTCGAGATCATCGACTTCGACTCGATCGTCGCCCGGGTGTTCGTGCCCGAGCGGCAGCTGGCGGGTCTGTTCGTCGGCCAGCCGGCTCGCGTGCTGGCCCAGTCGCTCGCGGGGTCGCGGGAGGCCGCAATCGAACGCATCTCGCCCGTGGTCGATCCCCAGAGCGGCACGGTCAAGGTCACGCTCGGCATCCCGGGCAACCAGGGCCTTCTGCCCGGCATGTACGTTGAAGTCGACCTCGTGGCTGCCGCCCTGGAGGACACGTTGCTGGCGCCGAAGCGGGCGCTGGTCTACGACCAGGAACAGGTCTTCGTGTTCCGGGTTGCACAGGGGGACGACGGTCCCCGCGCCGAGCGACTGATGGTCCGGATTCTCATCGAGAGTGAGGACGTTGTGCATCTTGAGGGTGACCTGGCCGATGGCGAGCGTCTGATCGTGGCCGGGCAGGCGGGACTGAAGGACGGCGCCCGCATCCGTCTGCTCGACCCGAGAGAAGCTCTCGGCTCGGGAGCGGAGCTGGACGCGGCATCGACTCCGACCTACCAGCCCGCAAGCTGATCAGGCACACGACATAGAGACAGGAGCGCCTCATGAAGGCTGCGAAGTCGTTCCTTACCCATCGCCCGGTCGCGGTGTCCATGGTCTTCCTGGCGGCGGTCGTGTTCGGCCTGCTGTCCTACCAGGGCTTGCCGGTGACCCTGATGCCCGAGCTGTCCTACCCGACGCTCACCGTGCGCACCGAGTATCCGGGCGCGGCGCCGGAAGAGGTCGAGAACGACATCTCGCGCCGGATCGAGGAGCAGCTCGGCGTGGTTGGCGGCTTGCGGCGAATGAGCAGCATCAGCCGCGCCGGCGTTTCCGACGTCGTGCTCGAGTTCGCCTGGGACACGCCGATGTCCGACGCGGTGCAGGAGACGCTGGAGAAGCTCGACCTCGTCCTCCTGCCCGAGTCGGCGGAGCGTCCGCTCATCCTGCGCTTCGACCCGGGCCTCGACCCGGTTCTCGAACTCTCCCTGTCCGGCGAGGACGAGCGATTCGAGGGCGAAGAGGGCCTGCGCCGCCTGCGCCGGCTGGCGGAGCTCCAGGTCAAGCGGGCGCTCGAGCCGATCGACGGCGTGGCCGCGGTTCGCGTCCGCGGCGGTCTGGAGGAGGAGATCCACGTTCTCCTCGACGCTCAGGCGCTGCAGCGCTCCAGGCTGCCGGTGCAGCAGGTGATCGATCGCCTGGGGCAGGAGAACATCAACGTCGCCGGCGGCACGCTGAAGGAGGGGCGCACCGAGTACATGGTGCGCACCGTCAACGAGTACGTGAACCTCGACCAGATCCGGGCCACGGTCGTAGCCACGGTGGAGGGGCGCGAGGTCCGGGTCGGCGACCTGGCCGAAGTCCGCAGATCGCACCGGGACCGCGAGATCATGACCCGCACCGACGGCGGAGAGAGCGTCCAGCTCGACGTCTACAAGGAGGCGGACGCAAACATGGTCGCTCTGGCCGACCGCGTGCGGGAGCGGGTCGGCGAGCTGGACCTGGAAGCGGAGCGGGCGAGAGCGCGCGGCGAAACGGTGGAGCGACCCCGGAACCTGCTGCAACGGCTGACGGGCGGTGCCGGTGGCGGTAGCGGCAGGCGCGGTCCTTCGCTTGGCGGAGCGACCCTCTCGGCCGATCTCTACCGTTCGGAGGGAGCGGTGCTGACGGTGGTCTCCGACCGCTCCGAGTTCATCGAGGGCAGCATTGCCGAAGTCCGCAACACGGCGATCCTGGGTGGGCTCCTGGCCGTCATCGTCCTTTACCTCTTCCTGCGCAACCTGGTCACGACGCTGTTCGTCGCGGTGTCCATCCCCATCTCGTTGCTGATCACCTTCGCCCCGCTGTCGGCGGCCTCCGTGTCGCTCAACATCATGTCCCTGGGCGGTCTGGCTCTCGGCATCGGCATGCTCGTCGACTCCTCGATCGTCGTGCTCGAGTCCATCTTCCGGTGCCGGGAGGAGGGCGACGACCTGGTCGCCTCGGCGATCCGAGGCGCGAAGGAGGTCCGTTCGGCGGTGATTGCCGCGATCCTGACCTCGATCGCCGTCTTCCTGCCGATGGTCTTCGTCGAGGGAATCGCCGGCCAGGCCTTCGGCGACCTGGGCCTGGCGGTCGTCATTTCGCTCCTGGCGTCGATGGCCGTTGCCCTGGCCTTCATCCCGATGCTCGCCAGCCGCCGCGGCTGGACGTTGCCGGAGCGCGGCAGCACCGCCGCCCGGCTGCGCCGCTACGCGGCGTGGGAAGCGTTCCGCCGGGATGCGGCGGCCCTGTTTGGCTGGGCGCGGTCGCGGAATCCCCTGATTGGCTGGCCGGGTCTGGTGCCCGAGATCGCGTGACTCACCGAAAGGCGGAGAGTCGCCAGCGTCGAACAGCGG
>VXUF01000054.1:0-22717 GCA_009837085.1 Holophagales bacterium
CACGTGCATCGAGTACGAGCCCCACCGGCGAGTGCGGTACATGTCGAACGGCGCCGGAGCGCGGTGGCACTCGATCTACACGCTCACCCCGGTGGGCGAAGGCCGGACGCAGGTGGAGATCCGACTGGAGATCCGTCCCAAGAACCTGCTGGGCAAGTGGCTGCCGCAGTTGATGAAGGCCCCGGTCCAGGCCAGCACCGAGGCCGACTTCAAGGCGCTCAAGGCTCGCATCGAAGGCGCCGGGAGCTGAGCGCAACTCGCGCCGGCCCGAAGGAGATCGACGGGCTCGTAGGCCGACTACATCGGGTTCTTCCACCGGCTTGCGGGAGCCGGCGCCGTCTGGGTCCGTTCTAGCTCCAGTCCGGGACCGATAGGACCAAGCGGACCAAGTCCGCCTGCCGCGAGATTCCCATCCTGTTGTAGATCTGTCGCACGTGCCAGTAGACGGAAGCCTCCTTGCTGTCGGTGGCCTCGGCGATCTCTCTCACGGTTCTGCCTTCCGCCAGCCAGACTGCCACCCGACCTTGGGCCGGAGTAAGACCCAGAGCCTCGCGTATCAGCTTGGTGTAGAGCCCGGGGCCCCCCCCCCGCGCCGCCCCCCCCACCCCCGCGCCCGGGCGCGCGGGGCCCCAGGGGGTATATCCCGGGGGGGGCGGCGGGGCCCCCCGCCCCGGCTCGACGACCAGCACGACGGCGCCGGAGCGCGAGTCGCCGAAGTCGTATTCTCCGGTGACCGTGCGCTTGACGTAGACGACGAACGGCTGCGAACCGGTCGAGCGCTGCACCACCATAGAGGCACCCGCAGCGCCGGCGCCATTGACCGGCAGTACGTCCCCCAGGAGTTTTGCGAGCCGCTGCCTGTCCTCGGGGTACTGGGCCTGGAGGACACCCTCCCGGTCGAGCAGTCCGTCTTCGGCCCTCACGATCCGGGCGGCGCGGTCGTTCAGTTCCAGGATTCTCCCTCGTCGGTCCAATTGGACGACGCCAAGACTGGCTCTGTTCAGCAGTTGATTCAGCGACGCACACAAGGCACCCGCGTTCGTCAGAGCCTGACGTACGCCCACGAAGTGCCGAATGTGCGGCCCTAGGCGACCGATCAGCGCGAGCTGGGAAGATCCCCAGCCGTCCCGCGCCACCGGATCCCTGAGCACCCATGAAATGTGCTCGCAGCCACCCACGCCGCGCAGACGGATGTTCAGGCCGTCGCCGCCGCCTGCCGGTCGGAGAAACTCGTTGAAAGCGGGCGAGGTCTTCAGTTCGTCGTCGCGGTAGAGGTCCCGGGCGCGGGCTAGCCGGTCGAACGGTAGCTGCCGAAAGCGGGGCACCCTTTCGTCGATCGGATGGTAGTTCTCCAGATACTCGCGCTCCAGATCCTGGCGGCGATGGCCCCGGTAGAAGAACCCGGCAGAGTGCACCCGCAGCTTGTCCCCGTCCACAACCAGCAGTCCGTTGCCTTTCAAGCCGCAGACGTCGTCGATGAGGGCGGACGCTACCGGCCACCGACTGTCGTCGAGCATCGCTGCGTTCAGCTGCTCCAGGATGCGCTCGAAGCCGTCCTGTTCGCTCATCGCTTTCGAGAACGATCACGAGACCCGATGGCCGGACCTCCAAAGACATACTCCACGGGCTTCGTTCCACTCAACCTGTCCCGTTCGCGGCGACCATCGCTGGCCGCTGAGGTGCCCCGGTAAGCAGGTTCGGTTCCCGGAACTCTGGAGTCGGAAATCGTTCCGCCTCCAGTGTTCAGACATCACAACGCTACTCAAGCCAAGGTGCTTCTGTCGCCGGCAGAATTGAGGGCTCCAGGCTGTTTCCACTCGCCGGTCGGTTCTGGCCGCTTCCGAGTGTGTGGTTCGCAGGGTCCAAGGCTCGCTGGTCTGATCGGCGGCCGTCGCGCGCGGAGTAGTGCCGGTTTCTGCGGTGACTTGGCCCCCCTAATCTTGTAGGCGACAGTCGGGGCAGATGCGCCTAGTGTCTGTACGTCGCCCGGACGCCACTGAAGGCCGAGGACCTCGACAAGCTCACGTACACGCACGCGGTGTTCAAGGAACTGCTGCGCCTCCATCTCCCTACGCCGCTGCTCGTGCCGCGCGGCGGTCCCGTCCCGTGCAGCGTAGCTGCGCGAACCCCCTGAGGCGCCCTCACGCAAGGAGCCGCAATGCCAGAAGCAAACCCACCGACTCTGTCCGCGGACCGGGCAGACGCAGGGTGCCGCGAGGCGAAGACCGTGCTCGTCGCCAAGGCAAACACGATCGTCGAGGCCGACGCGGAGAAACTGTTCGGCATCGTCGGCGACGGCGAACGGCATGGCGTCGCCATTCCCGATGTCGAGACGGTCGAGTTCGAAACCCGCATGACCAGCGGACTTGGGGCCCGCTTCCGTGAAACGCGGCACCTGACCGGCTTCACGGCACTCGTCGCGAGACTTTCGAAGATGGAATCGAGCCTGGTGGAATGCACGGGCTTCGTCGCCGGCCAACGGGTCCAGTACACGTCCAACGCGGGTGGGACTCGCTGGCACTCCGTCTATACGCTCTCGCCGGTCAACGAGGGCCGGACACACTTGGAGCTCCGCCTCGAGACCGAGCCCCATAGCCTCCTGGGCCGGCTGGGACCGCCCCTCATGAGGTCGGTACTCCAGAAGGTCACCACAAGCGACCTTGAGGCGATCAAGGCCTACGCGGAGGGTCAGGCGTGAAGCCGCCGCCCGGGCCCAAGGGGGGCCGCTGGCGAAACGCCAGAAGACGAACTCAGGACTTCGCAGGGTTCATGGACGATCTCTACCAGCAGTACGGAGACATCGTCTACCACGAACTCCCGGCGATGAACTGCTGCGCCGTGTTCAGCAGCGAAACGGCTGAGGAAGTCCTGACAACGCAAGAACCTGTCTTGCGGCCGTTCGCGGCGCCGCCGACCTATCAACTGCTGACCAACGACTGCCTGCATACGGCCCACGGACAAGATCACCGGCGCCGACGCGAGGTGATGATCACCGGGTACGCGGAGAACGGGGCCAGCGCCCAATCGGATCTGATCATCGGCAACGTCCCTGAGCTACTCGACCGTGTCGACCCGAACCGAGAGATTGACATTCTGGCCGAGCTCGACCGCTTCTCGTGGCGTTGCCTTCTGGACCGGGTCTTCGGACGCGCGCTCAAACTCCATCCGGACCTGGGCCGAAACGTCCTGGCCTCGATGAAGCAAGATATTCTGTTGAGTATCGTTCCGTTCAGGTCGCTTGTCGCCAAACTGCCTCTGCCGTTCAACAGGCGTGTCCGGGAATCTCTCGAGGCGCTGGACCGGGTCGCCTACCCCGCGATCGAGAGAGCACGCGACCCCGGCCACGACGGCGACGATCTTGTCTCGCACCTGGTGCGCGCCGCCGGCCAGGGACTTGTGGACTGGTCCTACCGCAGCGATGAGGAGATCCGCGACGAAGCCCTCGCACATCTCTGTGCGGCGATCGACGCTCCCGTGGCCGCCCTGACCTGGGGAGCGCACTACATCGCTGACGTTCCTCGGGTCCGCCAACTCGTTGAGGAAGAAGTCGATGCCGCCATCGGCAATCGCACGATAGAACCCGCGGACTTCCACAGACTCCCGTACCTTCATGCGGTGCTCAAGGAAGTGCTCCGGCTCGAACCGCCGGCCTACGCCTTGCTGCCGAGGCGGGCGCTCGAGGACTGTGTGCTGGGCGGCTACCTGGTTCCAGAAGGAACGTTGGTCATCGTAGGAACTCGGGTCATTCACCGCAGGGCCGACTATTGGGATAACCCCGACGACTTCCTGCCGGAACGCTGGCTGACCGATGAGGCGCACCAAGGAGCCAGGTGTCCCGCGCATGGCTACATTCCGTTCAGCCTTGAGCCTCGCGGTTGCCGTGGCGCGGACTTCGCCAGAATGATGTTCGTTCTCGCCACGGCGAGCCTCGTACAACGCTACCGGATTCGACCTCGTCCCAACGAGAGTCCGACCAGAGCCAACCTGGGCGTGGGTGTGCAGGGGTCTTTTCGAGTGACCCTGGAAGCACGCTGAGATCGCCCGCAGCCGCCTCCGCGGCGGCATCCGCAGCGACAGCCTGAAGCGACCGCTACTACCCGTACCGCCCCTCGATGTAGGCCGCGGTCTGGCTGTTCGCCGGATTCAGGAACATCGAGGCCGTGTCGCTGTGCTCGATGATCTCGCCGAGCAGCATGAACACGCATTCCTCGCTGGCCCGGCGCGCCTGGGCCATGTTGTGGGTGACGATCAGGATCGTGTAGTCGCCGCGGAGCTTCCAGATCAGCTCCTCGACGGCCTCCGTGCCAGCGGGATCGAGCGCCGAGCACGGTTCGTCCATCAACAGCAGCCTCGGCTTGACCGGCAGCAGGCGCGCGATGCACAGCTTCTGCTGCTGCTCGAGCGAGAGCTCGGTGCCGCGGCGGTCGAGCGAGCCCTTCAGCTCGTCCCAGAGCAGCACCTGGCGTAGCGCCTCCTCGACGATCCGGTCGCCCTCCACCCTGTTCGGCGGTCGCCCGTCGGGCAGGTGGACGCGGGTTCCGAACAGGACGTTGTCCCGCACGGACAACGGCAACGGGTTGGGACGCTGGAAGACCATGCCGACCTGCTTGCGAAGCTGGGCGATCTCGACCGAGGGATCGAGCACGTCGAGGCCCCAGAGCCGGATGCTGCCGGTCGTGCGCACGTAGCCGAGACGCTCGTTGATCCGGTTGACCGAACGGAGCAGCGTCGTCTTGCCGCAGCCGGAAGGGCCGATCAGGGAGGTGATCGCGCCGGCACGCACCCGAAGATCCACGTCGAGCAGGGCCTGGAAGTCGCCGTACCAGAGGTTCAGCTTCTCGACCAGGATCGCCGCCGACGCGTCGGCCGCGCCCGGGAGTGCCGGGTCCGCCGCGCTCATCCGAACTTCCCTTCGACGTAGGCCGTCGTGCGCGGGTCCTGGGCGCCGCCTTCGAACATGGTTTCCGTCTCGGTCACTTCGACCAGCTCGCCGGTCAGGAAGAAGGCGGTCCGCGAGGCCAGCCGCCGCGCCTGCTGGACGAGGTTCGTGACCAGCACGATCGTCATCTCGGACTTGAGTTCCGCCAGCACCTCCTCGATTCGCATCGTCGTCACCGGATCGACCGCGATCGAGAACTCGTCGAGCAACAGGATGGACGGATCCTGCGACAGGGCGCGGGCGATCGTGAGCCGCTGCTGCTGGCCGCCGGAGAGCAGGCTGCCCAGCGAGTCGAGCCGGTCCTTCACCTCGTCCCAGAGCGCCGCCCGGCGGAGACAGCGTTCGACGATCACGTCCAGGTCGGCCTTTTTCCGCGTGCCCCGCAGCCGTGACGACAGCGCGACGTTGTCGTAGATCGAGAGCGGCAGGCCCACGGGCAGCGGAAAGACGACGCCGATCCGCTGCCGCAGGGCGTAGGGATTGCGCCAACTGCGAACGTCCCGGCCCTCGACGCGCACGCTGCCGGACACCTCCATGCCGGCCGTCATCAGGTCCATGCGGTTGATGGCGCGCAGAAAGGACGTCTTGCCGCTGTTCGCCGGTCCTATGATGCCGAAGATCTCGTGGCTCGGCACCTGCAGCGTGACACTCGAAAGCGCCGGCTTGCCGTGGTAGCGGATCGCCAGGTCCTCGACCTCGATCGCGTAGTCGGCTGCCTCACTCGCCTGGACGGGAACGCTCACCACTTCTTGCGGCCCCGCAGATAGACGCGGAAGGCGATCGAGATCCCGTTCATCGCCAGCACCATGGAGATCAGGACCAGTGCGACGCCGAAGGGCATGTGCTCCGGCACGTCCGGCACCTGGGTCGAGATGACGAACAGGTGCAGCGACATCGCCATCGTCTGGTCGAGCACCCCCTGGGGCAGGAAGGGAAGGAAGAACGCGGCGCCGGTGAACATGATCGGGGCGGTCTCGCCCGACGTGCGGGACACCTCCAGGATGACTCCGGTGAGGATGCCGCTGATCGAGTTCGGCAGCACGATCTTGCGGATCGTCTGCCAGCGCGTGGCGCCCATGTTCCAGCACGCCTCGCGGAAGGCGAGCGGCACGGTCTGGAGCGACTCCCGGGTGGCGACGATGACCACCGGTAACGTCATGACCGCCAGCGTCAGGCTGGCCGCCAGGATGCTGGTGCCGAAGCGGAAGAAGATGACGAAGGCGCCGAGGCCGAACAGGGCGTGCACGATCGACGGCACGCCGGCCAGGTTGATGATCGCCAGGTTGATCGCCCGGGTGAGGCGGTTGTCCGGCGCGTACTCGCTCAGGTAGAGCGCCGCCGCCACGCCGACCGGCACCGAGGCGATCAGGGCGACGACGACCAGCCACACCGTACCGACGAGGGCCGGCAGGATGCCGCCCGCGGTCATGTTGTTCAGCGGCTGGGTGAACAGGAACTCCCACGAGATGGCCGGCCCTCCACGCACGATGAGCACCCCCAGGATGAGGGCGACCGGCAGGATGAGCATGCACGTCATCCACAGAAAGAGCAGCCGGAAAAGACCTTCGACCTTCAGGTTGCGGCGGTTCTGTGCGGTCGCTTCGAACATGGCGCCTCGCTACGGATTCGCCGACGCGGCCGGCCGGCGGCCGCGGCGGCGGTGCTTGCGCTGGCCGCCCCGCACGAACACGTCGGCGGCGAAGTTGATCGCGAAGGTAACCAGGAACAGGAAGATGCCTAGCGTGAAGAGCGCCCCGTAGTGGTCGGAACCGGCGGCCGTCTCGCCGAGCTCGGCGGCGATCGTCGCGGTCAGCGCCCGCACCGAGTCGAAGGGGCTCGTCGGCAGGTTGATCGAGTGGCCGCTCGCCATCAGCACGGCCATCGTCTCGCCGAAGCCGCGGCCGACGCCGAGCAGCGTCGCCGCGACCAGACCGTTGCGGGCCGCGGGCAGCACGACCTTGAAGGTCACCTGCCAGCGGGTCGCCCCCATCGCCTCGGCCGCCTCCCGGTATGTGTCGGGCACCGCCTTCAGGGCATCCTCGGCGATCGTGGTCATGATGGGGGCCGCCATCAGCCCCAGGATGACCCCGGCGTTCAGCACGTTCAGACCGACCGGCACGTCGAAGACCTGAATGATCAGCGGGTTCATGATGGACAGCCCGATGAACCCCCAGACCACGGAAGGGATCGCCGCCAGGAGTTCGACCAGCACCTTCAGCGTCTCGCGCACGCGGCCCGTGGCGAACTCGCCGATGTAGATCGCGGCCCCGAGCGAGAATGGCACGGACACGAGCATGGCGAGTCCGGTCACGGAGGCGGTGCCCGCGATCAGCGCGAGCGCGCCGTACGTCGGGTTGTGACTCGAGGTCGGCGTCCAGCGCGGTGAACCGAAGAACTCGCGGAAGTCGAATCGGTCGAACACGAAGCCGGCGCCTTCGCGGGTGATGAACACGAAGATGCCGGCGATGAAGACGATCGCCGACAGCCCGCCGGCCAGCACCAGAATCTGGACCGCGCGGTCGATCCACCACGCGGCATCGCGCCGGTCTGCGGCGTGCGCTACTTCAGGCAATCCGGCCGCCAGGGAACCAGAGACGCCGCGTCATTCCCGGGAGCCTGTTCCCGCTCAGGAACAGTCCACGTCGCCGCGCGGCGCGTAACCCTTCTCGTAGATGATGCACTGGCCCTCTTCGCTCAGCACCCAGTCGATGTACTCGCGAATGGCGCCCTCGGGCTGACCCGCGGTGTACATGAACAGCGGACGCGCGATGGGGTAGGAGCCGTCGATCGCCGAATCGACCGAGGGAGACACGCAGTCGCCGTCCTCGCCCTTCCTGACGCAGGGCATCTTCACGTGGTCCGTCGCGTAGGCGAAGCCGCTGTAGCCGATCGCGCAGGGCGTGTTCTCGACCAGGTCGACTACGTCCTTCGAGCCGTGCATGTCGCGCGAGCCGAGCCTGAAGTCGCGCCGCTCGCCGAGCACCGCTTCGCGGAAGTAGACGTAGGTGCCGGAGTTGTTCTGACGGCTGACGCGAACGATCTCGTCGCTGCCGCAGCCCGGCACCTCGACGCCGTACTGGCTCCACGTGTCCACGTCGCCGCCCTCGCCGTAGAGAGCGGCCAACTGCTCCAGCGACACCTCGTCGATCGGGTTGTCGGGATGGACGTACACAGCCAGAGCGTCGTAGCCGACGACGAACTCGATCGGCTCGTTGCCGTTGCCGCGCGCCAGCTCGAGCTCCGAGTCCTTCATCTTGCGGCTGGAGTTCGCGATGTCGACCGTGCCGTTGATCATCGCCGCGATACCGGTCCCCGACCCGCCGCCGGTCACCGCGACCGCCGTACCGGGCCTCAAGGCGGCGTACTCCTCGGCCCACGCCTGGGCCACGTTGACCAGGGTGTCGGAGCCCTTGTTCTGGATCACGCTGCGGGAACCGCTACCGCCGCCGCAGGCGGCAATCAGGGCGGCGGCAAGAGCCAGGGTGCATGGGGCGAGGGCGGGTCTCGTTGTCAGCTGCTTCACGGCTGTGGAGCGTAGCCGACGGTTCGTGAACAACCCATAAAGATCCGCGACTGGTGCGCCGGCGTCCCCGCCGGCCTTGAGAGAGACTGCGCCGCAGGACTGGGTGCGCCGGCGTCCTCGCCGGCCTTGAGAGAGCCGCGCCGCGAAGCGGCGACCATCCTGCGGCGCTAGAAGTACGCGGTCAGGGACGACCAGCCCACGACCGGCACCGCCCCGTACTCACTGCCGAGGACACCGTCGCGGACGCCGCGTCCCGTCGAGGCGATCAAGCCCGCGCCAAACGACACGTGGTCGGACACGGACCAAGTGATGCCGGGCTGGAACAGGGCCGAGGAATCCTCCCGGTTGTAGAGCACGGCGCCGCTGACGGTCAGCAGCGGGTGGGCCTGCCAGGCCAGTGAGAGCCCGGCATAGCGCCGGCCGAGCGAGACGACTTCGCCCCGCCGCACCCGATCCGCCTCGGCGAGGCGCGCGTAGTCCGCCGCCCCGCCGGCGCCGAAGCCGTTCCAGCTCGCCTCGGCGATCAGGGTCAGCCGCGGCGTCAGGAGGCGGTCGACGCCCACCGTGACGCGCCAGAAACCGCCGCAGCCAAACACGGGGTGGATGCTCTCGGCATCGCAGCCCGGACTGGTCCAGGAGACCTCGCCGCGCAGGCCCGTGCCGCGGACATCGGCCGCGAAGAAGCCGCCGAGAACGAAGTCCCGGTGAAAGCCGCCCACCATGTAGCCGAAGTCGATGCTCGAGGGGCCCTCGCCCAGTTCGCTGTGGAAGCGGCCGAGCGAGGCGAAGCTGAGGTCGTCCGGCGTGCGCGTGCCCTGACCGGCGGCGATGACCTCGACCTCGGAGAAGTCGCCCACCGGAACGGTGAAGCGGAGCGCGTCGACTCCGGGCTTGTAGTCCCGGTCGATGCGCTGCGGCGCGAACGGCGCGAACAGGTCGAGGACCGGCCAGAAGTAGTTCACCCCCCAGGTGATCGCCTGGCGGCCCGCGACCATCCGGAACCCGGGCCGGTCCCAGCGCAGGTTCAGACGGTCGATCTCCGTCGTTCCGGACAGGTCGCCGCCACCGAAGGAGTCCCGCTCCAAATCGAAGAAACGCCGTGTACCGCCGGTCGCGATCGAGGTCACGGCTCCGCTTCCGGGTGGCGACGTGGCCTGCGCCAGGCCGTGCAGCTCGAAGCGGAAGCGATTCCCGGATGAAGCCCGCCAGCGGGAGTCGAGCTTGAGCCTCAGAATCCCGAGTTCGACCTCGCCGGCGCCTGCCGTGGCGCCGTTCTCTTCAGCCGCCTCCCCGTCGCCAGCCAGGTCCGTCTCCTCCAGCACCCGGAACGCGAAGACGCGTACGTCGCCGCCCACCACGGTCTGCCCAGTGGCCGGCGACACGGCGGCCAGGAGAAGCAGCCCGGCGACGCGGGCGACTTGCAACGACTTACCGCCGCTCGTCGCTCGCGACCCTTCCATCGACCAGCCGGACCACCCGGCGCGCGCGCTCCATCACCTGCGGATCGTGGGTCGAGAACACGAAGGTCACGCCCTGCTCCCGGTTCAGCTCCTCCATCAGTTCGAGCAGCGTCTCCGCGGTCTCCGAGTCGACATTGGCGGTCGGCTCGTCGGCGAGCACCACGACCGGGTTGCTGGCGATGGCGCGGGCGATCGCGACCCGCTGCTGCTGCCCGCCCGAAAGTTCCGAGGGTCGCCGGTTCTCCATGCCCTTGAGCCCCACCTTCTCGAGCAGGCCCATCACCCGCTCGCGCCGGCTCGACCCGTCGACGCCTTGAACCCAGAGCACCATCTCGGCGTTCTCGTAGGCGGTCAGGACCGGCATCAGGTTGTAGGCCTGGAACACGAAGCCGATCCGGTCGCGGCGGAGTTCGCTCAACTCCTTCTTGTTCAGGCTCGCCAGTTCCCGTCCCTCGAGCACGATCGATCCCGAGGTCATCGCGTCGAGGGCGCCGATCAGGTTGAGCATCGTCGTCTTGCCGGAGCCCGACGGCCCGCAGATCGCCGTGAATTCGCCGGCTTCGACGTCCATCGTCAGGCCCCTCAGGGCATGTACGTCGACGCTGCCCTGGCGGTAGACCTTGGTGACGTCGCGCAGCGAGATGATCGGCTCGGCCCCCACGTCACACCACCTTGATCGTCTCGACCGGCTGTACGCGGCCCGCGCGCCAGGCCGGGTAGATCCCGGAGGCGATGGTCGCCAGCACCGCGAACAGCGCGATCAGCACCGCGTTGCGCGGGAAGATGCCGACCTTGAGCACCGGATCCAGGCCAACGCCCGCGACTTCCACCGTGCCGCCGTAGATCGCGGTCATGTCGAGGCCGGTGGACGACAGGTAGAGGTAGGGGCCCAGGGTGATCAGGAAGGCGCCGGCCAGACCGAGCACGGCAAGCCACGCACTCTCCATCATGATCATCCGAAACAGCCGGCCCGGGCTCCAGCCGATCGCCAGCATGATCCCGAACTCCCGCAACCGCTCCATCACGCTGACGAACATCGTGTTGAAGATGCCGGCCGCGACCAGGATCGCGATCAGGATCTCCATGATCACCGCCCCGCCCACCTTGAGCGCGATGAACGCCGCCAGTTGCGGCTGACTCGTGTTCCAGGGAACCGCTGCCGCCGTCCCGCCGAGCTCGCGACCGAGCCGGCCGGCGACGCCGGCACTCCTCCGCTGATCCTCCACGAACACGGCGACCAGGGTCGCCTCGTCCTCGCCGTAGCCGAGCAGGTCGCGCACGGTGTCGATCGGCAGCAGGCAGAAGCCGCCGTCGACCGTCGGCGCGTTGGTCCGGAGCGTCCCCCGCAACCTCGCCAGACCGCTCACGATCTCTCCGTGCTTGTCCGTCAGCGTGTAGACCACCTTGTCGCCCAGCTCCATCCCCAGGTTGCTGGCCAGACGGTGGCCCAGGATCACGCCGTTCCGGTCGCCCGGCTCGAGAGCCGAGCCCTCGTCGATCGCCTCTAGGATCGAGAGCGTCGTCTCGTCCTCGGCCTCCGGATCGAAGGCGATGAAGGCGGCGCTGAAGGTCTCACCCGCCGTCGCCAGCATGGTCGGACCGATGACCCGGTCGACGGCGTGCTGGATGCGGCGGGCCTCCGACTCGAGCGCGGCCTCGAGCGCCTCGCCGCGAACGACCGTGCGGGTCAGCGTCGGCTTGTCGAGGTACTCGGGATGCTGGAGGCTGACGTGACCGCCGCCGAGGCGGGCAGCGAGGTCGATCATGTCCTTCCAGTTCTTGTCCTGCATGGCGGTGAACACGACGGCGAGGAACACGCCGAAGACGATCGAGCCCAGGGTCAGCAGGGTTCGCCGGCGATTGCGCCACAGGTTGCGCCAGGCCAGGGTTGCCACGTTCGGTCCGCTCATGCTCGCCTTCCCTTCCTCGTCCCGCTACTGGTGGTGGATGGCCTCGATCGGGTTGATCCGGGCCGCCTTGATCGCCGGGAACAGCACCGCCACCCCCGCGACGAACAGCAGGATGAACACGGGCCCGGCAATCGTCAGCGGCGAGACGGCGCCGGTCCAGATCTGATCCATCGCGACGCCCATGATCGCCGTTCCGCCCAGGCCGCCGACGTCGATCCCGCGCGTCGTGACGAACCAGAGCGCGGGCAGGCTGGCGACCAGACCGATGCCGATCGCCAGTGCCGACTGCAGCGCACCCTCGACCAGGATCAGCGCCAGCACCCGCCGCGGCGAAACGCCGATCGCTTTCAGCACGCCGAACTCCCGGATCCGCTCGAAGACGGCCGTCAGCATCGCGTTCAGGATGAGGATCGCGATCACGACGTATACGACGAACGCCACGACCTGGACCGCGGCTTGCGCCGAGTCGAAAACGTTCGCCAGGCCCGGCAGCAGGTCGCGCCAGCTCCTGACCTCGACGCCGGGCGCGCTCATGGCCGCGGCCTGCTCGACGAGGCCCGCGGCCGCGGTGAGATCCTGACCCTCGGAGCTGCGAACGATGACCCGGTGGGCGCCGTCTTCCAGCGCGAAGAAGTTGCGGAACTCGTCCTCGAGCAGGAACACGGTCGCGCGGTCGGTCTCCTCGCTCAGGCTCTGGAGCACGCCGCGCACCCGGAAGAGGTCGTTCGCCATGCTGCCGTCGGTCGCCTGGCTGAGCGCCACGAGTTCGTCGCCGACCTCGACCGCCAGCGTCCGGGCCAGGCGGTAACCAAGCACCACGCCCTTCGCATCCGCCGGATCCAGCCACTCTCCCCGATCGAGGCGCTGATGGACCTCGCTGACCAGGGCGTCGCGTTCCGGGCGCAGGCCCTTGAGCAGGGCGCCGGTCGAGACATCGCCCGAAGCGACCAGGGCGCCGCCGAGCAGGCGCGCGGTCGACCGCAGCCCGGTCTCGTCCAGGGCCCGGAGCAGCGCATCCGGATCTTCGATCCGTTCCCAGATGGACGGCCGTTCCCGGTAGCCGTCGGCGTGGACCTGGATCTCCCCCAGCTCCACGTCGAGGAGGGTGGTCTCCATGCTGCCCAGCATCCCCTCCATCAATGAGGTGTAGAGCACCATGCTCCACAGGGCCAGGGTCATCGCGGCGACCGTGACCAGCGTGCGGCGGCCGTTCCGCCACAGGTTGCGCCAGGCCATGCGGAGAATCTTCATGCAGCGCCTAAAACCACTCGCAGTCCTGTCGATCGAGGCGGCTCGACTCCATCTTCATCCGGTCGTGCCCGTGGCTACTGCCGCAAGGACCGTAGCGAGAAGGTACCTGCCGGCAGATCGACGTTGAACGCGTGTTCCTCGTAGACGATCTCGGTGAACTCGTCCGGATCGTCCGCCGGAATCACCCGCATCCGCCGCGGCAACGTCCTGCCCCCCAGAGGGCCGAAGTCCTCGTAGCGGATCGTGCGCACCAGTCGGTCGCGCTCGTCGAAGTACTCGGCCTGGTCGAGCAGCATGTCCTGTGCCCGGAACCGGGCGTCGATCGCGCCCCACACGACCGGAGCATCCGGCAGCGGCACGCAGCGCACCAGCCAATGCCCGGAGCCGTCCGCCGGCCGTTCCCGGTAGGCGCATTCGAAGTCCTCGCTGTAGCGGGATTCGTGGACCAGGTCGTCGTTCGTGAAGTGGCTGCCCATCCATGCCGCCTGCATCATCGACCCCGGCACCTTGATCGTCCGGTCGACCTTCGGCAGGTAGTTCCAGATGTTCTGCTCGACCTTGAGCGTCGCCGTGCCGCGCTCCTTCGCCGGTGCCTCGATCCGTACCAGCGCCGTCTCGGTGCCCTCCGAGACGACGTGGAGACGCAACTCGCGCTGCCAGCGCTCGGTCCTGATCCGCATCGTGATCCGGCTCTCGCTGGAGTCGCCCCGCATCGCGTCGTCGGTGGCGCGCATCAGCACGTCGAGCGGGGGGTCGGCTGGCTGAGCCGCCGCGGCGGCCGCGGAGAGAAGCCACGCGACCGCGAGCAGGAAACCCGCGGAGAGGAAGGACCTGTTCACGCGAGGGAGGACTATAGCAACGGCCCTACTCGATGTAGCCGAGTGCCTGGAGCCGGCGGCGCGTGTCCTCATCCAGCTCGACTTCCACCGCCTCCACGGCCGAACCGGCGGCAAGCTCCAGCTGCTCACGCAGGTGCCGCGCCATGACGCCCAGGAGCAGCGGCCGCTCCGCCGCCAGGTCGTGCAGCTCCTCCGGGTCGGCCGTCCGGTCGAACAGTTGCCGGCTCGGGGCATGTCCCGCGCGACGCAGCTCGATCAGCTTGTAGCGGCCGCGGACGAGCGACGCGGCGGGCCGCCGGAACGTATCCATGGTCGACAGCAGGAGACGGTCGGCAAGGCCCTCGGACTCCCCGGCCGTCGCGACGGAGGCGGCGTCGAGCAGGGGCAGCAGGCTGTCGCCTTCGATCCCCTGCCCGGCCTCGCCGCCCGCGATCTCGATCAGCGTGGGCAGCAGGTCGGCCTGCTGAACGGGTACCGACACGCGACGTCCCTCGTCCTGACCGCTCCGGTGGATCAGGAAGGGGATGTCCAGCACCTCCCGGTGCAGGTCCCAGGCGTGACCGAAGACCCCCCTCTCCTCGAACGCTTCGCCGTGGTCCGACACGACGACGATCGACGGATTCCGGCCCCGGCTGTCCAACTCGCGCCGGAACTCACCGAAGACATGGTCGTTCCAGGCGATCTCCGCGTCGTAGAGCAGGAACAACTGGTCCACGACTTCCGGTGTCGAGGGGATCCGCCTGTTGCTCAGCGCCCTCATGTGCTCCACCGTGCCGAGGCCCCTGTCCTGAACGCCTGCCGCGAAGCGCTCGCGGAACGGCTCGGCCGGATCAAAGGAAGCGTGCGGTTCGACGCTGAGGACCATCAGGAAGAAAGGCTGGTCCGGCGTCTCGGCCGCAACCTGATCAAGCCAGTCGAGCGCCCACCGGGCCAGCGTGTCCACGTCGACGGCGCCGTACTCGAAACGGTCGAAGCCCTGCTCGAAGCCGGTGTCGGCGGTGACGTTCGCGTTCGCCGAGAAGCCCGCCGTCACGTAACCGAGTTCCCGCAGGCGCTCCGGCAACGTAGCGAACGAGCCCTCGAGTCCATGGTTCAACTCACGGATGCCGTGGCGCTCGGGGCCGACGCCGGTGAGCAACGTCGCGACCGTGGGCCGTGTCCACGACGACTGCGCCACTGCCCGTTCGAACACCGTGGAGCGTTCCGCCAGGGCGTCGAAGTTGGGCGACACCGGCCGCCCGTGACCATGGAAGCCAAGCCGGTCAACCCGCAGCGTGTCCACGATCCAGAGCAGGATTGACTCGGGTTTCTCTTCGTCCACCGCCGCTGCCGTCTGGTCGCCCGCGGCCGAGGAAACGTCGGCGGTCCGGTCCGGCAGTCGCCCAGCACGCCCGTCCCCGGTCAGCCGCGGCCGGCGCAGAACAACGCCGGCTTCCCCTTCGCCGAAGACCGCCACGCCCCCGGCCGCCCGCAGCGTCAGCCGCGCCGGCCGGACCGACGCCGGATCGCGGTCAGCCGCGACCGGCCCCCGCTCTCTTACGGGCGGCAGGGGCAGGTGCAGAAGCGGATCGGACTCCTGGGCAATGACAGCGGTCACCGGCGCCGCGCCCTCGACCTCCCACACGACATCGAGGCCATCGACGCCCCGCGGTGCGATGCTCTCCCAGCGCAGGTCCAGATCCGATTCGGGTTCAAGAAAGAACGAGACCTCGCTGGCCTCCGGGATCCAGAGCGTCTCGCCCTCCCCACGCGCCCCGCCGGCGATGGAGTCGTCCCCAAGCGCGATCCACTCGCAAGCGAAGGACAGCTTTCGGGGGTGCCTGGGCGCCGGGCCCGCGTCGCCCGTCACCTCGGGGCGTCCAAAGTAGGCCGGCACCAGGCCAAGCCGGTGGTTACCTGGCGTCGCGCGTTCCGCCGGAACGACGAATTGCCGCTCCGCAAAGGCGGGATCGAGTTCCAGTGACGCAATCTCCACACCGTCCCAGAGGACGCCCAGGACTTGCGGGGGCGCACCCGGATAGCGAAACGCGCGGCACCTCGTTCGGACCTCCAGGTCCCGCGCCCACGCCAGAAACACCTCAACCTCCGAACGCGGCCCGACGGCCCAGACGAAGGAGTTGCCGGCGGGATCCGTCTCGTTCCACGACCAGCCGCCAACCAGGGCAGCAGCAGCCGACGGCGTTCCCAGGTCGATCAGCGAGCGCTCGTGCTTGACCTCGGCGTACCGGAACTCCGGGACGAGATCAACGACCTCGACCGGCACCGGACCAGGACCGCAACTCACGAGCCACGGGCACGCGACCAGCAACGGAGCGGCCAGGCAGCGCCGATGAAACGGTCTCACTCGCTCCGGATCGCTCTGGCCTGGCGGGCGCGGTCCAGGACCCGCTCCGCCCGATGCAGGTGAGGGGCGTCGACCATCTGACCTTCGTAACGGAACGCCATGCGGCCCTGGGCCTGGTTTTCTTCGAACGCGGCAACCAGGGCAGCGGCGGAAGCGATCTCTTCCTCGCTCGGCGTGAACACGTCGTTGACGATCGGGATCTGGTTCGGGTGGATCGTCATCTTGCCCTCGAAGCCCATCCAGGCTGCTCGCTGGCAGTCGAGTCGCAGGGCGTCCAGATCGCCGATGTCGGTGAACACGCTGTCGATCGGCTGGGCGCCGCCGGCACGGGCGGCCAGCAGGGTCATCGACCGGCAGTAGCGGAACACGTCCAGGTACTCGCCGCGCTCATCCCGGCGCCGGCTCGCGCCGATCGAGACGGAAAGGTCCTCGGCGCCCCAGGTCAACGCCGAGACGCGGTTGGTGGCGGTCAGGTGAGCGAGGTTCAGCGCACCGCCGGCCGTCTCGGTGGCGATCAGGATCAGCGCGATGCCGCCCAGGTCGTGGCCGTGAGCCATCTCAAGTTGGGCGACCAGCCGATCGACCCGCAGCACGTCGTCGACGCCGCTCACTTTCGGTACGACGTAAGCGTCGGGCGGATGTTCCATCGTGACCTCGACGTCCTCCCGGCCCCAGGGCGTCATCAGGTCGTTGATCCGCACCGCGCGCTCCTGGCCACCGAAGTCCGTCGCCTCGAGCCAGCCGGCTACCTCGCGGCGAACCTCCTCCTTGCGATCCGGCGTCACCGCGTCCTCGAGATCGAGGATCAGCGTGTCGGCCTCGAGACCCAGCGATTTGGCGAGCATGCGTTCGTTGCCGCCCGGAACGAAGTGGACGGCGCGCCGAAGCCGGGTGCTGCTCACGAGGCGACTCTAGCCTCCGTTTCGGAGCTCCAGCTCGACGCGGCCCAGGCCCTCCGCGAAGGCTTCGGGCTCGACGCCCAGACCGAAGCGCAGGTAGCCCGGCATCCCGGCCCAGCGACCCGCGACCAGCAGGACGCTGCGGTTCAGCCGGAGCCGCTCGGCGAAGGCGGCGCAGTCGGCCGGACGGCCGTTCTCCAGCAGCGGCACGAAGCCGTAGGCGCCGGCCCGCGGCTCGCGGTAGGCGATGGCACCATCCTGCCGGCCGGTCCAGTCGCGGAAGGTCGCGCGGTTGGTCCGCATCATCCGCCGCGCCCGTTCGAACAGCCGTTCCTGGTTCAACGGCTCGGTCGCGAAACGGGCGATCGGGTCGGAAAGCGCCGCGGGGGCGATCGTCGTGAAATCCCGCCTCGCCCAGCAGCGCTCGACGAACTCGGGCGGACCGGCCATCCAGCCCAGGCGGGCACCCGGCAGACCGTATGCCTTGGACAGGCTCGAAACGGCGACGACGCGCTCGCCCCGCCCCCACATGCCCGGCGTCTCCTCTCCGGGCGCCAGGTCGTGCACGGCGCCGCGGTAGACCTCGTCCGACAGAACCCAGGCACCGACCCGTTCCGCGGCGGCCGCGATGCGGTCGAGTTCCGGCGGCGTAAACACGTGGCCGGTCGGGTTGTTCGGATGACTCAGGTAGATGAGCTTCGTCCGCTCGCCGACCGCGTCCTCGAACGCGTCCCAGTCAAGCGACCAGGTCGATTCGTCGGCGCCGGGGAGGAGGGGTATGTCTCGCACCATCGCCCCGAGACCGCGGGCCGCCAGACCCACCTGCAGGTAGTTCGGCACGATCGCGACCACCTCGTCGGCCGGCCCGACCAGAACCTGCACGGCCACGTAGTTCGCCTCGGCCGAGCCGGTCGTCACCAGCAGATTCTCGATCGTCGCCCCCGCGTAGTGCCCGGCGAGCTGCGAGCGCAGCTCCGGCGTGCCGTTCGACTGGATGTACTCGAGCGGGACCGAGTGCAGTCCGTCCAGATCGAACCCCAGCGCGGCCAGACCGGCCAGCGTCAGCGGTTCGACGCCGCTCTCGCTCAGGTTGATGTCAACGCGATGCTCCCAAAGCGACTGCTGCCGCTCCAGATCAAAGGTCTCCATCTCCATCGTGCTTGTCCCTCGCCGGATCGGTCCGTCGTCAGGCGCCGCAGTATGCCACCGCCTCGGTCAGGATAGGCGCCGTGCCGCGACTGCTTCTGCGACTCCTGGCCGGCGTCCACCTGGTTGCCTTCGTTTCCCTCTGGGTCCAGATCGACGGCCTGATCGGATCGCGGGGCATTCTCCCGGTACGGGACTTCTTCGCCTACCTCGAACGGGTGCTCGGCACCGGGGCATTCGATCGGTTCGTCAACGTCCCGTCGCTGCTCTGGTTGGGTTCCGGCGACACCGCGCTCCACATGCTCTGTGCGGCCGGCGTCCTTCTGTCGCTTCTCGCGATCGCCGGCATGGTGACCGTGCCGGTCTTTGCCGGGCTCTGGATCTGCTACCTGTCACTGGTCTGGGGCGGACAGACCTTTCTCGCCTTCCAGTGGGACACGTTGCTGCTGGAGGCGACCCTGTGCGCCGTCGTGCTGGCGCCTCTGGGCTGGCCGTTCCGGGGGCCGGCCGACGCTCCGGCCGGCCCCGTACGTCGGCCACTCGTGGCGACCGTCCGCGCCGCATTCCACGTGGCGCCGGACCCGGCGGCCGCCCGACCGGGGATGTGGCTTTTCCGGCTGTTGGTGGTCAAGCTGATGTTCCTGTCCGGCGCGGTCAAGCTGCTCAGTCTCGACCCGACCTGGTGGCGACTGACCGCGCTCGATGTCCACTACTTCACCCAGCCGCTGCCGGTTGCCGCGAGTTGGTACGCCCACCATCTACCGGACTGGTTTCACCGGCTGTCGGTCCTCATCATGTTCGGGGTGGAGCTGGTCGTGCCGTGGCTTGTCTTCTCACGCCGGCTGCGGAAGCCCGGAGTGTGGCTCCTCCTGGCGCTCCAGCTCCTGATCGCCGCGACGGGCAACTATGGCTTCTTCAACCTGCTAACCGCGGTGTTGTGCCTGTCCTGGCTCGACCATCCGCCCTTTTCACGTCCGTTGCGACAGAGCAAACCACCGGCCATGAGCACGGCCGATCCACACCTTCTCGCACGCCGTGCCGGGACGCATATCCGGTGGCTTGTCGCTACGACGTTCCTTCTGCTCAGCCTGTCGGTCACCGCCCGAGAACTCACCCGCTCACTGCCGCGCGGACCGGACACCCCGCCGACAACGGCTCGACTGGCGGACCTCGTCGACCGGGTCCTGGTCGATCCGGCGGCACCCGTGCTGCGCGCCATCGCACCCTTCCGCTCGATCAACGGCTACGGCCTCTTCCGCGCCATGACGACATCGCGCCCGGAGATCGTCGTGGAGACGAGCGTCGACGGAGTGACCTGGAGCGACCTCGCGTTCCGGTTCAAGCCCGGCGACCTCGATCGCCCGCCCCGCGCCGCCTTCCCGCACATGCCGCGGCTCGACTGGCAGATGTGGTTCGCGGCTCTGGACCCGGCCGGAGCAGACTGGCTCGGTTCGTTCGTTGAGCGCCTGTTCGAGGGCGAACCGGCGGTTCTGGGGCTGCTCGGCGAAGCGAGCCGGCAGGCCGAGCCTCCGCGCTACGTGCGACTCCGTCTCTACGACTACCGGTTCAGCGACCCCGGCACCGGGGCCGCGTGGTGGCGGCGTGAGTTCCTCTACGATCTGGGATCGGTTGCGCGCTAGGGCAGCGCGTGGGCCGACGGCATGACGCCCACGGCCTGACTGCCGAAACCGAAGTCCGTCGGCGCGTACTCGCCCACGACCCGGGCGTCGCTCCGCTCCGGGATCCGGTCCTCCATGCCGAGACCCCAGTACACGGCGTTCACGAGCAGGCGGCGGAGTCCCTCGCTCTCGAAGTCCGTGGAAGCGCCCATCGTCGTCGTGAAGACGCGCGCCGCCTTGCCGCCGGCGCCCGTGTAGGAACGGGTCCAGGCAATCGGAACCATCGGGTCATTCTTCGGCCCCTCGACCGGCGGGTCGTCGGGCGACATGCCGGCGACGACGGCGCCGAGCAGTAAGACGTTCGCGTCGTCGCCGAGATTCCTCAGGCCGTAAACGTCCGTGGGGCCCCAGACGTCGTCGACCCCACGCAGGATCGGATGCCCGGCCGCGCCCGGAGCGACGACGCCGCGCGTACTCTCCTGGCCGTGACGGCCGTGATGATTGATCCAGGTGTCGCCCAACACCTGCTGGCCGAATCCGCCCGGCCACTCCTCACTGCGGAAGTGCCAGTGCGCGTATGGGCTGTCCGGGTTCCGCTGGTAGGAGAAGGCGTGGGTCGCGGTGCGAAGCCCCACGATCGGCCGCCCCGATTCGACGTAGTCGACGATGTGCTTCATCTGCTCGTCGGGCAGTTCGCGAAACCGCGTGGCGATCACCATCAGGTCGGCGTCGCCGAGGGCTTCGAGACCCGGGATGTTCGTCTGTTCCTCCGGATCGATCGCCCCGGTCTCGGCGTCGATCGAGAACAGGACGACGCACTCGAACCCGTGCCGAACCGAGAGCAGCTTGCCGAGCATCGGCATCGCTTCCTCGGAGCGGTACTCCTCGTCGCCGGCAATCAGGACGACCTTGTGGCCGGCGCCCGGGCCGTCGCCGCCCGGGTAGGTCACCCACTGGGCCTCGCTGCCACGTCCAGGTGCAGGCAGGAACATGATCACCGAGGTGGACAGCGCCACCAGGACGGGAACTGAAAGACCACGCTTCATCGGGCGAACCTCCACCGGCAGCGTACCAGCGCGCTATCGTACGCACCCCTTACACTTGACCGCTACTTCAAACCGACCAAACCCGGCACGACTCCAGGAGCCTCAAATGAAGAGACAACCGCATCACTTTGCCTTCTTCCTCGGTGTGCTCCTGCTCGCGACCGCCACCACGGAGGCACAAGACTTGAAGACGGAATTCCTCGGCTCGCAGCAGGGCTTCTCCCACATCGCCAGGACGACCGCGAACGGCGTCACCACCATCCGCATCTCCGGCCAGGTCGGCATGGCCGACGGTGCGGACGCGCCCGCGGCCACTCTCGCCGAGCAGGCGGAAATCGCCTTCTCCAACCTCGTCAAGCGCGTGGAGCAGGCCGGAGCCAGCGCCGAGGACATCGTCAAGACGACGGTCTTCATCAAGGACATCGACCCGGAGAAGGTCCAGACCGTCGGCCGCGCCCAGGCCAAGGTGCTGCAACTCGACCCGCCGCGCGCGGCAACCTGGGTCGGCGTGACGGGACTCGTGTTCCCGTCGTTGCTGATCGAGGTGGAGGCGACGGCGGTGGTGGCTGCGGAGTAGCCAGAATCGTGCCGGCCTCCGGCCGGCGCATTACCTGGCCGCCTCGGGCGGCAGCCGGCGGGGACGCCGGCGCACCCAGTGTGAAACGCCGCCGGCGCCTGGCCGGCTACCGCTTTGGACCGGCGGCGCCACGCGCGGCGAACGCCGTTCGCTGGCCGAGACGCGCGCCGAACGCCGAACCCCGTCTCACGCTCCCTGTCCCGCGCTCCGCGCGGGCATGGAGCGGGAGACGGGATTCGAACCCGCGACCAACAGCTTGGAAGGCTGTGACTCTACCCCTGAGTTACTCCCGCGCACCCGCGAGGGGAGGAAGTGGTGGAGGCGGATGGATTCGAACCACCGTAGGGCTTTGCCCGACAGATTTACAGTCTGTTGCCTTTGACCGCTCGGCCACACCTCCGGCAACTTCCCCATGGAGCCGGCACCCGGATTCGAACCGAGGACCTACTGCTTACAAGGCAGTTGCTCTACCACTGAGCTATGCCGGCCCTCGCTTACGAGGCGCTTGACGCCACGGCGACGCCGGAGTCTACGCCAGGCCTCACATGCTGACAAGACGCTGGCGCACCGCCTCGTAGAGCAGCGCGGCAGCCGCCGTCGACAGGTTGAGAGACTCGACGCGGCCGCGCATCGGCAACCCGAGAAGGCCGTCGCAGAGACCCTTCGTGCGCCGGCGAAGCCCCCGCGACTCGCCGCCGATGCAGACGACGACCGGACCGCTCAGATCCACGGTCCACGGCGGTTCGCCTGCGGAGTCGGCCCCGTAGACCCAGAAGCCCTCCTGCTTGAGGCGTTCGATCTCACGGGCGCTGTTGGTGATCCGTTCGATGGTCAGCCAGTCGACCGCCCCCGCAGCCGCGCCAGCGGCCGCCGGTGACAGTGGCGCCGCGCCTCGGTCGCGGATCAGCACCCGGCCGACCCCGGCGCCCTCGCAGACGCGGAGGAGGGCGCCCAGGTTCCGCGGATCCTGGACGTCCTCAACCAGAACGACGAGGTTGGGATCGATCCCGGCCGCCGACGTGCCGCCGCGGTCCGCATCCACCAGACTGGCCGCGAAACCGCGCGCCGCCGCCTGGTCCTGGCCGGCCTCCGCGAGGCGCCCCCGCAGTTCAGCGGGCGCGACGCTTCTGACCGGCACGCGATGCCGTTCGCAGAGTCCCTGGA
>VXUF01000054.1:22727-27846 GCA_009837085.1 Holophagales bacterium
CCGTCAGGCACGTCCGAACGTCCGCTCACGCACCGGCCCGCGCCCGCCCGAGCAGCACGGTCGCATGGGCCGCCATGCCCTCGCTCCTGCCCAGCGGGCCGAGCCCTTCGTGGGTCGTCGCCTTGAAGTTCATCCGTTCGGGCCCGATACGAAGCAGCTCCGCGACATGCTCTTCGATCGCCGAACGGTACGGCGCCATCGACGGACGCTCGGCGATGAGGGTCACGTCGCAGTTGCGGACCGCGAAGCCCCGCTCCAGGACCATCGCGACGATCCGGCCCAACAGCTCCGAGCTGTCCGCGCCGCGCCAGGCTTCGTCGGACGGCGGGAAGTGGACTCCCAGATCGCCCAGGCCCGCGGCGCCGAGCAGGGCGTCACCGATCGCGTGGAGCACGACATCGGCATCGCTGTGGCCATCGAGGCCCGTCTCGTGCGGTATGCGCTGGCCGCCCAGGATCAGGGGGCGGCCGGCCTTCAGCCGGTGAATGTCGTAGCCATGCCCCACGGCCGTCTCCAGCGCCGGCGAGGCCTCGCGCTCCGACCGGAGGAGGGCCTCGATCGCGGGCAGGTCCGAGGGATCGGTCAGCTTTGGATTCGGATGGGAGGCGGCGACTGCCGCCACCGAGCCCGGCTCGAACAGACTGCTTTCATCCCCAACCCGCAGGTCCTCCCGCTCCGCCCGCTCGAGCGCCTCGCGTAGATCCGCGGCCCGAAACACCTGCGGTGTCTCGGCCCGGAACAGGCCGGAACGGTCGACCGTCTCGTGGAGTCGGCCACCCTCGGCCGTCTTCAGGGTGTCGCTTACCGGGCGACCGAGCACCGCACCCACGCAGCCGCTGGCGGCGGCCCTCCGCAGCACTTCCGCCAGATCGGTCGCGGCCAGACAGGGGCGAGCGCCGTCGTGCACCGCCACCCAATCGGACGGGGCGACCTCCGCTGCCGCGAGTGCGGCTCTCACGGAGTCCTGCCGGCGCCGTCCGCCCTCGACCGCGGAGAGGTCCACTTCACGCGAAGTGTCCACCTCCCGCAGCAGCATCTTCCGCGTCTCCGCGGTATGTCCGGGCGGCGTCGCAACCACGAGGCGCTCGACCTCGGGCACCGCCAGCAGCCGCTCGACCGTCCAGGCGAGAAGCGGCCTCCCGAGGACCGGCACGAATTGCTTGGGCCGGTCGGCACCGAACCGCCGGCCGCCGCCCGCGGCCGGAACGATGGCGCAGCAGGTCACGAATCGGCCAGGTTTGGAGAAGGACGGCCCGGCCAGGAGCGACCTCAGACCTCGAGGATGTCCTTCTCCTTGTTCGCGAGCGCCTGGTTCACCTGGGCGATGTAGTGATCGTGGAGCCTCTGCATCTCGCTTTCGCCGCGATGCTCGTCATCCTGGGAGATTTCCTTCGCCTTCTCCATCTGCTTCAGACGTTCATTGCCCTCGCGACGGACGGCGCGAACGGTGTTGCGGAAGCGCTCGGCGATCTCGTGTGCGCGCTTCACCATCTCGCGGCGCCGCTCCTCCGTGAGCGGGGGCACGGGGATGCGGACGATCCTGCCGTCGTTCGAGGGGTTCAGTCCCAGATCGGCGATCAGGATCGCGCGCTCGATCGCCGCGATCTGCGTCGGGTCGAACGGCTGCGCCACCAGCAGGGTGGCGTCGGCCACCGACACGCTGGCGAGCTGGTTCAGGGGCGTCGGCGTACCGTAGTACTCCACCGTCACTCCCTCGAGCATCGCCGTGGAGGCGCGGCCTGTGCGCAGTGTCCTGAGCTCGGCGTGAAGGTGGTCGACGCCATCCTTCATCTTGAGTTCCATCTCCAAGAACAGCTCCTGCATCTGCTCAGCCTCCCCGGGCCAGATTCTAGAACGGGCGTCAGGTGACGAGCGAACCGACCTTCTCGCCAAGAACCACCCGGCGGATGTTGCCGGGAACCCCTAAGTCGAACACGGCGATCGGCAGGTCGTTCTCCCGGCAAAGGCTGATCGCCGCGGCGTCCATGATCCCGAGGTTCCGTTCCAGGACCTCCTGGTAGGTCACCTCCGGCAGGCGCTCCGCTCCAGCATCGCGACGGGGATCGGCGCTGTAGACACCGTCCACCTGCGTCGCCTTCAGCAGGATCTCGGCCTGGATCTCGTTCGCGCGCAGCGCGGCCGCGGTGTCGGTCGTGAGATACGGATTGCCGGTGCCGGCGCCGAAGATGACGACCCGTCCCTTCTCCAGGTGCCGGATCGCGCGGCGGCGAATGAACGGCTCGGCGACGCTCTTCATCTCGAGCGCCGTCTGTACCCGCGTGGCGACGCCGGCCTTCTCGAGCGCGTCCTGCATCGCCAGGCTGTTGATCACCGTCGCCAGCATGCCCATGTAGTCGCCGGTCGCCCGCTCCACGCCGCGATGACTCGCCGCCAGACCGCGGATCACGTTGCCGCCGCCGACGACGACGCCGATCTCGACTCCGAGTTCGAACACGTCCCGGATCTGTCCGGCGATCCGGCGAACCACCGTCTCGTCGATACCGAAGGGCTTGTCGCCCATCAGGGCTTCGCCCGACAGCTTGAGGAGAATGCGGCGGTAGGCCGGCTCGGTCATTGAACCGTCAGGACGGATCGGCGGCCGGCGCGGAGGCCATCGCCACGGACGAATCGCCGCCGAGCTGGAACCTGGCGAAACGGCAGATTCGCATGTTCTCGCCCAGTTTGGCGATCGCCTCCTTCAGCACCTCCTCGACCGTCCGTCCAGTGTCCTTGACGAAGGGTTGCTCGAGCAGGCAGTTCTCGGCAAAGAACTTTGACATCCGGCCCTCGACGATCCGTTCGACGATCTGCTCGGGCTTTCCGGACTCCAGGGCCTGTTCCCGGTGAATCCTCTTCTCCCGCTCGAGCACGTCGTCCGTCACCTCGTCGCGGCCGATGAACCGTGGCTGGCTCGCGGCCACGTGGAGCGAGAGATCGTGGGCCAACTGCTGGAAGTCGTCCGTTCGCGCGACGAAGTCCGTCTCGCAGTTGATCTCCAGCAACACGCCGATCTTGCCGCCGGCGTGAATGTAGGAGACGACCAGACCGTCGCTCGTCGCCCGGCCCGCCTTCTTGGCTGCCGACGCAAGCCCCTTCTTCCGCAGGGCATCGATCGCCGCCTCCAGCTCTCCGCCGGTCTCCACCAGCGCTTTCTTGCAGTCCATCATGCCGGCGCCGGTCCTCTCCCGGAGCTCCTTGACCATGCCGGCCGTCACTGTCGCACTCATTTCCTGCTCCCTACGAGGCGGCAACCGCCTCGGCCTCGAACTTCATCTGATCTCAGACGCCGCACCAACGGGGCGCGCGGGCCTGCCGCGGTCAGTTGACCTCGGCGTCGCTGCCGGCCTTCTCGTCCTCGGCTTCCGCTTCACCGGCCTCGGACTCGGGTTCGGCCTCCGCCTCGCTGGCGGCTTCTGCCACAACCTCGGACTCGGCGTCCCCTTCGGACGCCGGCTCGGACTCGCCGTCCGCCTCCGCAGCAGCCTCCGCCTCCACGACGGGTTCAGCCTCTGATGTGGCCGTGGCCGCGGCCGCGGACTCTTCGGCAGCCTCCGCCTCTTCGACGGCATCGCCAGGTTCGGGCACAACCTCCCCGGCGCCCTCCGGCGCGGCCGCATCCCCAGCCGTCTCCGCCGGCTCGATCGCCTCCGCGCCGTTACCGTCCTTGCCCCAGGCCGCGGCCCCCTCGATGTAGGAATCGGCAATGCGACCGGCAAACAGCCGGATCGTCCGGATCGCGTCGTCGTTGCCCGGAATCACGTGGTCCACCAGCTCCGGGTCGCAGTTCGTGTCAACGATGGCCACCACAGGGATGTTCAGCTTGTTCGCCTCCGCGATCGCGATGTGTTCACGACGCGGATCGACGACGAACAGCGCATCCGGCAACCGCTCCATGTCGCGAATCCCGTCGAGGTTGCGGACCATCTTGTCCCGCTCGCGCTCGAGCCGGAGACGTTCCTTCTTGGTCAGCAGACTCTCCTCGTCGGCCAGCTTGCGCTCCGTCTCCTGGAGACGCTCGACGGAGGCGCGGATGGTCACGAAGTTGGTCAGGGTTCCACCAAGCCAGCGATGGGTGACGTAGAACTGGCCGCAACGGCGCGCCTCCTCCTCGATCGCCTGCTGAGCCTGGCGCTTGGTGCCCACGAAGAGCAGCCGGCGTCCCATGCGAGCCATGTGCTCCACGTAGTCCGCCGCCTGGCGGAAGCGCTCCAGTGTCTGCTGGAGATCGATGATGTAGATGCCGTTGCGACGGCCGAAGATGTAGCTCCGCATCTTCGGATTCCAGCGTCTCGTCTGGTGGCCGAAGTGCACGCCGGCCTCCAGCATCTCCTTCATCGTGACCTGAGCCAAGAGCCTGTCCCCGCTACCGCTTGCTGAACTGGAAGCGCGCACGCGCACCCTTCTGGCCGTACTTCTTGCGTTCCTTGCGCCGCGGGTCGCGGGTCATGAACCCGGCCGTCTTCAGCGATTCGCGGAACGTCGGTTCAAACTCCACCAGCGCCCGCGACAGACCGTGACGGATCGCCCCGGCCTGACCGGAACTGCCGCCTCCGCGGACTGTGGCCCACATGTCGAGCTCACCTTCCTTCTCAACCACCTGCAGCGGCTGGCGGACGATCATCTTCAGCACTTCGCTGCCGAAGTAGTCGTCCATCCCCACGCCGTTGACGGTCATCTCGCCGGTGCCTTCGCGCAGGAACACCCGCGCGCTGGCCGTCTTTCGACGGCCCGTTCCGTACCTCGTCTCCGTCAACTCGCGCTCCCTTCTCCGGTCATCGCCATCGGCTCCGGCTGCTGCGCCTGGTGAGGATGCTCGGCGCCGGCATAGACCTTGAGTTTCCGCAGCTGGCGACGGCCGAGACGGTTCTTGGGAAGCATGCCCCTGACCGCCAGCTCGACCAGCCGGGTAGGCCGGCGGCCACGCAGGCGTCCAGCCGTCTCAGCCTTGAGCTTCCCGGGCTGCCCGCTGTGCCGGTAGTAGATCTTCTTATCGTCCTTGCCGCCCGTCAGGACCGCCTTCTCGGCGTTCACGACCACGGCGAAATCGCCGACGTCGACATGGCGGGCGTAAGCCGGTTTGTCCTTGCCGGTGAGGATGCGCGCCAGACGCGTCGCCAGC
>VXUF01000054.1:27856-42961 GCA_009837085.1 Holophagales bacterium
CCAGTGGAACGCCCGCCGCGTCGACCACATACCACCGGCGCTCCACCTCCCCCGCCTTGGGGCTGTAGGTCCGGTTGGGCGTCCTCGCCTTGGTGATCGCTGTCATTCGTTCGTACCCTCGCCGGCCGGCCCTTGGTTTTCCGATGCCGGCGCTCCGTTGCGCACGGGCTGACGACAGGAGCGGGCATACTCCTACCAAACCTCCCCGCGCAGAGGAACGGGGATCGTAGAGTCCGGCGCGGGCCTTGTCAAGACGAACGCCGGTCCGTCAACCGCCGCTCTCCGCGTATCCTCACTCACCTCATGGCACCTCTACAGGTGGGTCTCACCGGCGGCATCGCCAGCGGCAAGTCGACGGTCGGCGCGATGCTTGCCGAGCTGGGCTGCGTCGTCACGGATGCGGACGCGCTGGTGGCCGAGCTGTACGGACCCGGTGAGCGCGGCGCTGCCACGGTAGCGGAACTCTTCGGCGCGGAGATGCTGAAGCCGGACGGCTCCGTCGACAAGGAAGCTCTGGGACGCCTGGTGTTCAGCGACCCGGCAAGCCGAGAGCGTCTGGAACGGGCGATTCATCCCCTCGTCGGCCAGCGGTACCTGGAGGTTCTCGGGGCCGCCGGTGATGGGGCCGTCGTGGTCTTCGAGGTACCGCTGCTGGCGGAAGGCGGCCGGCGTGGGCGCTATGACGCCGTGGTGACGGTCGAGGCGCCGGAGCAGCTTCGCCTCGACCGAGCCGTCGAACGCGGACTCGACCGTGACCAGGCGGCGGCCCGCATGGCTGCCCAGGCCACGACCGAGCAACGTCGAGCCGCCGCCGACTTCGTGATCGAGAACACCGGAGGCCTGGCTGAGCTCCGCAGCCAGGTCGAGGCCGTGCACTCCGCCTTGAGCGACCGCGCCCGTCACTGCTGATCAGCCTCCTTCAGGCCAATCGAGGGCCCGAAGAAACTCGCGCCACGCACGGCCCCGATGGCCGATCCGATCCTTGACCTCATCGCCCAGTTCCGCGTAGGTCCGCTCGAGTCCATCCGGCTCGAACACCGGATCCCAGCCGAAGCCCCCCGCACCTCGCGGTGGCAACACCAGCCGGCCGGTCGTCGCGCCCTCGGCGATTACTTCGCGGTCGCCATCCCTGAGCATCAGGGCGCATCGGGCCACGACCCCGGGGTCGCCGGCACGAATGGCGACGTCCGCTATGCCCTCATCGCCCACCGCCTCCAGCATCCACTTGACCAGCGGCCCTGGGAAACCGTTCATGCAGGCCAGTTCGAGGCCGGTCTCCTCGACCACGACCGGCCGCTCGAGCCGCTGCCAGGCAGCCTCCGCCTTGAAGCGGAGCACCTCGATCAGGTCGCCCGACTGGATCTCCGGCAGATCGATTGCCGCCGTCTCCAGCCGGCACCCCACGATCCGCTCCGCCTCACGTCGTTTGTTCGCGTTGCCGGTGACCAGCACCCACCGTCGCTCGACTCTCATCCCCGCCGCTCACCCGCGGCGCCTGGAGCCGTCGTGAATAGTAGTGCGCCTATGTGGTGTATTATTCGCGCTGATTGACCCAAGGGACAAGCAGTGTAGCCCGCCCCATGAAGTCCGGCCCGACGGAGGGATGCCTCAAATGCCCGAACATCTGATCTCGATCGCCGACCTCGAGGAGGGCCAACTCGAGTCGATCCTCGAACTGGCCCTGAAACTCGAAGCCCGGCCCCAAGCCCACAGCGACGCCCTCAGCGGCCAGTCGATCGGCCTCTACTTCGAGAAGGCGTCGACGCGAACCCGGGTCAGTTTCGGGGCGGGCATGGCGCAGCTCGGAGGCCAGCCGATCTTCCTCTCCAGCCGGGACCTCCAGGTCGGCCGCGGAGAGACGATCGCCGATACCGCGCGCGTCCTGTCTCGTTACGTGGACCTCCTCATGCTGCGTACCTTCGAACACCGCACCGTGGTCGAGATGGCCGAGCACGCCACGGTGCCCGTGATCAACGGGTTGACCGACGAGTTGCACCCGTGCCAGGCGCTCGCCGACCTGATGACCGTCCACCAGGAGTTCGGCAGCCTGCGTGGCCGCCGGATCGCCTACATCGGCGACGGCAACAACGTCGCCCACTCGCTGATGATCGCCTGCGCACGCGCGGGTGTCGACTTCTCCATCGCCTCGCCTCCCGGCTACGAAGTGGCCGACAAGTACCTGGATCTCGCTGGAGAACTCGCCGCCGGCACCGGCGCCGGGATCGAAACCGGAACCGACCCGCGGGCTGCCGCCGCCGGCGCGGACGCGGTCTACAGCGACGTCTGGACCTCGATGGGCCAGGAGCAGGAACGGGAGCAGCGCCTCGCCGACTTCGACGGCTACACCGTCGACGACGACCTGATGTCCAGGGCCAGGGACCACGCGATCTACCTCCACTGCCTGCCCTGCCACCGGGGCGAGGAAGTCACGGCCTCCGTTGTCGACGGCCCCCGGAGCCGCGTCTTCGACCAGGCCGAGAACCGGATGCACACGCAGAAAGCCGTCATGCTCCGCCTCCTCGACCGCGCGTAGGGAGGCGGACAGATCGACGATAAGCGTAGGTTCGCCAACGACTTACGCTGGTAGACTGCGGACATGCCCGAAGCCAGGGAGACGCCGCAGAATCCACTTCATGAGCGCTACGCGAGCGCGGAGATGGCGCGGTTGTTCTCGGCCCGGCACCGGTTCCGGAGTTGGCGGCGGCTCTGGATCTGCCTGGCCGAGAACCAGGCGGCGCTGGGGCTGCCGATCAGCGGCCAGCAGCTCGACGCGTTGCGCGAGCATGCGGACGATCTCGACCTGGAGCGGGTAGCGGCGCTGGAACGCGAAACGCGCCACGACGTGGTGGCCCACCTGCGGCACTTCGCCGAAGTCAGCGGCGACGCGGGCAGCATCCTGCACCTGGGCGCGACGTCGGCCTTCATCACGGACAACACCGACGCTCTGATCGTTCGGGAAGCGCTCGACCTCGTCGCGGGACGACTGGCGGCCACGGTCGCCGCGCTGGCTGACTTCGCCCGCAGGGAGCGCGCTACGACCGCGCTCGCCTACACCCACTTCCAGTCGGCCCAGTTGACGACGTTGGGAAAGCGCGCCTGCCTCTGGCTCCAGGACTTCCTGACCGACCTTGAGGAAGTGGCCGACCGTCGCGACCGGCTTCGCTGCCGGGGCGCCAAGGGCACCACGGGCACCCAGGCCTCCTTCCTGACCCTGTTCGGCGGCGACCACGGCAAAGTCCGCCAACTCGACGCCCGGGTCGCCTCGGATCTCGGCTTCGAGGCGAGTTGGCGGATCACCGGCCAGACCTACCCGCGCAAGCAGGACAGCCAGGTCCTGCACACCCTTTCCGGCACCGCGGAGAGCTGCCACAAGTTCGGCAGCGATCTGCGGCTGCTGCAGGGCGTGGGAGAACTATCCGAGCCGTTCGACGAAAACCAGGTCGGTTCCTCGGCGATGGCGTACAAGCGCAACCCGGTTCGGGCCGAGCGCATGTGCTCCCTGTCGCGGCGGGTCATGAGCGACTCGCTGCACGGAGCGCTGAACGCCGGCACTCAATGGCTCGAGCGCAGTCTCGACGACTCCGCGAACCGGCGCCTGGTGCTGACCGATTGCTTCCTGACCGTCGACGCCGTGCTGCTCCTGGCCGCGAACATCGCCCAGGGACTGCGGGTCAATGAAGCGGCGACGGCGGCCCGGGTGACGCGCGAGCTCCCTTTCATGGCCACCGAGACTTTCCTGATGGAGGCATCGCTGCGCGGCGGAGAACGCCAGGAACTGCACGAGCGCATCCGGCGGCACAGCCTCGAGGCGTACGCGCGGGTCTCCGCGGGCGAGCCGAACCCGTTGATCGACCTGATCGCTGGCGACCCTGCGTTCGGGCTCGGAAGCGACGAACTCGAGTCTCTGGTCGATGCGGATTCCTTTACCGGCCGCTCCGCCCAACAGGTCGACGAGTTCCTGGGCGAGGCCGTCGAACCGGCCCTGGCACGGCATCGCGCCGCGGCGGTCGAGGCGCCGAGGGTGTAGCCGCCCCATGCGCCAGCCGAGATCCCGTCCCGACCGCACCCGCAGTCCGCTCACGGCAGCGCTCGCCGCCGTCATCGCAGCCGGCCTGCTGGCCGGCTGCGCCTCGACCAGGGGCCTCGAGTCGCCGAACCGCGGAACTACCCAGAGGGGTCAGGCATCGTGGTACGGCGCCAAGTTCCACGGCCGGCCGACGGCCAGCGGCGAGATCTACGACATGAACCGCATCTCGGCAGCTCACAAGCAGTTACCGATGGGAACGGTCGTGCTGGTCAAGAACCAGGACAACGGCAAGAAGCTCAGGGTCCCGATCAACGACCGCGGTCCCTTCATCAAGGGCCGGATCATCGACCTCTCAGTCGGCGCCGCCAGACAGCTCGAGATGTTCGGCCAGGGTCTCGCGAACGTCCGCATCAAGGTCGTGCGGCTGCCCCCGAAGAAGCGGAAACTGCCGATCTCCTACCCGGCGCGCGGCTGGCGCGACAGCAAGGCGAACCGCGACCGCCGGAGCGGATTCACGATCCAGGCCGGCGCCTTCAGCAAACGCAGCACTGCCGTGGCGCTGGCCCGCCGCCTCCGTCGCGAACTCGACCTCGACAACGTGAAGATCACGAGAGGGCGAGGAGTGCATCGCGTCCAGATCGAGCGCAGGCGGAGGCAAGCAGCCGACGATGTGCTGCAACGCCTGAAAGACGCCGGCATCGCCGCGTTTCTCGTGGGCTGAAGACGGCCGGGCAGGCCTCGTCAGGAGAGGTCGAACAGGTCGACCGAGATCGAGTCCTCCAGAGCCAGGAGCGCTGCCAGGCACTCCTCGTCAGGCGGCTGATCGAGCCGCAGGACGGCCAGGGCGTGCCCTCCGGGCTCGCGGGCCAGGTGGATGTCGGCGATGTTGATGCCGCCGTTCCCAAGCAACGTGCCGAGGCGACCGACGAATCCGGGCACGTCGAGGTTGCGGACGACGAGCAGCAGACCCTGCGGCTTGAACTCCATCCGGAACCCGCCGAAGGAGACGACGCGCAGGTCGCCGTGCATCTCGCCGTGCCGATAGGTCGTGCCCGAGACCTCGGCCACGCCGTCGGCGGTCCACGCTCCGGCGGCCGGCTCGGCGCCGACCGCCCGCACCCTCACCAGGTGGGCGTAGGCCGCCTGGTCGCTGTGTGTGGCCTGCACGAGCTCGACCCGCCGGTCGGCGGCCGTCCGCTCAGCGTTGACGTAGTTCACTCCCTCGCCGCAGGACGGGACCAGGGCGCCCTTGAGCGCCGCCACGGCGACCGACTTCCGCAGTTCCGGGTCGATGCCCCAGAGATCGACCTGGACCCGCCGCAGGCTGCCGCCGAGGGCGACCGCGGCCAGCCGGCCGAGTTGCTCGCCCAACCGCAGGAAGGGTTCTCCGCGAGAACCCGAGGAACGAAACGGCAGATTCACCGCCGACACCGCGAGCGAGCCGCCCAGCGCGGCGAGCACCATGCGAGCAGTCTCGGTGGCGATTCGCTCCTGCGCCTCCGAGGTCTGGGCCCCGATGTGGGGCGTCGCCACGACCCGGGGGTGAGCGGCCAGCCGGTAGTCCGACGGCGGCTCCTCCGGGAACACGTCGAGGCCGGCGCCCGCCAGCTTTCCCGAGTCCAGCGCTTCGAGCAGCGCCTCCGCGTCGACGACGCCGCCCCGGCCGACGTTGATGACCGCCGCGCCGTCCTTCATCGACGCGATGCGCCGCCGGTTCAGCATGTTCCGCGTCTGATCGGTGAGCGGCGTGTGGAAGGTGATGAAGTCCGAGCCCGCCAGAAGGTCATCGAGTGACATCGGCTGGACATCGAGACGCTCGGCGACTTCGGCCTGCAGGTAGGGATCGTAGGCCAGCACCTCCATCTCGAACGCGCGTGCGCGCCGGGCGACCCGCTGGCCGATCTGGCCGAACCCGATGATTCCCAGCGTCTTGCCGTGGAGCTCGCTGCCGACGTGACTCTTGCGTTCCCAGCGCTCCGCCTTGAGCGACGCGTCGGCGGACGGAATCCGCCGCGCCAGCGCCAGCAGCAAGGCGAAGGTGTGCTCGGTGGCTGAGAGCGAATTCGCTGTCGGCGCGTTGATCACCAGCACGCCCCGCTGGGTCGCGGCGGCGATGTCGATGTTGTCGACGCCGACCCCGGCGCGGCCAACGACCTTGAGGCGATCACCGCCTTCCAGCACCTCGCGCGTGATCTGCGTTCCGCTGCGCACGATGACTGCGTCGTAGTCTGCGATCAGCTCGGCCAGACGCGGCCGGTCGGCGTCACGCAGTTCATCGACCTCGGCGCTCTGTCGCAGGACTTCGACGCCGGCCGGCGCCAGCGAATCGGCAATCAGCACCCGCTGCATGGGGGCGGATTGTTGCAGCGCTTCAGGAGTACAGCAAGACCGGATCGCGCTCGGCGCGGAACTCTCGCTGATCATTCTCCCAGGTGACGCACCAGCGTTCCACCGCATCCCCGGCGTCGAGACCGGTCCGGAAGCGATCCGTGCCCGCCAGGAGATCGATCGCCGGCGTGTCGGCGACGAACTCGTACGGCTCGCACCGCCAGCCGAAGTCCGCTCCGAGAACGTCGCGGAAAGCCAGGAGCAACTCGAAGCCCAGCCGCACTGGACGCAATCGGCCGGCGTCCTCGAGCCGCAGCTCGACTCCGGCGCAGACGGAACCGGCGTGCTTCTGAAACTGGGGCCTGAACATCGCTGGCACCACGGAGACCCCGGCGACCCCGGCGGCCGCCAGGCGCTCCCTGCAACGGCCGGCGAGCGCCGGCGCGTCGGCGCCGGGGACGCCGAGGAGTTGAAACGGCCTCGTGGTGCCCCGCCCCTCCGAGACCGTGGTCGCCTCGAACAGGCACAAACCCGGGTAGAGATGCGCCGTCTCCGGCGTCGGCATGTTGGGCGACGGCGCCGTCCAGGGCCATCCGACCTCCCGCCATGCCTGCCGCCGGCGCCAGCCCTCGACTTCGAAAACCGTCAGCGCACCGCTGTCCCAGCCGCGACGGCGCCCCTCCAGCAGGAGGATCTCCGCCATCGTCAGGCCGTGCCGCTGCGGCATCCGGAAGGCGCCGACGAAGGAGGTGAAGTCGAGATCCAGGAGGTTGCCCTCTACCTCGATACCGCCCAGCGGATTGGGCCGGTCGAGCACCCACACCTCGCAACCGGCCAGGAGCGCCGCCTCGGCGGCCCACACCGCGGTGGCCGCGAACGTGTAGTAGCGCGCGCCAACGTCCTGGAGGTCGATCACCACCAGGTCGCAGCCCTCGAAGACGCCCGGCCGCGGTTGGAGGCTGCCGGCGTCACCGCCGTACAGCGAGACCACCTGGCGGCCGGTCCACGGATCGCACTCGTCCGCGGACGCCACCATGTCCTGTTCGACGCCGTAGAAGCCATGCTCGGGTCCCAGGAGCGTGACCGCCGGCTGCACCGCGTCCAGCGCGAGATGGGCGTGGACGCCGCGCAGGCTGAGCGACGCCTGGTGGCACAGCAGCGCGTAGCGCCGGCCCCTGATGCGGCCGGCGTCGTCGAGCAGGCGGTCGAGGCCGGACCGGATCGCCATGATCGGAGCGAGCTACGAGCTTGCGCCGCGGCGGTAGTCGCCGCTTCGACCGCCGCTCTTCGCTTCGAGCAGCAGGTCCGTGACGACCGCGCCCCGCTCGACCGACTTGACCATGTCGTAGAGGGCCAGAGCGGCCGCGGCGCACGCCGTCAGTGCTTCCATCTCGGCGCCCGTGCGGGCCGTCGCCACGACGCGGCTACGGATCCGGACCCCTCCCTCCACCGGCTCGATCTCCACCTCGACCTGGTCGAGCGGCAGAGGATGGGCCAGGGGAACCCAGGTCGCCGTGCTCTTCGCTGCCTGAACGCCGGCGATCCGGGCCACGGTCACGGCGTCACCCTTGGGCAGGCTCTCCAGCCGCTCGACCGTCGGCCCGGAGAGCAGAACGCGGCAGGACGCCTCGGCCACACGCCGCGTCACTTCCTTGGCGGAGACGTCCACCATGGCAGCCCGCCCACGGCGATCGAGGTGACTGAAGGCCGAGCCTTCTGGAAGTTGGGCACCCATCCCCGCTCGCTAACCTAACAGCCCAAATGCGCCTCGCGATCGTCATGCCGGTGCTCGAGGAGGCGGCGCACGTGCAGACCGCCATCGCCGCCGCGAAGGCCCACTGTGACGAACTCATCGTCGTCGACGGCGGCAGCAGGGATCGCACCGCCGAACTGGCTGCCGGCGCGGGCGCCCGGGTCGAGACCGTGCCTCGGGCAGGCCGGGGACTCCAACTGCGAACGGGGGCCCGCCTGGCGATCCAGGCCGGGGCCGAAGTACTGCTCTTCCTCCACGCCGACACGCGGCTGCCGCCGGCCGCACGGCCCGGGATAGAAGGCGCGGTGAACTCAGGCGCGGCGGGCGGAGGCTTCCTGATCGACTTTGAAGCAGCGCCGCCGCTGCTGCGGCGGGGCCGGGTCCTGGTCGATATCCGGACCCGCTGGCTGCACACCCCCCTCGGCGACCAGGCTCAGTTCGCTACGACAGCAGCCTATGTCGCCTGCGGCGGATTCCACGACCTGCCGATCCTCGAGGATCTGGACTTCATCGCTCGCCTCCGCCGCCAGGGGCCCATCTCGGTCGTGAAACAGCGCGCGACCACCTCATCCCGCCGCTTCGCCGAGCGCGGGGTTGTCCGCACCGTTGCGACGAACTGGTTGATCTGGTCGCTGTTCGCCGCGGGCGTCAAGCCGGCACGGCTGGCAGGCCTCTACCCCCTGGTGCGTTAGGGCAGCCGGGAGGTAGAGGCAGCACGACCGCTAGTTAAGCGCGTCCTTCAGGGGACGGCTGACCTTGAACCGAACGCCGTTGCTGGCCGCGATCATGAGCGACTCGCCCGTCTTCGGGTTGCGGCCCGCGCGGGCGCCACGATGCGACACCGAGAAACTCCCGAGGCCCGGAAGCTGCACGCGGTCGCCGTTCTGCAGATGGCTCGAGATGCTGTCAATCAGGGACTGGACGGCATCCGCCGCCTGCTTCTTGCTAAGACCCGCGCCCTCGGCAACGGCGTCTACGATGTCTGCCTTTCCGGCCATGAAACGAACTCCTCCAAAGTCGGTTATACTTCTCGGTTTTCCTCGTGAAACCAACGAAGCCCCGGAAATCTATGCCAGAAGGGCCCGTATTGTCAATGTTGGCCTACACTTCCGGCTCCCGGAGGGGGCCACCGGCGGAGCCGTCTCGTACCTGCGTCCGCCCCGACAGAGCCTTCAGCCGGCTGCGCGCTGGAGCGCCTGGACCGTGAAGCCGTCGTGACCTTCGGCGGGAAGGAGTCGCCACAGGCCCGACGCCTCGACGTGGTCGGCCGCAGGCCGTCGCAGATCGGCGCTCAGGTCCCGGAGGTCGAAATCGGATCGCGACTCCAGAAAGGCCGAGACAACGTCCTCGTTCTCCTCCGGCTCGATCGAGCAGGTGAGGACGACAAGCAAGCCGCCCGGCCGTACACAGTCAGCCGCGCCACGGACGAGTGAGCCGGCCTGCTCCGCCAGCCGCTCGATCTCCGCGGCGCTGATGCGCCACTTGAGTTCCGGGTGCTTGCGCAGCGTACCCGTCCCGCTGCACGGGAGGTCGACTACGACCCGGTCGAAACGGTCGCCGAAGGGGAGAGCGGCACCGTCCGCGGCGCAGAGCATCGGCGCCAGGGCCAGGCGAGCGGCATTGCGGCGCATCGTACACAGGCGCTTGAGGGACAGGTCGCTGGCCACGCAGAGAGCATCCGGCTGCTCCGCGAGCAGGGCGAAGGTCTTTCCGCCCGGGGCCGCTGCGATGTCGAGCACACGCTCCCGGGGTGCGGGCGGGGGCAGGATCGCCGCCAACTGGCTCGCCTCGTCCTGAACGTAGAAGGCGCCACGCCGGTATGCCTCGGAGAACAGCGGGTTGCCCCACTGGACCGTCAGGCAATGCGGAGCCAGCACCGACGGCTCGACGCCGACGTCATCGTCGATCAACTGTTCGGCCAACGGAGCGCGGCCTCCCCGCTCGCGGAACGCGAGCAGATGCAGCGGCTTCGGCCGGTTGTTCGCGGTCAGGATGGCGATGGTCCGCGTCTCGCCATACGCGCGCAGCCAGCGCTCGACCAGCAGATCCGGATGCGAATGCAGGATGCCGAGCCGGACGGCCGGATCGTCCTCTTCGACCGGCCACGCCTCACGTCGCGGCGAACGGGCGATCCGTCGCAGCACGCCGTTGACGAAGCTGGCGCCGCCGGCGTGAGTGCGGCCCGCGGCCTGCTCCACCGCCTCGTTGACCGCCGCGTGGGCGGGAACGCGGTCCAGGAAGAAGAGCTGGTACACGGCGATCCTCAGCGGCGCAAGCAGCGCCCGCTGGATCCGGGAAAGCGGCCGTCCGGAAGCCGACACGAGCACGTGATCGATGAAGCGCAACCAGCGCAGCGTTCCCAGCACGAGTTCTCGCAGCAGCCCGTGGTCCCTCGGATCGCAACGCTCGAGGGCACCGTCGAGGAAGGTCGAAGCCGGCGCCCTGGACTCGAGCGTCCGCTCCAGAACGAAGGCAGCCGACTCCCTCACCTTGGCGTGGGCCGTGAGGGGCGCCTCGGTCCGGCGGCGGCGCGAGCTCGGACCGGAAGCCAGGTTCCGAATCGGTCGTCGACGGGTCACGTCTGCACCCCGAAGCGTTCGCCGACCGCCAGGCGGAGACCGTTCGCCAGGTCGACGCCGCTGACCGGACGGCGGCCCGGGCGCTGCACTCGATCAAGCGCCACAGCCGACGAACCGCCGCAGCGGACTACGGCCGCCCGACCGATGCCTTCGACCTGGCAACACCCCAGGAACGCACCCGGCCGATCCCTACCGTTGCCCCGGTCCGGCCCAGCGAACGCGGTCAGGGGCCGCGCCGCCACGATCCGTACCGCCTCGCCCCGCAGCCACGTCCTAGATCCCGGCCACGGCTCGTAGGCACGCACCCGGCAGACGACCTCGCCGGCTTCCCGGTCCCAGTCCACAACACCGTCCTCCGGACGGAGCATCGGCGCGTAGCTCGCCGTCGCCTCGCACTGCGGCCGGGGTTCGACATCGCCGGCTTCCAGGCCGTCCAGCGTTCGGACGAGAACCCGGGCGCCGACTTCGGCAAGCCGCGGCGCCAGTTCGCCGGCGGTCTCAAGCGGACCGATCGGCACCTCTTCGCGCAGCAGAATCGGCCCCGTGTCGAGACCTTCCTCCATGACCATCGTGGTCACTCCCGTCACGCTCTCGCCGTTCGCGATCGCGGCCTGGATCGGCGACGCGCCGCGCCAGGCCGGCAGCAGGGATGCGTGAACGTTCAGGCAACCCCGGGAAGGCAGCTCGAGCAGGCGGCGGGGGAAAACCTTGCCGTAGGCGGCGACCACCGCGAGGTCGAGCTCCATGGCACGGAGTCGGCCGAGAAAGCCGTCGTCCCGCACCCGCGTCGGCTGCAGCAGGTCGACGCCGTGCGCTTGCGCCCAGCGGGCCACTGGCGGTTCGACGACCCGGCCTCCCCGGCCCGCACGCCGAGCCGGCTGGCTGACGACGACGATCGGGCGCCGACCGGCCGAGTCCAGAGCGGCCAGCGACGGCACCGCGAACTCCGGAGTACCGAAGAAGGCGATCCTCTCGAATCTCGGCCGCGCGGACATCGTCCGCCGACGCTACTGGAAGGCGATCTGCGACTGATCGATCTCTTCGAAGTAGTCGGGCGGCACGAGGACTTCCCGCGGCTTGCTGCCCTGGGCGGGGCCCAGGATGCCATCCTGCTCCATCAGATCCACGAGGCGCGAGGCGCGAGAGAACCCTACTCTCATCCGACGCTGCAGGAAGCTCGCTGACCCCATCCGCTCCGCGACCACCAGCCGGGCCGCCTCGTCGTAGAGCACATCGTCGCCGCCGTTCTCTCCGCCGGCCGCCGAGCGATCCTCGGACGGCGGCTCGAGCACGGCCGGATCGAGGTTGGGCTGGCCCTGCCGCTTGAGCCAGCGGACCAGAGCCGCGGTTTCCTGCTCCGTCACGAAGGCGCCGTGGAGGCGAAGCATGCGCCCGCTACCGGGCGGCATGAACAGCATGTCGCCCTTGCCGAGCAGTTTCTCGGCACCGACCTGGTCGAGGATGGTGCGCGAATCGTGCCGGGTCGCCGCGGCGTACGAGATCCGGCACGGAAAGTTCGCCTTGATCGTACCTGTCAGGACGTCAACCGAGGGGCGCTGGGTCGCGACGATCAGGTGAATGCCGACCGCCCGCGCCATCTGGGCCAGGCGGGCGATCGACGTCTCGACCTCGGACGAGGCGACCATCATCAGGTCGGCGAGTTCGTCGATCACGATCACGTAGTACGGGAGCGGCTCGAGATTCCGCGGCTCGGCGGGTTCGTCCGCCTCCTCGTCCCGAAGGCGCAGGCGCTTCGCTACCTCCGGATCGGCGATTGCCCGGTTGTAGAAGTCGATCGAGCGGACGTGAACCTCCGCCAGCAAACGGTAGCGGCGCTCCATCTCGGCCACGGCCCAGCGCAACGCGTTCGAGGCCTGCTTCGGTTCCACCACAACGGCGGTCTTCAGGTGCGGGATGTCCGCGTAGACCCCGAGTTCGATCCGCTTCGGGTCAATCAGGATGAACTGGACTTCGTCGCTCCGAGCGCGGTACAGGATGGAGGTCAGCATGCCCTGAAGGCCCACGCTCTTGCCCGCGCCGGTGGCCCCCGCAACCAGCAGGTGCGGCATCTTGGCCAGATCCGCGAAGTACGGCTCGCCCCGGAGAGTGCGTCCCAGCGCCATGGTGAGCGGGGATTCACCTTCCCGGAATCCGGAGTCGGCCAGGAGACTGCCCAGGGGGATGATCGTCCGGTGCTTGTTCGGGACCTCGATGCCCAGCGTCGATCGGCCGGGCATGCGTTCGATCCGGATCGCCTCGGCCTTCAGGGAGAGCGCGAGATCGTCCTGAAGGTTGACGATCTGGGCGACCTTCACACCCGGCGCCGGCTGGAACTCGAACACGGTGATGACCGGACCGGGGCTGATGCCTTCGATCGTGCCCTCGACTCCGAACTCGGCGCAGCGGGCGCAGATGAGTTCACCGAGTTCCCTCAATCCATCCTCGTCGACCTCGCTGTTGACCTCCTCCGTGTAGAGCAGGTCGAGCGGCGGCAGTTCGGCGCTCTCCATCTGCGGCTCGGTCCTCTCCGTGACCGACCTCGCCGTTCTCGCGGACGCGGCCAGCCCGGCGGGGACCGGCACCCCGGTCGCCGGCGGCCGTGCGGCCCTGGTCTCGTCCGATCCTCGGGCTGCCGTCTTCGCCTTGTTCGGCGCCGTCCGGTGGAGCGGCAGATCCACGAGCGGCGTCTCGACCGCCGGGCCGGGCGCGACCTTCGCCTTGCCGCGGCTGGATCCCTCTGCAGAAGCCTTGGCCCCGGACCTCTTCCGCCGCCTGGGCTTGAGCAGGGCAACGAACGCCTTGAGCCGGTCAAAACCTGCCGCGATCGATTCGTCCAGGCTGCTCCGCAGCATCAGGGCGATCCCGAACACGAGACCTGAGACGGCGATCACTCCAGCCCCGAGCGCGCCCAACTGGCCTTCGACCGCCCCGGCGATGGTCGACCCCAGGAATCCGCCGGCAGTCAGGGATTCGCCCCGGAACGCGACTTCGCCGGCGGTCAAAGCGACCAGTGTCGGCGCGGCCACCAGGACGACGACGATGCCGGCACCCTGCAGCACGGAGGGAACGTCGGCGCGGGCGCGGACCAGCCGGTAGCCCAGACCGAGGACCGCCAAGGCTACCGCGAGCGCGGCGAACCCGAAGAAACCGTATCCCGCCGCGGCGACATGCGCGCCCATCGGCCCGATCAGGTTGGCCGTCTCCGTCGAGTCCTCGGCACTGCGCATGAAGCTGGGGTCGCTCGGCTGGTAGCTCAGCAGACTGAGCAGCAGGAGCGCGCCGAGCATGAGCAGCAGCAGACCGACCAACTCGCTGGCCTTGCCCGTCGGGAGACCGCGGCCAAGCGTGAACCGTCTGGGGCCATCATCCGAGCGAATCATCGACGCCCTCCCCACCAAGCGTTGACGGGAACATGCACGGGCTAGCGATTGTAGCCTACAAAACGGGATATGGCTATATTCGCTTGAGCAACTCCACGACCCGGAACAGCTCGATGAATTGTCCCAGGCCGAGGGCCTCCGCCCGGATCTTTGGAGGCAACTCCAGGTCCGAGATCGCCGCGGCCGCCACGGGCCGATCCATGACCGTGGTCAGGTTGTTCAACAGGGTCTTGCGCCGGCGACTGAACGCGGTTCGAACCAACGCCTTGAAGTCGGCCCACTCCCTCTCTCCGATCGGGGGCTCGATCCGTTCCAGTCCCACGAAGGCGCTGGTAACGGCCGGCGGCGGCACGAAGCTCCCCGGCATGACGACAGCCAGACGGTGCGCGGCGGCACGGGCCTGGGTCAGCACCGTCAACGCACCGTAGGCCCCCTCGCCCGGCCCCGCCGTCAACCGGTCCGCGACCTCCCGCTGGACCAGAAAGGCCGCCCGCAGGCCGACCGGAGCGCGCTCGACGACGCCGAAGACGATCCGTGTCGCTACGTTGTAGGGCAGATTACCGGCGATCCGGGCCGCGACGGGCGCGCGCCCGTAGTCCAGGTCGCAGGCGTCGCCCACCGCGAGCCGGATCCGCCGGTCGGTGAGTCGGCGGCGCAACGCGAAGGCCCAGGAAGGATCGAGCTCGCAGGCGATCACCCGACTCGCGCCTCGCTCCAGGAGAAGTCTCGTCAGCACGCCGCCGCCGGGCCCGATCTCGATCACCGTCCGGCCGGACACGTCCAGGAAGTCGACCGCGGGCGCCGCCGACTCCCCGCGGCGGAGGTGGTGCTGGCCGAGGGATCGGCGGAGTGGCGGATCGCCCTTGCCCGGTGCAGTCACCGGCCTGCACGGTAGCAGCCCGGACAACGGGGCGCACCGCATAAGCTCAGCCGTGGCGACGCAATCCCGCCCGCCGTTGAGGAACGCCATGGAGCCAGGAAGCGGACAACCGATTCAATCGAAACAGACACCTCCGTGGGAGCCGACCGCGTGCATCC
>VXUF01000054.1:42971-69960 GCA_009837085.1 Holophagales bacterium
TGCAGCCTGTGCGAGAACCACTGCGGCATCGAGGTCCAGTTGGGCGGCGACGACCGACGGCAGTTCGCGCGCCTGCGGGGAGACCGCGCCAACCCCGTCTCCAAGGGCTACGTCTGCCAGAAAGCCGGACGCCTGAACCACTACCAGAACAGCCGTGACCGCGTGCTTTCGCCGCTGCGCCGGTGCCCGGACGGCAGCTTCGAGGAGATCGACTGGGACACGGCGGTGCGCGAGGTGACGGCACGCCTCGGCGAGGTGCGGGACCGGTTCGGCGGCGAGTCGATCTTCTACTACGGTGGCGGCGGCCAGGGGAATCACCTGCCCGGCTTCTACGCCCGCTCAACCCTGCGCACGCTGGGTTCCGTGTACCGGTCCAATGCGCTCGCGCAGGAGAAGACAGGTGAGATGTGGGTCGCCCAGCAGATGGTCGGCGCGCCCTCGAGGGGCGACTTCCACCGCTGCGAGGTCGGCATCTTCCTGGGCAAGAACCCCTGGCAGTCGCACGGCATCCCGCGCGCCCGGGTGACGCTGCGCGAGCTCTCGAAGGACCCGGAGCGCTGCCTCATCGTCATCGACGTCCGGCGCTCCGAGACCGCCGACCTGGCCGACATCTTCCTTCAGGTGAAGCCGGGGACGGACGCCTGGCTGCTCGCGGCGATGCTGGGCGTCCTGCTGGAGGAGGACCTGACGGACGCGGACTTCATCGCCCGGCACACGGACGGCTTCGAGGACGTGCGCCCCTGGCTGGAGCGGATCGAGGTCGCCGCCGCCTGCGCCGCGTGCGGCGTGCCCGAGGAGCAGGTCCGGCTCGCCACGCGCCGCATCGCCACCGCCTCAAGCGTCGCCGTGTTCGAGGACCTCGGCGTGCAGATGAACCGCCACTCGACCCTGGTCAGCTACCTGCAGCGGCTGATCTGGATGCTGACCGGCAACTTCGCCAAGACCGGCGCCCAGAACGTCTCAACCTCCCTGGTGCCGATCACCGCCTCCCGGTCCGCCGGACCCCGAGAGACGCCGGTGACCGGCGCTCCGGTCATCGCCGGCCTCGTGCCGTGCAACGCGATCGCCGAGGAGATCGTCACCGACCACCCGAAGCGCTTCCGCGCGATGATCGTCGAGAGCGCGAACCCGGCGCACTCGCTGGCGGACAGCCGCGCCATGCGCGAGGCGCTACGGGCGCTCGAGTGCGTCGTCGTCATCGACATCGCGATGACCGAGACCGCCCGCCTGGCCGACTACGTCCTGCCGGCGACCACGCAGTACGAGAAGGCCGAGGCGGTGTTCTTCAACTTCGAGTTCCCGGAGAACGCCTTCTTCCTGCGGCGGGCGCTACTGCCGCCGCCCGCAACGGACAAGGCGGGACCCCTGCCGGAGCCGGAGATCCACTGCCGGCTTACCGAGGCCCTCGGCGGCTTCTCCGCCGCGCTGGTGGAGGAACTCCGCACGGCCCTGCAAGAGGGCGGGAGGGCGACGTTCGCAGCTGCGTTCAAGGCGGCGATGCGGGAGTATCCCCGCCTCGCGGGAACAGCGCCCGCGCTTCTCTATCGGACCCTGGGCGAGACCTTGCCCGAGAGCGCCAGGTCCGGGGCAGCCCTGTGGAGCGCTGCCCAGATCTGCGCCCGCCGCTTCGCCGACTCGGTGCGCCGGGCAGGCATCGAGGGCGACGACAACGAACTCGGCGACGCTCTGTTCGACGCCATCATCGACAGCCCGCAGGGCCTGGTGTTCTCCGTAGATCCGCCGGAAGTCAGTTGGGAACGCGTCCAGACGGCGAACGGTCGGCTCCAGCTCGCGATTCCGGACCTGTTCGAGGCGATCGACGAGCTCGCCGCCATGGACGGTCCCGCCATCACCAGCGAGGCGTTCCCCTTCGTTCTCTCCGCCGGCGAGCGCCGCTCCTACACCGCGAACACGATCTACCGCGATCCCAGGTGGCGGCGCAAGGCACTCGAGGAGGCGCTGGCCCTCTCGCCGAACGACGCGGCGACACTCGAGATCGGGGACGGCGAACTCGTCCGGCTCGTGACTTCGCAGGGCGCCACCCAGGTCCTCGCCGCGATCAGCGACCGCATGCAGGACGGGCACATCTCCCTTCCGAACGGTCTCGGCCTCGACTATCCGGACGACGCCGGCCACCGCACGCTCGACGGCGTGGCGCCGAACGAACTGACCGCCGCTACCGACCGCGATCCCATCGCCGGCACACCGTGGCACAAGAGCGTCCCGGCTCGCCTGGAACGGATCTCAAATGCCCGATAAGCCGCATACTTCACCGGACGGGCGGACCGAGGTCGCCCTGATCGTCGGCGGCGGTCCCGGCATCAGCGCCAGCTGCGCCCGGCTCTTCGCCGGCGAGGGCATGCGGGTCGCCGTCGCCGCGCGGACCCCGGACAAGCCCGCGCTGCTCGAGCTGGAGCGAGACCACGGTGTACGGCGCTACGGCTGCGACGCCAGCGACCCGAGCGCCGTCGCCGGCCTGTTTGAGGCGGTCGGGAGCGCACTCGGAAAGCCCAACCTCGTCGTTCACAACATCGACGGCCGCACCGCCGAGATCTTCCGCAAGGGCATCCACGAAGCGGATCACGCGCTCGTGCGCCAGGTGCTCGACAACTCCGCCTACAGCGCCTTCCTGGTCGGTCGGGAGGCGACGCGGCGGATGCTGGCAGGAACCGAGCCGGAAGGTGACGGCCACCGGGGCACGATCCTCTTCACCAATGCCAGCGGAGCACTCAGGGGATTCGCCAGGAGCGGCGCATTCGCCATGGCGTGTCATGCGAAGGCCGGCCTGGCCCAGAGCATGGCGAGAGAACTCGGACCGAAGGGCATACACATCGCTCATGTGCCAATCGACGCGGCAATCGGCTGGACGCAGGACGACGGCAGCCGCTGGCACCGCATGGCCGGCACCACGGTGGACGACAACATGGCGGATCCCGACCGGATCGCCGACCTCTACCTGCACCTCCACCGCCAGCACCGTTCCACCTGGGCCTTCGAGGTCGTCCTTCGACCCTGGATGGAGACCTGGTGAAGGCATCGGCTCAAGAACTCGCGGCGAGGGCCTCGGCCGCTCTCCGCGAAGTCGCCGGCGCCTCCGGTGCCGTCGAGACCCGCCGCGACCGCCTGACCGGCCTCTTCGACGATCACACGTTGCACAACGCGCTTGCCGGGACGATCAGGGGCACGGAACGCGGCGGCGCCCACATCGGACTGCTGTTCATCGACCTCGACCACTTCAAGGACGTGAACGACCGCCACGGCCACATGACCGGCAGCCGGATTCTGAGCCAGGTCGCCAGATTCGTCGACGCCGCGGCCAGGCAGGCAGGGGGCTTCGCCGCCCGCTACGGCGGCGACGAATTCGTCGTCGTCCTGCCTGGCGCCGACCTGAAGGAGTGCCTCCGACACGCCGAGCGTCTCCGGACGACCCTGGCCGCCACGATTCTCGCCGGTGGCGAACCGCCCCGCCGCCGTCCGCTGGTCCGAGTGACCTGCTCGATCGGCGCCTCCTCGATGCGGGTCGAGACCGGCGACCGCGACGAGCCGCCGAGCGCGGCAAGCGCCGCGACGCGTCTGCTGCAGCTGGCCGACAACGCCATGTACCAGGCCAAACACGCTGGCCGCAACCGTGTTGCCGCGGCCGGCATCGAAGCCACCGGCGTGGCCTGAGTCCCCGCGGCGGCCGCGCTACTCGACTCCGCAGCGACGGATCCAGAACGGTGCCGGCGCGGTCGCGGGCAATCGCGTCACCGCCGGGAGATCATGAGTCGTGACGAAGTCGAGACGATGACTCCTGAGAGGCACGGCGCCGATCGAGAGCGGCCAGGGCTGACGCCGGAAAGCGAACAGGCTGAACGAGACCGCGGGACGCCCATCGGCGTCCACCGACAGTACATCGCGAGGCGCGCCCTCGTGCCCTTTCGACCAGTCGAGGCCGAACCACAACTCCTCGAAGGCCGCCAGCCAGCCCGGCGGAAGTCCCGGCCACGACCGGATCTCGCGATGCAGCTCGGCCCGGAGATCCGGGTCCCCCTCGAAGGCGGCCGCGGCCAGAAGCAGAGGCTCCGCCAGGATCGCGCGCGCCGCCCGCGTGGCCACACGCGCGTCTGTGGCCGCGGCGCCCGCTTCGCGCTCCAGGCGCATGAGCTCGAACGGAGCGAGCGCCGACAGCGGGTCGAGGTCACAGGCCCGCTCGAGCGCCAGCCGCCGTCTGTCGAAGTCCACGCTCTGATCGACCCCGGCCAGCAGCCACAGGGGCGCCAGACCGTCGGCGGCCTCGGCCGCGGTCCAGGGATCGAGGCGGACATGGTACAGGGGGAATGAAGGGTCACGGGCGGCCGCCATGGACGCCCCTCCAAGGTCGGCCGTCTCCACGGCCACCACGAGTTCGTAGGCCCGAGCGGCCGACGTCCGCTGCCAGGTCCAGCCCACGGCCGCGATCAGCCAGAGATAGCAGGCGATCCGAAGCCCTCGCCGCCACCCGGCCGAAGGTCGTCGCTTCGCGGCGCGTTCTTTCCGCGTGCCAGAGGACCCGCGGCCACATGCCGCCAGACCGAGATTGAGAATTAGCACCGCGGGAACCGCCGTCACCACAGCAAAGACCCCGAAAGCCAGGCAGACGCCGGCGCCCGTCAGACCGAGCAGCGCCGCCGCCAGAAGTTCCGGATCCGGCACACGGGAATGACTGAGCTCACCCAGACGAACCCGGCCGTAGCGAGCGGCCAGCAACAGCAGCAGGATCGAACCGGCGACCCCGAGTTCGTAGGGTGCCTGGGCCAGCAGGCTGTGGGCATCCGTGACCACCTCGCCCGGCGGATGAACGCCCGGAGCCGGCCGCCAGTGGTTCGCCAGAGTCCAGCTCGTGGACCCCGGACCCCAGCCGAGAAGCGGGCGCTCCTCGAATCCGGAGACGGCAGCCTCGGCGTACGTGCGGCGCGCCAGGAGTGAAGGGTCCTCGAGCCGCAGGATCGCACCCAGCCGACCGATCGGACCCGGCACATCGAGTCGGGAACCGGCCCAGGCTGTCGCGAGCGCCAGCCCGGTGGCCAGAGCCAGCAACGCCGCGAACGGGACGATCAAGCTGCGCCCCCTCCTCCGCCAGAGGATCCACGCCGCGGCCGCCACCACCTGCACGACCAGGGCCGCTAACCCGGACATCGAACCGGTGGCGGCGAGGGTCCAGATCACGATGGCGGCCACGAAGAGCGTCGCGCCCCGGCCCACCCGCCAGCCAAGACCCTCCGTCGCGCGCCAGGCACCGAGCACCGCGGCCGGCAGGAGAGCCACCAGAACCAAAGCCAACTGGTTGTGGTGCCCGATCGGCAGCGCGGCCCGGCCCTGTTCGTGAAGCGGCCGCAGGGCCAGGGCCCAGGCCGACGCCGCGATCACGGTCACCGCGATGCCCCCCAGGGCCCAGCGAACGGCCGAGTCCGAAGCCAGCGCCCGCCCGATGCCGGCCGATGCCCAGGCCGCGGGAACGAGGAAGAGAACGACCGCCTCGCCGGCGCGAGCGACGGGAGAGAGCACCCAGCTCAGGGCCACCGCGAGCCAGAGCGCCCCGAGCAGCGCCGGCCAGAACCTCGACAGGCCGGCAGCTCCCGCGAGCCCCAGCGGATCCAGCAGCGACCCACCGCCCAGCCAGGCCAACGCCAGGAGGAGGCCGGCGCCAACGGCCAGCGAAAACGCGGTGGCCCCGTGGTGGAACGTCCCGGCGTGAAACAGGATCACCGCCAGGGCCGACACAACGGCGAGGGCGGCGCCGGTTTCCTGCCACCGCCCGCCGGCCATCGAACCGGCTCAGGAACCCGAACCGCGAACGCCGGCGGCGTCCGAGCGCCGGCTCAGGCGCATGGCGACTTCAGGTGCTTCCCGCAGACAGGTCCAGAGAATGCGCAGCGAGGTCAGGAAGGCCCGCCAGCCGGTCCGGAACACGACCGCGGGCCGGGCGGCGATCTCCGCGTAGCCGCGCCCGTCCGTCCGGGCCTGCTCCCAGGCGGCGAACAGACGCCCCCAGGGGCTCGCCAGTGCCTCGGCCATCTGCCGTTTCGCCTTGTACGGGTACCAGAAGGAGTCGTGGTAGATGACGCTCGCCAGATACGCCCAGGGCGCGAGAAAGGTGCGCAGCGACCACTCGACGGGGCGCCGTAGCGGCCCCCAGTAGATCTTGTGCTGCATCCTCGCGGCGAAGGTCATCTTCCGGAAGGGACCGACGAAGCCCCAGCTCCTGCCGGCGACCGCCGGGTCGCCCACGATCTCGATGTCCCGCGGGTCGCCGCAGCCGAGCCCGAGATCGTGCGCGAGCCGAATGTAGCGGATCGAGAGCGGATCGAATCCCATCAGCTTCGCGGCCACGGCGTCGATCGCGACCTGGTCCGCACTGGCCAGGATCACGTTGCCGATCCGCGGGATCATGCAGCGAGGTCCCGGGCCGTCGCCCGCGAAGGTGCCGTCCATGGCCGCGAACACGCCCCGATGGATGTGCTGCTGGATCATCAGCAGGTCGACCAGGGTCTCGTGGATGACCGGGTGGGTCCAGTGCCGGCGCTCGTTGAGCAGCCCGCCGAACGCGTTCTTCATCGCCCCGGTCGTGGTCGTGAAGACGTGGGTCTTGACCGTTGGCAGGTGGATGATGTTCTCGCCCACGAAGCGCGCCGGAATGTGAAAACCGCGCGGGTAGACCTCGTTCAGGCACAGGAACCGCGAGGCGAGGTCGCCCACGGCCTCCCGGACCGGCAGCCACTCCTCGCCCTCCTCGTAGAGGTGGACGTTGCGCAGGCCATGCGCCTCGATGACGTCGATCTGCTTGTTCTCGCGCTCACCCAGGCGGGCGTCGATGACCACGGTGCGGTTGTGGCAGCCGTGAATCAAGGCGGGGTCGTAACCGTCCTTCTCCATCGCCCGGACCACCCCTTCGAGCTGCCAGGGTGTGGTCGAGCTGCCGGGGTAGAAGAAGTGCCAGGAGATGTTGATCTTGAGCGCCGTGTCGACGGACGGATCGACCACCTCGCGGTAGCCCGCGAGGTTCAGGAGTTCGTGATAGTCGGCCAGGATCGAGGCGGGCGCCGTCGGCAGCACGGCGACGCGGGGGCTTGCGGGAGCGGAACTCAGTTCGGCGCTCCCCTTGCGCCTCTCGACATCGCGGCGAGGAACTCGGCGTTCGACGGCGTGTTCTTGAGCCGCTCCTGGAGCACCTCCATCGCCTCGACCGTGGGCAGCGGATTCAGCACCTTGCGCAGCACCCAGACCCGCTGCAGCTCATCCGCCGACAGCAGCAACTCCTCCTTGCGGGTGCCGGACTTCTCGATGTCGATTGCCGGAAAGATCCGCTTGTCGACCAGCTTGCGGTCGAGATGCAGCTCCGAGTTGCCGGTGCCCTTGAACTCCTCGAAGATCACGTCGTCCATCCGGCTGCCCGTGTCGATCAGCGCCGTGGCCACGATGGTCAGCGAGCCGCCGCCCTCGATGTTTCGCGCGGCGCCGAAGAACCGCTTCGGACGCTGCAGGGCGTTGGCGTCGATGCCCCCCGACAGCACCTTGCCCGAGGGCGGCTGCACCGTGTTGTAGGCGCGCGCCAGGCGCGTGATCGAGTCGAGCAGGATGACGACATCCTTGCCGTACTCGACCAGCCGTTTGGCCTTCTCGATCACCATCTCGGCGACCTGAGTGTGCCGGGAGGCGGGCTCGTCGAAGGTGGACGAGACGACCTCCCCGCGCACCGACCGCTCCATGTCGGTCACTTCCTCGGGACGCTCGTCGATCAGCAGGACGACCAGCACCACCTCCGGGTGGTTCGTGGCGATCGATCGCGCCAGGGACTGCAGGAGCATCGTCTTGCCGGTGCGCGGGGGCGCCACGATCAGCGCGCGCTGGCCCTTGCCCATCGGCGTCACCAGGTCGGTCACCCGGGACGACAGGTCTCCGGAGACTTCCAGTTGAAGCCGCTCCTCCGGGTATAGCGGGGTCAGATTGTCGAAGAAGATCTTCTGCCGCACCACGTCCGGGTGCTCGAAGTTCACCGCCTCGAGCTTGATCAGGGCGAGATAACGCTCGCCCTTGTTCATCGGCTGGCGCACCTGACCCGAAACGGTGTCGCCGGTACGCAGGTCGAAGCGCCGGATCTGGCTGCGCGATACGTAGATGTCGTCCGGCCCCGGCAGGTAGCTGTACTCCGGCGCGCGCAGGAAGCCGAAGCCGTCGGTCAGGCATTCGAGGACCCCTTCGCCGAACAGCAGCCCGCTCTTCTCCGTCTGGGCCTCCAGGATCTTGAAGGTCAACTCCTGCCTGGGCATGCCGGTGGCTCCGACGACCTCCAGCTTGTGGGCCAGCTTGAGCAGGTCGGCATTGCTCAGATCCTTCAGGGCCTTGAGGTCGAAGGCCAGATCGGCGCTCTCCGACGCCCTGGCGCCGCCGTTCCCACTACGCCCTGCTTCACGAACTCCGTCGATCGTCATCTTTCTCCATCCTTGCCGAGAGAAGCGCCGCTGGTCCCCAGTCCACGGAATCTGACCGATTCAAGGGCTGAGCAACTCCGCAAACAGCCGCGAGACTCCTTCGCCGGTGCGAGACGACACGGGAAACAGCTCAGCCCCGGACGGCATTCCCAGCAGCTCTGCAACCTTGGCAAGGCTTCCGGCTCGAGCCCCCCGTTTCACGCGGTCGATCTTGGTCACGACCACGACTGGTTCGAGTCCCAGACTTCGGAGGTATCCGTACGCTTCGGAGTCGAGCGGCGTGCCTGCGACCTTACCATCGACGAGCAGCACGACCCGGACGAGCCCGGCAGCCGAGCGGAAGTACTGATCGACGCTTCGACCCCAGGCCTCGCGTTCGCTCTTCGAGACCCGGGCGTAGCCGTAGCCAGGCAGGTCCACGACGTACCAGGAGTCGTCGATCAGGAAGAAGTTGACGCTCCGGGTTCGCCCCGGCCTGGAACTCGTGCGCGCGAGGTCCTTACGGCCCAGCAACCGGTTGATCAGACTCGATTTGCCGACGTTCGAGCGACCGGCGAAGGCGATCTGCGGGCGGCCGTCCCGGGGCAGATCGGCGGCCCGGACAGCCGAGACGACGAAGCGGGCGTCACGGACCTTCAAGGTCCCGCTCGATTTCCTGAGTGGGCCTCTTCAGTGGGCGACGTTCGCGGGCGGCGCTTCAGACGCGGGCTTCTGGAACTCGGCCGCAACCTCCGGCGCCCTCTGCACGACGCCGTCGAAGGCGATCTCCAGCACCTCGTCCATCGACTCCACGAGGTGGAACTTCATCTTGTCGCGGACTTCCTCGGGGACCTCCTCGAGGTCCTTGTCGTTCTCCTTCGGCAGGAGGATTTCGAAGATGCCCGCGCGGTAGGCGGCCAGCACCTTGTCCTTGATGCCGCCGACGGGCAGCACCTTCCCGCGGAGCGTGATCTCGCCGGTCATGGCGACGTCGCCGCGCACCGGCACCCGCAGGAGGGACGAGATGATCGCCGACGCCATCGTGATCCCCGCCGACGGGCCGTCCTTGGGAATGGCGCCCTCGGGAACATGGATGTGGAGGTCCTGGTCGGCGTGAAAGCCGGGCTCCAGGCCGAACCCGTCGGCGCGGCTGCGCAGGTAGGACATCGCCGCTCGGGCCGACTCCTTCATCACGTCGCCCAGCTTGCCGGTGAGGATCAGCTTGCCGCTGCCCTTCATCAGGCCGACTTCGCTCTGCAGCAGCTCGCCGCCCGCCTGGGTCCAGGCCAGACCGGTGGCGACCCCGACTTCGGAGTCGTCGAGCTTCTTGTAGGGCCGGAACTTCGGCTTGCCGAGGAGTTCCCCGACCAGCTCCCGGTCGACCGCGATCGCGGGTTCGGCATCGCCGGACGCACCCTTGCCCTTGGCCTTGGCCTTCGCCTTGACCTTCTTGACGCGGCCCTCTTCAACCAGGCGGCGGGCCAGCTTGCGACAGACCGCCGCGATCTCGCGCTCCAGGTTGCGGACGCCCGCCTCGCGGGTGTAGGAGTCCATCAGGTGACCCAGGCTGTCCTCGCCGAAACGGATCTCGTCCTCGGTCAGGCCGTGGCTGTCCAACTGCCTCGGCACCAGGAACTGGCGCGCGATCTCGAGCTTCTCGTTCGGCGTGTACCCGGCGAGCTGGATGATCTCCATCCGGTCCTTGAGCGCCGGCGGGATCGGGTGCTCGACGTTCGCCGTTGCGATGAACATGACCTTCGACAGGTCGTACTCGATGTCCATGTAGTGATCGACGAAGGTGTCGTTCTGCTCCGGATCGAGCACCTCGAGCAGCGCTGACGACGGATCGCCGCGGAAGTCCATCGACATCTTGTCGACCTCGTCGAGCAGGAAGACCGGGTTGACCGTGCCCGCCCGCTTCATCATCTGGATGATCTGACCGGGAAACGCTCCGATGTAGGTGCGCCGGTGTCCGCGGATCTCGGCCTCGTCGCGAACGCCGCCGAGAGACAGGCGCACGAACTTGCGGCCGGTGGCGGCGGCAATCGACTTGGCCAGCGAGGACTTGCCGACGCCCGGCGGGCCGACGAAGCAGATGATCGAGTTCTGGTTCTTGTGGGTGAGCTGGCGGACGGCCAGGAACTCGAGCACGCGCTCCTTGACCTTCTCCAGGCCGTAGTGCCCCTCGTCCAGAATCCGCGCCGCCTTCTTCAGGTCCTTCAGCTCGCGGCTGCGCTTCTTCCACGGCACCGACACCAGCCAGTCGACGTAGTTCCGCGACACGGTCGCCTCGGCGGACACCGGCGGCATGGCCTCCAGCCGCCGCAGCTCCTGCTCCGCCTTCTCGCGCACCAGCTTCGGGGCGCCGGACTTCTCGATCTTCTCCTTCAGCTCGGCGATCTCGTCGCCACGCTCATCCTTGCGCCCCAGCTCGTGGTGGATCGCCTTGATCTTCTCGTTGAGGTAGTACTCCTTCTGAGCCTTCTCCATCTGCTTCTTGACCTGCACGTTGATCCGCTTGTCGATGTTGATCTTCTCGACCTCGACATCGAGCAGGTCGTGCACGGCCTGCAGGCGTTCGTAGGGATTCAACGTCTCGAGCAGCGTCTGCTTCTCGGCCGTCGACACGGTCAGGTGAGCGGCCAGGGCGTCGGCGAACCGGTCGGGATCGTCGAGCTTCAGCGTCGACATGAGGCTCTCGAAGGCCAGATGATGGGACATCTTCGCGTACTGCTCGAAGCTGTTGAGCAGCCGACTCATGTAGACCTGGACCTTGTCGTCGGCCGGGTAGTGGATCTCGTAGACCTCGACCTCCGCCTCGAAGGCGTCGTCGATCTCCTCGAGCGTCCGCAGCTCGGCCCGCCGCAATCCCTCGACCATCACCTTCACGTTGCCGTTCGGCAGCTTGACGTTCTGCACCACGCGGGCGACGACGCCGATCTTGTGAATGTCGTCGATCCCCGGGTCGTCGACCTTCGGATCCCGCTGGGCGACCAGGAAGATCAGCTTGCCGGCCGTGCGCAGCGTCTGTTCCAGCGCCAGCACGGAGCCGCGGCGGCCGACGATGAAGGGCGCCATCATCTGCGGGAAAACCACCATGTCCCGCAGCGGCACCACAGGCAGGCGGTCGTTCGAGGTCGAAACGTAGCCCGAGGCCATCCCTATCCCGCTTTCTCGTACACGGTCAGCGGCTGAATGCCGTTGACCACCACGTCCTCGTTGATGACGCATTCCTTGACGCCGGCTTCCGAAGGCAGGCCGTACATCAATTCCAGCATCAGCTCCTCGAGGATGATCCGGAGGCCCCTGGCACCGACGTTGCGCTTCATCGCCTGCCTGGCGACCGCGCGCAACGCCTCGGCGGTGAAGGTGAGCTTGACGTCCTCGAACTCGAACATCGCCTCGTACTGTCGCACGAGGGAGTTCTTCGGCTCGGTCAGGATCCGGACCAGGGCGTCCTCGTCGAGCTGCTCCAGGGTCGCCACCACCGGCAGGCGGCCGACGAACTCGGGAATCAGGCCGTACTTGATCAGGTCCTCGGGAAGCACATGGCGGAGCATCTCGCCCGCCCGCTTGTCGCGATCCTTGATCTCGGCGCCGAAGCCCATCGTCTTCTCGTTCATCCGCCCTTCGATGCGCTCTTCGAGACCGACGAAGGCGCCGCCGCAGATGAAGAGGATGTTCGTCGTGTCGATCTGGAGGAACTCCTGGTGCGGGTGCTTGCGCCCCCCCTGGGGCGGCACGTTGCACTGGGTGCCCTCGAGGATCTTGAGCAGCGCCTGCTGGACACCCTCGCCCGAGACGTCCCGCGTGATCGACGGGTTGTCACCCTTGCGGCAGATCTTGTCCACCTCGTCGATGTAGACGATCCCGCGCTGGGTCTTCTCCTTGTCGCTACCGGAGGCCTGGTAGAGCTTGAGGATGATGTTCTCGACGTCCTCGCCGACATAGCCCGCCTCGGTCAGCGTGGTCGCGTCCGCGATCGTGAACGGGACGCTCAACAGCCGCGCCAGGGTCTGCGCGAGCAGGGTCTTGCCGGTGCCCGTGGGGCCGATCAGCAGGATGTTCGACTTCTGGAGCTCGACGTCGGTCCGGGACCGTTCGCCGAAGTCGATCCGCTTGTAGTGGTTGTAGACCGCGACCGCGAGCTTCTTCTTCGCCTGCTCCTGGCCGATCACGTAGTCGTCGAGCAGCTTCTTGAGTTCCTGGGGCTTCGGCAGCGCCGCTTCCTGGCGCTGTTCCAGCATCCGGTCCTCGGCGATGATGTCGAGGCAGATGTCGACGCACTCGTCGCAAATGAAGACGGTAGGGCCGGCGATGAGCTTCTTGACCTCTCGCTGGCTCTTGCTGCAGAACGAGCACCTCAGCGCGTCGTCGCCACTGTCCTTCTTCGCCACGATTGGTCGTTCCGGCTCGTTTCTCGCGTCTCGTTTCGCCTGTTCGCACGGGACTCCAAAGGCCGTGCGTACCGCTGGATGCTAGCACGGCGGGGACTCCGAGGTTCGCCGCCGAAGCTCCGTCTGGCGTCTATTGAGTGGCCCCGCGACGCTCGACGACGCGGTCGGCGAGCCCGTATTCGACCGCCATTTCCGCGGTGAGAATCTTGTCCCGCTCGGTGTCCGCGTGGACCTCTTCGATCGACTTTCCGGTGTGCTGGGCCAGCAGCTCGTCGATCCGGCCGCGCATCCGCAGCAGGTCCTGGGCGTGGATGTCGATGTCCGTCTGCTGGCCGCCGAGGTTCTGCACCCAGGGCTGGTGAATCAGCACCCTGGCGTTCGGCAGCACCATCCGCTTCTGCTCGGCGCCACCCGCGAGCAGGACCGCCGCGAAGGACGCGGCCTGGCCGACGCAGAGGGTGGAAACGTCCGGCTTGACGTGCTGCATCGTGTCGTAGATCGCGAAGCCGGCGGTCACCGAACCGCCCGGCGAGTTGATGTAGAGCGAGATGTCCTTCTCCGGGTTCTCGGACTCGAGGAAGAGCATCTGCGCGATGACCAGGTTCGCCACGTCATCGTCGATCGGCCTGCCCAGGAAGACGATGTTGTCCTTGAGCAGGCGCGAGTAGATGTCATAGGCCCGTTCGCCCCGGTTGGTCTGCTCGACCACCATCGGTACCAGCATTGTCTAGCCGTCTCCTTCCGCAGCGGGCTCGTCCGCTGGACCGGACGGTTCCTCTGGCGGCGCGTTGGCCGCCAGGAGCGCCTGCACCGTCCGATCCCGTCTCAGTTCGACTCTCAACATCTCCAGGCCGCCTTCCCGCTCCAGTTCCCGCCGCAGCCGGCCGCGGTTCGTGTTGCGGGCCCGGGCCATGATCTCGAGCGCCCGCTCGAGGTCCTCCGGCGTCGCCTCCACACCGTCGTCGCGGGCGATCCGGTCGAGCAGGAACGAGGAGTGCGCCCGCTTCTCCGCCTGTGGCCGGATCTCCTCCATCAACTGCTCCCAGGGCAACTGCTGCTGTTCGAAGTCGAACCCCTGGCGAGCCAGGTTGTTCGCGTAGGACCTGGCCATCTGGAGCGCCTCGCGCTCCACGACCGCCTCCGGCAGGGTCACCGGATAGCGCTCCCTCAACTGGTCGAGCAGGGCGTCGGTGCGCTGCTGGCCCGCCTGCTCGACTTTCTGCGCCTGCACCTGGTCGCTGAGCTGGCGCCGCAGATCGTCGACGGTCTCGATCGTGGCGGCGAGGCTGCTCGCCCAGTCGTCGTCCACGTCCGGCAGCTTGCGCTCGAGGACCTCGTCGACCTCGATCTCGTAGCCGCGTTGCCGCTCGACGTCGTCCTCCGTCTCCTTGCGCTCGAAATCCGCCTTCTGGCCCGCCGAGAGGCCGGTCAGGTTGTCCGTGAGCTCGGGCCACGCGCGCTCGTCGCCGAGTTCGAGGTCGATGTCGTGGGTCGCCGGGCCGCGATGGTCGTCCTGATCCGGTTGTTCTTCGGCGGCCGCTTCCGGAATGTAGCCCGGCATCGCGGCGCGGTGGATCCTGCCTCGCACCCGGTCGCCGCGAGCCGCCGCCCGTTCGACCGGCACCCAGGTCGAGCGCTGGAGTCGTACCTGCTCCAGGAGCTCTTCGACCTCGGCCTCGCTGGGTTCCGTCTCGGGCCGCGGCAACTCGAAGCTACGGCTGTCGCCGATCTCGACCTCGGGCTCGACGTCGACGGTCACGGTGAACCGCAACGGCTCGCCCGGGGCGGCCTGCACCGGCGCCACGCTGGGCGGCAACATGGCGTGCACACCGTCCTCTTCGCTCGCCTTCCGCCAGTACTCCGGCGCCAGACGCTCCGAGACGTCCTCGCCGATCGCATCCGCGAACCGCTGGCGCACCAGGTCGAGCGGCGCCTTCCCCTTGCGGAAGCCGTCGATGCGCGCGCGACGGCGGTAGTCCCTGGCGACGCGGAGGTACTCGGCGTCCACCTCGGAGGCGGGCACCTCGATCTCGAACTCCTGGCGGCACACGCCCACATCCCGCTTGGAGACCACCACAGTCATGGCCGAACGGGAGATTCAGGAAGTTCCGGTTAGAAACGGGTAGGTGACGTGCAAGGGGTGGTGCGAAAGGGGGGACTCGAACCCCTGACCCCTCTCGGGACTAGATCGTGAGTCTAGCGATCGAGCGGTAGCGGGCCAATGGTGCGAAAGGGGGGACTCGAACCCCCACCCCTCTCGGGACTAGATCCTAAGTCTAGCGCGTCTACCAGTTCCGCCACTTTCGCGCGGGCGAGGCATGGTGAGCCGCCTAGGAATCGAACCTAGAACCCACAGATTAAGAGTCTGTTGCTCTGCCAATTGAGCTAGCGGCCCAGCCTCCGCGCCGCCTCTGTAGAGCCGCTCAAGCGGCCGGCAGCGACGGGCGACTATACCCGATCAGCGGCGCGGCCGCCCTGGACGAAGCGGACGATCTCCACCCGGTCGCCGTCGTGGAGGCTGGTGTCGCCGAACCGCGCACGTGGCACGAGTTCGCGGTTCACCTCCACCGCCACGGTCTTCGGATGCTGATCGAGGCTCGCCAGCAGGTCGAGCACGCTGGCGTGGGCCCCCGGCACGGCAAGTTCCCGCTCCTGGCCGTTGACTTCAAGTCGCAGCAGGGACGCCATGCGAAGCCGGTTCTCCGTCCGAAGCCAGCTCCGCTGTCCGGTCCGGGGCGTCGGACCACAGGCGCTCGAGCCGGTAGAGCTCTCGCCGTTCCGGGTCGAACACGTGGACGACGACGTCACCGTAGTCGAGAAGCACCCACTGACCGCGTCCCGACCCCTCCAGGTGCAGGGGGCGGGCGCCGCAGGACCGGAGCCGCCGCTCCACGGCCTCCGCGATCGCGCTCACCTGGCGCGCGTTGGCGCCGTTGCAGATGACGAAGTAGTCCGTGAAGTCGCTGACTTCGGTGAGTTCCAGGACCCGAAGGTCCTGCGCCTTCCGGTCAATCGCCGCGGCAGCGACCGCGCGGACACGCTCCTCGGAGTCAGGGGTCCCTTCGGGACTGGGAGAGACTGTGCCCAACCGGGCCTGGAGCGTCTGCGCTTGCGTCAACGGTACAACCCGTACTTGCGACAGTACCGCAGCACGGCTGCGGGCATCAAGCCGGCGTCCACGTCCTCGCCCCGGGCCAACCGTCGGCGAATCGAACTGGACGAAACATCGACCGAACGATGCCGGACGAGGTCGAAGCCACGCGCTCCCTCCGCGGCCACACGCACCGCCGGATCCAGGCCCCGCTCGCCCGGCCGTGCCAGAACGACCAGCCTGACGGCGCCGATCAGGTCCTCGAACCGCCGCCATGACATCAGGTCGTTGAAACTGTCGACGCCGAGCAGCAGGTGCAAGTCGGCCTCCGGATCCTCGGCGGCAAAGCGCTCCACCGTGTCCACCGTGTACGCGGTCCGGCCCAGATCGAGTTCGACGTCCGAGACGACGAGCTCGGGGTAGGGCAGGAGCGCCAGCTCGACCATCGTGTTTCGAGCGAGCGCCGGCGCCCTCGTCCCCTGGGGCTTGTGCGGCGGCCGGGCGGTCGGCAGGTAGTGGACGACGTCCAGGTCCAGGACTTCCCGGGCCGCCAGCACCGGCAGGATGTGCCCGTTGTGGATCGGGTCGAAACTGCCCCCGAACAGACCGATCCTCATGGCGAAGTGGCTCCCGCGAAGACCTGGTCGCCCGCCGGGTCGCCGGCGTCGAGGAGGCGGCGCAGCTCGCGAACCAGGCGGTCGAGCCCCGTGCCCGCCACCGCCGAGATCTCGAAGGCCTGCGCACCCTCTCTCCGGGCCAGCGCGGCCAGGTCGCGTCGCCGGTCCGGCTCCGCGATGTCGAGCTTCGAGCCGCAGAGGACCCGGGGCCGGCGGAGGAGATCCTCGTTGAAGGCGCCGAGTTCAGCGGAGATCGTGTCGAAGGCCGCCTGGACCCCACCCGCTTCCTCCTCCGGCTGCGGCCCGAGGTCGACCAGGTGCAGAAGGACACGGCAACGCTCCACGTGGCGCAGGAAGCGGGTTCCGAGCCCGGCCCCCTGCGCGGCGCCCGCGATCAGTCCGGGCAGATCGGCGATCACGAAGGGCTCCGCGAAAGCGGGCAGCGCAGGGGGGCCGACCACGCCAAGCTGGGGGATCAGCGTGGTGAAGGGATAGTCGGCGATCTTCGGTTTAGCGGCAGTGAGCCTGCTGATGAGGGTCGATTTTCCCGCGTTGGGCAGGCCGACGACGCCAATGTCGGCGAGCAGCTTCAGCTCCAGGCGCAGGCGACGCTGCTTACCCGGTCTTCCCGTTTCCACCCGCCTGGGCGCTCGCTGACGCGCGCTCTTGAAGCGGGCGTTGCCGCGTCCACCGGTGCCGCCGCGCGCCACGACGAGCTGGTCGGACTCGGTCAGAACCTCGCCCAGAGGCTCGCCGGTAGCGGCGTCATGAACCTCGGTCCCGAGCGGCACCGGAATCACCAGGTCGCGGCCGCTCCTGCCGGTCTTGTTCGATCCCTCGCCGTGCCTGCCGCGCTCGGCGTTGTAGGAGGCCGGGAAGCTGAGACGGTAGAGGGTGCCGAGCCCGGGCGAGCCGACCAGCACGACATCGCCGCCATTGCCGCCGTCGCCGCCCGACGGGCCGCCCTGCGGCACGAACTTCTCGCGCCGGAAGGCCAGGCAGCCGTCTCCGCCGGAACCCGCGAGGACATCGATGACGGCCTCGTCGATGAAGTGCATGAGCCGCTCCCGGCGGCGCGACGCCTAGCCTGCCGGATGGACGTTGACCACCGTGCCGCGCCGGCCGCGGTTGCGGAACTCGACCACGCCGTCCGCGCGCGCGTAGAGGGTGTCGTCGCCGCCACGTCCCACGTTCTCGCCGGGGAAGAAGCGGGTGCCGCGCTGGCGCACGATGATCGTGCCGCCGGTCACGCTCTGGCCCGCGTAACGCTTCACGCCCAGGTTCTTGGGGTTCGAATCGCGGCCGTTGCGGCTCGAGCCCTGGCCTTTCTTGTGCGCCATCTCTTCGACCTCCGTTGCTCGCGCGGCCGGCTAAGCCCCGCCGCCTCGTTCGATCGCCTCTATCCGGAACCGCTGCAGCTCCTGCCGGTGTCCGCGGCGCCGGCGATAGCCCTTCCGGCGCTTGAACTTGAACACGACGATCTTCGGGCCGCGCAGGTCGCTCACGAGCTGTGCCCGCACCCTGGCGCCCTCAACGAGGGGTTCGCCCACTTCGGGCTCGGCCTCGCCGCCACCGATCATCAGCACCCGGTCGAAGACCACCTCCGAACCGGCCTCGGCGCCGCCGAGGCGTTCCAGGTCGACGACATCGCCTTCTTCGACCCGGACCTGCTTGCCGCCGGTCTCTATCACTGCGTACATCGTTCTCTCTCAGCGGCGCGCCGATTGCTCCGTGCGCCGGTTGTCGTCATCTGGCGTTGCCGGAGGACGAGCCCGGCACCCGCGCTACACCGCCACAGCGGCGTTTTGGGCGGCCGACAGTAGCACCGGCCCGGTGAAACGGTCAATGGCTGACTGAACCCGACGCCTCGCGTTCGGCCCGACGCCTCGCCGTCCTGGCCGGCCGCGACTGACTTGACGACAGCGGCAGTTCGACCTCGAAGGTCGCACCGGCACTCCCGTCATCCCGCACCCGCGCCTCCCCGCCGTGCGTGGCGGCAATGCGGCGGACGATCGCGAGACCCAGGCCCGTGCCGCCGCGACGACCCGAGTGGAACAGGTCGAACACCCGATCCCGGTCCGCGGGATCAACCCCCGGCCCGTTGTCGCCAACCGCAAGCACGACCGACCCCGGCCGGGCTTCCGCCTCGAGGCGGAGGCTGGGACGGTCGCAGTCGCTCATCGCCGCGACCGCGTTGTCGATCAGGTTGAGCAGCAACTGGTTCATCTGCTCGCGATCGACCTGGAGGGGGACACCGCCGCTGCGATCATCGATTTCCACCGGTATGCCGGCGGACCGGAGCTTGCCGGCCACCACCTCGGCGCCGTGACACAGAAGCTCGGACGCGGTCGTCTGCTCGAGCTTCAGTTCGTCCGGACGCGCATAGCTGAGGAAATCGGACACCAGGCGCTCCAGCCGACCGACTTCGGAACGCGTGATCGCGACCAGCCGCTCCGAGGAGCCCGCGGGCAGCTCTTCCTGGAGCATCTGCATGTTCAGGTTCAACGAGTTCAGGGGGCTGCGGATCTCGTGAGCGAGCCCGGAGGCGAGGGTGCCGACGTACGCCATCTGTTCCGCCTCCTGCGCCTGACGCTCGGCCAGGGCAGTCCGCCGCGAGAGGCGGCTGTAGAGCAGATAGCCGGCCACGAACAGCGCGACGGTCAGCACGGCAACGATCGCCGTCTGGCGCAGCAGCTCACGGCGGAGGGTGACGAGTCGCTGCTGTAGCTCCGTGCGCGAGATCCCGATCTGGAAGGTCCCGACATTGCCGACCGGCACTTCCACGGTTTCGTAGGGCACCTGGTTGGTCACCGTGTCCGCGACCAGCGACGGCGACTCCAGATTCGGCGGACCGTCACCGTCGGTGCGGGTCTCAGCCCGGCGGTTGCGGAACACGAGGTGACCCTCGCTGTCGAAGACCTCGACCGTCTCGACGATGTCGCGCTGCACCAGCACGGAATCGATGTAGCGGCGCGTCTCCGACTCGGTCGCCATCGCCGTGTAGAGGTCGCGGCCGGTGCTCTCCACGCGGCCGGCGATGCGCTCGGCGAGTTCCTCCGCCTCCGTGCGCGCCTCGAGGACGATCCGGCTCACCTCCCGCTCCGACAGCGACCGGAAGATCAGCCAGCCGAACAGGGCGAGGTCGGCGAGCACGAAGGCGCCGAGAACCGCCGCCCAGGCGCGCCGGCGCCGTTGACCTCCGTCCGTGCCGATCCAGTCCCACACGCTCAAACGCTACAAGACAGCCGCGGTGTACGATGATTCCCGTGGCTGCGATGCGGCTCCTGGCGGCGGCCGGACTAGCCGCCATTCTCGGTTGGGGCTGCGCTTCGGACACCCCGCGCGACATCACGCGCCTCACCGTCGGCATGCGCTTCGACTATCCGACGCCGAACGAGTTGATCGTCCAGCCGACCCTCGGTCACAAGGCGATCACGTCCCAGCTCCTGCTGCCCCTGATGAACGAGGAACCCGACTTCCGGGAAGGCCCGCCCACCTGGAGGCCGGCCCTGGCCGAAACGTGGGAGTTCTCCGACGACCGCCTGGTCCTGACGGTCCGGCTCCGTCCAGACGCCGTCTGGAGCGACGGCCAACCCCTGACGGCAAGCGACGTTCGCTTCACCTGGCAGGCGCAGACCGACCCGGAGGTTGCCTGGATCCTCTCCTACGCCAAGGGCGCGATCACCGACGTCGAAGTGGTCGACGAGCGCACCATGCGGTTCCACTTCAGCCACGCCTCGCCCACGCAGCTGGCCGACGTGGCACCGGAAGCCGTCCTTCCCCGGCATGCCTGGATGCAGCGACCGTTCGCCGAATGGCGCGACGACCCGGGCTGGTTCTTCGAGCACCTGGTCGCAAGCGGGCCGTTCCTGCTGGAGAGCCGGACGCCCGGCCGGGAACTCGTGCTGGGCCGCAACCCGGCCTACTTCGGAGCGGATCTCCCGCGGCTCGAGCGCGTCGTCCTGCGCACCGCCGCCGATGGCGCCGCGCTCACGACCCAACTGCTCGCCGGCGAACTTGACGTGGTCACGGGTATCGGCGCCGCGGACGCGCAACGCATCGAAGGCCGCTCCGATCTCCGTCTTCACGCATACTCCAACCGGCAGTACACGTTCGTGGCCTGGAACACGGGCCGGCCGTGGTTCCAGGACGCGGCGACCCGGCGGGCGCTGGCGCTGGCGGTCGACCGCCAGGCGATCGTCGACACGGTCTGGCGGGGCTACGCCAGGGTCGGCAAGAGCCCGATTCTGTCGGATGTCTGGGCCCACGACCCGCAACTCAAACCGTGGCCGCACGACCCGGAGGCCGCCCGCACCGCCCTGACCGCGGCCGGCTGGAGCGACCTTGACGGAGACGGCGTCATCGAGCGCAACGGCGAGCCGTTCCGATTCGAGCTGGCGACTTTCGCGGGCGCCGCGGCACGCTGGGACGCACTGCAGATGATCCAGGCCGACCTGCGCGCCGTCGGCATCGACGCCCAGCCCCGACGCTTCGATCCGAACGCACTGCTGCCGCGACTCCTCGGCAACGACTTCGACGCTGCCGTCTCCGGCTTCGCGATCGACACCAGCCTGGACTTCCGTCCCGTCTTTCACAGCGAGTCGATCGGCGGCGGCCACAACTACGCCGCCTACGCCAATCCCGAGGTCGACGCGTTGATCGAGAGCGTCGCCACCCGGCTCGACCCGGTCACGGGCCTGGAGGATCTCCAACGGCTGCAACGCATTCTGCGCGAAGACCAGCCCATGCTGGTGCTGTGGGAGCCGCTGACGCTGGCGGCGTTCAACGAAGAACTCGAGTCCGTGGCGCCAAACGCCCTGAGCCCGCTGGCGAACCTGGAAGAGTGGGCGTGGCGTTGATCCTCAGACCGCGCTGGTGAGCCGCTTCGTCCTGCGCCGACTCCTGGCCGCGACGATCCTCTTCCTGATCGTCCTGACTCTCGCCTTCGCCGTCGTCGCGTTGGCCCCCGGCGATCCGATGGCGCCCACGGACCCACGGATTCCGCCGGAGCAGGCGGAGCGGCTCCGCGCGCTCTACGGGCTCGACCAGCCCCTGCCCGTGCAGTACCTCCGCTGGCTGGGAGCGGTCGTCCTGCACTGGGACTGGGGGCAGTCCTACCGGACCGGTCAGCCCGTGGCGGAACTCCTGTTCGATGCCCTGCCGCCCACCCTCCTGCTGACCGGCGCGGCCCTGCTTGTCCAGTACCTGCTCGGGATCGGTCTGGGCCTGATCGCGGCCTCCCGCCCGAACTCGCGGCTCGACCTGAGCGTGCGCGTCGCCAGCCTGATCGTCTACGCCCTGCCCACCTTCTGGGTCGGCCTGATGGCGGTCCTCGTGCTGGCCGTAGGCCTGGGACTGGCGCCGGCCGGCGGCATGACCTCCGCCGCGGCCTTCGAGCTCGGGCCGATCGCCGCCGCGCTCGACGTACTGGCGCACCTGTGGCTTCCGGCGCTGGTCCTCGGCCTGTCGATGGCCGGCGACATCGCCCGCTACACCCGGAGTTCGCTGATCGAGTTCCAGGCCACCGAGGCCGGTCGCGCGGCTCGCGCCCGCGGCCTGTCCGAAACACGGATTCTGCTGGTCCACGGGCTCGCTCACGCCGCGCCGCGCCTGCTTCAGCTCGCCTCCGTATCGGCTCCGCTCCTGCTCTCCGGCGCCGTGGTGGCCGAAGTCGTCTTCGCCTGGCCCGGCCTCGGCACCGCGACCCTCGTGGCGATCCAGTCGCGTGACATTCCGGTGGTCCTCGCGGCCACCGCCTACGGCGCCGTCCTGGTCATCGCCGCGTCGCTCGCCGCGGACCTGCTGCTCACGCGCCTGGACCCGAGGATCAGCCTGGAATGAGGCGGTCTTCGCTGCCAGCGCCGGCCCTAACCGGAATCGGGATTCTCGGTCTTCTGGCCTTGCTCGCCGCGGCCGCCCCCCTGCTGGCTCCATTCGATCCGGCGGAGCAGCTAGACGCCGCCGAATCGAGCCGACGACCACCGCTGAGCTCCCTTCTTGTCGTCCGAACGCGCAACGGCGAATCGCTGCTGGCGGAACGGGTGACGGTCGACGGCAACGACATGGTTCTCGAGCGGCGCTCGGGTTCGCTCCGCATTCCGCTCGGTTCCGTAACGAACTACCGTGAAGACGGCATCTCCGAGCGGCGGAGGACCTGGCTGGGCAGCGACGCCCTGGGCCGCGACGTCCTGTCACGCGTGCTCCACGGCTCGCGCGTGTCGTTGACGATCGGTCTGCTCGCCGCAGGCCTCGCCCTGACCGCGGGCACGTTCGTCGGCTCCTGCGCCGCGATCGGCGGCCGCTTCGTCGACCAGTCCCTGATGCGCCTGGTGGACGGCCTGCTCTGCTTTCCCCACCTGGCGCTGGTGCTCCTGCTGGCGACGCTCTACCGACCCGACACCACCCTCCTCGTGCTGCTGATCGGCGGCACCGGCTGGATGGGTCTCGCGCGCCTCGTCCGGGCCGAACTGCTGCGGCTGAAGCAGGAGCGCTTCGCCCTCGCGGCCGCCGCTGCCGGGCGCTCACCCGCGGGCGTCCTCTTCCGCCACCTGCTGCCGAACGCGACGACGCCCCTGCTGGTCGACGCCAGCCTGCGGGTGGGGGCCAGCATCCTGGTCGAGTCGGCGCTCTCCTTCCTGGGGCTCGGCGTGCAACCGCCGCAGCCGAGCTGGGGTTCGATGATCGCCGACGGACAGAGTCACCTGACCACGGCATGGTGGATCGCGGCCTTCCCCGGCCTGATGGTCGCCGCCGCCGTGCTCGGCTCGAGCCTGCTCGCCGACGGACTGAGCGACCGCCTCGCTGGGCTCCGGGCCGGTGGCCGCGAGACGCGCCGACGCTCGCCGTGGGCGATCCGCACGTGGCTGGGCCAGGCATGACAGGCGGCAAGCTCAGAACGACGGACTTCGACTACCACCTGCCTCCGGAGGCGATCGCACAGCACCCCGGGGAACGTGGCGAGAGCCGCCTTCTAGTGCTCGGGCGGACCACCGAGGAACGGCGTTTCGCCGAGCTGCCGGACCTGCTCAATCCCGGCGACCTGCTCGTCGTCAACGACACCCGGGTCATGCCGGCCCGGCTCCGGGCCCGCCGGTCGACAGGCGGCCGGGTGGAGATCCTCCTCGTGGAACCGGAAGGCCCCGCTTCCTGGTGGTGCCTGCTTCGACCCGGCCGCCGTCTGGCCCCGGGCGCGCCGCTGGCGGTCGAGGGCGGCCCGGCGGCCAGAGTCGACGAACGCGCGGACGGGCGTTTCCGGCTGACCTTCGAGCAGCCGATAGAGCCACACCTCGAGGACATCGGCGAGACGCCCTTGCCGCCGTACATCGACCGGCCGGTCGAGCCGCGGGACCGGGAGCGCTACCAGACGATCTACGCCGCGAGGCCGGGCGCGGTCGCGGCGCCAACGGCCGGCCTCCACTTCACCTCCGCGCTCCTCGACGCGCTCGAACGGCGGGGGGTCCGGCGAGCGAGCCTCACCTTGCACGTGGGCCCGGGTACCTTCCGGCCGGTCAAGACGGAGAGGCCGGAAGCGCACGTCATGGACGCCGAGCGCTTCGAGATCCCGGCGGCGACCGCCGTGGCGGTCGCCGCCGCACGCCGAAGCGGGCGCCGGGTAGTGGCCGTCGGAACGACCGTCGTCCGCACCCTGGAGACCGCGGCAACGACGGACGGACTGATCGCCGCCGGCCCCGGCCGGACCGGGCTCTACATCCGTCCGGGCTACGAGTTCGGCGTCGTCGACCGGCTGATCACGAACTTCCACCTGCCCCGCTCCACCCTGCTCATGCTGGTCTGCGCGTTCGCGGGGCGCCGCCGCACCCTAGACGCGTACCGCCACGCGATCAGGAGCGGCTTTCGCTTCTACTCGTACGGCGACGCGATGCTCGTGGACAGGATGCGGTGAGCCAGCGCCGCCGCGCCGAAGCCGTTGTCGATGTTGACGACGGCGATGCCTGGCGCACAAGCCGTGAGCATGGTCAACAACGGCCCGACGCCGGCGAAGCTGGCGCCATAGCCGACGCTGGTCGGCACCGCGATCACCGGGCAGGACACCAGGCCGGCGACCACCGTCGGCAGGGCGCCGTCCATCCCCGCCACAACCACGGCGACATCGGCCCGGCGCAGCGAATCGATCGAATCGAGGGCGCGCTGGATTCCGGCCACGCCGACATCCCGAATCCGCTCGACTTCGTGCCCAAGCCACTCGCTGCACGACGCCGCCTCCTCGGCCACCGGAAAGTCCGAGGTGCCGGCGCTCAGCACCGCAACCCTTCGTCCGGAAGACGGGCCAAAGCGGCCGACACACCAGATCCTCGCGCGCGCTTCGAAGCGGGCGTCGGAGATCGAGGCACTCAGCACTTCCGCGGCGGCGGCCTCCACCCGCGTGACCAGCACGCGGCCGGAGTCCGCCACCATCGCTTCAACGATCCGAACCAGCTCGTCGTCGCTCTTGCCCTGAGCGAAGACGACCTCCGGCAGGCCGGTCCGGTGTTCCCGATCGAGGTCGAGCCTGGCCGCCCCCAGATCCAGGTAGGGCAGGCGCGCCACGCATTCGTGCGCGTCCTCGGGCGAAACGTCGCCGGCGGCTACGCCTCGCAGCAGCTCGAGTAGGCGCTCCCGTTCCATCGCGCTGACGGCTCAGGCGGCGTCCGCGCCGCCGGTTCGATAGCCGCGCGGGTCGAGGGCCGCTCCCTCGAAACCGAGCTCGAGCAAACGCGCCTCGATCTCGCTCCACTGCCTCTCGGCTGCCTGCAGTTCGCCCTTCCCCACCTCGACCCGGGCCGAGTCGCCGTCGTGACGCACTCTGAGGATGCGGAAGCCCCGACTCTGGAGTTCCGCTTCGGCGTCCTCGATGCGACGCAGCTTGGGCAGCGTGACGAGCTGACCGTGGGGTATCCGGGAAGACAGGCAGGCATTCGCCGGTCGGTCCCAGACCGTGAGGCCGAACGCCCGTGCCAGCCGGCGGGCATCCGCCTTGGTCACGCCGTGCTCCAGCAACGGACTGTAGACGCCTCGCTCCCGCACCGCCCGAAGACCGGGGCGGTCAGGGCCCGGGTCCGAGGCGTTCGTGCCGTCGCAGACTGTGGCGAAACCCCCGGTTCTCGCCAGTGCCAGCATGCGGTCCATGCGCAATCCCTGACACACGTAGCAACGGTGGCGCGGATTGGCCCGGAACTCGGGCTCGTCGAGTTCGCTGTAGGTCACGACCTCGTGGCGGATCCCGATCTCGGCCGCCAGCCGGCGGGCGTGGTCCAGTTCAGCGCCCGCTAGAGTCTCGGCCGCCGCCGTCACCGCCAGCGCCCGGTCGCCCAGAGCGCGTCGGGCCAGGGCGGCCACCAGCCCCGAATCGACGCCACCCGAAAAGGCGACCAGCACCGGGCCGCGGCTCCTGAGGTCGTCTTCCAGCGCCGGGACGAGCATCTCAGTCGTCACGCCGTCCGAGTTCGAGTTTCCGGCGCGGCGCGGCGGTGCCCCGCAGCAGCACCGGCACCGCGAACAGAGCCGCGTAGACCCCAAAAGTGAGGATCGGAACCAGCGGCATCTCCTCGAGCTGCTCCCGCCGGGCCATGGAACGAACGAGGTACAGCCAGCCGGGGGGCCCGAACAGGTAGAGCACGAACAGGAGCCGGGTGCGGGCGACCTGGAGAATGACCTCGTCCAGAGCCCGGCCCGCGAAACGCCGCTCGCGGCCTGAGCGATGAACGTAGACGTTGCCGAAGAACCAGCCCGCAAACGCGGCCAGGATGTAGAGCGGGTAGAGCTCCAGTTCGAACGTCAGGTTCCACCGCAGAATCCCGATCTGGGCCAGGATGCCGACCGACCACGCCGCCAGGCTCGACGACAGGATGACGGTCTCCAGGCCCTTCATCGCCGCGCGTCCGGATCAGCCCGCCAGTTGCGCCTCGTACGCGGCGGCGGTCATCAGATCGTCCGGTGGATCTTCCTCGCCGAGTCGCAGGCGCACCAGCCAACCCTCGCCGTAGGGATCCTCGTTGACCAGCTCCGGAGCGTCCTCGAGTCCATCGTTCACGGCCTCGATCGAGCCCGCCACGGGCGTGTAGATCTCCGCCACGGCCTTGACCGATTCGATGGCGCCGATTTCGGATCCGGCCGCGAACTCCTGTCCTGGCGCCGGCAGTTCGACGAACACGACGTCGCCCAGTTCCTGCTGGGCGAAGTCCGTGATGCCGAGCACGGCCTCGCCGTCCTCGACCTTGAGCCACTCGTGCTGCGCCGTGTAGAGACGATCGTCGGGAATCATCGGAACCTCGTTAGCCTCAGACGCCCTCCCTGGGACGCCGGTAGAAGGGTAGCTTGACGATACGGCAGTCGATCTCCCGGCCGCGGACCGTAACCGAAGCGGCGCTGCCGGGCGCGGGCGGCCGGCCGCCGCGGCAGTCGAGGCGGGCGATGCCGATCGCCCGCCCCAGCGTGGGGGCGAAGGCGCCGCTGGTC
>VXUF01000054.1:69970-166804 GCA_009837085.1 Holophagales bacterium
CTGCCGAGGGCATCCCGGACCGTCAGGCGATGTCCATGCCGGGCAATGCCGCGGCCTTCGACCTCGAAGCCGACCAGCCGGTGACGGCAACCGGTCTCCCGCTGGCGGGCCAGGGCTTCCCGGCCGACAAAGTCGCCCTTCTTCCACTTGACGATCCAGGACAGTCCGGCCTCGAGGGGGGTCGTCTCCTCGTCGATGTCCTGGCCGCAGAGCATCATCCCGGCCTCCAGCCGCAGTGTGTCTCTGGCGCCCAGACCCGCCGGCATCAGGCCGATGTCGCGACCCCGCTCCAGGAACGCCGCCCACAGATCCTCCGCTTGCTCGGGCGGCGTGTAGATCTCGAAGCCGTCCTCGCCGGTGTAGCCCGTGCGCGACACCAGGCGCAGAGCCTGGTCCTCCGCCGGGAGGTCGCGGAGGAAGGAGTAGTACCGGAGGTCCGCCGCGGCGGCACCCACAACGTCCGACACGATCTCCGCCGCCCGGGGCCCCTGCAGGGCGATCAGGGCCGTCTCGTCGCTCTCGTCGTCTACGCGGACGCCACCGTCCTCGGCCGCGGCCGCCGTCTCCAGCAGTTCCAGGTCACGTCCCCTCGACGCCGCGTTGACCACGAGGAGGTAGTCCTCCGGATCGAGACAGTAGACGAGCAGGTCGTCGATGAAGGTGCCCCGCTCGGTCAGGAGCGCGCTGTACTGGGCCCGGAACGGCGCCAGCGCGCCGACGTCGTTCGGCGTCAGCCGCTGGAGCAAGGGCATGGCCCGCGGCCCGCGCACCCGGATCTCGCCCATGTGGGAGACGTCGAACATCCCGGCGCGCTCGCGCACGGCGCGATGCTCCGCCAGCACCCCCTCGTACTGGATCGGCATCTCGTAGCCGGCGAAGGGCCCGAAGCGGGCGCCCGACTCGACGTGACGCCCGTACAGGACCGTCCGTTGCACCTTGCCCAAGCTCGCCTACCCCTGTCCCTGAAAGCCGCCCGACGGCAACGCGCCGTCGCCGGACTCTAACCGGGAGCGGCCGCCGGGCAGCCCGACCGTCACCCGCAGGCGTTCGGGGTCGATGTGCCGTCGAGCGGCCTCGAAGACGCCCTGAGGAGTGAGCCGCCCGATCCGTTCGAGCCGGAAGCTCCGGCGATAGCTGGGCAGGCCGTGGAGCAGGGAATCGACCAGCAACGCGGCCCAGCGCCCCGCGGTTTCGGTGGCGAAGGGCTCTCGGCCGAACATGCCGGTCTGGCACTCCTCAATGGCTTCCGCGTCGGGCGGCTCCTCGATCACCCGCCGGAGCGACTCCCGGACGAGCTCGAGGCTGCGCTCGACGCGATCGGGATGTGTGCCGAGATAGACCGAGAGGGCGCCCGGATCGGTGCCGGCCCCGGCCAGGAGGTCCACGCCAGTCGCGTAGGCGAGACCTTCGCGCTCGCGGATGCGGTTCGGGATCAGGCCGGCGAGTCCGTCCGAGCCGAGCAGGATCCCGAGCGCCCGCAGCTCGGGCAGGTCGGGGTGCGTGCGGTTCACGGTGAAGTGCCCCGCGTACACGTGGGCCTGTTCGCGCGAAGCCGTGCCGACCTCGCCCCGGCGCTCCGGCCGGCCTCGGGGCGCGGGGGGACCCCGCCGCGCCGCCCGGCGCGGGCCCAGGTCACCGGCAGGGCCGAACAGACGTTCGAGCCGGGCCAGCACCTCGCGCTCGTCGACGGCGCCGACCACCGCGATGACGCCGCCCCGCGCCAGGGCGTCCAGATGGAACCGCCGGCAGTCCTCCGCGGACAACCCGTCGAGCGATTCCGGCGTACCCTGGCCCGGCGCGGCCAGTGGGTGCGGGTGGTAGAGCTGATCGCGGAAGGCCCAGCCCGTCACGACCTCCGGCCGATCCGCCAGGCTCAGCAGTTCGCCCACCGTCTGGTCGCGGAGGAACTCGAATCGATCCGGAGCGAATTCAGGCGAAAGCAGCAACTCCGCCAACCAGTCCAGGGCGAGGGCGGCATCGTCTGCCAGCGCGTCGACGGCCAACCCGTGGACTTCGGCGGTGGCAGATCCGTCAATCGAGACGCCGCGTGCTTCGGCCTGTTCGGCGATCTCCCGCCAGGTGCGCTGTTCCGTACCCTCCACCAGCATCCGGCCGGTGAGCAGCCCAAGACCCGGAGACGGTTCCGTGCGGGCGCCACCTCGCAGCCACGCGCGGACCGCCACGACGTCGGCGGCCGGAACCTGCAGGGCGGCCAAACGAAGCCGGCCCGACCACAGGTCGAGACGAGAGGGCTCGCGATCAGTGGGCACGGCCCTGGCCACGAACCGAAGCCGGCCGCGCGGCCGGAAGAGACCAGCCAACGACGCGGGTTTCCGCCGACAGCCAGGCCGCGCAGGCACCGGCGACGTCAGCCGGGGTCGCATTCGCCAGCGCCTGGAAGGAGTCGCGGCTGAAACCCGGCGAGAACAGCGCGTGCTCGAGCGCGGCCGTCACCGCGCGTTCGGCGATCGGCTCGTGCGTGAAGACCCAGTCCGCAAACAGGATCCGCTTCGCCCGTTCAAGCTCTTCGGCGCCCGGCGAACGAGTCGCGAGGTTCTCGACCCGAATGTACAGCTCCTCCTCCAGACGCTTCGGATGAACCCCGGGCGCCACCTCGGCCGACAGGGTCGCGATACCCCCCAGCCGGTGCCCGGTGACGGCCGCCGAGGCCCAGAGCGCCAGCGGATCCTCCTCGACGAGGTCGCGCTGGACGCGACTCGAGCGCCCGTTGCACAGGACGGCGAGCGCCAGGCGAAGATGGACATGGGCCGGGTCGTCGGGCAGCGGCGCCGGGTGCGCGACCAGCAGCCTCGCAGTCTCGCCCCTGAGCGCCTCGACCCGGCGGCCGCGGCCCGGATCGAAGACGGGCGGCCCGATGCCCGCGCGAGGTCTCCCACTGGCTGCGCCCGCCGGTTCACGCCCGAACGCCGCTTCGACAAGCTCCATCGCATCCGGGGGTAGACCGCCGGCGCAGACCAGGACCGCACGACCCGGTCGATAGTGCCGGCAGTGAAACGAGCGAAGCGCCCCGTCATCGAGCGTCCGCAGGCTCTCCCTGGTGCCGAGCACGGATCGTCCGTAGGGATGCTCGCCAAAGACCCGCCCGGCGACCGCCTGCTCGAGGGCGTCCCAGGGATCGTCCTCGACCATGCGGATCTCCTCCAGGATCACCTCCCGCTCGAGCTCCACCTCCTCTGGCAGGAGGCTCAGGCCTCGCATCCGATCGGACTCGATCCGCAGGGCCTCCTGCCACGATCCGCGCTCGAACTGGAAGTGGTAGAGGGTCGCGTCGTGTGAAGTGAACGCGTTGTTCGTACCGCCGAGACCCTGTGTCAGACGGTCGATCGCGCCCGGCTCATAGGCCGCCGAGCCCTTGAACATCATGTGCTCCAGGAAGTGAGCCAGACCGCACTCGCCCGGCTCCTCGTCCCGGCTGCCGGCGCGGTAGCAGAGAGCGACGACGATCGACTCAGCCCCGCTCTGCGGCAGTAGCACCACCTGCAGTCCGTTGGCCAGCGTCTCGGCCCGACCCGCCACGCGGTCGAACGCCCTCACATCGACCGTGGTCATGCCAGCGCGCAGTCGTGAACCGCTTCCGTTTCGAACCGCTCGCCCTGCTCCGACCAGACCATCTGCTCGACAGTCGCCGACCGCCGCAAGCACCCCGCGCCTCGGGGCCCCGCATCCAGGGTGATCAGGTTGCAGGTGTTCCGGCCTCGTTCCCTTCCACGCCCGCGCCTCGAAGTCGAGGTACCGCTGTGCACCAGCCACAGCCTCCTCCCGCAGTCCGGGGCCAGGCCCACGGCGGCTACATGGACGTGACCGGCCAGCACGAGGTCGACGCCGGCTGCCGCGAACGCCCTCAGGGCCTCGCCGCTCCGGCGCGCCGTCCGCCAACCCATCAGCTCGGGCAGGGCCGCCAGCGGATGATGGACGACGGCGATCCGCACTCGCCCGCCGGTTTCCGTCGAGCCGTCACGACGAAAGCGTTCCCCTATCGCGGCCAGTTGGCGTGGCGTGAAGCGCCCATCCTCGATCGTCAGGTTGAACGCCGTGTTGAACCCGGCGACCTCCAGTTCCGCATCCCGGAAGCTGGGCTCGAGGTCGGAGCTGAAGTGGCGTCGATAGGCGCCGTAGCGGTCGAGCAGACGCTCCCACACCCGATACATCGGAACGTCGTGATTGCCAGGAACGGCGAGGTAGGGCAGGCCCAGTCCACGAAGGAACCGTTGCGCCTGACGAAACTGCGCCGGCCTGGCGCGCTGCGTCAGGTCTCCCGACACGACGACGAGGTCCGGCCGCCTGTCGGCGACCAGCACCTCCACGCCCGCAGCCGCCGGCCGGTAATGCGGCGGCCCGAAGTGGATGTCGGAGAGGTGAAGCAGACGGCGCAGCGAAGGAAGGCCCCGGCGGGATGAGCCCCTAGCGGATCAGGACGCTGCGTACGCTCTCGTCGACCCTCTCGCCGGCGAGGTCGCCCAGGATGCCGAGAATCTCGCGCCCTCGGGCGCGTCCGATCAGGAAGCCGAGCGAAGCCGCCACCGCCACGGACGCGAGCGGATACGCGCGCACCAGCGCCACCCAGTCGAGACCGGGCGTCAGGCTGCCGACAATCCGGTCTTCGATCGCCGGCTGCTCAGGATCGGCGGTCACGACGCAGCAGGAATCCCAGGACGAAGCCCGCGGCGGCAGCGATCAGCACTGCCCGGCCCGGATTGTCACGGACATACACGTTCACGTCACCGACCAGTTGATCCAGGTCCTTGCGCGCCCGTTCGTAGCCGTGACCGAGCTTCTCCTTGGCGGCGCCGTAGCCTCCCTTGGCCGCCTCGCCAGCCCGCGCCGACGCCTTCTTGACCCGTGTCGACAGCGGGGAATCCCGCATCCTCTCACGCGCCGCGTCGACGCCGTGACTGACAGCCGAGCGGGCCTTCTCCACCCCCTCGGCGACCGCTTCCCGGGCCAGATCCATCGACGTCACGTTGCTGCCGCCGTCCTCGTCGCCTTCCTTGTTCTTCTTGGCGTTGCTCATACCGCGATCATACACCCAACGCTGCTACAATCCCCGCCCCCCGAGGTCGGGGAGACCCATCGTGGGGCAGTAGCTCAGCTGGGAGAGCACCACGTTCGCAACGTGGGGGTCGAGGGTTCAAGTCCCTTCTGCTCCACCACCCTCAGAAAGTCAGAAGTTCGGGTTCTCGCCTTCCGGGTCTTCCTGCGCCTGGCCCACCATGGGCACGAACCGAACGACGTCGACCTGGCGGCGTTCGAGTCCCTCCGGCGTCTTGCGGATCACCACCAGGTCCTGAAGGGGTCCGCCGACCGGCGCCACCAGGATGCCGTTCACCTTGAGTTGCTCGATCAGCGGCGGCGGCACTTCCGCGGGCGCGGCGGCGACCAGGATGCCGTCGAAGGGCGCTTCTTCCGGCCACCCGCGGTAGCCGTCGCCCACGCGAACCTCGACGTTCGCGTAGCCCTGGTCGTCCAGAACTCCCTGCGCCCTCTCCGCCAGATCGTCGATGATCTCGATCGAGTAGACGCGTCGAGCGAGACGCGCCAGCACCGCCGTCGTGTACCCGGAGCCGGTGCCGATCTCGAGCAGCTTCTCGTCGCCATCGAGTTCGAGAAGGTCCGCCATCAACGCCACCAGATAGGGCTGGGAGACGGTCTGCCCGGATCCGATCTGGACTGGTTCGTCACCATAGGCAGCGTCGCGCAGAGAGTCAGGCACGAACTCGTGCCGGGGCACTGTTCTCAGCGCGTTCAGCAGTCTCGGCTCCTCGATCCCCCGGCCCCTGATCTGTTCCTCGACCATGGCCGTGCGCTGCGCCGCGAACGGATCGTTCGGGCCAGGCGGCTGTGCCGCGACGCCAACCGCCGCGAGCGCACACATGACGCCGGCAAACGCAGCGGAAGACAGCCAGAACTCCTGCACGATACCCCTATGATAGGCAAACATCGTGCCGGATCGTCGCACCTCGGGACCGGGCACGCCGCATCGCCAACCGAGGAGGCGCCGGCCCGAGCGTAGCGAGGCCGAGCCCAGGCTAAGTTCTCTCGACCGGGTCCAGGAGGAACTTGCCGCCGCGGTGGAACGGTCGCCGGCGGACGAAACGGAGATCCTCTGGCTGGAGAGCAGGCGTGGCCGCACCGGCTACCGTGTTCCCGATCTGGACAGCTACCGGCGGCGTTCCCGTCAGGCTACCTTCAGGGTGCGGGAAGGGCGACGCCCGGGGCTCCACCGCACGGGAGGCGTCCGCACCGGCGAGTTAGACGGCGCGGTGCGCCACGCTTTGGCTGCCGCCCGGGGGGCGCTCCCTGAGTTGCTTCCCCCGCTGCCCGAGGGCAACGAAGCCGAAGCCTCCCCGGCCGCCGTTTCCGACCCGGACCTTGAACGCCTGCATGCCAAGGCCGCGCGGCAGTTGCTGCAAGAGGCGCTTGAAGACGACGAAGCGGCGATCATCGAGTGGACCGTCGGGCAGGTCGCCATCGCCAACAGCCGGGAACTCGCGCGTGGCGAACGCGCCAGCGCGGTCATGGTCGAGGTGCGAAGCGGCGTCGACCCCGGCGCCGGCTTCGCCCGCCACGCCGCCCGCTCGCTCGACGGTCTGCAACTCAACCAGCTCGTCGAAACGGCCCGAGAGCGGAGAGCGTCCGAAGGCGTTGCGAAAACCCCACCGAGGGGCGCGCCCGTGCTCCTGGCTCCCGAGGCGACGATCGAGCTGGTCGAACTGCTGAACCTCCACGCGTTCTCGTCACGTTCCATCCTCGAGGGAGAGTCCTTCCTGCTTCAGCACACCGGCGTGCAGGTCTTCGACCGCCGCCTCGACCTGGCGGACGACGCCTGTCTCGAGAGCGGCCTCCCCTTTCCCTTCGATCTGGAGGGCACCTCGAAGGTGCCCGTCGAACTGGTGTCCGCGGGGGTGCCGAAAACACCGGCCCTGGATACCGCCACCGCTGCCCGTGTCGGCCTCACGCCAACCTGCCACTGCACGGGCGGCGAGGAGGCCTACCCCCTCAACATGTTCCTCCGGCCCGGCGAACACAGCGAGGAGGACCTGTTCCGCAGCGCGGACGGTGGCGTCTGGGTCAGCAGGCTGGACGAAGTCGAGTGCTTCGACCCCGGTCGCATGCGGGTGCGGGCGCGGGCCCGCGGGGTGCGTCGCCTGCGGGGCGGCCGGCTCGCGGAGCCGGTGATCGATCTGGTCTGGGAGGACAGCCTGCTCCGAGTGTTCTCCAATCTGCTCGCGATCGGCGCCGCCTGTTCCTGCCGTCCCTCGCGCGATGGCTTCCTGGGCGGCACCTCCGCGCCGGCTCTGGCGGTCGCCGACGTGGACGGCCTGACCGCCGCCTAGCCGCAACGAATCAGGACGACGGTCTGATCGTCGCCCTGGGGCAGGCCGGCGCCGAAACGCCGCACATCGACATCAATGGCGTCCACGATCTCGGACAGGGGCCGCTCGCGGCGCGAGCGCAGGAAGTCCTCGAGCCGTCCCTGGCCGTACTCTTCGCCGTCCACGGACTCGCACTCCGTGATCCCGTCGCTGTACAGGCAGAGGAGGTCACCAGGACCCATCTCGACCGGCTCCACCCGGTAGCTCGCGGAGGGAAGCAGGCCCAGTGGCAGTCCGCTGGCTGGGAGCGGCGTCACTTCGCCGTTCCCGCGCACCAGAAGCCCAGGGTTGTGCCCCGCGTTGAGGTAGCGAACGGCGCGATTCCGCGGATCGATCTCGGTGAGGATGAGGGTGATGAAGCGATTGCTGGCGCTGCTGTCGACGATGTGCTTGTTCAGGCGGTCGAAGAGCTCCGGCGAGAGCTCGGCCCCCGCGGCTTCGCCGCCGAGCCGGCAGTCGTCGACGAGCAACCGCAACGCCGAGTCGAGAGTAGAGACGAGGAGCGCGGCCGGCATGCCCTTGCCAGTGACGTCGGCAACCACCAGACCGCGCCGCGACCCGGCAAACCGGAGCGACCCGTAGTAGTCGCCGCCGACCTGGCGGGAAGGGCGGCTCCAGCCAACCGTCTCGAAGCAGCCCACGCTCGGCATCTCGGCGGGCAGGATGTTGCGCTGGATCTCGGCCGCAAGCTCCACTTCGCGCTCCAGGCGCTCCTTCTCGAGCGCCTGCCGGTGGAGCTTCGCGTTGGTCAACGCGATCGCGGCCTGGTTGGCGAACAGCGAGAGCGCCCGATGATCGGACCCGGCGAACGGGCCGACTCCAGTCCGGCTCTCCTTGTCGGCAACCACCAGCAGCCCGACGCTCCCGCTGCCCCCGTCGCCTTCGATGGGGACCGCGAGCGAGTGTTCGGCGTCCGGCATGACGCCCGTCGCCAACGCTTCGATGTCGGCTTCGTCGAAACCGGCAGGCGGCGCGTCGATCACGTCGCGGGCGCCGCCGCCGATCGTGCCGGCAAGCGCGAGGCGACCCTCTTCGTCGAGAAGGTAGAAGGCACCGCGCCGGGCATCCAGGAGGGACACCGCGCGCAGCAGAACCTCCTCGGTCAGCTCCTCCAGGTTCAGAGTCGAGGTGATCGCCAGCCCGACCTCGTAGACCGCCTGCAACGTGACCACGTTGTAGTTGTCCTGGAACTTCCGGTCCTTCAGCTCGTCGGCCAGTTCCCGTAGCCTGAGGCCGATGGCCAGCACGCCGGCGAGGTCGTGCTCCTCCGGCGTGTTCCCCTGTCCGCCGCCGGCGTCCTCATCGCGAGCCGCATCGTCGGCCGCTCCGTAGTAGAGGATCAGCCCGTGCTCCAGGCTCCGTTCGCGCGTGCCGAGCACGCCCCAAGCCGCCACCGGGCCGCCGTCCCGATGGTAGATCTGCGCGCCGGCCAGGCCCTGGCTCCGGCACCAGTGTCTGACGAGTCGGGTCTGCGCCGCGCCGCTCTCCCACTCCGGGGTCTCCGCGGCCGCCGCCAGCCGCCAGAGTTCGGCTCCGAGACCCGTTCCAGCCGCCGAGGTCGACTCCGACGCCTGAGCAGCACCGGCGGCCGGGGAAGTCACGAAGCCTCGGCCTGAAGCTCCGTCACCGCCGCCTGTTCGTCGGGGAAGATGCTGGAGTACTGGGCCAGGCCCATGATGTGGAAGGTCTTCTCGATCGTCGGCGTGAGGTTGCAGAAGGACAGCCGGCCCTCCACTTCGATCATCTTCTCGATGATTTCGATCAGGATGGAGATCCCGATCGAGTTGACGATCTTCGTCCCGGCGAGGTTCAGCAGCAGCGTCCCGAAGCCCTCGTCGACCAGGCCGTACGCCGCCTGCGCGATCTCCTCGCCGCCCTGGTTGTTGATGTAACCATCCGTGTAGATCACCGCCAGACCGTCGCGGCGCTCCACGTTCAACTTCAGACCCTCGTTCATGGCCCCAACCAGACTTCCTCGCTCAACAGAGCGTCAGAGTACCTTCAACATGACGACAGAGGTGCCGCTCTCTCCCGAGAGCACGTTCACCTCGTCCATCAGCCCTTCGATGATCTTCAACCCCCAGCCACGCTTGCGGATCGACCTGAGATTGTCCTCGATCCGGGGCGGCACGAGCTTCGAGCGATCGAAGCCGATTCCCTGATCCTGGATCGTGATCCGGAGCATCCGCGGCTCCTCTGCCTCTGCCGAACCCAGCACCGCGAGCCCAAGATGAAGCTGGCCGTCGGCAGCCCGACTGTGTTCGATCGCGTTGATGCACGCCTCGACGACGGCCATACCCACTTCCTCGACCTTGTCAGTGCTCATTCGGATGGACTTCGCCATCTCGCAGGCGCAGGCCCGCACTTCCAGTTCCATTTCAGGCGCGAGCCTGAAGGTCAGGTGGGTTTCTTCTAGAACTCCGAGCTCAGACATCGGGGAGAAGCGACCGGCGCCCCTGCAGCCAGGGCGTCAGGCGACAAGGAAGAGCTTGAGGCAGTAGATCACCACGGGTTGGATCCGGTCGTTCAGCAGAAACCAGAGAAAACTGGCGGCAACCACCGCCGACCACAACACGCCGGGGGAGAAACTCCCCGCCCAAGTAACCGGCGCGGCGGCGCGCCCACGGTCCAAAAAACTGAACGGCGACCCTACCATCATGTCGACCTCCCCCTTTGGTGACCCTCGGTAGAGAGCAAGTCCCTTGCCAGCTGGGGAGTTTCCGGGCCGACCGCCGCTAAAGTCAGTCTTCAGGCGGGCTTGGCGATGAGCAGCATCGCCGCGACCGGAGCGTCGATCGGGGCATCTTGTCCCAATAGCGTCGCGCTGCCAGGCCCTGGGACCACGTGGGGTGAGACCTTACGCGCGCCCCCCAAGCACTAGGGGCAATTTGTCCTATAGCGGGCCATTATGACCCGTACCGGTCAGTAGCCCCCGCGCGTCAGGGTGCGCCGGTTGACACCGAGGAGCTTGGCGGCGGCGCTCTTGTTGCCCCCCGTCATCCCGATCACCCGGCGCACGTGACGCCGCTTGACCGTCTCGAGATCGAGCGGCTCCGGGCTCTGAAGACCGACCGCGCCGCCCATCAGCGAGTGGATCAGGGCCACGTCGACGACGCCGTCGGCCAGGGAAACCGCGCCTTCAACAATGTTCTGCAGTTCCCGCACATTGCCGGGATAGTCGTGGGCCAGCAGGAAGTTCAGCGCCGTCCGGTCGAACTGCGGCAGCTCGATCGACTCCCGGGCGCAGAACCGTTCGACGAAGTGGCGGATCAGGTGCGGGATGTCCCGTCGCCGCTCCCGCAGCGGCGGCAGTTCCACGCTGACCCCCTTCAGGCGGTAGTACAGATCCTCGCGGAAGCGGCCCTCCTCGATCAGTCGCTCCAGCGGCTGGTGCGTCGCGGCGACAACCCGGGTGTCGACGGCGATCGGCCGCTGGCCCCCGACCCTCACGATCTCGCGCTCCTGGAGCGCACGCAGCAGCTTGACCTGCAGCGCGACGTCGAGGTCGGCCACTTCGTCGAGGAACAGGGTGCCCCCCTCCGCCAGTTCGAAGCGGCCGAGGCGCGCCCTCACGCCGGTGGCCACGCCGCCCTCGATGCCGAACAGCTCGCTCTCCAGCAGGCTCTCCGGAAGCGCGGCGCAGTTCACCGCGACCAGCGGGCCGGTCCGCTCCGACCGCTGGTGCAGAAAGGCCGCCATGAGCTCCTTGCCCGTGCCGCTCTCCCCGCGTAGCAGAACGCCAACGCTCCGCGGCGCGACCCGATCGATCACCTCCAGGATGCGGCGCATCGCCGGCGCATGGGCCACGATCCGCCTGCCGCCGACCTCCGCCAGGTCGTCGAGGCGTTCCTTGAGCAGCTTGTTCTCCTCCGCCAACCGTTCCCGCGAGACCACCAGCCGCTCTACCTGGCGCAGGCCGTCCAGCGCTACCCCGGCAAGCGCCGCGACCGACCGGAGGAACCTGCGGTCGCCGCCGCTGAAGCCGGGTTCGCCCTGGCCGCGGACCTCCTTGTCGAGCACGGCGACGAAACCCAGCACGGCGTCACGAGACTTGAGCGGCGCCGCCAACAGAAACCGGAACTCGCGGCCGGCCAGCGAGCCGCCGCTCCGCGCCAGGACATCGTCCCGGGCCAGGAGATCCTCCCACAAGGGTCCGACGAGGAGCGTCTCGGCGGCAGGGCTGGCGCTTCCGAAGCCGACCGTCGACGCTGACCGTGCGACGCCGAAGCGGTCGCGGGTAACTGCCGCGGCCGCGGCCGGGTCGACGATCGTGCAGAGACGCTGCAGGAGGTCGTCCAGCAGGCCCTGCTCGGATTCATGGGAGTGGAGCGCGACAACGAGGTCGTAGAGCGTCTCGAGCTGCAGCCGCTGCCGGCGACCGGCAAGGTCGGCGGAGGCCTTCAGGGAGGGAGAGGGTCTGCGGGCGGCCACGCTCGACTCCGTCAACTCGCCCTTCGCACCTGGGTGCCGCGCACCTCTGCCCGGATCGCCAGCACCTTGCTCAGGAATGCCCCGGTGTGACTCTCGCGCGAAGCCGCCACATCTTCGGGCGTGCCAGCCACCACCAGCCTGCCGCCGCCCACACCGCCCTCCGGACCGAGGTCGATGATCCAGTCCGCGTTCTTGATCACGTCGAGGTTGTGCTCGACGACCAGCACCGTGTTGCCCCGGTCCACCAGACGCTGCAGGAGACCGACCAGTCGGCGCACGTCGTCGAAGTGGAGACCCGTGGTCGGCTCGTCCAGCAGGTAGAGACTCCGTCCCGTCGCCCGCTTGGACAGCTCGGTGGCCAGCTTGACCCGCTGCGCCTCGCCACCCGACAGCGTCGTCGCGGGCTGCCCGAGGCGGATGTAGCCGAGCCCCACTTCGTCCAGCGTCGAGAGGATGCGGTCGATGGCCGGGACGTTGGCGAAGAACTCGCACGCGTTCTCGACGCTCATGGCGAGGATGTCGGCGATGTTCTTGCCCTTGTAGCGGACCTGCAGGGTTTCGCGGTCGTAGCGGAGACCGCCGCAGATGTCGCAGGTGACGTAGACGTCGGGCAGGAAGTGCATCTCGATCTTGTTCTGGCCGTCGCCGGCGCAGGCTTCGCAGCGACCGCCCTTGACGTTGAAGCTGAACCGGCCGGGTTTGTAGCCGCGAGCCCGCGCTTCGGCCGTCTTCGCCATCAGCGTGCGAATCGGCGTGAAGACGTTGGTGTAGGTGGCCGGATTGGAACGCGGCGTGCGGCCGATCGGACTCTGGTCGATGGCGATCACCTTGTCGAGATGCTCGAGCCCCTCGATGCGATCGTGATCGCCGGCCGGATCGACGGCGCGGTAGAAGTGACGCGCCAGGGTCTTGTACAACACCTCGTTGACCAGACTGCTCTTGCCCGAACCGGAGACGCCGGTAACCAGAACGAAGCAGCCGAGCGGCACGTCCACGTCGAGTTCGGCCAGGTTGTTCTGGCGCGCGCCCCGGATGCCCAGCCAGGCGCCGTTCCCCGGCCGCCGAGCCGCCGGCACCGGCACCTCCGCTTCGCCCCGGAGGTAGGCGGCGGTCAAGGACCCCTTCGCCTTCTCCACTTTCTCGAGCGATCCTTCCGCGACCACCTCGCCGCCGTGCTCACCCGCTCTCGGACCCAGATCGACGATCCAGTCGGCCTCCCGAATCGTCTCCTCGTCGTGCTCGACCAGAAGCACCGAGTTGCCGAGGTCCCGCATGCCCTTGAGCGTCCGGAGCAGCTTCGCGTTGTCCCGCTGGTGCAGGCCGATCGAGGGTTCGTCGAGTACGTAGAGCACGCCCTGGAGTTTGCTTCCGATCTGCGTCGCGAGCCGGATGCGCTGGCTCTCGCCTCCCGAGAGGGTTCCCGAAGCCCGATCCAGGTGCAGGTAGCCGAGACCAACGTCATCGAGGAACGTCAGTCGATCCTCCACCTCCTGCAGGATCTTGCCGGCGATCTGCCGTTCCTTCGTGCTCAGGCCCAGGCACCCGACCACCCCCCGGAGGTCGCCGATCGGCATCGAGGTCAGATCGTCGATCGAACGGTCGCCGACCGTAACCGCCAGCGCCTCGGGACGAAGCCGGCGGCCCGAGCACGAGCCGCAGGTGCGAACCGACATGTACTTCTCGATCTCCGCGCGCACGCCCGGCGACTCCGTGTCCGCGTGCCGGCGAGCGAGCATCGGCACGACGCCCTCGTAGCGTCCGCGCCACTGGTAGGACGACCGCCGGCCCTTGATCTCGAAGGCGATCTCCCGGCTGCCCGAGCCGTAGAGCACGACCTGCCGCGCCTCCTCGGACAACTCGCACCACGGGGTCGAGAGATCGAAGCCGAGATCCGCGGCGACCGTCCTGAGCATCCTGAGCCGCCACGACGACGAACTCGTCGGGAACGGTCTGAGCACGCCGGACTGGATCGACCGGCGGGGATCATCCAGGATCCGCTGCTCGTCGACCGCCATCGAGGAACCCAGGCCGCCGCACTCAGGGCAGGCGCCGTAGGGGCTGTTGAACGAGAAGAGGCGCGGCGAGATCTCCGCCAGACTGGAGCCGCAGTCGGCGCAGGCGTAGTGCTGCGACATCGTCTCCTCGGGCAATCCCTGGGGCGCCACGACGAGCAGGCCGCGCCCGACCTCGAGGGCCGTCTCGAACGACGCGGCTAGCCGCTGCTCGATGCCCGGCCGTACGACGAGCCGGTCGATCACGATCTCGATGTCGTGCTTCTTGTTCTTGTCCAGAGCCGGCAGGTCGCCGGAGAGTTCGCAGAGTTCGCCATCGATGCGCGCCCGCAGGAACCCCTCGCGGACCATCTGCTCGAGCTGGCGGCGGTACTCGCCCTTCTTGCCCCGCACGTACGGCGCGAGCAGCAGCAGCCGCGTCCCCTCCGGCATCCCGGCCACCCGGTCGACCATCTGCTGCACGGTCTGAGGCCGGATCACCTTGCCGCACTCGGGGCAGTGCGGCACTCCCACCGAGGCGTAGAGCAGCCGCAGGTAGTCCTGGATCTCCGTCACCGTCCCCACCGTCGACCGCGGGTTGCGGGACACCGACTTCTGCTCGATCGAAATCGCGGGCGACAATCCCTCGATCGAGTCGACGTCCGGCTTCTCGACCTGGTGCAGGAACTGGCGGGCGTAGGCCGACAGGGACTCGACGTAGCGACGCTGCCCCTCCGCGAACAGCGTGTCGAAGGCGAGGGAGGACTTGCCCGAGCCCGAAACGCCGGTGACGACGACCAACCGATCGCGCGGGATCTCGACCGTCAGGTTCTTCAGGTTGTGCTCGCGGGCGCCGCGAACGACGATCTTCTTGCCGCTCACCCCGTTTCCTCTGACGCGTCCGTACGCATCCGCCGCCGGCCGCGGAACACCTCGCCGGCCTCCCGGTCGAGGGTCCGCTCCCGTTCCCGCTCGCGCTTGTCGTGCAACTTCCTGCCTTCGGCCAGGGCCAGCTCGACCTTGATCCGGTTCCCTTTCAGGTAGACGGACAGCGGCACCACCGTCAGGCCCCGGTCGCGGGTACGCCCGAACAGGCGGTCGATCTCGCGCCGATTCAGGAGCAGCCGCCTCGGCCGCTCGAGGTCATGGTTCTCCCGGTTCCCGTGGCTGTACGCTGAGATGTGAGCCTCCAGCAACCAGGCCTCGTGGTCACGAAAGGCCACGTAGCTGTCGCGTAGCTGGATCTTGCCGCCCCTGATCGACTTGACCTCAGTGCCCAGGAGCTCGATGCCAGCCTCCAGCCGCTCCAGGACGCGATACTCCCGCCGGGCCTTTCGATTGACCGCCAGAGCGTTCCCGCCCGCGAGCGACCGCTGCTTCTGTTTGCTGCGCCTGGCCATCTCTACCCCGCCGTCCTTCAGCTTGAGCACGGCTCCCCTCAACTGGAAGCGGGGAATCCGTGTTCGTTTCCTGCGATAGGTGCTGCATCTTCCCGGTGAGTCTACTCCGCGGACACCCTGGTACAGACGGTTGCGATGCGGCCGAAGCGCCACAGATGTGTGGCGTAAGCGCCACAATCTCGACCGCCGATCGACTCTGGATGCGGACCTAAACTACTGAAAAACAACGAACTTCCGAGAGAACGAGGGCGAGCGTCATGCTGGCACGATCCGTGCTGAGACAACTGCTCGATGGCAAAGCGCGCCAACGGATCGGGCCGGAGTCCCAATGGACGGCCCAACGACACGCGTGACCGCCTGTTTCGCCAGCAGACGATCCGACGTCCGACGGCGATCTCCGGCGTGGGCATCCACACCGGCAGGGAGACGAACCTGCGCATCCTGCCGGCGCCGCCCGGCGCGGGCATCTGCTTCCGCCGCACGGATGCCGGCAACGTGGAGGTTCCTGCAGACCTCAAGAGCGTCAGCTCCCTCGAACTCGCGACCACCCTCGGTCGCGACGACGTCACCGTCTCGACCGTCGAGCACCTTCTCGCCGCCGTCTACATTCTCGGCATCGACAACCTGGTCGTCGAGATGGACGGCCCCGAGGTGCCGATCCTCGACGGCTCGGCGATGCCCTACCTGCTGCTGCTGCAGGCGGCGGGGGTAAGACCCCAGAACGCGAGCCGGCAGATCCTCGCGATCACTTCGGTGATCGAGATCGACCGAGGCGACAAGTGGCTGCGCGCATCGCCCTACCCCGGCCTACGCCTGGACTACACGATCGACTTCGAAGGCTGCGCGGTGGGACGCCAGCGGCTGCAGATCGATGTCGACACACGCAGCTTCGAGCGCGGCCTGGCGCCGGCCCGGACCTTCTGCCGGCAAATGGACGTCGAGCAGATGCAGCGCGCCGGCCTGGGCCTGGGCGGGTCGGTCGACAACTGCATCGTGTTCGACGAGCAGGGCGCCGTGAACACGGACCTCCGCTTCGCGGACGAGCCGGTGCGTCACAAGGCGCTCGACGCGGTGGGCGACTTCACCCTCCTGGGAGCGCCGATCTGGGGCCACTTCGAGGTTCTGCGGGGCGGGCATCAACTCCACTACGAGTTGCTCAGGGAACTCGTCGCCAACCCCCGGTACTGGACCTGGATGCGGGGAGACGAGTTGCCCCCGCCAGCGGATCGCCCCCTCGAGGCGGATCGGCCGCCGACCTGGCTCCCGGGTTTCGCCGCCCCGGCCACGTAGCCGCCTCAGCCCATCGGCGGGGCGCCGGCACCCTGCGGACTGGTAGTGTCATGCCATGGGAGTCCCGCGGGCGGGACGGCTGATCTGCGCACTCAGCCTGTCGAGCGTTCTGGGCGGCGACGCACTCGCGGCCCAGCCGCCACGAGACGGTTCCGCCCGGTCCGCCAGGGCCGCAATCGCCGGACTCTCCGCCGTGCGCGAAGGTCCGGTGCTGCTGGTCAGCTTCCGGCTGGACCGGGCGTTGGACGAACGCACATGGGAGAAGATCGAGAGCGGGCTGCCGACCGGCTTCACCTACGAGATCCAGGTCCGTCGGATCCGGCGCCGCTGGTTCGACAAGGCCGTCGTCGCCACTCGGCTGCAGGTCGTGGCGATGTACAACGCCCTCACCCGGGAGTACCAGGTCAACTTCAGGCGCGACGGCGAGCTCTACGCCAGCCGCGTCGTGACCTCGCAGGAGGAGCTGGAGCGAGCGCTGACGACGTTCGAGGGATTGCCGTCGGTCGAGCTGGCCGACGAACCGCCGGGACGGCTGGTGCTCCGGGTGCGCGCGGAAGTGGGGACCCGAACCCGACTCGGCCTGATCCCGGACCGGGTCCACACCGCCTGGGCGCAAACGACGCCCTTCCGCCCCGCCCAACGCCAGATCGGCAGCGGAGAGGCCGAGTGACGCCGCACTTCACCGCGTCCCGCCCACCCCTGCGGGAACTCATCAAGACCAACCGCTTCCTGGTCTGGCTCCTGGCTCTTTCCCTGGCGGTGCCGACCGCCGGCTACTACGCGCTCCAGCGCGGCCGCGAGATCGACCCCACGGTGCTGAACAACAGCATCCTGCTGTTCGCGCTGCGCAATCTGAACGTGGTGCTGATCCTGATCGTCGTCTTCGTGCTCGTCCGCAACCTGACCAAGCTGTGGATCGAGCGTCGACGCCAGCGTCTGGGCGCCAAGTTCCGCACCAAGCTCATCCTGACCTACATCGGCCTGTCGCTCATACCCGGACTCGTTCTGTTCGCCTACGCCACGGAACTGCTCCAGGGCTCGATCGACCGCATGTTCCGGACCGATATCGACGACCTGCTGGAACCGGCGAACCAGGTCTCCCAGGCCCTGACCTCAACACAGCAGGACCAGTTGCTGCGCGACGCCGAGCGCTTTCTCGCCGACACCGAGAGCCTGGACCTGGAGAGCCCGCGCGGGCGCGGCAGGCTGCTGGGGGCGCTCGGTGACGCGCTCTCCGAGGCCGACTTGGACTACCTGGCGGTCTACCGCGACACCACCTTCCTGCAGGCCAGGGTCAAACCGCAGGCGCTTTCAGAAGTGCCCGAGCCGACCCGCGGCATGCTGCTCGAAGCGGTCCGCACCGGCGCCGCCCGGGCCATCGGTGAGGTGGCGGGCAAAGAGGAGCGCCTGATCCTGGCCGCGGCGGCACGGGAGGGCGGCGCCGAGACCACGGTGGCCGTCGCCGGCAGGCTGCTCGATGCCGAGCTCGCCGGCAACACGGAGACCCTGATCGCCGCCTACCAGTCCCGGCGGCAACTGCACGCCCAGCGCGATGAGATCCGGGCCGCGTACTGGCTCCTGTTCCTGACCGTGACGCTGTGCATCCTGCTCGTCTCGTGCTGGGTCGGTCTCTACCTCGCCGGCCGTGTCACCGGTCCGATCGAAGCGTTGGCGGACGGCACCCGGCGCATCGCCGGTGGCGATCTGGAACACCGGGTCGAAGCGGCCGCCGACGACGAGGTCCAGGTCCTGGTCGACTCCTTCAACCGGATGACCGACGCGTTGCAGGAATCAAACCGCGACCTGGTCGCGACGAACCGCCGCCTGGACGCCGAGCGCGCCCGCATCGAAGCGGTGCTCGAGAGCGGACCGGCCGGCGTTCTCTCGCTCGATCGCGACGGCCGCATCCTGACCTGCAACCGTGCCGCGATGGAGATGCTGGGACTTCCGGCGCATGTCTCGCTCGCCGGCGCCCCGCCCGAAGCCCTGAGCGAACTGCTCCCCGACAAGGGCGTCGAGGCCGTGTTCGCCGACCTGCCGGACTCGACCGTCCGGGGGGCGACCGGCTCCCGCCGCTCCCGGGCGACCCCGGCCCGTCGCGAAGTCAGCCTCGGCGGCAGGGACGACTGGAAGACGCTGGAGGTCAAGACCAGCCCGCTGCGCGCCCCGGACGGCAGCGGCGGCTTCGAACTGCTCGGTCACGTTCTCGTGATCGAGGATCTGACGGCGCTGCTCGACGCCCAGAAGGCCGCCACATGGACCGAGGCCGCGCGCCGGATCGCGCACGAGATCAAGAACCCGCTGACTCCGATCAAGCTCGCCGCCGAGCGACTGCTGCGCAAGGCGCAAGGCAACGACGCGAGGCTCGGCGCCGCGGTCGAGGAAGGCGCGCAGATCGTCGTCCGCGAGGTCGGCAACATGCAGAATCTCGTGGACCAGTTCGCGCGCTACGCCCGCATGCGGCGTCCCCAGCCCCGCGACGTGGACATAGCAAAGCTGATCAGCGAGACGGTCGACCTCTACCGCGAGCTGAAACCCGGAGTCGAGGTCGAGGCGCGCATCGAGGCCGGCGAAGAGGGTCTCCATGCCAAACTCGACGCCGACCAGATGCGCTCCGCCCTGGTCAACCTGCTGGACAACGCCATCGCCGCCACGAGCCCGCCCGGCCAGGTGATGGTCCGGGCCCGCCGCAGCAACGGGGTCTTCGACCTGTCCGTCAGGGACACCGGCAGCGGCGTGCCGAAGGGCGCCCGCGAGAAGCTCTTCCTGCCGTACTTTTCGACCAAGGGGCGCGGGTCGGGGCTGGGCCTCGCCATCGTGCAGCGCATCGTGAGCGATCACAACGGTTCGATCCGGGTCGAGGACAACGAGCCTCGCGGCACGACCTTCACGATTGAACTGCCTCAGTCCGAACTGCCGCGGTAGCTCCGCGATCACCGACATCCGACGATGAGCAAGGCGCGCATTCTGATCGTCGACGATGAGGCCGGCATCCGTCAGACGCTGCGGGGCATCCTCGAGGACGAAGGCCACTCGGTGACCGCGGCGGCGGACGCGGTGAGCGGCCAGGCGCTGATGGCAAGCGACGAGTTCGATCTCGTCCTGCTCGACGTCTGGCTGCCCGACCGGGACGGTCTGGAGATCCTGGAGGAACTCCGGGAGGGCGAGTTCCAGACCCCGGTGATCGTCATCTCCGGCCACGGGAACATCGACACCGCGGTCAAGGCCATGCGAATCGGCGCGCACGACTTCCTGGAGAAGCCGCTGGCGCTCAATCGGATCGTCGTGTCGGTCGAGAACGCCCTGGAGCGAAACCGGCTCGAACGCCAGGTGCGGGAGCTGTCGAACCGGCTCGATCCGGAGCGGCAGCTCATCGGCGACTCGCCGCCGATGCGGCAGTTGAAGAACGAACTGAAGCTCTCGGCGCGCGCCGAGAGCCGGATCCTGATCACCGGCGAGAACGGCACTGGCAAGGAACTCGTCGCACGGCGTGTCCACAACCTCTCCCAGCGCAGGCACCGGGCCTTCGTCGAGGTGAACTGCGCCGCGATCCCGGAGGAGCTGATCGAGAGCGAACTCTTCGGCCACATCAAGGGCGCGTTCACCGGAGCCTCGGAGAACCGCCGCGGACGCTTCGAACAGGCCGATGGAGGCACGCTGTTCCTGGACGAGATCGCCGACATGTCGCTGAACACCCAGGCCAAAGTGCTGCGCGTGCTCGAGGAGCAGCGGTTCGAGAGGGTGGGAGGTTCCGAGCCGATCGAGGTCGACGTGCGGGTACTGGCAGCGACGAACAAGAACCTGGAAGAGAGCGAACTCCCCGCCGGCCGGTTCCGCGAGGACCTCTACTTCCGGCTCGCAGTCATTCCGCTCCACGTACCGGCCCTTCGTGAGCGGCGTGAGGACATCCCGGCCCTGATCGACCACTTCCTCCAGCGCTTCGCCGCCGAGGCCGGTCGACGCCCCAAGACGGTCGACGCCCAGGCGCTCGAGCGGCTGGTCGCCTACGCGTGGCCAGGGAACGTGCGGGAACTTCGCAACCTGAGCGAACGCCTGATGATCATGGCGCCGGGCGACGTGGTCACGGAAGCGGACCTGCCACCGAGGGTGCGTGGCACGGACGCCACGGCCCCGGTCGAAAGCGACTACGCGTCGCTCAAGGAGGCCCGCGAGACCTTCGAGCGGCTGTACATCGAGCGCAAGCTCGGCGCCGCCGGCGGCAACGTCTCCCAGACCGCGCGGGACCTGGGAATCGACCGCCGCCACCTGTACCGCAAGCTCCAGGCCTACGGCATCGATCCCGAACGCGGTTCGTGAGCGAGGTAGCCGCCAACCGGTTCGTCGTCGGCACCGCCGGCCACGTCGACCACGGCAAGACCCGGCTGGTTCAGGCCCTGACCGGGATCGACTGCGACCGCTGGGAAGAGGAGAAGCAGCGCGGCATCACGATCGACCTCGGGTTTGCGTCGATGGTCGAGGACGGCTGGCAGATCGGCTTCGTCGACGTGCCCGGCCACGAGCGGTTCGTCCACAACGCGCTCGCCGGGCTCGGCGGCATCCAGATGATGGTCCTGGTCGTGGCCGCGGACGAAGGGGTCATGCCGCAGACCCTGGAGCACCTCGCGATCTGCTCCCTGCTCCGGATCCCGGCCGGCCTGGCGGTGCTCTCGAAGACGGACCTGGTGTCTTCAGAGCTGGTGGAGCTTGCCGAACTGGAGCTCGAGGAGGCGCTTGCCGAAACCCCGTTCGCGGGCGCGCCGATCCTGCCGGTGTCGGCCCAGACCGGAGAGGGTCTGGACCAGCTCCGCGCGGCCCTGGTCGAGCTTGCCGGGTCGGCGGCCCCGATCGACCGCAATCGCACCCTGCCCGCCCGACTGCCGATCGACCGCGCCTTCCACCTGCGCGGACTCGGTGTGCTGGTTACGGGTACCCTCGCCCGTGGCCTCGTGAACGTGGGCGACGAGCTGGACATCCTGCCCGCCGTCGGCCGCGCACGGGTGCGCAGCATCGAGGTCCACGGCGACCGCCGCCAACAGGCGGAAGCCGGCGAGCGCACGTCGCTCCAGCTCGTCGGCATCGACCTCGAGCAGGTCGCCCGCGGCCACGAGCTGACCGCCCCCGGCGTCTACCGCGCCACGACTTCCCTGCTCGTGCGTTGCCGGCTGCTCTCCACGGCGCCCGAGCCGCTCGACGGCAGCAGCCCGGTGCGGCTCCACGTCAACGCCGCGCAGCGGATGGGCAAGCTGCGGCCGCTCGAGGCCGAGCGGCTGATGCCCGGTCAGGAGGCGGTGGCCGAGATCCGGCTCGACGAACCGCTCGTGGCGGTCCGCGGCGACCGGTTCGTCATCCGCAGACCCTCGCCCCAGACGACCCTCGGCGGCGGCGAGGTGCTCGACCCGGCCTGGAGGCGTCCTCGAGGTCGAGCTCTCGGAGCGGCGATCGACGCGCTCAACTCCGGCGACCGACAGGCCGCCGCCGTGCAATGGACCGTTGACGGCCGCGAGGCCGGTCTGCCTGTGACCGAACTGGCTCTGCGCCTGGGCGTCGTCCCCGGCGATGCCGAGGACGTGCTGAACCGCGCCGCGTTGGATGGACTGTTGCTGCCGGCAGGCTCAGATCGCTTCGTCAGCGCCGCCGCCGTCCGGCGCGTGACCCGCCGCGCTCGCCGCCTGGTCGAAGCGCACTTCGCCGCCGACCGCCTGTCCCGCGGCATGCCGAAGGCCGAACTGGTCCGCCGGCTGCTGGGCGCGCGCGCCGCCGACCTCGCATCCGCCTACCTGGACTGGTCGAGCCGCGGCGGCAAGGACCTGAGCATCGTCGTCGAGGGTGAACTCGTGACCCTCCCGGGACGCACCAGCGAACTGACCGGCGCCGAGTCGCAGCTCGCCCGGGACCTCGTCGAAGGCTTCGAGCGGCAGGGCCTGACCCCGGGCTCTCCCGAGGAGCTCTGCCGCAGCCTGGGGGCCAAGCCCCAGGTCTTCGACGGCGTCCTCCGCTACCTCGTCGACCGCGGCAAGCTCGTCCGGCTACCGAACGGACTGCTCCTCGCCGCCGCCGCGCTGGAGAGGTTCCAGGCCGACCTGTTCGCCACCGGCTGGGACACCTTCACCGTCGCCGAGTTCAAGGACCGCTTCGGCCTGACCCGCAAGTGGGCGATTCCGCTGCTGGAGCACCTGGACCGCCAGCGGCTAACGCGACGGGAAGGGGACCGCCGGCGGGTGCTCCGTCCGCGGGGCCAGACCGCACCCACCTGAACGACAGTCCCGACGCGAAGGCTGTTAGCCTGCTCCAATGAGCGCCTCCAGCTCGATGTCCTTCGGCGTGGTCCTCCAGCCGGACCCGCCGATCTCCCGCGTCGTGGAACTCGCGGCGCTGGCCGAAAAGCGGGGCTTCGACGACTGCTGGCTCTTCGACTCCCACGTGCTCTGGCCGGAGCCGTTCGTCATCTTCTCGCAGATCCTGGCGAGCACGGAGCGGATGGCGGTCGGCCCGATGGTGACGAATCCCGGCACGCGCGATACGACGGTGCTCGGGTCGCTGTTCGCGACGCTCGATTCGATGTATCCCGGCCGGACGAAGTGCGCGATGGGGCGGGGCGATTCGGCGCTCCGCTACATCGGACGCCGGCCGGAGTCGCTGGCGGCGGCGGTCGACGCAATGGGCGTCATCCGCGCTCTGTTCGCCGGCCGCGAGGCGGACCTGGGCGGCACCACAGTGCGGATCCCCTGGCGCGAGGAGAGCGGCGCCGAACTGCCGGTGTGGTTCGCGGCCTACGGCCCGAAGGCGCTGGACACGGTCGGCCGTCACGCCGACGGCTTCGTGCTGCAACTGGCCGACCCGAAGATCCTCGAGTGGACGCTCCAGGCGGTGCGCGACGCCGCCGAAGACGAGGGCCGCGACCCGGACGCGATCACGGTCTGCGTGGTCGCCCCGGCCTATGTCGGCGACGACCTCGCGCACCAGCGGGACCAGTTGCGCTGGTTCGGTGGCATGGTCGGCAACCACATCCACGATCTCGTCATGCGCTACGGCGAGGACGACTCGAAGGTCCCGCATGCGCTCGCCGAGTACATCCGCCAGCGGCAGGGGTACGACTACTCCCACCACGGCCGCAGCGACAACCCGGACACCGAGTTCGTTCCGGACGGCATCGTCGACCGGCTGTGCGTGCTCGGACCGGCCGAAGACCACATCGAGAAGCTCCGGGAACTGAAGTCCCTGGGGGTCGATCACTTCGCCGTCTACCTGATGCACGACGACAAGGAGGGGACGCTGGCGGCGTACGGGGAGCGGGTGATTCCGGCGCTGCGGAGTTAAGGAGTAAACGCGCTTTCCTGGCCGCCTTCGGCGGCGGCCGGCGGGGACGCCGGCGCACCCAGTGTGGGACGCCCGGTCGGTTATGCCTTGGCTTCGTACCAGTCCGGGCCGGAGTCCATGTCGACGACGAGGGGAACCCTGAGGTCGGCGACTCCCTCCATCTCTTGGCGGACCAGGGACGCGAGTGCGTCCATGTCCGCCGATGGCGCTTCGAGGACGAGTTCGTCGTGGACGGTCAGGAGCAGTCGCGCGGCTCCGAGTTCCGACCGCAGGCGGCGGTCGACGGCGATCATCGCCAGTTTCAGCAGGTCGGCGGCCGTGCCCTGGATGCGGGCGTTGACGGCCATCCGGCGGGCGTTCTCGCGCACCGCCCGGTTGCGGCTCTTGATGTCGGGGATGTAGCGGACGCGGCCGTAGAGGGTCTCGACCTGGAGCGTCTCCTCGGCGCTGGACAGGGTCTGCTCGGTGTAGGCGCGCACGCCGGGGAAGCGCTCGAAGTAGGCCGCGATGAACGCCTGGGCCTCGCCGCGGGCGATGCCCAGCGCGCGAGCCAGGCCGAAGGCGCTCATGCCGTAGATGATCCCGAAGTTGATCGTCTTCGAGGCGCGCCGCTGCTCATCGGTGACCAGGGCGGGCGCCACCCCGAACACGGTGGCCGCGGTCGAGCGGTGGATGTCGCCGCCATGCCGGAAGATGTCGACCAGGGCCTCGTCGCCCGAGATGTGCGCGAGCACGCGCAACTCGATCTGGCTGTAATCGGCGACCAGGAGCCGGTAACCGTCGCGGGCGCGGAAGGCGCGCCGTACCTCGCGGCCGATGTCGGTGCGAATCGGGATGTTCTGGAGGTTCGGGTCGTGCGAGGACAGCCGGCCGGTGGCGGCCACCGCCTGGTGGTAGCGGGTGTGGAGACGGCCGTCGGCGGCCACCAGGTGCGGCAGTGCATCGACGTAAGTCGACTTCAGCTTTGTCAGCTCCCTGTAGTGAAGCACCTTGGCCGGAAGATCGAAACCGCGCTGGGCGAGTTGCTCCAGCACGTCGGCGCCGGTGGAGTACTTCTTCGTCTTGCGAGTGCGGCCGAGCACCGGCAGCCCCAGCTTCTCAAACAGGATGACGCCGAGCTGAGCCGGCGACTGGATGTTGAACCGTTCTCCAGCGAGGTCGAAGATCTCCTCAGCCAGGTCGCCGCTGTCCAGTTCGAGGCGCCGCGACATCTCCGCCAGCACGCCGGAGTCCAGTTCGATGCCCTCCTCCTCCATCGCCGCGAGCACGGGCAGCAGGGGCGCCTCGATCTTCTCGTAGACCTCGCGTGCGCCCGGTGACTCGTGCCACTGCTCGGCCAGACCTCCGTGGATGAGCGCGGGCAGCACCGCCTGCTCGGCCGCGTAGAGACGCAGGCCGGCGTTGTCGCCGAGCGTGGCCTCGGGGCCATCGAGGCCCGCGTCGGCCGGCGTGGCGACGCTGTAGTGGAGGCGGTCGAGGGCCACCTCGGCCAGTCCAAAGCTCCGCACGGCCGAGCGCACCAGGTAGGCCATCAGCATCGTGTCGACGAGCCGCGCCGCAACCTCCGGCCTGCCGTCCCGGTGCGGACACAGGCGAACCACCTCCTTCAGGTCGTGGCCGATCAGTTCGAGGCCGGAGTCGGCCAGCCAGACGCGGACCTGGGCCGCCGCTACATCACGCAGATCGGCCGCCTCGAAACCGACGAAGCGGGCACGGTCCACCTCGACGTCGCCCTCGGCACCCTCCTTCACCGCTGCGAAGGAGAGCCCGGCCGGCTCGCCGCCGCGCCGGAAGACGACGTCGACCGCGATCCGGGATCCCATCTCCCGCGCCGCTGCCTCGAACGCCTCGACGGAGTCCACGACGACGGCGGGCTCGATCTCCGGACCGCCGCTCTCGCTCTCGAGCTCCTTGAGCAGGCTCCAGAACTCGAACTCGCGGCACAGGTCGGCCAGCGCCTCGTAATCCGGGGACTCCATCTCTAGCGCCTCGGGCTCGAACGGAACATCGAGGTCCGTGTGGATCGTGACCAGCTCCCTGGACAGAAGGGCCTGATCGGCGTGCTCCTGCAGCCCCTCGCGGTAGGCCTTGCGCGTGAGTTCGGACGCGGCTTCCAGCAGCGCCTGGAGGTTGCCGTGCTCCCTGATCAGGGTCTGCGCGCCCTTCTGGCCGATTCCGGGGACGCCCGGCACGTTGTCCACCTTGTCCCCGACCAGAGCGAGCACGTCGACCACCTGCTCCGGCGGCACCCCGAAGTCCTGCTCGACCAGCGCCGGATCGTAGGTCTTCTCGCGGCCCGTGTGGAGCAGCGACACCCGGTCGCTCACGAGCTGAAACAGGTCCTTGTCCGCGCTGACGATCGTGACCTCATAGCCCGCGTCCTGCGCCTTGCGACCCAGCGTGCCGATGACGTCGTCCGCCTCGTAGCGCTCGAGCTCGAGGATCGGGATGCGGAAGGCCTCGATCGCCCTCCGGATCGCGGGCATCTGCGCCTTGAGATCTTCCGGCATCGGGGCCCGGTTCGCCTTGTACTCGGCGTACGCCTCGGTGCGGACCGTCGCCCGTCCGACATCGAGCGCGATGCCGAGCTGCGCCGGCTCTTCCTCGCGCAGCAGCTTGCGCAGCATGTTGATGAAGCCGTAGATCGCGTTGGTCGGCTCTCCCGTCGACGTGGAGAGCCCGCGGATCGCGTAGAAGGCGCGGAAGATCGTCGAGTAGCCGTCGATCAGGTAGAGACGCTTCGCGGTCACGGCGGCGACTACTCTAGAACCTCACGCCGTAGGATTGCGTTGCCCTACCGCGAACGGCCGCCGCAAGTCATGCTTCGAAACCTCCCCGCCCTTGTTCTCCTCGCCGCGCTCGCTCCGGCGGCGGCGCCCGCGCAGCCGACCGAGGAACAGGTGCGGCTGCATGGCATCGGCTACGCGCAACTCGAAAACGAGGACGCGGTCCAGGCCGAAGCGACCTATCGCCGGCTGATCGAACTGCTGCCCGAGGACTCGCTGGGCCACGCCAATCTCGCCGTCGCTCTCCTGCGCCAGGACCAGCAGCAGGCGGCGCTGGCCGCGATCGACCGGGCGCTGGAACTGGGCGGCAACAGGGGCGATCTGCTGCTGATCCGCGCCGACGTTCTCCAGGGAGGCGCCGGCAGCAACGAAGAGGCGCTGGTGGACTACCGCCGCGCGGCCCGGGCCACGCCCGACGACCCCGAAGTGCAGTACGCCCTCTTCCGGCACGCCGAGATCATGAGCGGCCCCGAAGCCAAGGCCAATCTCCGGGCCGCCGTCGATCGTCTGCGGGCGCTCAGGCCGGACAACCTGGTCGTCCTGCTTCTAAGCGGAGCCGCCGCGCTGGAAGATGGCGACCGGGGACGCGCGAGCGACGACTACCTGCGGATCCGCGAGCTGCTCTGGCAGGCGCAGCCGGTTGCCGAGCGCGTCATCGAAGAGGTGCTCGACGCCCTGGAGACGGACGACCTGGAGCGCGCTCGCGCCTACGCTCCCCGGTTGCGGAACGTCCTGCTGGCGACTCCGGGCTGGCACAGCAGTCTGGCCGAGGTCTACACGAACATCCGGGGCATTCCGGTGGAGCGCTTCGTGGACGAGTCGCCGATCGAAGACTTCGGCGAAGCGTTGCCGGTCCGCTTCCGGGCGATCCGAATCGACAATGCCCCGACTCCGAACCGGGCCCTGGAAGTCGCCGACTTCGACGGCGACGACCGGCCCGACATCGCGCGGGCCGCGACGGCCGGCGGCGGCGACTCGGCCGCACGTCTGGAGTTGCGGCGTGCCGGCGGGGGCTACGCGGCACCTGCTGTCGCGCCGGAAACCGGCGCTCGCGTCCTCGTGGTCGGCGACGCCGACAATGACCGCCAGCTCGACCTGATCGCGGTCGGCGACCCCCTGGCGGTCTGGCAGGTCGACGACACGCCGCGGTTCGCGGACGCCAGCGACCGCTTCCTGCCGAACGCAATGGCCGCGACCGCGGCCGACCTGCTCGACTTCGACAGCGACGGCGACCTCGACCTGGCCGTCGCGCCGGCAGGCGGCACGCCCGAGTTGCTGCGGAACGTCTCCGGCGAAGGCGTTTTCGAAGGACCTCTCGAAGCCCTGGGACCAAAGGCGCTGCCCGACACCGAGGCGCGCAGCTACCACCACCTCCAGGCCACCGACGCCGATCGCGACGGCGACACCGATCTGCTGTTCGCTCACGACGACGGCGTCCTCTGGCTCGACAACCAGCGCCAGGGACGGTTCGCGGAACGCGTCCCGCCGGCGCCGGGCCGCGGTTTCCTCGGCACGCTCCTGGGCAGACTGCGCGGCGACGAACCCGCAACCGGGGGGCTGACTACCGGATCGCCGGTGCGGGCCGTCCGCACTGCCGACCTCTCCGCTGACGGCGTTCCCGAGTTCCTTCTCGCCGGCGAGTCGACCCTCATCCTGAAGCGGGCCGAAGACGGAGCGGTGGCCCCCTTCCCCCTGACCTCCGAATCGACCGCCCTGCCCGGCAACGCGACCGACCTGGCGCTGCTGGACGCGGACAACGACGGCCGCCGGGACATCGCCTTCGTGGCCGACGGCGAGCTCCGGGTGCTGACCCAGACCTCGAACTCGGGCGCCCCGGCGCTCGAGTTCCGGCTCGCCCAGGTCACCGGACTGCCCCGCGAGGCAGGGTTCACCGCCGTGAGGGCCGACGATCTGGACGGCGATGGCGATCAGGATCTCGTAGCTGCCGGCGCCACCGGGCTCTACCGCATCGAGAACCTGGACGGTTCGGAGAACAACTGGCTGCGGGTCCGGCTGGTCGGCCTCGATCTGGGGAACCAGAAGAACAACGTCTTCGGACGCGGCACGACGATCGAGGTCAAGTCGGAGCGCGCGTACCAGTACTTCGAGGTCGACCGACCGATCACCCATATCGGACTCGGCAACCGCCGACGGCCCGACCTGATCCGCGTCGTCTGGGCCAACGGCGTGCCGCAGAACCGGCTGAACCCGGGCAGCGACCAGACGATCGTCGAGGAGCAGGTACTCAAGGGCAGCTGTCCCTTCCTGTACACCTGGGACGGCGAGAAGGTCAGCTTCGTCACCGACCTGCTGTGGGGCGCGCCGCTCGGCATGCCGCTGGCCGACGGCGTCTGGAACGGCTACGACCCGGACGAACTCGTCCGGGTCGACGGCGCAACGCCCCGCGACGGCTTCTACGACCTGCGGATCACGGAAGAACTATGGGAGGCCGCCTACATCGACCGGGTGCGGCTCTGGGTGGTCGACCACCGCGAGGGCGTTGAAGTCGCCAGCAACCTCCGCATCGTCCCGGGCCGGGGACACATCGGCAGGCCGTCCGACGAGGTCGTCTCAAGTGCCGTCGTCCGCCCCGTCGTTCACGCCATCGACGGACGCGGCCGCGACGTGACGGAACGCATCCGGAGCCGCGACGAGGTCTACGCCGACGGCTACGAGCGCTCTCGCTTCCAGGGCCACGCCGCCGAGCCCTGGATCTTCACCTTCGACCTCGGCGAAGCGCCCGGCAGGCCGGTGCGGCTCTGGCTGGACGGCTGGGTGTTTCCTGCCGACGCCAGCCTGAACCTCGCCATCGCCCAGGCGGTGGAGCACGGCGACCTGGAGATGGTCATGACCCGGCTCGAGGTCGAAACCGGGGACGGCTGGAAGACCCTGCTCGATCCGATGGGCTTCCCCCCGGGCAAGACGAAGACGATGGTCGTCGACACGCCGCCGCTGCCGGCGGGCGCCCGCAAGCTCCGGATCGTGACCACCCGCTGGCTGCATTGGGACCGCGTCGCATGGAGCACCGACCTGGGCGGCACCGACGGCGACGCCGTCGTCATCCAGGCCCGGCTGGACGCGGCAAGCGCCGACCTCTCGTACCGCGGCTTCTCGGCACCGACCCGGCCCGCACCCAACGGCCCGCACCTGTTCGACTACCAGCGCACGGGCACCGAGTCCCCCTGGCTGCCCTTCCCCGGCCGGTACACCCGCTTCGGCGACGTCCGCGAGCTGCTCGCCGAGGTCGACGACCACCAGATCGTGATCGGCCCCGGCGACGAGATCCGGATCCTGTTCGATGCCCGGGATCTGCCGGCGCCTGCGCCCGGCCATATCCGAACCGTGTTCCTGGAGAGCTTCGGCTGGGACAAGGACGCCGACCGCAACACCTGGAAGGCGGACAGCAACCTGCCGCTACCCTTCCAGGCCATGTCCGGCTACCCGTTCGCGCCCGGCGAGGCCTATCCCCGAACGCCGGAACTCGACGCCTACCGCGCCGAGTGGCTGACCCGGGTGGTCGGCCCGGAGACGCCGTTCAGCCCGGTCCCGGCGCCCGCCTCGGGCCGCTGAGGCAGCTCGCCGTGCACACTCCGCTAACCTAACCGCCGGCCGGTGACGCGGCGCGCCGCCGCCATCCCAGGAACGCACCAGGAGAACAGACGTGGCAAACGGTTCCGGCGGACGCGGCAGGTTCGGTCAACTCGGGTTCATCTTCGCCGCCGTCGGCTCGGCGATCGGCCTCGGCAACATCTGGAAGTTCCCGTACATCACCTACGCGAACGACGGCGGCTCGTTCGTCCTCGTCTACCTGGTCGCGATCGTGCTGATCGGTCTGCCGATCATGATGGCGGAGCTGATCATCGGACGCAGCACCCGGCAAAGCCCCGTCGGCGCCTTCGTGGAGGCCGCCAGGGGCGCGATCGGAGGCCGGGCCTGGGGCGCGGTGGGCGCCCTGGGAACGCTCGGCAGCTTCATCCTCCTGTCGTACTACGCCCTGATCGCCGGCTGGACGGTGTACTACTTCGGCCAGTGCCTGAGCTGGTCGTTTCGCGGCTTCGACACCGGCGGACAGACCCTCGGCGACTCGTTCGGCGCCTTCCTCGGTAACGGGCCGCTCCAGATCGGCTTCCACGCCCTGTTCATGGCCGTGACGGTCGGAGTCGTCGCCCTGGGCGTGCAAGGCGGAATCGAACGGGTGGCCAAGACGCTGATGCCGGTGCTGGGGGCCATCCTCATCCTGCTCGTCGTCAACTCGTTCTGGAGCCCGGGCTTTGGCGAGGCGGTCCGCTTCCTGTTCCATGTCGGCCCGGTCACCGCCGATGGCCTGCTGGAGGCGGTCGGCCATGCTTTCTTCACGCTCTCCGTCGGCATGGGCGCGATGATCACCTACGGCTCCTACATGAGATCGAGGCAGTCGATCCCGAGGAGCGCCGCCGCGATCACGCTGCTCGACACTCTGGTGGCGCTGATGGCGTGCATCGTCATGTTCTCCATCATCTTCAGCGTCGACGGCGCGGAACGCGCCGGGACGTTCGGCAAGAGCGCGACGATTCTGTTCACGACCCTGCCGCAGATGTTCTACGAGATGCCGCTCGGCGTCGTCCTGGCGCCGCTGTTCTACCTGCTCGTCGGCTTCGCGGCTCTGACCTCGACCATCTCGCTGCTCGAAGTCGTCGCCGCCTACCTGATCGACCGGAGGGGTCTGAGCCGGCGAAAGGCCAGCCTGCTCTCGGGCGGCGCCGTCTTCCTCTTCGGCATCCCCTCGGCACTCTCGCTTGGCGCCGTCACCGGCTTCTCGTCCTGGGCGCCCCTGGGCGAACGCACCGCCGGTTTCTTCGACACGATGGACTACACCGTCTCGAACTGGATCCTGCCCCTCGGCGGCCTGACGCTGGCGATCTTCGTCGGCTGGTTCCTGAGCCGCAGCAAGTCCCGCGACGCGCTCGCCGACGGCCACGGCGACGTGAGCCGGTGGTACTTCATCTGGCGCGACGTCCTGCTGCGCTTCGTCTGCCCGGTGGCGATCCTGTGGATCATCTGGGCCGTGATCGGGGGGCGGTCGTTCGCCTGACGCAAGGCCTGCAAACCACTAGAGTCCCAGTCTGCCGGAGAGCCAGGGCAGGAACTCCTCATCCACCAACGCCTCGATCCTGAGTTCCTGAAGCGGCGGCGCCCCCGCCGGGAGGCGGCCGCGGAGCTTGACCGCGTCCTTGGAGGTCACAACGACGGCGTCGCAGCGATGGCGGGCGGCGGCGGATTCGATCGCGCGGAGGGAACGCGGCGGATAGCCGTGGTGGTCGGGGAAGCGGAGGTGATCCAGGCACTCCAGGCCGGCAGCGGCCGCCGTGCGGACGACGCGCTCCGGGCGGGCGACGCCGGTCACGAGTAGCGGTCGCTCCGGTGACGGGCCGCCCACAAGCTCGGACCGGAGCGTCGACGTGAACACCCGGCCGGCGAAGCCGTGCCGGCGCAGCGTCGGCTCGAAGTCGGCCGGCGGTTCGGCGCCGGCTTCGAGGCCGGTGAGCACCGCGGCGTCGGCGAGGCGCGCCATGCCCAGCGGCTCGCGCAGCCGGCCGCCCGGCAACAGGAGGCCGCCGGCAAAGGGATCGGCGGCTGGAAAGGTCAGGATCTCGACGTCGCGGCGTACCCGAACATGGGAGAAGCCGTCGTCCAGCAGGAAGACGTCGACGTCCGGCGCCCGTTCGAGAGCGAGGGCGGCAGCCGCTCGGCGGTCGGCGCCGACCGTCACCACCACTCCCGGCGCCTGCTCGGCGAGCATCACCGGCTCGTCACCGGCCTGTTCCACTGGGACGAGCGGCCCCTCACCGAGGCTCACGACTCGAGGCTCGCGACCCCTGCGCCGGTAGCCGCGCGCCAGCACGGCGATCCTCGGGCCCAGGTCGGCCAGGCCAAGCGCCACGGCGATCACCGTTGGCGTCTTGCCGCTGCCGCCCCAGTGCAGGTTGCCGATGCTGACCGTCTTGCGGCCCAGGCTCGCGGCGCGCGCCGACCAGGAACGGCGGCGGCGATGGTGCGCCCACTCGTAGAACCGCTGCCAGGGACTGCGGGCCGCGCTCAATCCAGATCCACCAGTTCGCTCAGGAGCTCCACCGAACGCTCCACGGCGCCTCGGTTCCGGTCGACGATCGCGAGACCGCGCCTGCCCTGCTCCGTCGCCTCGCGCGGGTGGTCGAGAAAGCGCCGCCACGCTTCGGTCAACGCCTCGCCGTCCGCAGCCAGAGTCACGCCATCCGCGACCTCGAGGTCGCGCGCGATGCGCCGGAAGTTCTCCATCGACGGACCGACGATCACGGGCACGCCGAACCGCGCCGCCTCGATCGGGTTGTGGCCACCGGTCGGCACGAGCGTGCCGCCGATGAAAGCGACGGACGCCAGCCGGTAGATCGAGGCCAGCTCGCCCAGGGAGTCGAGGAGGACGATCTCGGGCGGTGACGCCGACGCCGGCTCATGCGCACGAGCGCCGGGAATGCCGCTCCGTCGCATCCCCGGCAGCGACCGTTCCTCGACCTCTCGCCACACATCGTCGAAGCGTTCCGGATGACGGGGTGCCAGGATCAGCAAGGCCTCGCGGTCCAGCTGCTCGAAGGCGTCGAGGACGATCGGCTCTTCGCCGGGCATCGTCGAGCCGGCGACCAGGATCGGCCGCTCCGCGGCGAGGTTGCGCAGTGCCTTCTCCAGGCCGGCCACCGGGACCGGTTCCGGGGTGTCGAACTTCAGGTTGCCGGTCAACGAGGTGCGCGCCGGCCGCGCGCCCAGGCTCAGCAGGCGCTCTTCGTCCTGCGGGCTCTGGGCGCCCAACCGACCCAGCGGGTCGAGCAGGAACCGCCGGTAGAGACGGCCGGCCCGCTTCATCCGCCCGTAGCTACGGTCGCTGATGCGGGCATTGAGCACGCCCACGGGAATCGACCGGCGGCGGCAGTCCCGCAGTAGCAGGGGCCAGAGCTCGCTCTCGAACAGGACCAGAGCGCGCGGCGCGTAGCGATCCAGAAAACGCCTGACCAGCAACCCCAGGTCGAACGGCAGGTAGGTGACGACCACGCTCCTGCCACCCGCGGCCAAGGGCTCGAAGAGTCTCGTGGCCGCCGCCTGACCCGTGGGCGTCACCGTCGTCACCACCAGGTCGAGGTCCGGCGGCAGGGCCCGCGCCAGGGTCGCCGCGACTCCGGCCTCGCCCACCGACGCCGCGTGCAGCCACAGCGGCCTGGTCCCCCGGGCCTCCGGCAGGCGTCCCAGCCGGGCAGGCAGTGTCGGCAGGTAGTGCCGGCCGCGCCGGGCCAGCAGCACGGGAGCCGCCACGCCCAACCCTGCCGCCATCGCGAGCTGGTAGAGGAACCACATAAGGTGACGGCCGGGCGCCCGACCGTTTCCGGTGCAACGCGCAGTGAAGTCATGGGACTGCCGAAGCCCCGTATTGATGCACGAGTATAATTCCGCCGCCTGCTGGCGGAGGGCCCTTCCGTCTCCCGAAGCGCGGCCTCTTGGACGCTTTGCCCCGGGCCTCCGTATCAACAGCGAGGCATGAGATCCGCGCAAGCCATCCGCATGGAACCGCCACGCGAAGATCCTCCCCGGAGCGGTCTCACGATCGCGTACTCCCGCCATCAACGCCAGGTGGCGTGGAGCGACGCATCCGACCTCGAACTCCTGGAGGGCCTTCGCCGCGACGACGATCTCGCGCTCGACGAGCTGATGCGCCGCAAGACGACCCGGCTGGTTCAACTGGCCACCCGGCTGGTTGGCGATCGGGAAGACGCCCGCGACATCGTCCAGATTGCCTTCCTGCGGGTCTGGAACTCGCGGCATCGATTCGACCGCCGCTACAGCCCGAACACCTGGATCTACCGGATCGTCTCGAACCTCGCGATCGACCACCTGCGGTCCCGCTCCTCCCGCCTGCGCTCGCTGCAGAGTTTCCAGGTGCACCACGAGCATCAACGGGGAGAGACTTCCGCGCGGCAACTCGATTTACTCTCCGCCAGTGAAGTCCGGTCCGTGTTCCACGAACTCGCCTCCACTCTGAGCGAGAAGCAGCGCGCCGTGTTCGTGCTGCGCGAGATGGAGGGGTTGGCCGGCAAGGAGATCGCCGGCATCCTCGGCATCCGTCCCTCGACCGTCCGCAACCACCTGTTCAACAGCCGCAAGCTGCTCCGCGAGGAGTTGCTCAGGCGATACCCCGAGTACGCGCAGAGAGCCGGAACCCGTGCCGGGAGAAAGGAGCGCCCATGACCTCTCTCTGCCCCGACTGGGCTGCCCTCCTCCGCGAACGCGAGCAAGCCGAACGGAGTTCGGAGGTCGGCGACGCGACCGCGGACGCCGCCTGGGAAGACGCTCTCCGCCACCGGGAAGACTGCGAACGCTGCCGTAGGGCCTCGCTCGATGCGGATCCAGTGCTGCTGTTCAGCGGCAACTCCACCCGCGACGACGAGGAGGTCAGTGCGGGTGACATCGACGCGATCCGCCAGCGCGTGCGGCTCGAGCTCGACGGACGGGCGACCGAGAGACGCCTGAACGAGGCGCGGAGCGCCCGGCGACGGCTGCCCATGGCTTCGGTACTGGCCGCCGGCACCGCGGCCGCGGCGCTCGGCCTGAGTTTCCTGCTGTGGCCGGAGGCCGCGCCGCCGTCCGAAGAGATCGCGGACGCCACGGCGGTGCTGCCCGACCACATCGCGATGGCGCCGCTGGTCGAGCCGCTCGGCGACGAACCGCTGCAGGTCTACCAGCTTCCCGGCAACGGCGATGGGGACGGCCTCGACGTGGTCCTGGTGGTGGCGCCGTGAGCGCCGTTGGCGCCTTTCGTCGGGCACTGGCCGCCCTGCCCCTGCTGACGGCCGCCGGCACACTGCAGCCAGCCTTCGCGCAACCCGGAAACGCGCAGCAGGAGGCCGAGACCCAGATCCGCCACGCCTTCACGCTCCAGCATCAGCGAGCGGACGACGCCCTGGAGTGGATGCAGAACGAGATGTCGCCCCAGGGCACGATCGAACTGCAGCGAGCGACCAACACCCTGGTGTTGAGGGACCGGAGCAGCGTGCTCGAGCACCTGCTCGCCTTGCTGCGCGACTTCGACCACCCGCGCCAGCAGATCGAGTTCGAGATCTTCATCCTCGAGGCGTCGCGCCGCGGCAGCGGCGACCCGCGTTCCGAGCTGCCCGCGCAGCTCACCGACGAGCTGGGCAACTGGCTGGCCTTCACGAGTTACCGTTTGCTCGGTCAGGGCCAGTTCGAAGCGACAGAGGGCGAGGACGTCCGCTACGAGATCGGCACCGAGTTCCGGCTCAGCTTCCGGGTCGGCACCGTGCTGCTCGACCGCCGGCTCAAGCTGTACGGAGTCGAGATCGAACGTAGCCGCAGCGCCGTCCTCGACGAGCGAGTCTTCAACGGTCACCTCAACGTGTGGGTCGGGAAGCCGCTGGTCCTGGCTCTTCCCTATCGGGGATCCGACGCCAGTGGCCTGGTGGTCGCCGTGACTGTACGGTCTCCCCGGGAAGACGGCCTGGGCGCCGGCGACTAGGAGCGGATCGGGTCATGCAGTTCGTCTGCCGGCTTGGCACCGCCGACGGTCGCATCGTGGAGCAGATCCACGAGGCGCCGGACCTGCGCACCGCGCGTCGCGAGATCGAGCGCCGCGGACTGTACATCTTCGAGATCAGGCGCCGCGGACTGCAGCACCTCTTCGGGTCGCTTCTGGGCGCGGGTTCGGCCACCGGCGAGGGCGGCCGCAAGGCGATCCCGGGACAGGACTTCCTGATCTTCAACCAGCAGTTGGCGGGCCTGCTCAGCGCGGGACTGCCCCTGCTCCAGTGCCTGGACCTGCTGTGCGAGCGACAGCGCCACGCCGCCTTCAAGGAGGCGCTGAGCGACATCCGGGACCGCGTCGAGAGCGGCGAGGAGCTCTCCGAGGCCTTTGCGGGCGCGGGGAACTCGTTCCCGCCGATCTACAGCTCGATGCTCAAGGCGGGTGAGCAGAGCGGCGGACTGGAACGGGTCATTCGCCGGTACGTCCGCCAGCTCAAGCTGGTCACGAGCTCCCGCAAGCGGGTGGTCAGCGCGTTCTTCTACCCGGCCCTCCTGATCTGCCTGTCCGTCGGCATCGTGGCGGTGATGATGTTCTTCGTCATGCCCCGCTTCGAGGAGTTCTACGTGGCGCTCGATCTCGATCTTCCCTGGATCACCCAACTCCTCCTCGCCATGTCCCAAGTGCTGCGCAGTCCGACCACGCTGGTGCTGATGGCCGCAGCAGCGGTCGCGATCTGGGCAAGCTGGAGGATTGGCAGAAGCGGCCGGATCGGTGCCCTGGTCGACCGCCTGAAACTGCGGTTGCCCATCATCGGGCCGATCTTCCACCGCTTCGCGCTGTCCGAGTTCTGCCGCTCCCTGGCCACCCTGCTGCACGGCGGCCTGCCACTCGCCGCGGCGCTCGAAACCGCGGCGTCGGCCGTCACGAACCGGTTCCTGCACCAGCGGGCGGTGGCGCTCGGGCCGCGCATCCGCGAGGGCGAGGCTTTCCACATGGCGCTCGAAGAATCGGGGGTGTTCACCGACCTGGCGATCGACATGGTCAAGGTCGGCGAAGCGACCGGAGCCCTGGACGAGATGGTGAACAGCGTTTCCGACTTCCTCGACGAGGATGTCGAGACCCGGACCGAGCGGCTCCTCTCGCTCGTGGAGCCCGTCATGCTGGTCGTCATGGGCTGCACCATCGCATTGCTCGTGCTCTCGATGTACCTGCCGCTCTTCAGCGTACTGGGACAGGTGCAGGGCTGATGGTCGTCCACGAGGAAAGCGCCGCGGCGCGCAACCGTCGCCTGATCGCGGAGGGCGTGTCGGATCTCGAGAGCCTGCGGGTGGCGGGCGATGCGGACGATCGGCTGGGCCGCGAACGAGCCGAGGCGGCCCGGCTGGCGGCCCAGTTCGGGCTTGAGGTCGCGGACCTTGCGAACTTCCGCATCGACAACGACCTCTTCCGGCACATCCCGTTCGACCTGATGCTCCGCTACAGCTTCATCCCGGAACGCCAGCTGGAGGGTCGTCTGGCCGTGGTCATGGCCGATCCGACGGACGTGGTTCGCGTCGATGAGCTGGAACTGCAACTCGGACAACCCCTCGAAGCCCGCATCGGCGTTCGGTCCGAGATCGAGGATCTCCTGCAGAAGTCCGAGAGCGCGCAGCGCGTCCTCGACGAGGCGACCGAGGACTTCAAGATCCAGCTCGTCCAGGAAGACGAGGACAGCGGTGAAGTGCTCTCGATCGACCGGATCTCGGCCGACCAGAGCCCCATCATCAAACTCGTCGACTCGACGCTGTTCAACGCGATCCAGCGCCGGGCCTCGGACGTCCACATCGAGACGCGCGAGCAGGAAGTGATCATCAAGTACCGGATCGACGGCGTGCTCTACCAGGCGATGGAGCCGATCGACAAGCGCCACCACCAGACCATCGTCAGCCGGATCAAGGTCATGTCCGAACTCGACATCGCCGAGAAGCGGATTCCGCAGGACGGCCGCTTCAAGGTCCGGGTCAGCGGCCGCACGATCGACTTCCGTGTATCCGTCATGCCTTCCGTCCACGGCGAAGACTGCGTCATCCGCATTCTGGACAAGGAGTCCATGAACCAGGAGTTCAGGAACCTGCGGCTCGACGTTCTCGGCCTCGACGACGAAACGATCGCCAAGCTGCGCAAGTTCATCCGCGAGCCGTACGGCATGGTCCTGGTTACCGGCCCGACCGGTTCCGGCAAGACGACCACGCTCTATGCCTGCCTGTCCGAGATCCAGTCCAGCGAGGACAAGATCATCACGATCGAGGATCCGGTCGAGTACCAGCTCGACGGAATCACCCAGATTCCGGTGAACGAAAAGAAGCGACTGACGTTCGCCCGCGGCCTCCGCTCCATCCTCCGTCATGACCCGGACAAGATCATGGTCGGCGAGATCCGGGACGAGGAGACGGCCCAGATCGCCATCCAGTCCGCACTGACCGGCCATCTCGTGTTCACGACCGTCCACGCGAACAACGTGGTCGACGTCCTCGGCCGGTTCCTGAACATGAACGTCGACCTCTACAACTTCGTGGCGGCGTTGAACTGCGTGCTGGCCCAGCGGCTGGTCCGCCGCATCTGCAGCCACTGTCGGGAGCCGGTGCGGGCCACCGACACCCTGCTCGAAGAGAGCGGTCTCGTGTGGGACGACATCGCCGGTTGGGAGCTCTTCGAAGGCCGGGGCTGCATGGAGTGCAACGGCACCGGCTTCTTCGGAAGGATGGCGGTGTCGGAGCTGCTCGACCTGTCCGACCCGATCCGCGAACTGATCCTCGACCGGAGGCCGGCCTCGGAGATCCGGCGCGCCGCCGGCGAGGAGGGAATGCGTTTCCTGCGCCAGAGCGCGCTGGAAAAAGTCCGCGAAGGAGTGACCACTCTCCGTGAGATCAACAAGGTTACCTTCGTGGATTGAGCGCCTCGCCGGCCTCGACGAGCCTCGAGGACCGGCGTCGGTGTTCCTGCTCGACGAGCGCGAACTCGTCCTGGCGCACTTCGTTCGCCAGAGCGGTCCCACGCCCGAGCTACAAGCCGTTCGGCGACGGGAACTGCCCGCCGACACGTTCCAGGAGGGGGCGCTGGGCGGGCCGTTGCGAGAGCCCGCCCAGTTCCACGACGTCGTCGCCGAGCTCCAGCAGGCGGCCGATACAGCCACCGGGGCTCAGGTCACCGCCGCCGCACTCGTCCTCCCGGACCGCTGGCTGCGGCTGACGTTCGCGGAACTCGAGGACGTGCCCCGGGGTCCGCAGCATCGCGAGGAGGCCCTCCGCTTCAAGTTGCGCAAGCAGGTCCCCTTCCGGGTAGAGGAGTTGCGTGTCCGCGGCGCCCGGACCGGAAACGGCACCGGCGAGTCCGCGCGTTTTCTGATCGCCTTCGGCGTCGAGCGCGTACTGGCCCAGATCGAGGACTCGTTCCGCCGTGCCGGGATTCACATCGGAATGGTCACGAACGCCAGTCTCGGCGCCGTGAACGGCATCCGGCAGGTGCACGACGTTAGCGGCGCGTTCCTGCTTGTACTTGCCCACCGCGACGGCTACTCCCTCCTGGCGCACACGGAGGACGGCCCCGCCCTCTACCGCTACAAGAACTTCGACCCGGCACTTCCTCCCTCGGTCGCTTCCCGACTGGCGGTGCGCGAGCTGCGGCTGACCAGGAGCTTCATCGAGGAGCGCGGCCTGTTCGGCGCCGAGGCCGGTCTGCCCGAGCACGTTCTGATGCTGGCGGCCGAAGCGTGCCGGGGAACCTGGCGCGAACGGCTCGAGAACGGCCTGGGGCTACCAGCCCGCGTTCTCGACGACAATACGACCTCCGGCAGCGGAACCGAGGCCGGAGACCTCGAACTCGACCGCGCCCTGCCGATGCTGGGTGCTTCGCTCGCGGTGAGGACGTGAGCAGGTTCCTGAACCTTGCGGCCCGACCGTTCGTCAACCGCCGCCCCTGGCGCCGGCTGACCGCCCTGCTGTGGGCACTCGGCCTCGCCCTGCTGACCCTGAACGCGGTGCTGTACTGGGGCTACCTCACCGGCTCAGCCGACGCCCGCGCTGAACTTGCGGGGCTACGGGAGCAGCTCGCCGGAGACCAGACCGAACTCGACCGGCTGAGCGCCGAACTTACGCGTCTCGACCTGGAGGCGCAGAACCGCGAAGTCACGTTCCTGAACGAGCGCATCGCGGACCGGCGCTTCCCCTGGGGACAACTCTTCAACGACATCGAGGAAGCGTTGCCGTGGAACACACGTCTGCGAAGTCTGGCGCCCGAGCGCGGCGACCGGAACCGGCGGCGACGAACGGACTTTGGAACCGGTGACCGGTCCCGAGTGGTCCTCGACCTGACCGGCGAAGCCCGGGACGACCAGGGTCTGCTCGACCTGATCGACGCCCTCTTCGAGCATCCTGCCTTCGACGATCCCAAGCTGCTCCACGAGAGCCGGCAGGACGCCGGCCCACTGGACTTCACCATCGCCGTCGTCTATCTGCCTGGCGGTTCGCCCGGCAACACCGCGGAGACCGCAGCAGCGGCACCTGCGGAGGTCCAGCCGTGAGACGGCGGCGGCGCGTCTGGCGCCTGCGCATCTGGTTCTGGGTCGGCGCGGGCCTGTGCGTCCTCAACGCGGCCCTGCTCTCCACCTACCGCGGCGTCTACGCCGGCCGCTTTCAGGCGCTCGAGGACGAGATCGCACAAGTCCAGAACCTGCGCACCCGGGCCACGCAGGAGGTGGCCCGCCGCGAGGGCCAGGTGACGACGGTCGAGGCGACCCGCAGCCAGGTGCGGACCCTGTACCGCGAGGGCTTCGCGACCGAACGCGAACGGTTGACCGACCTGATCGGCGAGGTCAAGGAACTGGCCGGCCGCTCGGGCCTCCGGCCCGGTTCGATCTCATACCCGGAAGCGACCCTGGAGCAGTATGGCCTGGTCGAGAAGTCGATCGTGTTCACGGTCGAGGGGAACTACCGTCAGTTGCGTGGGCTGGTCAACCTGCTCGAGGTCACGGACACGTTCGTCGCCCTCGAGTCGATCAGCCTGAGCGAGGCGGCGCCCAACCTGCGTATCGATCTCCGGCTGTCGACCCTGTTCTCCGGCAACGAGTCCCGGACTTCCCGGCAGGAGGCGGGTGCATGAGCGCCAGCCAGGCAAGCTCCAACCGCCCGAACCCGCTGCTGCTGGGACTGCTCGGCGTCGTCGCGTTGATCGCCGCGTGGCGCTACCTGCCGTCGTTCGGTGGCGGCCCCGGCTTCACGCGCACGACCGCGGCCGACCTGCGTTCGACGACGATCGACGTCGTCGAACTCAGCGCCTACATCCTCGGCCAGGCGCCACCGCCCAGCCGGCCGACGCGGGACCCATGGTCCTTCGGAGCCCGGCCCGCCCCAGAGGCGACCGGCGCCGAGCCGGAAGCGCCTCCGCCCCCCGAACCGCCGCGACCCGCCATTCCCGAGACTGCCGTCCTACCGGAGAAACCGGCGCCGGAACCGCTCGGAACCCAGCCACCGCCGGTCGACGTTTTCTACATCGGGTCTTTCGGACGCAGCGACAATCCGATCGCGGTCTTCATCGACGCCGACAAGTCCATCTTCAACGCACTCGAGGGCGACCTCGTCAAGGACAAGTTCGAAGTGCAGAACATCGGCTACGAGTCGGTCGATCTGCTCTTCGTGGGTTTCCCGGACGAACGGCCGGTGCGGCTCGCCATCGGCGGCCGACCGAGCGGCAGCTAAGGACCTGAACCACATGAACAAACAAGATCGACAACCAAGGCAGCGACAACGGCGGCACGCTCTCTCGCTGGGACTCGCGATGCTCCTGATCCTCGCTTCCTGCAGTGGCTATCGGAGCTTCCGGGAGGCGCAGCATTCCGAGCTCACGGGCGACTGGGATACCGCCGTTCTGCGCTACATGGAGCTCGTCACCGCCGACCCGGCGGATCTCCGCTACCGGGCCGGCCTGCTGCGAGCCAAGACCCAGGCCGCTCACGCCCACTTCGAAGCGGGCAGGAAGCTGCAGGAGGCTGGCCGCGATCGGGACGCGATGCTCGAGATGCAGCGAGCCGTGCAGCTCGATCCGACCAACCAGTACGCCCTGACCGAACTCGAGAAGCTCCGTACGAAGATAGAGACCAGCGGCCTCCAGCCCAGGACCATCTCCCAGATGAAGGACGACGCTCGCGCCGCCGAGCCGATGCCGCCGACGCTCAGTCCATTGTCCGACGAGCCGGTCAGCTTCGACTTCCCGAACGCGACGTTCATGGAGGTCTATCGGGCGATCGGCCAGGCTTTCGGGATCAACATCGTCTTCGACACGCGGCTGCGCGACGCACCCGTCGGGACCGAGGGCATCGAGCTACGCGACGTGACGGCAATCGAGGGTCTCGAGATCCTGATGCACAGTCTCGGCCACTTCTACCGGGTGCTCGATGAGCAGACGATCATGATCCTCCAGGACACGCAGCAGAACCGGCAGCGGTTCGAGGATCGCATCATCCAGACGTTCTTTCTCTCGAACTCGGACGTGAAGGACGTGATGACCATCCTGCGCAGCCTGCTGAACACGAGGTTCATCGCGACCAACGAACGGCTGAACGCGATCGCCATGCTGGACAGCGTGGAGAAGGTCAAGATCGCTCAACGGTTGATCGAGCAGAACGACAAGGCAAAGGCCGAAGTCGTCGTCGACGTGGAACTGCTCCAGATAGACACAGCGAAGCTCCAGGAGCTCGGCCTGTCGCTGGACGCGAACCGTCTCGGCATCAGTCTCGACATCGGCGGCGAGGAGGTGCCCCTCCGGTTGTCGGACGTGGAGTCCCTGAATCAGAACAACTGGGTGCTGACCGTGCCCGGCTTCCTGTTCGATTTCGTCAAGAACGCGACGGATGCGCAGACCCTGGCCAAACCGCAGGTTCGGATCACCGAAGGTGAGCAGGCGTCCTTCTCGATCGGCGACCGCGTGCCGGTCCCGGTCACCAGCTTCAACACCGCGAACACGGCGGGCAGCAACATCGTGCCGATCACCTCCTACCAGTACCAGAACGTCGGCATCGACGTGCAGATCACACCACGGGTGCATCACAACGAAGAGGTCTCGCTCACGCTCAACATCGAGGTCAGCAACATCAGCGGCCAGATCGAAAGCCAGCCGATCATCGGCAGCCGCAACATCGAGACCAGCATCCGGCTGCGGGACGGTGAGACGAACTTCCTGGCCGGGTTGATCCGTACGTCCGAGACGAACAGTCAAGGCGGCATTCCCGGGCTGTCCGAGATCCCCGTGCTGGGGCGTCTGTTCTCCCGGCGTTCGACCGACAACAAGCGCACCGACATCGTGCTGACCCTGACGCCCCACATCATCCGGCGCGCGGACATCCGGGAGGAGGACCTCGCTCCGATCTGGGTCGGCACGGAGAGCAACGTCGTCTACCGAGGCTCGAGCCCGAGGATCGACTCCGGGGTCGACGGGCCCTTCGACGAACCGGCTACGGAGAGCGGGGCGCGCGACGAACTCCAGGAACGGCTGCCGCCGGGCCTGCGGGACGCGGCGCCAGAAGGCGGACAGTCACAGGGCGAAGAAGACGATGGACCGCCGCTGGGTGTTGAGTTGGTACCGCCGCCCGGAAACCCGCAGCGCAACGCCGGCCGGCTCGACTCCCAACCGGCCCCCGATTCCACACAGATCATCGTGCCTGCGGCACTCCAGGAACAGGCCGCCCGCTCTACAGCCGAAATCGAGCTGACCTTCGCCCCCGAAGCACTGCGCGCAAGTGTCGGCGACAGTTTCGAGGTGCGGCTCGACGTCCGGTCCACGGCACCGCTTTCCCACCTGCCGTTGCGGCTGCGCTTCGACCCGTCGCTGATCGAAGTCACCGCGGTGCGGGCGGGGTCCTTCCTGGGCGACGACGAGGAGATCTCGCTCATGACCAACGAGTCGACCCCGGGCATGGTCGTCGTGGGCCTTAGCCGGCTCGGCGACCGGCCGGGCGTAGCCGGCCGCGGACGTCTGCTGGCGCTCGAGGTGCGGGCCGTCGATCCGGGGACGGCGACGATCGCTGTCGAGCAGGCCAGGCCCAAGGGCCCGGCTCTCGAGGAGCTGGCCTCGCCCGACGTTCAGCCGCTCGAGATCGAGATCCGGGACGGAGAGGGTCCGGATCGTGAACGGCCGGAGACGGTCGCATGAGGACCGCCGGCGCGTGGCGAAGAGCCGGCTACACGCTGGTCGAGCTGGTCACGGTCTGTGCCGTCATGCTGGTCCTGGCCGCTGTCGCCCTGCCGACCGCGACCTACACGAACAAGAGAATCAAGGAAGCAGAACTGCGCTCCCACCTCCGCCAGATGCGCAACGCGATCGACGAGCACAAGCGCTACAGCGATGTCGGGCTCATCCCGATCGAGATCGGCACTGACGGCTATCCAAGTGAACTCGAGAACCTGGTGGCGCCCATCCAGCTCATCGGGCAGGCCGAGGGCGAGATCCGTTTCCTCCGCCGCATCCCCGTCGACCCGATGACCGGCGAGGCGGCGTGGGGGCTGATGAGCTACCAGGATGACCCCGACAACCGTTCGTGGGGAGGCGAGAACGTCTACGACGTGTACTCCCTGAGCAACGGCGTCGGTCTGAACCGGGTCCCCTACCGGGAGTGGTGAAATGAACGAACGCCTCCGCACCCAGCGCCCAGGGCCCCAGGGCGGCATGTCTCTGCTGGAACTCATCATCGTGATGGCGATCATCGGCATCCTCGCCGCCGTCGCCGTGCCGCTGCTCAAGAACGCACCCCGGCGGGCGCAGGAGGCAGCCCTCAAGCAGAACCTCCGTGTCATGCGCGACGCGATCGAGCAGCACTACGCCGACAAGGGTCACTATCCGCCGAGCCTCCAGGCGCTCGTCGAGGAGGAGTACTTGCGGGCCATCCCGCCCGACCCGATTACCCGCAGCACCGAGACCTGGGTCGAGGTGCTGGCCGAGTTCCCTTCGGCAACCGACGAAGAGCCCTGGGCCGAGACCGACCTTTCGCAGTTCGGGGATCCGGGAGTCGAGGACGTCCACTCCGGCTCGGAGGAAAGCTCGCTGACCGGGGAGGCTTATGCCGACTGGTGACCGCAGGCGCCGCGGCGAGCGGCGCCGGGACGACTCAGCCGAGGCCGGCTACAACCTGGTGGCCCTGGCCATCCTGATCACGGTGATGAACATCGCAGTCGCGGCAGCACTGCCCTACTGGAGCAGCTGGGCTCAGCGACAGAAGGAAGCCGAACTCATCTTCCGCGGCTTGCAGTACGCCGAGGCGATCCGGATCTTTCGTGTCCGTCAGGGACGCCTGCCGACGGCGCTCGAGGAACTGGTCGAAGTACACCCGCGGGCGATTCGTCAACTGTGGCCCAATCCGATGGCCGAGGACGGCCGCTGGGGACTGCTGATGCAGGGGGGAGCGAGCAGCACCGATCGGCGCGGCAACCAGAACGACGACGACGAACCGGCGAGCAACGCCGCGGCCATCGCGGCTGCCGGCGGCGGCGCGATGACCGCCGTTCCGCCGCCGAACGAGGAAGAGGGTGAAGAAACCGTCGTCGGGCCGATCCTTGGGGTCTACAGCGCGACGCCCGGTCCCTCGAAGCGCGTCTTCAACGGCCAGCAGGATGTCGGTGACTGGTACTTCACCAGCGAACTGATCCAGCTCAGGCCCGGCAACGCCGCCGACGGTCGGCCGCCGCCGCGGCTGACCAGCGAGTGGATCGGCAAGCCGTTCCCGCCTGGAGTGCTCGACGGCCCCAGGGTTCAGGACGGCACGGCGCCCGGCAGAGAGGCCCGTTGAGCACGGAAGCCGCCGTTGCCGTCCGGATTCGCCTGCTGCCGCACGCCGCCGGTCTGCCGGAACGGGCTTCGAGCGGCAGCGCCGGCTACGACCTGCGCGCCGCCACTTCAGAGCCGGTCCGGATCGCCCCCGGCGCGCGAAGTCTGATCCCGACAGGTCTGATTCTCGGCCTGCCGCCTGGCTACGAGGCGCAGATCCGGCCCCGCAGCGGACTCGCGTTTCGCCAGGGCCTGACGGTTCTGAACGCTCCTGGCACGATCGACAGCGACTATCGAGGCGAAGTCAAGCTGCTGCTGGCCAACCTGGGCGACGAGCCCGTGGACGTTGAACGCGGCCAGCGGCTGGCGCAGATGGTGGTCGCCGCCGTGCCCGAGATCAGGTTCCAGGAGGACGACTCCCTCGGACAACGGCCCACGGAGGGCGGCCGCAACGACGGTGGCTTCGGATCCACCGGCACCTAGCCAGCTAGTTCGAGTCGCCGTCGCCGGCGGTCCAGCTCGGCAAGGACGCGGGATCGATCCCCAGTGACGCAAGCGCGCCCGACCAGGCGCCTACTGGATCAGTGGAAAACACGATGGACTCCTCGACCGGCGCCGTCAGCCAGTCGCTGCGGCTGACCTCCTGCATCAACTGACCCGGTGCCCAGCCCGCGTGGCCCAGGAGCAGCCTCATCCGATCCGGTGCGCTACGGGCAAGCGTGCGCAGCGCGAGAATGTTCTGCGTGGCTCCGACGCCCGGGGCGATCTCCGTGATGCCGTCCCGCTCCAGGCCAGTCAGGCCGTCGAGAGACAGCAGCACCGTGCCGACCTCAGGCTGCACCGGACCGCCGACGAAGGCCACGACTTCCGAGCCTCCGGACCACTCGATGTCGAGTTCACGCAGGACCTCGTCGACCTTGAGCTGGCTCGGCCGGTTGACGACGAAGCCCAGACTGCCCCCCTCGCCGCCATCCTCGTGGGCCGCGAGCAGTACGACCGCCCGAAAGAAGAACGGATCGAGAACCTGGGGCATGGCGACCAGCAGCGTCGGCGTCTCGAAGTCGTCCACCCCCGACATGAGCGCGACTCTACATGCGGCCGCGGGTCATGGCCGACTGACGACCGCGGCGCTTTGGGTTATCTTGTGGACATGACGAACAGCTTCGGCGCGATGCGAACGATGACCGCTGCCGGGCGATCCTTCCGGATCGCTCACCTGCCTACACTGGGAGCCGCCGGCTTGCCGATAGAACGGCTGCCGTACGCCCTGAAGATACTGCTGGAGAACCTGCTCCGCCGGGAGGACGGTCGCGTCGTTCCGGCCGGCGACATCGAGGCCGTGGCGCGCTGGGAACCCCTGGCCGAACCGAATGTCGAGATCGCCTTCATGCCCGGCCGGGTGCTGCTCCAGGACTTCACCGGCGTACCCGCCGTGGCCGACCTTGCCGCAATGCGGGATGCGATGGCGGCCATGGGCAGCGATGCTGCCCGCATCAACCCGTTGCAGCCGGCAGAGCTGGTGATCGACCACTCCGTGCAGGTCGACGAATACGGTTCCGCCGCGGCGCTGCTGATCAACGCCGAGCGCGAGTTCGAGCGCAACGAAGAGCGCTACCTGTTCCTGCGCTGGGGCCAGACCGCCTTCGAGAACTTCCGCGTCGTGCCGCCGGCAACCGGCATCGTTCACCAGGTCAACCTCGAGTACCTCGCGCGTGGCGTGATGACCTCGCGGAACGGTCACACCGAGGCTCCCTTCGCCTATCCCGACACGCTGGTGGGCACCGACTCCCACACCACGATGATCAACGGCCTGGGGGTCCTCGGCTGGGGCGTGGGCGGCATCGAGGCGGAGGCCGCGATGCTGGGTCAGCCGATCGCCATGCTGGTGCCGCAGGTCGTCGGCTTCCGGCTCGTCGGCGCCCTGCCGGAGGGCACGACCGCCACCGACCTCGTACTGCGAGTGACGGAGATGCTGCGCAGCCACGGAGTCGTCGGCAAGTTCGTCGAGTTCTTCGGGCCCGGGCTCGCCGACCTCAGACTGGCCGACCGCGCGACGATCGCGAACATGGCGCCCGAGTACGGCGCCACCTGCGGCATCTTCCCGATCGACCGTGCCGCCATCGACTACCTCCGGTTCACCGGGCGCAGCGAACGGCAGGTGGAGTTGGTCGAGGCGTACTGCCGCGAACAGGGGCTCTTCCACGATTCGGACACGCCGGAAGCGGAGTACAGCGACACGCTGGAACTCGACCTGGCCACGGTCGAGCCGTCGCTGGCCGGCCCCCGACGACCCCAGGATCGGGTTCCCCTGTCCGAGGTCAAGGACTCCTTCCTCGGTCAGTTGCCTCAGTTGTCGACCCGCGGCGGTGGCCTGCCGGTACTCGACGGCAACAGCGCGGCCGACGACGCCACGGCTGCCGACGACGCCGCGAATGCCGGTGAACGGCCCGGGATCACCGACGGTTCCGTGGTCATCGCCGCCATCACGAGCTGCACGAACACCTCGAACCCGTCCGTCATGCTGGCGGCCGGCCTGCTGGCGAAGAACGCCGTCGAGGCCGGCCTGCGGACCCGGCCGTGGGTGAAGACGAGTCTGGCGCCCGGGTCCAAGGTCGTGACCGACTACCTGGCCGAGGCCGGCCTGACCGCCTACCTGGAACAGCTCGGCTTCCACACCGTCGGTTACGGCTGCACGACCTGTATCGGCAACAGCGGCCCGCTGCCCCCCGCGACATCGACCGCGATCGCCGAAGGCGAGCTGGTCACCGTTTCCGTCCTCTCCGGGAATCGCAACTTCGAGGGACGTATCTCGAGCGAGGTGCGCGCCAACTACCTGGCCTCACCCCCGCTGGTCGTGGCCTACGCGCTCGCCGGCCGCATCGACATCGATCTGTACCGCGAACCGCTCGCCGACGGACCCGACGGACCCGTCTACCTGCGCGACCTCTGGCCGGCTCAGGGCGACATCCAGGCGGCCCTCGAGAACTCGCTGCGGCCAGAGATGTTCACGCGCCAGTACTCCGACGTCTTCGCGGGCAGCGAGACCTGGCAGGCACTCGACGTTCCCTCGGGCCAGACGTTCGACTGGCAGGCCGATTCGACCTACGTGAAGCAGCCTCCGTTCTTCGTCGACATGCCGCGCCAGCCGGAACCCGTCCAGGACATCCGCGGCGCCAGGGTGTTGGCCTTGCTCGGCGACACGGTGACCACGGACCACATCTCGCCCGCCGGCCCGATCAGTAGCGACAGTCCGGCCGCTGCCTATCTGCGCGGCCTGGGAGTGGAGCCCCTCCAGTTCAACTCGTACGGCGCCCGCCGCGGCAACCACGAGGTCATGATGCGCGGCACGTTCGCCAACGTCCGCCTCCGCAACCACCTGGTGCCGGGAGTCGAGGGCGGCTACACCGTGCTGCTGCCGGAAGGCGAGCAGATGTCGATCTTCGACGCGGCGATGGCCTACCGCGAACGCGGCGTGCCCCAGATCATCCTGGCCGGCCTCGAGTACGGCACGGGGTCGTCGCGCGATTGGGCCGCCAAGGGGCCCCGGCTGCTCGGCGTAGGGGCGGTCATCGCCAGGAGCTACGAACGGATCCACCGCAGCAACCTGGTCGGGATGGGGATCGCGCCGCTTGAGTTCCTGGACGGCGAAGGTCCCGCCGAACTGGGGCTCACGGGCCGCGAGGAGTACGCCATCGAAGGGCTTGCCGCCGGACTCGCAGCGGACTTCGAACCCGGCCTGACCGTGCGTGTGCGAGCAACGGGCGATGACGGCGAGATCGCCTTCCGCGCGCGCGTCCGCCTCGACACGCCCCAGGAGGCGGAGTACTACCGGCACGCGGGCATCCTCCAGTACGTGCTGCGACAGCTCCTTGACGACGACGCCTGATCGACGCCTTCCGGTCGCGCCGGTCGCCGCGCTGCCGGCCCGGCAGCGCCTCAGGATCAACGAGATCTTCTACTCGATCCAGGGGGAATCGACCTTCGCGGGCCGCCCCTGCGTACTGGTGCGACTCACCGGCTGCCAGATGCGCTGCACCTGGTGCGACACCGAGTACAGCTTCTACGAAGGCGCCTGGATGCGGGTCGACGACGTCATCGAGCGAGTGCTCTCGTACGATTGTCCCCTGGCCGAAGTCACCGGCGGCGAGCCGCTGCTCCAGCCCGGGGTCCACACCCTGATGAGCGGTTTGTGCGACCAAGGTCTCGAGGTCCTGCTCGAGACCGGCGGCGGACTCGACATCTCCGGCGTCGACCCGCGCGTGAGACGCATTGTCGATCTGAAGTGCCCGGCCAGCGGCGAGGTCTCGAACAACCACTGGCCCAACCTGCTGGACCTACGGGCTACCGACGAGGTGAAGCTCGTCGTCCAGGACCGCGACGACTACGAGTGGGCGCGAGAGGCCATCCGGGAGCACCGGATCGATCGCCGCTGCGCCGTCCACCTCTCGCCTGTCTGGGACGCCCTGGAGCCCGCCCAACTCGCCTCGTGGGTGCTCGAGGACGGGCTGCCCGTGCGGGTTTCGCTGCAGCTCCACAAGGCCCTCTGGGGCGGCGAAGCGCGCGGCGTCTGAACCGGACCGCGCCGCCTCCCACGAGCGCATGGGGGACTGCTACACTCCGCGCCGAATGTGGCCCAGGACGATTCGGATGCCGGGAAGGGCAGAGCTCTGGGGGGAAGAAGAAGGGGTGAGACAGTCAAGATGAAAGCGGCCAAGCTGACCTACGAGGACCAGGAATACGAATTCCCCGTTATCGTCGGCTCCGAGGGCGAAGTGGCGATTCAGAGCCACGCGCTCCGGAGCCTGACCGGTGCCATAACGCTCGACCCCGGCTACGGAAACACGGGTTCCTGCCGCAGCGCGATCACGTTCATCGACGGCGAGCAGGGGATCCTGCGCTACCGCGGCTACCCCATCGAGCAGCTCGCGGAGGAAGCGTCCTTCGTCGAGGTCTGCTACCTGCTGATCTACGGCGAACTGCCAGATCAGGACGAACTGGACGACTTCCGCGCAAAGCTGCGACGGCACACGCTGATCCACGAAGACATGAAGAAGTTCTTCGAGGCGTATCCGCCGACGGCGCATCCGATGGCGATCCTGTCCTCGATGATCTCGTCGCTCGCCACCTTCTACTCCGAGGACGAGGACGTCGACCTGCACGTCGTTCGGCTGATCGCCAAGCTGCCGACGATCGTCGCGTTCTCCTACAAGAAGTCGATCGGGCAACCCTTCGTCTACCCGCAGAACGACCTGGGCTACGCGGAGAACTTCCTGAACATGATGTTCTCCGTCCCGTGCGAAGACTACGCACCACCGCCGGTTCTGTCCCGGGCCCTCAACATGCTGCTCATCCTGCATGCCGACCACGAGCAGAACTGCTCCACATCGACGGTCCGCATGGTCGGCAGTTCCGGCGCCAGCCTGTTCGCCGCCATCTCGGCCGGAATCGACGCCCTCTCCGGGCCGCTTCACGGCGGCGCGAACCAGCAGGTGATCGAGATGCTGGAGTCGATCCGCGACAGCGGCGACGACTTCAGCAAGTTCGTCGACCGCGCCAAGGACCGGGACGATCCCTTCCGCCTGATGGGCTTCGGCCACCGCGTCTACAAGAACTTCGACCCGCGGGCCAGCATCCTGAAGGGCGCCGCGGACCAGGTCCTCGCGCAACTCGGCGTCAACGATCCGCTGCTGGCGATCGCCAGGAACCTGGAGGAGGTCGCCCTCCGGGATCAGTTCTTCGTCGACCGCAAGCTCTACCCGAACGTCGACTTCTACAGCGGCATCATCTACCGGGCGATGGGCCTCCCGACGAACATGTTCACCGTCATGTTCGCACTCGGCCGGCTACCCGGCTGGCTCGCCCACTGGAAGGAGATGTCCGTTGACCCGGACAACCGGATCAACCGGCCGCGCCAGATCTACACCGGCGCCACGACCCGCGACTATGTGCCGCTCGCCGACCGCTAGTGCGGCAGAAGGTTCAGAGCCGCTAGGCGCGTAGCTCCGGGCGGGTCGGCTTCGCCGGCACGTGGCCCCGGCGGTACACCAGGATCGTCCGGTCGAAGGTGATCACCGGCTTGCCGTCCTGGTTGTAGCCGACGGTCCGGAAGCCGACGATTCCCTGGTGCGGCCGCGACTTCGACTCGCGCACGGAGAGCACCTCGCTCTGCGCGTAGAGGGTGTCGCCCTCGAACACCGGGTTGGGTAGCCGGACCCTGTCCCAGCCCAGGTTCACCGCGTTCTGGGACAGATCGGCCACGGTCAGGGCCGTTACCAGGGACAGGGTGAAGCAGGAGTTGACCACGGGCCGGCCCCACTCCGTCTGGCCCGCGTACTCCCGGTCGAAGTGGATCGGGTTCGGGTTCAGGGTAATCATCGTCAGCCAGACGTTGTCGCCCTCGGTAACGGTGCGACCCAGCGCGTGCCGGAAGATCTGACCTACGGCGAAGTCTTCAAACACTCTGCCGGCGCCATCCGCCGGGGGGCCGGTATGTACGTTGTCGCTGCTCATGCCTTGAGGACCGCTCCCTTCTGTTCCAGTTCGAGGATGTCGCCCGCGCCGTAGCCGAGTTCCGCGAGTACCTCCTCCGTGTGCTCGCCCATCCGCGGTTCGCGCCGCCGCAGCGTGCCCGGCGTGCGCCCCAGGCGCGGCGCGGGCGCGATGTGGATCTCGCCGTCAGGTCCGATCGGAAAGGTGCCGCGCTCGGCGTTGTGGGCGTGCCGGGGCGCCTCGTCGAGGTCGAGCACGGGCGACACGCAGGCATCGAGTTCGCTGAACACCTCCGCCCACTCATCCCGCGTGCGGGTCAGGAAGGCGCGCCGGAAGGCCTCGATGTGCTCCGGCCAGCGCTCCGTGTCCATCTGCTGATCCGCCACGCCGACGCCGGTTCCTTCGCATAGCGCCGCGAAGAACTGCGGCTCGATGGCGCCTACCGAGACGTAGCCGCCGCACTTGCACTCGTAGCAGCGATAGAACGCGGCACCGCCTCCCAGGAGGCCGATCCCCGGTGTCGAGCGGGCGCCCTTCTGAGCGAAGTGGACGGCCATCAGGGATGCCGCGCCGTCGATCATCGCGGCGTCGATGTACTGGCCCCGACCGGACCGCTCCCGTTCGAAGATGGCGCAGAGGATGCCGAACGCGGCCATCAGTCCGCCGCCGCCGAAGTCGGCGACCAGGTTGAGTGGCGGCAACGGCGGGTCGCTCCCGTTCCCGATCTGGGACAGCACGCCGGCGAGCGCGATGTAGTTCACGTCGTGGCCGGCGGCCTGGGACATCGGCCCGGTCTGCCCGTAGCCCGTCAGCGAGCAGTAGACCAGCCGCTCATTCAGAGCCGAAAGCGTGGGGTAGTCGCAACCCAGGCGCGCACAGACACCAGGGCGGTTGCCCTCGAGGAAGACGTCGGCGGACCTCGCCAACTCGTGGAGGATGCGCTGGCCGCCCGCGGTCTTCAGGTTGAGCGCGATGCTGCGCTTGTTGCGCGAGAGCATGTCGCCCGAGCGGACCGGCCCGCCGACCGCGTTGTCGACCCGCAGTACGTCCGCGCCCATGTCGGCAAGCAGCATGGAGCAGTAGGGGCCGGGCGCCAGCCGCGACAGGTCGAGAACCCGCAATCCGTCAAGCGCGCCCACGGCGGCGGAGCCTAGCAGCGCCCGCGGAACCCGCCGTTGATACCCTGACCCGATGGAAGCGCCGGCCCCGGCCACCGTTCTGCCGCGCTCCAAGCATCGCATCGCCTCACGCCAGATCTCCATCGGGGCCCAGAAGGTCCTCCACCGGCTCCGTCAGAGCGGCAAGAACGCCTGCCTGGTAGGGGGCAGCGTGCGCGACCTGATGCTCGGCCGGCGGCCGAAGGACTACGACGTCGTCACCGACGCACGGCCCGAGGAAGTGCGCCGGCTCTTCAGAAACTCCCGGATCATCGGCCGCCGCTTCCGTCTCGTCCACGTCCTGTTCGCGGGCGAGGTGGTCGAAGTGTCGACCTTCCGCGGCGCGCCTGACCCGGACGACCAGCGCCGGTCCCCCGGCGAACTCCTCGTGACCAGCGACAACACCTACGGCACCCCGAAGCAGGACGCGTTCCGCCGCGACTTCACGGTCAACGCCCTGCTCTATCGCGCCTCGGACCGCGCCGTCGTCGACTACGTCGGCGGCATACCGGACCTGGAGCGGCGCTCTCTGCGGGTGATCGGCGATCCGAACGTGCGCTACCGGGAGGACCCGGTGCGCATGCTACGCGCCTGCGAGTTCGCCGCCCGCCTGGACTTCGAGATCGAGGAAGAGACGCTCGGCGCCGCCTTCGCGCATCGCCGCGACATGGTCAAGGCTTCGCCGCACCGTCTGATCGAGGAGCTGCTCCAACTGCTCTCGAGTGGCCGCAGCGCCGCGGCCTTCGACTGGATGGGACGTTCCGGACTGCTGCCGGTCGTCCTCCCCGAGGTCGATGAAGTGTCGGGACAGTCGAGCGGATCGAACAGCTTCTCGAACCTCGCCGGCCTACTCGACGAACGGGTGCGGACGGGCCCCGAGGTACCGACCGCGGTGCTCCTCTCGTCCCTGCTGCTGCCGCGGGTCGTGGTCGGCAGGGATCGGTTGGAAGCGGGCGGAGCGAGGGTTTATCGCCGCCGTCTTCAGCAGCTCGTGGACGACGTGGTGGCCGACTTCGGCGAGCGTTTCGCGCTCTCCGCCGCGCGTCGCAGCAAGATGAAGAAGGCGCTAGAGACCTTTCAGCGCCTGTGCGAAGAGCCCCGCGGTTCGAGAACCGTGCAGAGCCTCGTTCGGCGCGAAGCCTTCGGGCCCGCTCTCGAGCTCTTCACCCTGCTCACGGCGGCAACGGGCGACGGAGCCGAGGCGCTCGAGGCCTGGCGGCGGCGGGCCGAAGCGGTACCGGCCGACCAGCCGGACCGTGCCGCACCGCGCCGCCGACGGCAGCGTCGCCGCCGGCCGCGAAGGCGCCACCTGTAGCTGCCCCTCAGCCGGTCAGGCGAAACCAGCGCGCGAAGATCCGCTGGGCAAACGGAGTGAAACGGGTCGCGCGCCACTGGTTTGCCGCCTTCTTCAACACCTCGGCCCGTGTCGGATACGGCAGGATGGTCGAGGTGAACCGGGCAAGGCCAAGCCGATGGGTGACGGCCAGCGAGAGCGGCGCGATCAGATCGCCGGCGCCGGCCGCGACCACAGTGGCGCCGAGCACCCGGTCCTTGCCTCGCTGGAGCAGGACCCGCAGGAGTCCCTCCTCCTCGCCGTCGAGCATGGCGCGGTGGTTCTCGCCGAGCGGCACATCGATTACGTCGACGGCGATGCCCCGCTCCTCTGCCTCCGAGCGGTCCAGGCCGACGTGCGCCACCTCAGGCGACGTGTACGTGCAGCGCGGCACAATCAGCCGGTCGGCCCGCGCGCTGGGGAAGAAGAGCGCGTTCTGGATCACGACGCCCGCGTGGGCGTCGGCGAGGTGCGTGAAGTTGGGCGCGGGCGTCACGTCGCCGGCCGCGAAGATACGGCGATTCGTGGTGCGCAGCTTCGCGTCGACCTCGACGCCGTTCGCGTCAGATCGCACGCCGACGCCGGCAAGGCCCAGGCCTTCGACGTTCGGCGTCCTGCCCACGGCGACGAGGAGTTCGTCGCACATCGTCTCGTGACGTTCGCCTTCGCCGTCGACGTAGGTCAACCGGATCGCTCCGGACTCGGGCACGGCCTCCTCGATCCTGGCGCCGAGCGCCAGGTCGACGCCGTCCCGCCGGAGCGCTCGTTCGACCAGGGCCGCAGCGTCCGGGTCCTCGCGCGGCAGGATGGCGGGCAGCACGTCGAACGTCGTCACCCGGCTGCCGAGTCGGGCGAAGGCCTGAGACAGCTCGCAGCCGATCGGGCCCGCCCCGACAACGGCCAGTCGCTCCGGCCGCTCGGTGAGGGTGAAGACGGTCTCGTTGGTCAGGTAGTCGCAGCGCTCGAGCCCTGGTATCGGCGGCGCCAGCGGGCGGGCGCCGGTCGCGATCACGGCCCTCCGAAAACGCAGTTCCCGATCACCGGCGGGGCCGGCCACCGCGATCGAGCGATCCGAGACGAAGCGTCCCTCCCCCAGGTACACGTCGACGCCGGCATCCTGGAAACGCTCCGCGCTGTCGTCCCGGCTGATCGCCGCGCGGACACGGCGCATCCGCTCCATCGCCGCACCGAAGTCGCCAGACTGCTCGGACCCGGGCGCTCCGAACAGGGGATCGGCGCGACCCGCACTCCATCGCCTCGCGGCCGCGATCACGGCCTTGGACGGTACGCAACCGAAGTTCAGGCAGTCGCCGCCCATCAGCCGGCGCTCGATCAGCGCCACGCGGGCGCCCAGGCCCGCCGCCACGATCGCGGTCACGAGACCCGCGGTGCCGGCCCCGATCACCACCAGGTGGTAGCGAGCCGACGGTTCAGGATTCGTCCAGTCGGCCGGCGCCACCTGGGCGGTCAGCTCCCGGTCATGCCGGTCCTCCGCCAGGATCTCCGGTCTGGCGCCCATCATTCGCCAACCTCCTCCCTGAGTGCCCGGCGAGCGATGCGAACGATGATGGTGGTAGCGGCAACGGTCGCGATCAAACCGACGCCCAGGAGCGCGTGGTCGCCCCAACCCCGCTCGTTGCCGACTCCGGCCGCGATCTCGGCCACGTCGCCGACCACCTTGCCGTAGTAGACGTAGAGCAGGGTCGCGGGGAGCATGCCGATGAAGGCCCTGACGTAGTCCCCCAGCCTCACTCTCGTCAGTCCCAGAGCGTAGTTCAGCAGGACGAAGGGAACGACAGGCGTGAGCCGCAGCAGCAGGACGATCTTGAATCCCTCGCGGCCCACCGCCCGGTCGATGGCGGCAAACCGGGGCTCCGCGGCGACGCGCTTCTCGATCGCCCCGCGGACCAGGTATCTGGACGCCAGAAAGGCCGCCGTCGCCCCCAGCGAAGCGCCGACGAAGACGAGCGCGGTGCCTTCTGTGAGACCGAAGATCGCGCCGCCGGCGAGGGTAAGCAGCGAACCGGGAATGAACGCGACGGTCGCCACGGTGTAGCCCAGGACGAACACGATCGGGCCCCACACGCCGAGACCATCCACCCAGGCGGTGAACTCCGGCAGGTAGCCCGCCACGCGCCGGCCGAACAGGAGCAGTGCCGCGATGAGAACGACGACGGCGCCAACCCGCAGGGCCAGGCCCGCCTTTGAGGTCCTCGCACCGGCAGTTCGGGCAGCTTCGTTCATTCGTCATCTCCACCGTAGCGGTGCTCCGCGCCCGCGAGATCGAACACGGTCTTGACCGGCGTGTACACCTCGCCGGGGAGGTCGACGAACCGCGTCTCCCAACCGGCCATCGAGCCGTTCCACAGGCCGGGCCGTTCCAGCGAAAAGAGCGGTCTGCCGCCGTGGCTCTTGTAAACGAGGAAGCTGGCCGCGTGATCGACGTAGTTCTCGAGGCAGTACGGTTCGCCGCCGGGCTTGAGGACTGCACAAACCATGAACACGGGGTTGAAGTGAGTCGCCCCGCCGAGGATGGCCGACTGCTCCGCGTCGTCCAAGTCGATCTGCGACGTCTCGACGATCTGCAGTCCGACGTCGCCCGACTCGTTCCGCACCCAGAACGGACCGCCACCCGCCGTTCCAAGGGTCGGCACGACGCCGCAAACCCGGGACGGTCGGTCGGAACTCCGCGCCATCTCCCGCGCCATGCCGGCCAGAACCCGGAGCGCCCGCACCGCCGGGCCCTGGAACGGTTCCGGCTGCATGTTGTCGATGTTCTTTATCGCGATGAGCTCAAAGCCCTGATCGGCCAACTGCTGGAGATTGCGGAGCAGCGCGCCATGTCCGCCGGGCCGGACCAGCAGGGACGCCGCCGGATCGTCGTTCAATCGGAAGGGTCGATCCCGCTCGTCGAGGGCGATGCTGTCGGTGGCCGGAGACTGGTGGGAGAGCGTGATCTCGAAACGGCATCCGCAACGTCGCTCGAGCGCCGGCAACCGCTCGTGGAGCAACGCCTCGAACGCCGGCCGGTGCCGCGAAGTGACGGAGAAGTGAAGCGCCGCCGATCCACCGCCACCGAGGACGGCGGCCGCCTCGACCAGGTGCTCCTCGAGCGCCGTGCGCACGTTGCCGTCCGGATACCGGTGGAAGGGGATCAGAGCCTTCGGCGTGTCGCCGTACTGCTCCAGGACGTCCACGGCGCCGCCGTCGAACGGCAGATGGCGCCGCGCGTTCGCGAAGCGACGAAGTACGGGATGGTCCGAGTCGCCGCCGCCGCCAGCCGACCTGAGCTCCGCAAAGAGCCGGGACGCCGCGCCTGAGGCCGGCACGAACCGGACCATGCGCCCGGATCGCGCCGCCGAACGTCCCTCTTCGGCAAGCCGGTCCGCTTCGGGCCCATCGGGTAGCGCGTCGATGCCGTCACCCGGCACAGCCGGCCGGATCAGCTCGGCCTTCGGGGGCGGATCGCGCAGAATGGCAAGCTGCCGCTGTGCCTCTTCGACGCCGATACCGTGCGCCTCTAGCTGCTCGCGGTCGGTCGCGCGCAGATCCTCCTCGCCTGTGGTCGCCGAGCTCATCTCACCAGGAGAACGTCTCACGTCACCATGAGAACGTAGGCAACTGCTCGAAACATCCCGCGATCGTCGGCGCGGCGCGATCCCGGCCGGAGAGCAGCGGTTCTTCGATGGGCCAGTCGATGCCGATCTGCGGATCGTTCCAGGCGATCGCAAGCTCATCGTCGCCGTCGTAGTACTCGTCGCACTTGTACTGCACCTCGGCGGTCTCACTGACCACGCAGAAGCCGTGGGCGAATCCGCGCGGGATGAACAGCTGGCGAAAGTTGTCCTCCGAGAGCAGGCACCCGGTCCACTCCAGAAACGAGGGCGAGCCGCGCCGCACATCGACGGCTACGTCGAAGACCTCGCCCCGGGTGACGCGGACGAGCTTGGCCTGCTGCCGGCGGCACTGAAGGTGAAGGCCCCGCACGGTGTCCCGGTTCGATCGGGAGTGGTTGTCCTGTACCCAGGGCCGGTCTACGCCGCCTCTCGCGAACATCGCCGCGTTGTAGCTCTCCAGGAAGAAACCGCGGCCGTCGCGATGAACGACCGGCTCGACGATCAGGACGCTGCGCAGCCCCGTAGCGCGGACGTCGGGCGGAGCGCTCACCGACCTTCCTCCAGAACCAGGCTGAGGTAGCGACCGTACGCGTCGTTGGTCTTCGCCGCCAGCCGTCGCAACTGGTCGGCGTCGATGTAGCCCATGCGATAGGCGACCTCTTCCAGGCACGCCACCTTCAGGCCCTGCCGTTCCTCGAGCGCCTGAATGAAGTTGCCCGCCTGCAGCAGTGCCTCGTGAGTCCCGGTGTCGAGCCAGGCGATCCCTCGGCCAAGCAGTTCGACCCGCAGCGTCCCCTCGTCCAGGTAGATCCGGTTCAGGTCCGTGATCTCCAGTTCGCCGCGCGCCGACGGACGAAGCGTTCGTGCGAACTCGACGACTCGGTCGTCATAGAAGTAGAGACCGGGCACCGCGTAAGGCGACTTCGGCGCCGACGGCTTCTCCTCCAGGCCGATCACACGCCGGCCCGCGTCGAAGGTGACGACGCCGTAGCGCTCCGGATCCCGGACCCGGTAGCCGAAGATCGTGGCGCCCGGCGACGACAGGTGGCGCGCCGCCGCCCGCTGCAGGACGTCGGCCAGTCCGTGGCCATGAAAGATGTTGTCTCCCAGGGCCAGCGCCGCCCGGGCGCCGCGCAGGTGTTCGGCTCCGATCAGGAACGCCTGGGCGATTCCCTCAGGAGCCTCCTGGACGGCGTAGGAAAGCTCGATGCCCAAGTCCCGGCCGTCACCGAGCAGGCGTCGGAACGCGGGCTGATCGTGCGGCGTGGTGATGATCAGGACTTCCCGGACGCCCGCAACCATCAGGCTGGAGAGCGGATAGTGGATCATTGGCTGGTCGTAGACCGGCAGCAACTGCTTGCTGACCGCCCGCGTCACCGGGTGTAGCCGGGTGCCGGCCCCGCCCGCCAGCAGGATTCCCCGAAGCGGACTCACGTCGCCGCCGTCAACCGCTGCTGAAGGCCCAAACGGCGCCGTTCGCCACCGGAAGCGACCGCGCCGCACCAGTCCGGGTGATCCAGGTACCAGCGCACCGTCTCGCGGAGACCCGTTTCGAAGTCGTGTCGCGGCGCCCAAGCCAGGTCTGTCCGCGCCTTCGCGGCGTCGACCGCATAGCGGAGATCATGGCCCGGCCGGTCTTCCACGAAGGTCACCAGATCACGGTAGCTCCCCACGCCCTTCGCCGCCAGCGCGGGGTTCTCCGCGGCCGGGAACTCCGCCTCGAGCGCCGAGCAGACCGCCTCCACGACCTCGAGGTTGGTTCTCTCCGCGTCACCGCCGAAGTTGTAGCTGTGGCCCGGCTCGCCCAGCCGGAGCACGCGGAGCAGCCCTTCACAGTGGTCGTCCACATGAAGCCAGTCGCGGACATTGGCACCCTCGCCGTACACCGGAAGCGGCAGTCCGGACGCGGCGTTCAGGATCATCACGGGGATCAGTTTCTCGGGAAACTGGTACGGGCCGTAGTTGTTCGAGCAGTTGGTCACGATCGCCGGCAAGCCGTACGTACGACCCCAGGCGCGCACCAGATGATCGGCCGCCGCCTTGGAGGCCGAGTAGGGCGAGCTGGGGTCGTACGCCGTGTCCTCGCGGAACCGCCCTGACTCGCCGAGGCTTCCGAACACCTCGTCGGTCGAGACGTGGATGAACCGAAAGCCTGCCCGTTCCCGTTCCGACCGGCGGCCGAGATCGAGTCGGGCCGCCTCGAGGAGCTCGAACGTGCCGAGAATGTTCGTCCGAACAAAGGCTCCGGGGCCGTCGATCGAGCGGTCCACGTGGCTTTCGGCCGCCAGGTTCAGGACGGCCGACGGCCGGTGCTCGGCGAACGCCTTGCGCACCGCTTCACGGTCCTCGATGTCCCCGAGCACGAAGGTGTAGCGGGGGTCGTCGGCCACTCGCTCCAGGTTGCTCAGGCTGCCGGCGTAGGTCAGCTTGTCGAACACCACGACCCGCCGGTCCGCACCGCGGGCGTCAGCGAGCGCGGCGGCCGCGAGGTTGCTGCCGATGAAACCGGCGCCGCCGGTAACGAGGAGGGTCTCCATGGGTTGCTAGGCAGCTGGCGCTTCCGGCAAGACGGCCGCCGCCGCCGCCAGGACCTTGCGGTGCAGCAGGCCGTTGGTGGCCACAACGCCCCGATTCGTTTCCAGGGTCCGCCCCAGACTGAAGTCGAGCTCCCGGCCGAAGGCGTCCGTCACCGCCCCGCCGGCTTCCGTCACGACGATGAACCCCGCGGCGTGATCCCAGATCTTCTCGCGATAGGTGGCGGAAGACGGCAGGCGAAGATAAATCGAAGCGTCGCCCCGCGCAATCGCCCCGTACTTGCACTGGCTGTCCATTCGCACAGGAGCCGCCGTCACGCCCAGGCGCTCGGCTATCCCGGCGTGACCGCCCCGGTCCGAGTGCATGGACACCGCCGACTCACAGAAGACGGCTTCCCTCGGCTCGGCAACCGAGGACACGCCAATCCGACGGGGCGCCGGCCCGTCCTCGTCCAGTGGCAATTCCCAGGCGCCCCGTCCGTGGACCGCTGCGAAGAGGCAACCTCGACCCGCCGCGGAGGGCAGATTCGGACAGCCGAGCACTCCTCCCACGACCTCGCCGTCCTCCATCAGGCCGAGTGCGATCGCGTACTGGTCTCCGCGCAGGAACCCCTTCGTACCGTCGATCGGATCGAGCACCCAGAACCTGCCGCTCGCGCCGCCGGTGCTCGAACAGCGATCGATCGCGTCGCCAACCTCGTTCACGGCGACGCCCGGAAGCTCGGACTCGACAACGTCCGCGACCCTGGCCATGACTTCCCGCCCCTCGGGGGTCAGAAGGTCCGGCGACGTCTCCTCGCCGACGATGGCGTCTTCCGGTGGCAGCACACGGCTGACCAGGGCTTGCGCCGCGTAGTCCGCGACCGTCACCGGCGAACGGTCGTCCTTGGTCAGGAAGGCGCCCCCAAGGACCGCCTGCAGACGTCGGGTAGCCCGGCTCGCGATGCGCACCGCGCAAACCGCGTCCGTCAGTTCTGCGTAGTTCGTCGAGTCCGGATCAAAGCACACCGCGGCAATGATATGGGCAGCCACCCCTCATGCCACACTGAGCCCATGCCCCACGGACCGAAGGACGAAGCCGCCCTGGTGGCGGAGGCGATCGAAGGTTCGGAACTCGCCTTCCGGACGCTGGTCGAGCGCTACCAGCGACCCGTCTTCAGCCTGGTCCTGCGCATGGTTCGGGACCGCGGCATAGCCGAAGACGTGACCCAGGAGGTCTTCGTCAAGGCCTGGATGGCGCTCTCCCGCTACGACCCGAGGCGGCGTTTCGCCAGCTGGCTGTTCAAGATCGCGAGCAACGCGGCAATCGATCAGCTTCGCCGGAAGAAGCTCCCCACCACGCCAATCGAGACGAGCGAGCCGGACCAGTCGTCCATCCTGGACCGCATCGAGGACGAGCGATCGGAGTCTCCCGACACGCTGGTCAAGCGGCGCGAACTGTCGTCCGCTCTCGAAGCAGCGGTGGCCGCGCTCCGGCCGGAGTATCGGATCGTTGTTCTGCTCCGGTTCCGGGAAGAACTCCCCTACCGGGACATCGCGGAGGCGACCGGCATGCCGCTAGGAACCGTGAAGACGAATCTGCGCAGGGCGCGCCGCGAGATAGAAGAACGCCTGCGCAAGGATGGCGTAGTGTGAAGCACGGTGGATCGGGAACCAGCGTGAAACCACGGCGACCTGGGAAACGTAGGGCGAAGGGCATGCGGAACGTCGCGCCCGAGTCGCCGTCGTAGAATCGCACACGCCGTGAGGAAAGAGATGCGGAACCGAATTGACCTCCGGACCCTCTTCAAGTCGCTGGAAGATCCCACAGTACCGGCGGGACTGACGGACCGCATCATGCGGCAGGTGGCCGCGACCGGCCGACCGGCAACGACACCGGCCCCCTCGCCGATCCTGCCTTTCGAGATTCCCCACTGGGCGCGGCTGCCGCTGGCTGTCTCGGCCGCGGCGATGATCCTCCTGCTCACCGGTGCGGCCTGGTTGGTTCCCTCGTCATGGCTGGGCCTGCTCGATGGTCTTCAGGCCTCGCTGTTCGCCGCCGTCTGGCTCCTGACCCAGTCCGCCGCCGTGCTGGCGGAAAGCGTGGTCTTCCTGAACGGAGCGGTCCGGGTCGGGGAAGCGCTCGACCTGGTCCTCAACACACCAGCGGCGACGATAGCGATCGCCCTGGTCACGCTTCTCTGTCTGACGGGAGTCCATCTCCTTCATCGGTTGTCGCGGGCGCCCGTCCACCGGCCACGGGGTCGAGGGTTCAGAGCGGGCGCTCTGCTCCTCGCCTTCGGGCTGTGCTGCACGGGTGTGGCCTTCGGCCAGCCTCAGCAGGAGTCGGAAGCTCAGGAGGAAGCGCGGGAAGAGGCCGGCGACGTGATCGAGGACGCCCGCGAGCGGCTCGATGAAGCCCTCGAGGAGGCCGGGGAACGCGCGCAGGGCGCGGTCGAGGATGCGCTCGAGCGCATCGAGGATCTCGAACGCGACCTGGCCGAGGTCGAAGACGCTGCCGGCGAGAGCGGGCCGGCGTTGCGCGTCGACCTCGACAACAAGGTGGCCTTCGGCAGCACCGTACGGGTCGGTCGCGACGAAGTGGCCTACGACGTCACCTCGATCGGCGGCGGCATCAAGGTGGACGGAGAAGTGCGGGGAGACGCCGTGGCGATCGGCGGCGAAGCGAAGATCGACGGTCGCGTAACCGGCGAGGTGGTGGCCATCGGCGGAGAGGTCGAGCTCGGCCCGGGAGCGGAGGTGCTGGGAGACATCGTCACCGTTGGAGGCAGAGTCAGCCGCGAAGAAGGCGCAACGGTGCTCGGAGAGATTTCCGAGGTCGATTGGGGCGACTTCGAGTGGGACTGGGACGGCGACTGGTTCGACGGCTGGCGCGGCGACTGGTTCCCCAATGTCGGCGAAAGGCCGCCCTTCTTCCGGGTGGGCAAGGTGTTCGAGTTCGTTCGGGCGATCATTTTCACCGGACTGCTCATCGTGCTCAGCGGCCTGGTTCTGCTCGTTTCGCCCAAGGGCGTGGACCGGGTCCGCTCCGCTGCGGTGTCGGATCCGCTGATCATGCTCGTGGTCGGCTTCGGCATCGAACTGCTCATCCTTCCGGCCCTGATCGTCGCCAGCATCCTGCTCGCGGTAACCGTGATCGGCATTCCGTTCGCCATTCTCCTGTGGCCCGCGGCGCTGGTTGCACTGGCGCTCGCCCTGGTGCTCGGCTACACCGGAGCGGCGGCAGCAGCAGGCGACTGGCTCCGGAACCGCTTCAGGGGCGCCAGCGGTGTCGCGGCCGGGAGCTTTGGCGCCCTCGCCCTCGGCGTGCTCACCATCCAGGCCCTGGCCCTCGTGGCCGACCTGCTTGGCTTCCTCGGCCTGCCGTGGTTCTTCCGTTTCATGTTCGGCTTCCCGGGCCTCGTCATCTGTTACCTGGCGTGGACGATCGGCCTCGGCGCCGCCTGCATGACCGCCTTCGGTACGTCTCGATTCGGCGCGAAGGCGGCGCAAACCGAGCCGCCAACGCCTCCACCGGCGAGTGACGAAATCGACGCACCGGAGTCTCCGGGCGGCGACGACCCGACACCGACCGTCCCCGAACCCCCGGACGAGCAGAAGGAGTAGCCCTCCTCGTAGTAGGCTGCCGGCATGCCGGGCCGCGGCCTCGCAGCGACCGCAGTGCTCGCAGCGTTTCTCGCTGCCGCCGCCGGACCCGCAAGGGGCGTCAACGACTTCGCGGATTCCTGCCGCGCACTGCAGTCCGGCTCGAACCCGTACTTCGGGACCGGCATCGTAAGCGCGCTGGAGGCCGAGCTGTCCTCGACCCCTGGAAGCGCCGCCATTCGCCTACGACTCGGCCGTGAGCTGCTGCGACTCGGCGACACGATGGGCGCGATCGAGCACCTGTCCGCCGCGACCGGGACGTTGAAGGCATCGTCAACGTCGGATCCGACCGCGATCCTGTCTGCCGAGTGGAGCCTGGCCCTCGCGCACCTGCAGCGGGCTGAGGATCTGAACTGCATCCACCACGGCGCCGGAGACTCCTCACCCCGGATCTCACGGTCGGCCGACAGTTGCATCCTTCCGCTGGCATCATCGGCGGTTCATGCTCGCCCGGAACACGCCCGCGCTGCCGGCGACCACTTCCTGGCGATCCTCCGCGGCGGATCGAGCGGATCCCGGCAGGTGCGCGCCCGTTGGCTTCTGAACCTGGCTCGAAGATTGTCCGGCGACTTCCCGGACGGCGTACCCACCGAGCACCGGATAGACGAAGACGTCTTCACCACGACCGGCTCGTACGCGGGCGGTCGCTGGCGGAACCTGGGACCTGAGCTGGGGGTCGACGTGCTCGACCTCGCAGGGGGTGCGGTGGTCGACGACTTCGACCGCGATGGCCTGCTCGACCTGATCACGTCGAGCTGGGACCCTTGCGGTCCCCTCCGGGCTTTCCGGAACGACGGCAGCGGCGGCTTCGAGGACACAAGCGTGGCCTGGGGTCTCGACCAGCAGACGGGCGGTCTGAACCTGGTTCACGCCGACTACGACGGCGACGGACGGCTCGACCTCTTCGTACTACGCGGCGCCTGGCTGCTTGAGGACGGTCGCATCCGGAACTCGCTGCTGCGCAACGAACTCGACGGCGATCAGGGGCGCTTCGTCGATGTCTCTGAAGTCGCGGGACTGGCGGATCCCGCCTACCCGACCCAGACTGCCGCCTGGGGCGACTACGACGGAGACGGCGACCTCGACCTCTACGTCGGCAACGAAGCAACCGAGGCGCACGACTACCCGTCCCAGCTCTTCCGCAACCGCGGCGACGGCACATTCGAGGACGTCGCCGCCTCGGCCGGCGTAACCAACCTGCGCTACGCCAAGGGCGTCGCCTGGGGCGACGTGGACAACGATGGCGACCTCGACCTCTACGTCTCCAATTTCGGTTCCAACCGTTTGTATGTGAACACGGACGGCAGTTTCGTCGACGCCGCCGTGCGGGTCGGCGTCACCGAACCGGAGCGGGAGAGCTTCGCCTCCTGGTTCTTCGACTACGACCACGACGGCGACCTCGATCTCTACGTCGGCGACTACCGGCCACAGGCAGCCGAGGTCATGGCTTCCTTCTCCGGCTCCCAACCCGCACGCGGTCAGCCGCTCCTGTATCGCAACGACTGCGGCCCCGAGCCTGGCTGCGGCGGCCGCCTGCGGATGACCGAGGTCTCCCGAGAACTGGGTATCCGGCGACCGGCGATGCCGATGGGAGCGAACTACGGCGACCTGGACAACGACGGCTGGATCGACTTCTACCTGGGCACCGGAGAACCGGACCTCGCGAGCCTGATGCCCAACGTCATGTACCGATATGACGGCAGGCGGTTCGAAGAGGTCACGTTCGCCGGAGGCTTCGGACACCTCCAGAAAGGGCACGGCGTCGGGTTCGGCGATCTGGACGGAGACGGAGACATGGACCTTCTCCACCAGCTCGGCGGCTTCTACCCCACCGACACGTTCGGCAACGCCCTGTTCGAGAATCCAGGCAACGGCAACGCCTGGGTCACGCTGCGTTTCACCGGAGCCGGAGCGGCCACCGGGGGCGCCAACCGGTTCGGCATCGGCTCGCGGGTTGCTATCGCCGTCGACCGCCCGAACGCGACCCGGCGCACGATCCACCGCCTGGTCGGCTCGGGTGGCTCCTTCGGCGGCAACAGCCTGCAGCTCGAAGTCGGACTCGGGGACGCGACCCGGATCCTCGAGATCCACGTGCGCTGGGCTGGCAGCGGCACGGAGCAGCGGTTCCTCGATATCGAGCCCCGGACGGTCTATGAGGTGATCGAGGGCGCGGAGACGCTTCAGACCGTCGCGACCCCGACCTTCAGGTTGCGAGGTTCGCGATGAGATCGAGCTGCACAGGCCTCGCGCTGGCCAGTCTGGCCACGTTCTCTCCCATCACCGTCCTCGGGAGCGCAGACGAAGTCCTTTTCACCGACGCCACGAAGAGCGCCGGTCTCGACTTCGAGCACTGGAACGGCATGAGCGGGCATCTCTACTACCCCGAGGTGGTCGGCGCCGGCGCGGCGCTCTTCGACTACGACAACGACGGCGACCTCGACCTCTACCTGGTCCAGGGCAACCTCCTCGGCAACGAAGCAGATCGAAGCTCCGCGACGAAGGCGTGGACGGGCGACTGGCCACCCCGGGACCGCCTGTACCGCAACGACCTGGACTTACGCGACGACCGCGCCACGGTCCGCTTCGTCGACGTCACCGAGGAGAGCGGCATCGCGGCCACGGGCTACGGCATGGGAGTGGTCGCGGCGGATCTCGACAACGACGGCTGGGTGGACCTCTATGTCCTCAACCTGGGGGCCAACCAGCTCTGGCGCAACGAGGGCGACGGAACGTTCAGCGACCGCACCGAAGCGAGCGGTACGGGCGATCCCCGCTGGAGCGTCGCCGCGGCGGCCGCCGACTATGACGGCGACCTCGATCTCGACCTGTTCATCGTGAACTACCTCGACTTTTCCCTCGCCTCGCACAAGACCTGTCTGACCGAGCGAGGAGAGGTTGACTACTGTCTGCCTAGCGCCTATCAGCCGGCACCCGACGGTCTGCTCGTGAACGACGGCTCCGGACGGTTCGAGGATGCGACCGTGAGGGCTGGCTTGACCACGGCGCGGCCGGGCAACGGGCTGGGCATTCTCGCGGCCGACCTCGACGGCGACCAGCGACTCGACTTCTACATCGCCAACGATCTGATGCCGAATCACCTCTGGCTCAACGGGGGCAACGGCCAACTGGTCGAGGAGGGGCTGATCAGCGGCGCGGCTCTCAACGCGGACGGCGAGGCCGAGGCGAGCATGGGCGTCGCGGCCGGCGACTACGACGGAGACGGCGACCTCGACCTGTTCCTGACCCATTTCCACCGCGAGACGAACACGCTCTACCGGAACGACTCGAAACGGGGCGCGGTCCAGTTCCGGGACCGCACGAACGCGACCGGTCTCGGCCGGCCGAGCTGGGACGCAACGTCCTTCGGCACTGCCTTCGTCGACCTCGACAAAGACGGCTGGCTCGACCTCGCGGCGGTCAACGGAGCCGTCACGTTCGCCGCCGGAAGACCGCGCACGGAGGACGATCCGTTCCCCCTCGATCAACCAAACCAGGCCTTTCTGAACGTGACCGCAGGCGGCGACGGGCGGCAGTTCGAACCGGCACCCGCCGGGTTGCTCGACGCGGAGACGCCGTTCGTCAGTCGCGGCCTGGCCACCGGAGACGTGGACAACGACGGCGACACGGACCTTGTCATCACGAACAACAACGGCCCCGCCCGGCTGCTACTCAACCGGACCGACAGGGACGCCGACTGGTTCGGCGTGGCGCCACTGCTGGACGCGAGCCGCGGTCACCGACCAGCATCCGGCGTCACCGTGCGCGTGCACCGAACGGGAGCACCGCCGCTGGTCCGACTTGCCGGGGGCGGCGGGAGTTACGCCTCCTGGGGAGATCCCCGGGTCGCGATCCCATCGGGCGGCCCCGGAATCGACCGCATCGAGGTCCAGTGGGCGGACGGGACGATCGAGGAGTGGCCCGCGCCGCCACCCAGGGCCTACACTCCCCTGGTTCGCGGCACCGGCGAACGGCGCGACGAGCGGGAAGAGGACGCACCATGACGAAGCCCATCCGCCTCAGCGGCGTCGCCCTCATCATCGCGCTCCTCGTGCCTCTCGCAACCACCGGTCTCCACGCGCAGGAAGCGGCTGCGCCCAGGCTGATCCCCGTACCCGAAGTCGACCTGCGCGGTGTCGACGGGGCCGTGCGCGACCAGATCGACCAGCAGCGCGAACTGCTCGAGGCGGCGCTCGCCCAGGGGACGCCGACCGGCGACGACGCCGAACAGTTGGGACTCCTGTTCGGCGACGCGGGCCAGCTCTACCTCGTCTACGACCTTCTGCCGGCCGCGCGAGCGTGCCTGACCAATGCCGCGGAGCTGCAGCCTCGGAGTTTCCGCTGGCGCTATCTCCTGGGCAGCGCCGCGGAACACCTGGGAGAACTTGAGGAGGCGGTCGAGGCCTATGACCTGGCCAGGACGCTCCGTCCCGACGACCCCGCGACGGCGGTCCGCCTCGGGCGCGTGCATCTCGAACTGGGACGGCACGAGGAGGCTCGGGGCCACTATCAGCGGGCCATCGCCCTGCCCGGTTCCACGGCTGCGGCTCACTTCGGTCTCGGCCGCGTCGCCTTCGAGACGGACGACCCGACCACGGCGCTCCAGCACTTCCAGACGGCGCTGCGGGAGCAGCCCCGGGCCGATTCGCTCCACTACCACATCGCCCTTGCCCACCGCGCACTCGGCGATGACGCGGCGATGCGCGCCGCGATGGAGCTCCGGGGTGAAGCCCCGGTCGCTTTCGCCGATCCGATCGCCGCGGAGATCAAGGAGTCGGCGACTGGCATCGGAGCCCAGTTGCTGCTCGGGCGCGTCGCGCTGGCAGCCAACGCGTTCGAGATCGCGGAGGAGCGGTTCCGGGAGGCGGTCCGCGACTACCCCGACAGCACCGCGGCAAAGAGATCCCTGGCGGCGGCGCTGGAGGGCATGGGCCGGCGGGCAGAAGCGGCCATGTGGTACCAGGAGGCCCTGAACCTGAGCCCCAACGACGTCGGGCTGCTGTTCCAGACCGGGCTGCTCTACAACAGCGAGGGGCGCTACCAGGCGGCGGCCGAGCGGCTCCGGCGCGCGGTCGAGATCGAACCCTCATTCGGGCCGGCGTGGGTGGAGCTGGCAAGGAGCCTCGGCGAGACCGGCGACCACCTGGAAGCCGCGGAAGCCCTGACCCGCGCGCTCGAACTGGCCCCTGACGATCGCAACCTGCGATTCCACCGCGCAAGCAACTACCGGCTTGGCGGCCGCCGGGAACTCGCCCTCCGCGAGTTCGAGTCCCTGCTGGCGGACTTCGGATTCGATCGCGAGATCCTGCTGCTGCTAGGGCGAATCGAGCAGGGACTCGGCCGACCGGCCTCCGCCGCACGCCGCTTCGAGCAACTGGTGGAAGCGGGAGCCGACCCGCCCCTGTTGAGCCAGGCCCACTTCGAACTCGGCAACATCCGCACCCAGCAGGAACGCTACGAGGAAGCGATCCCCCATTACCAGCGGGCGATCGCGGCCAACCCGACGCTGAAGGAGGCGTACTTCAATCTGGGCACCGCGCTCGGCCGGCTGGGCCAGTTCACCGAAGCCGCCCTCGCCGCCCGACGCGCGCTCCAACTCGACCCCGGCGACAGCCGGGCCCGCGCGGCCGAGGTAACCGCCCTGCTGCTCGCCGGCGAAGACGCCCGGGTTCGCCTGATGCTGGAACAGACTCTCGAACTACCCGACCAGGGTGGCAGCGGCTTCTTTGCGCTGCTCCTCGCCGAAGTCCTCGCCGCCTCCGAGGACGACTCCGTCCGGGACGGAACGATGGCCCTGAACCTGGCCACCGACCTGTTCCAGCGCGCCCAGACCCCGGCCCACGGCGCCGTCGTCGCCCTGGCCTATGCCGAGACCGGCGACTTCGAACAGGCCATCGCCTGGCAGCAACGGCTCATCGAGAACCTGGACCGCGCCGGCGCGACGGAAGCGCTGCCGGATGCCCGGGAGCGGCTCGCCGCGTACCAGGCCGGGCGACCGGTCCGGGCGCCCTGGCGGCGCTGACGCGCTGCGGCGTGACGGCCGTGGCGTGACGGCGGTGGCGTAACGGCACTGCCGCCGTGCGGCGGCGGTGGTTGCTGCCGCCTCGGCTGGACGGACCGAAGGGAAGGAGTCCCAGCGGACGCTCACGCTTGTTTGGCCCAAGGGAAGTCTGCGCTCGCTTCGGTCGGCTGCGTTCCGCTTCGGCGTTGGTTTCGGTCAGGTTGGAGGAAGTCACTTGCCTCCAGCCCGCTGGGACCCCTTCCCTTCGGTCCTTGCCGAGGCTGGGCGCTCTCGGCCTGGCGGGAGGCCCCGCGGAGTGTGTCGGTGCGCCGGCCGTTCCGAGTGTCACTCTGCTGCCGGCTCGTACCGTCCCGGCGTGCTCTCCGTCACCTTGCCCTCCTCGACCAACGCATCCAGGTGCGCCCGTAGCGAGAAGGCGGCGGGGCCGTGGAGCTTGGGGTCGACGTCGGTGTAGATGCGTTCGACCATCTCGGGAATGGTGGCCACGCCGGCGGCGATCGCTTCGAGGGCCTGGTCGGTGCGCTGCTGGCGGTGACGGTGGATCTCGCGGATCCGGTCGAGCGGGGGTTTGATCGACTCGCCGTGGCCCGGGTGCAGGATGTCGATGCCGGCGGCATCGCCGAGTTCGAGGAGCCGTTCTAGCGAGGCCATGTACTGGTTCAGGTTGCCGTCCGGCGGGGCGATGATCGAGGTCGACCAGCCCATCACCAGGTCGGCGGTGAAGACGGCCCGCTCTTCCTCCAGCAGGAAGCAGAGGTGGTCGCTGGCGTGGCCCGGGGTGTGGAGGGCCACCAGGGTCGTGCCGCCGGCCGCGAGCCGGGAGCCGTCCTCCAGACGCGGGCCGGCGGTAAACGGCGGCTGTTCGCTGAAGGCGCGGACCTCGGCGCCTGTGTACTCGGCGACCCGGGGCGCCAGGGGCCAATGATCCCGGTGCGTGTGGCTGATCAGCACCGCCGCCACTTCGCGGTCGCCGACAGCGCCCAGGATGGCCTCGAAGTGGGCGTCGTCCTCCTCCCCGGGGTCCAGCACGAAGGCCGGGCCGCCGGCCCCGCCGATGACGAAGGTGTTCGTGCCCGGACCGGTGAACATGCCCGGGTTGTCCTGGGTGACGCGCAGCACGCGTTCGGACAGCCGCACCGGCGTGCCCTTGAGGAGGGTGTTCAATGCCGGGCGCCCTAGCGGCTGAACGCCCGCTGCCAGTCCTTGACGTTCGCCGCGGAGGGGCGCATGGCGGCTTCCTCGTAGCCCTCGTCGCCGGGCAGCACGGGCCGCGCGGACTCGTCTGGGGTTCTGCCCATCAGTACGCGGGGCTGCATAACGGGGAAGCTCTCCTGCGCATCGACCGCGGCGATGGCGGCGTCCGCGGACTCGAACCGGGAGAGCTTCTGCAGGTTGCGGATGGTGGGAAAGATGATCATCCACTCCTTGCGGCGCCCGCGCTCGAGCGCTTCCCCGGCGGTGACCCAGGCGGAACTGGTCAGTTCGTGGTCGTCGTGGGCGGCGGTCTGGTTCTGAGGCGCCCGCGTGACGAAGAAGCGGGTGTCGTAACGCCTCGGCTGCCCCTCGGGGGTGATCCAGTGCGCCCAGTAGCTAATGCGGTCCGTGGCAAGGGTCAACCGCTCGGCGGCGGCGATGTCGAGCAGGGACCGTTCGCCGGCGTTCAGCTCGGCTCGCAGACGTTCGAAATGCTCCTCGACCGCCCGGTCCGAGAAATCGAGGATCTGTCCGTCACGGTCGTAGGCCATGAGTACGCCGGCCTCCTCGAAGCACTCGCGGATCGCGGCGACGTAGAAGGTCAGGCCGCCCTCTTCGAGCGCGAGCCGGGCGCTGGCCTCGTGGTCGGTGAGGCCGTGGCACAGCGACTCGTCGACCCGGTCTTCGGGATCGACGCGGCCACCCGGGAAGACGTACGCACCCCCGACGAAGTCGGACTGGATGTGGCGGCGTTCCATGAACACCTCCACCCCGCGGTCGCTGTCCCGCAAAAGGAGGACGGTCGAGGCGTGCCGAGCCACCACCGGCGACGTCGCCTGATCAGCCATTCTCGCCGTCCAGTTCCTCGATCAGGTCGTCGGCCGGCGGTTCCGTGGCCCGCAGGCGCCGGGCCGTGGCCTCTGCGGCGCGCATGGCGCGCAGGAAGCTGCGCCCCGCGATGTCCTTCAGTTCGTCGTCGCTGTAGCCCCGCCGAACCAGTTCGACGAACAGATCGGGAAACGTCGAGGCGTCCTCGAGGCCGACCGGCACGGTCGGGATGCCGTCGTAGTCGGAGCCGATCCCCAGATGCGCGGTGCCGATCAGGTCGCGGATGTGGTCGATGTGGTCGGCCACGTCGCTGAGAGATGCCTGGGCTCCAGGGTTCTCGCTTCGCCAGGCCGTCAGCCGCCTGCGGATCTCCTCCTGCGCCGTGCCCGCGGTCATCAGGCGACGGCGTTCGGCATCCAGGCGCTGAAAGGACTCCCGCACGTTCTCGTTGACGAAAGACGGCACGAAAGTGACCATGATCACGCCGCCGTTTTCGGCCAGCCGCCGCAGGACGTCGTCGGGCACGTTGCGAGGACTGGCGGTGACCGCGAACGCCGAGGAGTGGGAGAAGATGACGGGCGCTTCGGACTCGTCGAGCACATGGTGCATCGTCTGCGGCGAAACGTGGGACAGGTCCACCAGCATGCCGAGCCGGTTCATCTCGCGAATCACCCGCCGGCCGAACGCCGTCAACCCGCCGTGCGCCGGCTGGTCGGTCGCCGAGTCTGCCCAGGCGACGTTGCTGTTGTGGGTCAGCGTCATGTAGCGGACGCCGACCTCGTAGAGCTGGCGCAGGACTCCGAGGGACGACTCGATCGAGTGGCCGCCCTCGGCGCCGAGCAGGGACGCGATCCTGCCCGCGCCGTGGACGCGCTCGATGTCGTCCGCGCTGAGGGCCAGCTCCAGGTCGTCCGGATAGCGCTCGATCAGCCGCCTGGTCAGGTCGACCTGCTCGAACACGACCCGGGCCGCGCCGGCTCCGGTGTAGGAGGTCGGGATGTAGACCGACCAGAACTGGGCGCCCACTCCGCCCTGCTTCAGGCGCCGCAGGTCGGTGTGCATCGGCGGCTCGACCGCCGTGGTGTCCCGGAAGTCGATCTTGTCGAGGTGATTGGCCACACGCGTGCGGTACTGCCAGGGCACGTCGTTGTGTCCGTCGACGAGCGGCACTTGCCGGAGCAGCTCGAGTACGTGCTCCCGGCTGGCGCGGTCCTCCTGGGCGTCGGTCACGGGCGGTGAACCATAGCTCACCGCCGCGGCCACGACGGCGCCGAGAACAGCGCCGGTTGGTCTTCTCATGCTGGTTCCTCCTCCCCGAAGCACGCGATTGTAGGGGAACCGGCTACGAATAGGATCACCCGGTGCAGGACTGCTGGGCAAGGACGATCGGCATCGTCGGTCTTGGCAGTTTCGGTCGCTTTCTGGTCCGGCACCTGCGCACCCGGTTCGACCTGCAGGTCTGGGATCGCCGTGACCTGAGCACGGAAGCCGCCGCACTCGGCGCGCGCTGGACGGACCTCGAAGGCTGCGCCGGCTGCGACATCGTGATCCCGGCGGTCCCCGTTCAGGATCTCGACGGACTCGTCGTCGACCTGGCCCCGCGCCTCGCACCGGGCGCGCTGGTCGTCGACGTCGCCTCGGTCAAGGTGAAGCCGCTCCGGATCCTGGAGCAACGCCTGCCCAGGCAGGTCCAGTTCCTCGGCACCCACCCGATGTTCGGACCCCAGAGCGGTCGCGGCGGGATTCGCGGTTTGAAGGTCGTGCTCTGCCTCCCCGAGCGCCCGGTCGACAACGAACGGGTGCAGGCGGTGAGAGCCTTCCTGGAGTCGGACCTGGAGCTCCAGGTGCTCGAGATGTCAGCGGAGGAGCACGACTCGGAGATGGCCTACATCCAGGGCCTCACCCACTGGATGGCCAAGGCGCTCAGGGAGATTCACGTCCCGGACCCGGCCCTCGGCACGGTCGCCTACCGGCACATGATGAAGATCGAGGAGAACCTCCGCGACGACTCGGACGATCTGTTCCTGACCATCGCCCGGGAGAACCCCTTCGCCGCCGAGGCCCGCCGGGAACTCCGCGAGAGGCTGCGGGAGATCGAAGAGGCGATCGAAGGGGACTAGCGCGGCAGAAGGTCCAGAAACCGGCGCTTTGCGCCGGATGCCGGCGGGGACGCCGACGCACCCAGTTTCTGCCGCGCAAGGCCCCTGACTAGGACAGCCAGCGCTTCCGGCGGCGGTAATGCTTGACGTCGCGGTAGCTCTTGCGCTGGCCGACCTGGGTCAGTCCGAGGTAGAACTCCTTGACGTCAGCGTTGTCCTGGAGCTCGGCCGGGGTTCCTTCGAGGACGACCCGGCCACCCTCCATGATGTAGCCGTAGTGGGCGATCTCGAGCGCGCGCGTAGCGTTCTGCTCGACCAGCAGGATCGTCGTGCCCTCGTCCCGGTTGATGCGCTGGATGATCTCGAAGATCTCCTGGACGAGGAGCGGCGCCAGGCCCAGGGACGGCTCGTCGAGCAGCATCAGCTTGGGCCGCGCCATCAGCGCCCGGCCGATGGCCAGCATCTGCTGCTCGCCGCCGGAGAGGAACCCGGCCATCGAGCCGCCCCGTTCCTTGAGACGCGGGAAGTAGCCGTACACCCGTTCCAGCGCTTCGTCCGTGCCGCCCTTGTCCCGGGCCGTGTAGGCACCGGCCAGGAGGTTCTCCTGTGGCGTCAGATGTTCGAAGACCCGCCGCCCCTCCATGACCTGGAAGATGCCCCGGCGCACGATGTCCTCGGCGGGCAGCTTGTCGATCTGGATGCCCTCGAACTCGACGTTGCCGTCCGTGACCTCGCCGTCCTCGGGATGAAGCAGTCCCGATATCGCCTTGAGCGTGGTCGACTTGCCGGCGCCGTTCGTGCCCAGCAGCGCCGCGATCTGACCCTGCTCCACCTTGAGCGAGAGCCCCTTGAGCACCAGGATGACGTCGTTGTAGATGACCTCGACGTTGTTCAGGGACAGCATGGCGTTCGGGCCTGCCCTACTCGGCCGCCCCCAGGGTGGAGGCCATCCGCATCTCGGTCACGGGCTGGAACTTGCCTTCCCTGATCTCGAAGATCCTCATGCCCTTGATGCCGCGATGGTCGGTGGACGTGAAAGTGACCGGCGCGGTCACACCGCCGGTGTCCCAGCCGTCGAAGGTCTCGAAGGCAGCGAAGATGGAATCGCCGGTCACTTCGCCGGCAGCGGCCGCGCGTTCGATCGCCTCGGTCACCAGACTGGCGACCGCCCAGCCCTGGCCGTAGAGCAAACCCTCCTCGTCGATCGACCCGCCCTTGGACGCGAGGTACTCGGCCGCTTCGTTCAGGCCGTCGATCCCCTCGCCCGGCGGCGAGTAGATGATCGAAGCCAGAACACCTTCCGCGGCGTCGCCCGCCAGATCCAGCAGCACCTCGTTGCTGCAGTAGTTCAGGCAGGCGAAGCGCAGGTCCAGGCCCAGGTCCCGCGCGTTCTTGACGGCAATGGAAACCGGTCCCGACGTGTTCTGGAACACGACCGTGTTGGCGCCGGATTCGGCGATCCGGGTCAGCGTGGCGCTGAAGTCCGTGTTGCCCCGCGCCATCTCGTGCGGCGCCATCTCGATGCCGCGCTCCTTCGCGTAGTCCTCGCCTCCCTGGCGCCACGGCGAGAGGCCGAACGGACTCGGGTGGTGCATCAGCGCGACGTTCGGCATCTCGCCTCCCGAGGCTTCCGCCTCTTCGATCAGGTAGTCGAGCAGGATGAAGAGCTGGTCGCTGTAGGTCGTGCCGACGAGGAAGTTGAAGGGGGCCTCGGACGGATCTCCCAGTACGTGGGAGAAGGATGCCGAGACGAAGGGAATGCGGTCGGCCGCGATCCGGCCGCGCAGGGCTTCGGTGTCGCCGGTGCCCCAGCCCATGAACATGACCGCTCCGGCCTGGACGTACTCGGAGTAGAGCTGCTCGGCCTTCGCCACGTCGTAGCCGTAGTCGTTCCACAGCAGGTCGACCTCGCGGCCGGCGATGCCGCCGAGTTCGTTCAGGCGGTCGTAGTAGTCGCGGATCGCCTCGGCGTACAGGGTGCCCACGTCCGAGGTCGCGCCGGTCAGGTCGAAGATCGCACCGATCGTGATCGGTGCATCCGCTTCCGAAACCGGGTCGCCGCCTCCGCAGGCGGTGAGAAGCAACAGAGCTACAGCAGCAAGGCAAACGAGACGGTTCATGTTGTGGTCTCCTGAAGGGGCATGACCGCCCCGGAACAGCCGGTCCGTAAGCAACGAATCATACCGGCGCAAAGGCGCCTAGTACGAGAACGGCCAGACGCGGAAGTAGTCCTTCACGTTGCGCCAGAGTTTGGCGAGCCCTTCCGGTTCGAGCACCAGGAACAGGATGATCACGAGTCCGAAGACGCCCTGCTGCACATACGGCAGGACCGTGGCCGCCCAGGGCGCCGTGTCCTGCAGCGAGCGCCCCAGGGTATTGATCATCGCCGGCAGGAGCACGATGAGCGACGCGCCGAAGAACGAACCCGAAATCGTCCCCAGTCCGCCGATGATGATCATCGCCAGGTAGGAGATCGAGACTTCGATCGTGAACCGCTCCCAGGTGACGATCGACCGGTAGTGGGCGAGCAGGGCGCCGGAGAGGCCGACCAGGAAGGACGAAGTGGCGAACGCGAGCAGCTTGTAGCCGAACACGTTGACGCCGATCGCCGAGGCCGCGATGTCCTGGTCCCGGATCGCCACCCAGGCGCGACCCACCCGCGAACGGAACAGGTTCGCGGCAAACAGCGCGACGGCGAGCGCGACGATCACCAGGATCCAGTAGAACCGGCCGTCGGTGTTCATCCGGGCGCCGAACAGCTCGGGCGCCGGCACGACGAGCGCCTCCGTGCCGCCGGTGAGGCCGTCCCAGTGGGTGACCACGAACTCAACGATCTGCTGCGCCGCCAGCGTGGCGACGGCCAGGTAGAGGCCCTTGAGCCGCAGCGAAGGCAGACCGACCACCAGACCGGCAACGGCGGTGATCGCGGCCGCGGCTGGAATGCTCAGGTAGAAGGGAACGTCGAGCCGGACCGTCAGGAGGCCCGACCCATAGGCGCCGACCGCCATGAAGGCGCCCTGGCCGAGCGAGATCTGGCCCGTGTAGCCGACCAGGATGTTGAGTCCGATCGCGCCGATCGTGGCGATCGCGATCTGGTTGGCCAGATTGAGCCAGTACGGCGTGGCCAGGAACGGAAACACGACGAGGCCGGCCAGTAGCAGGCCCGTGCGCACCTTCTGCAAGGGCATGCGGCGCAGCGCCATGTCCGAGCGGTAGTCGCTGAAGAAGATTCCGGACTCCATGCCTCAGACCCGCTCGATGATCTCCTTGCCGAACAGGCCGTAGGGCCGGATCATCAGGACCAGGATCAGCACGATGTACGGGACGATGAGCTCCAGGCCCGACGTCGTGTAGCCCGCCGTGTATGACTCCAGCAGCCCGATGACGCCGCCGCCGACGATCGCGCCGGGCAGCGAATCGAGGCCGCCGAGGATGACCACGGGGAACACGCGCAGTCCGATGAAGATGATGTCGTGGCTGACGCCGACCGTGTTCGCCAGCATGATGCCGGCGACCGCGGCGGTGATTGCCGCCATCGCCCAGGCGACGGCGAGGACGCGCTTGATGCTGATGCCCATCGACAGCGCCGCCTGCTGGTCGTCGGCGATGGCGCGCATCGCGATGCCGTCCCGGGTGTGACGGAAGAAGAGCGTCAGGACCGTCAGAAGGATCGCAGCGATCGCGATCACGAGCAGACGGTCGATACCGACGATCGCTCCCAGGAACTCGACTTCTCCCGAGGGGATGAAGTTGGGGAAGGCCTTGGGCCGCACCCCCCAGATGCCGTTCACCACCGCTCGCAGCAGGCTCGAGAGACCGATCGTGACCATGATCATCGAGATCACCGGTTCGCCGATCAGTGGCCGGAGAACGAGACGCTCCACGATCAGGCCGATCATGGCCGCGGTGAGCAGCGTCGCCAGCACGCCCAGACTCCAGGGCAACCCGAACTGGGCAATGAAGGCGAAGGCCAGGTAGGCGCCGAAGAGCAGGAACTCGCCCTGCGCGAAGTTGATCACGTCGCTCGCCTTGAAGATCACGACGAAGCCGACCGCCACCAGGGCGTAGACCATGCCGTTCGAGAGGCCGGAAACGGTGAGTTGAAGGAAGACGTCGGATCCCATCGTCCCCTCCTCAGGCGGTGGCGGGCTGAGCGATGCGCAGCCGGGTCTGCAGGACCGCGGTCGTGCCGTCCTGGTAGGTGATCTCGTTCTCGATCTCGACCGCCTCGTCGCCGCCGTAGAGCGCATTGACGAGCAGGCGGTACCGATCGGCGATGAACCGGCGCCGCACCTTCCGCGTACGGGTCAACTCCTCGTCATCCGCGTCCAGTTCCTTGTGCAGCAGCAGCAGACGCTGGATGCGGGCCGACTCCGGCAGATCACCGTTGATACCGGCCGTGTGTTCGAGCACCAGCTCGTAGATCTCCGGCTTCTGGGCGAGATCCGTGAACGTCGTGTAGGGGATCTGGCGGCGTTCGGCCCACTTCCCCGCGTTGGCGAAGTCGATCGTGATCAACGAAGTGACGAACGGGTAGTCGCCGCCGCCGAACACGACCGCCTCCTTGATGTAAGGGCTGAACTTCAGCTTGTTCTCGATGAACTGCGGCGAAAACTGGGTGCCGTCGTGCAGCTCCATCACGTCCTTCTTGCGATCGATGACGATCAGGTGCCCGTCGTCGTCCATGTAGCCGGCGTCGCCGGAGTAGAGCCAGCCGTCGCGAAGGGCGTCTTCGGTGGCCTCCTCGTTGTTGTAGTAGCCGAGGAAAACGGACGGACTCCTGGTCAGGATCTCCCCGCCTTCGCCGAGCCTGACCTCCGCCCCGGGGACCGGCGTACCGACCGTCTGGAACTTGATGTCGTCGTCGCGGTGCGCCACCGAAATCCCGGACACCTCGGTCTGGCCGTAGATCTGCTTCAGGTTCACGCCGATGGCGTGGAAGAAGCGGAAGATGTCCGGCCCGAGCGCCGCGCCGCCCGTGTAGGCGCGCCGGATTCGCCGCACCCCGAGCTTGTCGCGCAACCAGAAGAAGCAGCAGGCGTTCGCGATCCAGTTCTGCACGGCCAGCAGCCTGGGCAGACCGCCCTCCGCCAGCCGCGTGTCGGCCGCTCTGTAACCGACGCCCAACGCCCAGTTGTAGACCTTGCGCTTGAGCCAGGAGGAATCCTCGATCCGTACCTGGACGTCGGACACCATGTTCTCCCAGATGCGGGGCGGCGAGAACATCATGTGCGGTCCGATCTCTCGGATGTCGTGCTGCACCGTCTCCGGCTCTTCCGGGAAGTTCATGGTGAAACCGACCAGCATGCCGCAGGCCGCGCCGATCATCTGTTCGCCGATCCACGCCAGCGGCAGGAAGGAGACGAACTCGTCGTCGCTCCGCATCGGATCGATGCTCTGAAAGCTGTGGGCCATGGTCAGCAGGTTGCGGTGCGAGAGCATCGCCAGCTTCGGCTTGCCGGTGGTACCGGAGGTGGTCGACAGCAGGGCCACGTCGTCGGCGGTCGTGGCGTCGACCCAGCGTTCGAAGTCGTCGGCCGTGCTGCTCGTGGCGGACCGTCCGATCTTCTCCACCTCGGAGAAGCCGAGCAGGAACTCGTGCGGGTAGGCACCGAGTCCGCGGGGGTCGTAGTAGATGACGTTCGCGATACCCTGGCCGTCCGCTTCAGCGGCGCCGCTCAACTCGTCCCAGACCTCCAGCAGCTTGTCGACCTGCTCCTGGTCCTCGGCAATGACGAAGCGGGCGCCCGCGAACTCGACCAGATATTGCACTTCGCTCGCCACCGAGTCCTGGTAGACGCCCAGGGAGCGGGCACCAACCGCCTGGGACGCGAGCTGGGCAATCAGCCACTCGGGTCGGTTGTCCCCCAGCACGGCGACGATGTCGTCCCGCTTGAGTCCGAGTTCGACCAGGCCGCGGGCGAAGTTCCTGACCCGCTCGGCGTACTGCGCCCAGGTGAAGCTCTGCCAGATGCCGAACTCCTTCTCACGGAGCGCCGCTTCGCCGCCTCGCTCGCGGGCATTCCGGAGCAGCAGCTTGGGCATCGTGTCCGCGTCTCGCGGCAGTTCCGCCAGCGCGGTCATTCGGCGTCCCCCAGATACGCGTGAATCACGGCGGGATCGGCGCGCACCTCGTCCGGCGTGCCGCAGGCGATCGATCGGCCGAAATCGAGCACCGCGACGCGGTCCGAGAGGTCCATGACGACTCCCATGTCGTGCTCGATCAGGACGGTCGTCACGCCCCACTCCTCGTTCACGTCGAGGACGAAGCGGGCCATGTCCTCCTTCTCCTCCACGTTCATTCCCGCCATCGGTTCGTCGAGCAGGAGCAGCTTGGGATCGAGCGCCAGCGCGCGGGCGAGCTCCACGCGCTTCTGCAGACCGTAGGCAAGGGTGCCGACCGCCTGATGGCGCAGGTTCTCGATCTCCAGGAAGTCGATCACGTCCTCCACCGCGGCCCGGTGCCGGATCTCCTCACGGCGCTGCGGACCCCAGTAGACGCCACAGCTGAGAACGTTGCCGCGCATGTGGATGTGCCGCCCCAGCATCAGGTTCTCCAGCACTGTCATGCCGCGGAAGAGCTCGATGTTCTGGAACGATCGGGCGATGCCGACCTGGGCCACCTTGTGGGGCGCGCGGCCGACGAGCGAGAGCGGCGCCGCCTCCGGCGCCGGCGTGTAGGTGATCGAGCCCTGCTGGGGCCGGTACAGGCCGCTGATCGAGTTGAGGAGGGACGTCTTGCCGGCGCCGTTCGGCCCGATGATGGCGAAGACCTCGCCGTGACGCACGTCCAGGGCGACATCGTTCAGGGCGTGTACGCCGCCGAACGAAAGCGTGACACCGTTGACCTCGAGACAGGTCGAGGCCAAGGGCTCCTGGGCTTGGGCTTGGGCCACGGCTGCGCGATTGTATGCGCCACACCCGTTCCGCCATCTGCAAAGATCGCCGCGCCGTAAGTAGTCGACCGACCGCCAAGCGGAGGATCCTCCATGCCGGCCCGACCCGTCCTGGTTTCAGCACCGCCCGAACTCGACCTCGCGCGCCCCGAAGAGGTCGGCCTGAACGCCGCGCAGTTGGCGCGTATCGACGATCATCTGAGGCGCCGCTATCTGGAGCCGGAAAAGATCGCGGGCTGCCTCACCCTGGTCGCCCGGGGCGGCAAACCGGCATACCTCTCGGCGCAGGGTCTGATGGACCGCGAGCGCGGCCGCGCCATGCGGACGGACACGATCTTCCGCATCTACTCGATGACCAAGCCGATCACCTCGGTCGCCCTGCTGCAGCTCTACGAACAGGGGCACTTCCAGCTCGACGACCCGGTCCAGAAGTTCATCCCCGAGTGGCGCGATCTCAGAGTCTTCGAGAGCGGGAACCACCCGAACTTCCTCACCCGACCGGTTGATCGCCCGATGACGATCCGCGACCTGTTCACGCACCAGTCGGGGCTGACCTACGGCTTCATGGAACGCACGAACGTCGATGCCGCGTACCGCGAGCTCGGCGTCGGCGGACCGCATGCCGGCGGCAGCCTGCGGCAGATGATCGTGCAGCTCGCCGGGTTGCCGCTCGAGTTTTCGCCCGGCGACGCATGGAACTACTCGGTAGCCACAGACGTGCTCGCCTACCTCGTCGATGTCTTCTCCGGCCAGCCGTTCGACGAGTACCTGCAGTAGCACATCACAGGGCCCCTGGGCATGGTCGATACCGGCTTCACGGTGCCGGCGGCCAAGGTCGACCGCTTCGCCGCCAACTACCGGCGCGACCGGAACAAGAGGCTGGTCCTGCTCGACGATCCCCTGACCAGCCACTACACCGGCGAAGTCAGCTTTTTCTCGGGAGGCGGTGGACTCGTGTCGACGATGCACGACTACTACCGCTTCTGCCAGATGATGCTGGGCGGCGGCACGCTGGAGAACACGCGCATCCTCGGCCGCAAGACGGTGGAGCTCATGACGATGAACCACCTGCCAAGCGGCAGCGATCTGACCGACCTGGCGGTCGGCACCTTCAGCGAGACGACCTACGAGGGGGTGGGCTTCGGTCTCGGCGTCTCGGTCACCCTCGACCTCGCGGTCGCTCAGGCGATCGGCTCGGTCGGTGAGTACGGCTGGGGCGGCGCCGCCAGCACGGCCTTCTGGATCGACCCGAAGGAGGATCTGATCGTCATCTTCATGGTCCAGTTCTGGATGTCGGGCACCTTCAACTTCCGGGGTCAACTCAAGTCGATCGTCTATCCGGCGCTGACCTGAGCGCCGGCGGCACGGTGAAGGACCCGCGTTCGATCTGCAAACGCCGCGCGGCGCAGCGCGACGAGGAACTGCAGCGAGGGCGGCGACTCGAGCGGGCGGTCTCGTGGTCGCGGCTGGCCGCCATCCTGCTCCTGGCGGTCCTGGCCTGGCTGTCGATTCAGGAGAAGCTGCTACCCCTGTTCGTAGCCGCCATACCGGCGCTGCTCTTTGTGGCGCTGGTCGTCCTTCACGAGCGAGTCGTACGCCGCGTGACGCGACTGGAACGGAGCCGGACCTTCTACCGTCAGTCACTCGCCCGGCTGGACGGTGACTGGCGGCAGGGCGGCGACGCCGGTTCACGCGTGGCCGCCGGTCACGCCGGGCATCTCTACGCGGAAGATCTCGACCTCTTCGGCCCCGATTCCCTGTTCCAGATGCTGAGCCGCTCGCGCACCCGCGGCGGCGACGAACTCCTGGCGGCCTGGTTGCTTGCGCCGGCGCCGCCCGAGGTGGTGCGAAGACGGCAGGACGCCGTGAGGGAGCTGGCGCCCCGGGTCGGCTTCCGCGAGCGTCTCGCCGTTCGGGGCGTCGCCGCGCGCAGCGAACTCGATCCGGCGGCGCTGGCAGACTGGGCGAAACGGAGCACCTCAGGCAGCCTCCCCGGCGGCGCCCGGGGCAAGGCGCTCGTCAGGACGTTGCTGGCACTGGCCGCGGCCGTCAATGTGCTCACCCTCACCGGATGGCTGCTGTGGGGCTGGGGACCGTCACCCTTCCTGGCCGCCGCGGTCCTGGAGATCCTCTGGAGTCTCTCCGTTCGCCGGCGTGTAGCGACTGCCGTCGCCGGCGTGGCCCGCGCGAGCCGGGACCTGAACCTGCTCGCCGTCCTGCTGGAGCTCGTCGAGCGCGAACGCTTCGAGAGTCCTCTCCTGGTCGAGCTGGCGGCGGAGCTCAGGAACGAGGATGGAACGACAGCCGCCACCAGCGCCAGCCGGCTGCGGCGCCTCGTCGACCTGCTCGACTCGATGCGCAACGCGCTCTTCGTCCCCTTCGGACTACTGCTGCTGTGGACGCCCCAGGTCGCCTATGCGATCGACTCCTGGCGTCGCCGGTACGGCGACCGGGCAGGGCCATGGCTGCGCGCGGTCGCCGAAATCGAAGCCCTGGCCAGTCTCGCGTCCCACGCGTTCGAACGCCCCGGGGACATCTTCCCGACGGTCGTCGCGCCGAGCGGGGACCACCGTGCCGTGCTGGTGGGAACCAGCCTGGGACATCCCCTGCTGCCCGAACCGGTGTGCGTGCCGAACGACATCGTCCTGGCGACCGATTCCGCGGATGCGGAGGCCGGGCAAACGGCTCAGGCGCTCATCGTCAGCGGCTCGAACATGTCCGGCAAGAGCACCCTGCTCAGGACCCTCGGCACGAACGTGGCGCTGGCACTGGCCGGCGCGCCGGTGCGGGCGCGGTCGCTTCGGCTCACGCCGCTCGCCATCGGCTCCTCGATTCAGCTCCACGACTCCCTCGCCCAGGGCCAGTCGCGGTTCTATGCCGAGATCACGAAGCTCAAGTCCGTGCTCGACCTCACCGCAGCGCCCATGCCCGTGCTGTTTCTCCTGGACGAGATCCTCCACGGGACGAATTCCCACGACCGGACAGCGGGCGCCGAAGCCCTGATCCGCGGCCTGCTCGATCGCGGCGCGATCGGGCTCGTGACCACCCACGATCTGGCTCTCGCCGGCATCGCCGACGACACGGCCTCGTCCCGGCTCCGCAACGTCCACTTCCAGGACCGGCTGGAGGACGGCAGGATCCACTTCGACTACCGTCTTCGCGAGGGCACCGTCACCCGCAGCAACGCCCTCGATCTGATGCGCCAGGTCGGCCTGGACGTGTAAGATCGGCGAGCGCCGTTCCCGGTTTCGCGAAGCGCCCTCGTCGCGCGGGCATCGAGGGAAGCGGTGGAGCGGAGAGCGGTCCGTGGCGTTCCGTGTACTTCGGAGCTTCGACTCCATGCTCCTTCGTGTAGAATCGACCGTCTAGTGACCGCAACTGTTGTTCCCTTCCGCTCGTCGCCTGAGCCGGCGTTTGTCCCGGAGCGTGTTTCCGCGCCCGAGCCGGAGGCGTGCGTGGTGGATGCGGCCGAGGACTTCGAGACACTGAGGGACCGCGCTCGGGAACTGGGTAACAGCGGTTCCTACCGGGAAGCAGCGGTTCTCTTCCGCCGAGCTGCGGAGGTCGCAACTGAGTCGGGAGACACCGACCGAGGCGACACGGCTCTCTGCGATTGGGCCGCTGCGGAAACCGAACTAGGGAACGGCACCGACGTCATGCCGGAACTGCGGAGGATCCTGCTTGGCAGCAACCACGACCACAATCGGTGGCTTGCTTCCTACACCTTGGCCCGCGCCCATGAACTGGAGGGACAGATCAGGAAAGCCGTTTTCTATGCGCGGCTCTCCCACCATCACTCCGCGCATGTCGAGCGCCAAGGGCTGACGGGCCTCTCGCACAACCTGCTGGGCAATCTCCTGGTCGCCGAAGGCCATGAGGCCGAAGCAGCCGCCGAGTACCGGATGGCCCTTCGCCATAGGAAGAACTCGCCACCGACCTGGGTCGCGGGTGCCGAGGGGAACCTGGGCTACTGCCTGCTCGTCGGTGCTGTCCGAGCCAGAGCCCTCCGTAGGAGTCGAATGCGAGAGGGGCTTCGCCTGATCTATCGCAGTCTCCGCACCTTCAGGCGGGAAGGCGTGGTTCAGTACAGCATGCTGCCGCACATGGATCTGTGTTTCGCCCATCTTGAGTTGAAGCGGTCCGCCTCAGCGAAGCGTCACGGCGAACGCGCGCTTGAACTGGCGAGGCGCTACGAAGACACGGTGACCATCAAGAACTCCCTCTACTTGCTCGGCCATGTGGCCCTGCTTGAAGGGGACGAGCAGGCCGCACGCAGGTGCTTTGCCGAACTCGAGCAGCGCTTCTATTCCCACCAGGCCGATCTGGCCGATCTACTGATGTCAGTCGACCTACGTCGAGTGGTGAATCTGAGGGCGTGATGAAGAGCTTGCTCAACACGTTGTCGGGCGACTTCAGGCTTGGCCGCACGGCGGTCCTCGCCACGCTCGGGTTGCTGCTCGGGAACGCCGACGTGCATTCCCTCGACGGTCCAGCGGTACTCGGCAAAGGCGGTGACGTCTACCAGGTTGCCGTCGGCACGTACAACAGCCTGTTCCCCGGGGGCAGCCAGGTCTCGGCCGAAGCCGAAGTACTCCGCCTGGAGGTTCGTCGTGGGTCGGGCACGGTCGAGAACTACGTGGTTCCTGGCAGCGAAACGGACGACAGCGACCGGACGCCGTCCCTGTTCTTCGACGCTTCCACAGGCAGGCTCTATGTCGTCTGGTCGAGCAGCAACGCATCGACTCTGACCCGCATCAACCTTGCATCGTTCGACGGCAGCGATTGGTCCGCGACGATCGAGGTTTCCGGCAACATCTACAGCGAGAAGTCGGCCCCGCGCCTAGCCGTCACCCATGATCGGTTTGAGCTGGCCGGAAGAAGCGGGGGCGAATCGAGCACCCGGACGGTCCTTCACGTCGTCTGGTCGGAAGGTACGGCGGACGGCGAAAGGGTCATGTACGCCCCGGTCGTCCTGGTCGACGGCCAACTCGCCTCCACATGGCGCCGCGTTCACCGGCTGAACGACTATGTGTCGAGGGCCCCAGACCCGTTTGGCGCCAACGTAGCGGACGAGTTGCTGGCAGCTCCGACGGTCGACGCGGGCGCTGAAACGAACGCCGTGGTCATCGGTTTCGCCGACGGCACCACCGGCGCGCTCGTTCAGTTGGAACTGTCCACTCCCGCAACAGAGCTCTCTGAGCTGGCGGACAGCCTGGCGGACCACATCGACTCCTCGAATCTCTGCGCACGGATCCAGAATGAGGGTTCCGGTGCCATCACCAGCGTTGCTGAAGCAGCGCGGATACATATCGTGGTCTTCGGCCGCCGGATCAAGAGCCGCGTGCTGAGTCCTCTCGCGCAGGACGTCAAGAACGTCCTGATCGATCGCGCCGAGGAGTTGTGCAGCGAAGGCGGCCTGACGGGCGTTTCAAGCGCCGCTCGAATCCACATCGTCGTCTTCGGTGCCCGAGCTCAAGCAGGGGATCTCCTGGAAAGGGCTGAAGCCGGCCAGACCCACGTTCTCCTCGCCGCGGCCCAGGAAGTGGATGACGGCTACGTCCAGCATCTCGCCCGGCTGCAGGTGAAGTCGGAACGGGTCGCGCCCACGATTGGCACAGGCGAGCCGACGATCTTCGTTTCGCCGAGCGGCACCGGAGCGGTGGTCGTCTGGGAGAACGGCAACACGCTGACCTACGTCGAGACAGACAGCGCTGCGAACGGGGACTGGAGCAGCTCCTACAGGCTCCAGATCGGAAGCAGCCTTTCGCGGGCCGAGGCCTTCTCGATGCTCCGTGATCGCGCGCGGTCGCTCGAGTAGGCCTTGCAGGATGCCGGCGGGGACGCCGGCGCACCCAAGTCTGGAGCAATCGTCCGGGGTTACGGCCCCGCGCGCAAGGCGCGGTCGGCGCCTCCGCCGAGTTCGTGGCGCAGGGCGTCCCGGCGTTCGAAGAAAGCCGGGAGCAAGGCGTCGGCCAACGGCGGCACGGGTTCGCTCACCAGGGTCGCCGGATTGATCCAGCGGCCGTTGCTCTGCACTCGATAGTCGAGGTGCGGCCCGGTTGAGAGACCGGTGGAGCCGACGTAGCCGATGACCTGGCCCTGATCCACCCGCGCTCCGGCGCGAACGCCCTGCGCGTATCCGGAAAGGTGCAGATAGGCCGTCAGGTAGCCGTTGGCGTGGCGCAGACGGACCGTCCGACCGCCCCCCCCGCGCGTGCCCGCCGAGACGACCGTTCCGTTCGCGGTCGCCCGCACCGGGGTTCCGACCGGCGCGCCGTAGTCCACGCCGTAGTGCGGCATGCGGCGCTTCAGGACCGGGTGGAACCGACTCAACGAGAACCGGGACGTGACTCTCGAGTACGGCAGAGGCGACCGCAGGAACTGCCGCTGCAGCGGTTGACCGTTGGCGTCGTAGTAGCGGTTCGAACCTCCCTGTGCCGGCTCCTCGTCCGCGAAACGGTAGGCCTCGAGCCACCGGTCCCGGTTCCGGTAGCGAAGCGCATGGATCTGATCCACACCCTGGAACTGGCCGTCAAGCAGAAGCTCGTCGAACAGGATCTCGAAGCGGTCGCCGACCCGCAGGTCTCGATTGAAGTCGAGGTCCCACTGCAGCACCCTCGCCATGCCCTCAGCCAGACTGGCAGGCCCGCCGGCGCGACGAATCGAGCTCTCCAGGGCTCCCCGCAGCTCGCCGCGGACCAGCCGCCGGATGTGACTGCGTCGATAGGGACGGTACCGACTCGTCCAGGCGCCGTGATTCCGGTCTGCCACGACCACGCCCTGGCCCCGGCGCGGCAGTCGAACGCCGACGAGTCCCTCGTCGCGGTGAACCATCGAGTAGAAGGACTCGCGAGCGCGCAGCTTGCGGGGGTCCAGCACCTCGCTGACCGCGGCGCTGGCCTGGCGGAGTTCCGCCTCCGGGACGCCGGCGCGGAGCAGGACCCCGTCGAGCGTGTCGCCTCTCCGAATCTCATGCTCTAGTGGGAAGGGCACCCCGTCCAGTGCCTCCGGGTCCAGCGCGAAGGCCGAATCGTCCTCGACCGCGCTACCTGGGGCCGCGACGCCGACCTCGATGAGCGAAGGCGCAGGACGGATCGCAAGCCAGCCCAGGAAGATCGCGAGAGCGACGCTCAGGAGACCCGCGAACCAACGCCCAAGTTGTTCAGTACGCACGAGTTAGGAACCTGCCGGGCGAGCCCGGAAAGTCCTATTCTGCCATGTCAGGCCGCGTCCTGCTGCCTCGACCTCATCTTCCGAGGCGCACGAGAGCGGATGTAGCCGTGCTCACGGGCGTACTGCAGGAGAACGGCCTCCAGCTTGCGCCTGCCCCGGTAGAGCCGGCTCATGACGGTGCCCAGGGGAATACCGAGCTGATCCGCAATCTCGCGGTAGGACAGTCCCTGCAGGTCGGCCAGCTCGACCGCTGTCCGGTAGTCCTCGGGAAGCGCCTCGAGCGCCTTCTGAACATCCTGATCGAGCGCGTCTACCATCAGTTCTTCCTCCGGAGTCGCGCCCCGCGCGGTCAGCGGCGACTCGAGGAGCTTCGACTCGAAGGCGTCCTCGATCTCGTCGAAGGAGTTCTTGAGAGGCTGGCGTTGGCGCTTCCGGTAGCGGTTGATGAAGGTGTTCTTCAGGATCTTGAACAACCAGGCCTTGAAGTTCGTCCCTTCCTGGAACTTGTCGTAGTACTTGTACGCCCGCAGGTAGGTCTCCTGCAGGAGATCCTCGGCGTCCTGACGGTTGCGGGACATCCGATAGGCCGTGCTGTAGAGACTGTCCATGAAGGGCAGCACCTCAGCCTCGAAGTTCCAGCCGCCATTGTGATCGGCTATAGCGCTCATGTGGTTTGCCTCCCCCGCCGCGGCAATGGGCCGCGACGCCTTGTGCGGAAGGAGTCAGCACATTCGGTGCCAAGTCCCGGGGTCGCGACGGTGAGACCGTCATCTCCCCGTCAGGACATCGTTTTCCGGCTCCGCGCCGCCGCCGTGGGCCGAAGCCGATGCCCACGCAAGAGCCCCGCAAGACGCCAATATGGCCGGCGCACGCCACAAGGAACGTGCAAGCCGGCCAGAAGGCCTCCTTCGGGAGGCTTCAGGCGACGCCAGTTTCCTGGCGCCGCCAAACCCGTCACAGGCTCCTAGACGAAGCCGGCGCCACGAAGCGCGATGACCAGGGCGTAGATGACGACCGACTCCATGAACGCCAGACCGATCAGCAGCATGATCTGGATGCGGCCGCCGGCGCCCGGATTCCGCGCCAGACCCGCGCAGGCCTCGCCGGTCGCGCGGCCTTGACCGATCGCGCCGCCGGCCGCGGCGATACCGATGCCCACGGCGGCGCCCAGCAGGCCGAGATTGGCGCCGCCGCCGTCGCCTTCTGCGCCGTCCTGAGCCAAGGCCGGAGCGGCAAACAGGGTGAGCAGCAGGGCCACGAGAAGGACGAGCTTTGACTTCTTCATTTCCTGAGAGTCCCTTTCAGTGTGCCGACGCTTCAGCCTCGGCGATGTAAACGGTGGTCAACATGATGAAGATGAAGGTCTGCAGCGTCGCGGCCAGGAGGCCGAGCGCCATGATCGGCAACGGCAGCGCAAGGGGAACCAGACTGAAGATGGCGGCCGCAGCGAGGTGTTCGCCGAAGACATTTCCGAACAGCCGCATGCCGAGCGAGAGCACGCGAGCCGCGTGACTGATGATCTCGAGCGGGATGAACAGCGGGGCAAGCCAGAGGACCGGGCCAACGAAGTGCGCGAAGTAACGCAGGCCGTTCCGGCGCAGGCCGAACAGGTGATACAGCACCCATGCCGTAATGGAGAGGGCAAACGTGACGTTGACGTTCTGGGTCGGCGGCAGCAGGAAGAAGATGGACCCCGACAGGTTGCTGATGAAGATGAAGAAGGCGAACGAGGCGATCAGGGGCAGATGTCGCGAGCCGCCCTCGCCGATCGTCTCCTCGAGGAGGTTTCGCATCCAGTTGAGGACAATCTCGACGATCTGCTGCACCTTGCCCGGATCGTCCCGATTCAGCCCGTTCGACACGACCACCCCCAGCGTCGTCACGACGCCGAAGACGAACAGCGCCATGACGACGTGATCCGGCACTTCGGGGGGCAGGGTCTCCTCGGCTCCCGCCAGACCCACGCCGAACTTCCAAGCCGCGTTCACGGGCTCGTAGAGGATGGAGTGTTCGCCGGCAGCCATGACAGTTGGGGGACTTCGGACGTGGAGAGATGGTGACCGTCGCTCGAACGGAGGAGTCGGGCGTATGTACGGTTACGCGGAGTCGGCCGGCGTACGGGTCGGAGCCGGGCTGATCCTCAGGCTAGCGAACCGAACCGACACGGCGTGCCAGTTCCGAAGCCACCAGTGCCAGGGGCACGACCGAGAATCCCAGGATTAGCGCGATGAACTCCCTTGACCCCACAAGCAGGGCCGCAACGATGAAAGCGCTCAACAACGAATAGCGGAGAACGGTGAACAGAGTGTTCCTGGCGCCAGCACGCCCGTCGACGTTCGGCTCCAACGCGCGGACCTGCATCTCCAGGCCGCGGAAGCTGAAACTACTGACGAGCCCTGCGGCTGTCAAGGCGATTGCGGCACCTGGGCTCCAGGCCAGCGCGGCCGCGCCTCCCAGAGCCGTCAGCAGCAGCGACCAGCGAAGAACCCGCTTCGACATCGCGGCCAGCCGGTCCTGCTGCCCGGAGGGCCCCCGGAAGCCGAGCAGACGGGCTACTTCACGAACTGCCGAAGCCATCTTCCTCTTCGTCCGCGCTCACGCGGCGGATCGTCTGATACGCGTTGTAGAAGCCCGCCGCGACCCCGAACAGGAACCCGATCATCGCCCCGGTCTTCGGTGCGTCGAACCACTCTCCGACCGTCTGGCCGGCCAGAAAGCCAAGGACGGAGGCCACCGGAAAGACGAGGCCGATGACCGCCACGTCGAGAAGTCGCATTGGCAGGCGCATTCGGCGTCCATCCTAAGGCACGGGAGGACGCTCGCGTCTCTGGCGCTCCCGTGCGCCTACGCTCTCGAGTCCCAGAGCACGTCCGACTCGCCGCGTACCAGGTTCTCGTAGCGAGCCATGACGAAGAGCGCGTCGGATAACCGGTTGATGTACGTCAGGGCCGGCGCGCCGACCGGCTCGGCGGCGGCGAGCGTCACCAACCGCCGTTCCGCCCGACGACAGATCGTCCTGGCAAGGTGCAGCGCGGCCGCCGCGGAGCACCCACCGGGCAGAACGAAGTTCGCGAGCGGCTCGAGTTCTTCCTGCAGGCGGTCTATCGTCCTCTCCAGGGCCTCGATGTGGCGCTGCTCGATGCGTGGCACCGGAGGAGCCTCGTCGTCCGGCGGAACGCACAAATCCGAACCGAGGTGGAACAGTTCCTGCTGAACCCGGCGGAGGCTCTCGGCAACCGGAGTCGACGGTCCGGCGGCGACCGCGACGCCCAGGGCCGAGTTCAACTCGTCGACCGCGCCGTAGGCTTCGACTCGAGCGTCGTCCTTGCGGACCCGGACGCGAACCCCTAGGCCAGTCGTTCCATCATCGCCGGTCCGCGTGTAGACACGCGTTATGCGGGGCAAGGGACCCTAGACGTCGTCCCTGATCGCACCTTCGACCGGGCTGCTCGCACCCTCGGTGTAGATGCCACCGGTCAACTCGAACGATTCGACGGCCCGCTCACGAAGACGCTCGAGCGCCTCGTCGAAGTTCTCAGGCGACATCTCTTCGTCGCAGAAGGAGCAACAGCTTTCCCAAGTGTAGCCCAGGCCGTCGACCTGCTTGCGGCCGCCCGGCGTCACCTCGTCAGTGATCGGGCACCAGATCGTGCTCATCGCGAGCATGAAGTTCTCTACGTAGCGCTCCTCGGCAGCCCTGGCGGCATACGTGTCGGGATCACCGGCGAAGGTCGACGCCACGCCGGGCTCACTGCCGCGGTACTCGACGCCGCCATGAGTCCAGGTCTCGCCCTCCGCGGCGGACGGAATGAACTTGACCGGACAGAGGTCTGTCGACTTGAGAGCCTCCGGGATCTTCACCTTGGCCAGGTCGACCGCGTCGGGCGGCAACTGCGCGGCGATGGGCACCACGCAAAAGGCCATCGCCAGGACCAGGATGAAACGAGACGCTGAACGACCGGAAACGAGCTTCTTCGACATGAGCGGGGATCCCTCCGCGATGCTGGGAATCGACAACGAACTACGGCGCCGACGATCGGCGCCCGTCCAGAAAACAGGGCTCGCGAGTATAGCAACCGGCCGCCCACTCCGCCTGCCTCAGCTACCGGTTTCGTCGCCAAACTGACTGGTACGCTCCGGGACCGTGAGCCGAGCCGCGGCAGCACCGCCTTCGAGCCGCCGGGCCGGTCTTGCTGCGGTGGCGATGCTGATCGGGCTCTCAGGCCTGGCAGGCTCCGCCACGGCCGCGGACCGGCTGAGCAAGCGTCACGCCGAATGGCTCGCCGAAGTCTCCGTCATCATGACGGTGGAGGAACGCGATCTCTTCTTCCAGCTCACGCGGGACTACCAGCGGGAAGCCTTCATTCGGAAGTTCTGGCAAGTCCGCGACCCGGTGCCCAAGACCGGACGCAACGAAATGCGCGAGCGCTGGGAGGAGCGGGCTGCCTATGCCCGCAGCAACTATGGGGGGTTGACGGACGCGCGCTCCCAGGTTCTGTTGATCCACGGTGAGCCGACCCGGATCATCCAGGTCCGGTGCACCACGACGCGCATACCGGCCGAGGTCTGGACGTACCAGGGGAGCGACCGTGTCCGGTTCAACTTCCTGCTGCTCTTCGTTCGCCCGAGAGGTCTTGGAGAAGCCCGGGTCTGGGCGCCGGGCCGGGGCGACATCCGGGGAGTGGTCGAAGGCGCGAAGGCATGCATCAACGGGCACCTGCTGGAGGACGTCATCGACCAGATGCGCAGCTTGGGAAACGAGTACGGGAGCCAGCTGGCGCGAGTGCTCGCGAAGCCCAGACCTCGCAACGAGGAGTGGGTAGCCGCTTTCGCGGCGGCCAACACCGACCTGCCGCCCGGTGCGGACCTCTTCGCAGCCGACACCGACTATCACTTCCTCGGCCGGTTTCAGAGCCGGACGGTGGTCGAGGGACGGGTCAGCATCGACCCGGCCGCGATTGCCGTTGGCGAGTTCGCCGGCTACAGGTCACGCGACTTCGTCCTGGTTGGCGAGGTCATCAGGGAGCGGGAGCTGTTCGAGTCGTTCCGCTACAAGTTCGGCTTCCCCGCCACCGAAGCTGAACAAGGCGGGGCAGACGGACCCCTTCTCTTGCCCTTTCAACGCTACCTGCGACCGGGTGACTACCGGCTGGTCCTGCGGATCGAAGATGTCAACGGCGGGCGGTTCTTCCGCGATGAGCAGGACATCAGCGCGCCCAGACTCTCCGACCTGGCGCCGCTACCCGGACCGGAGCCCGAGGACGAACGGCTGCTGGCCGAGGCCGCCCGCAGCGTAGGTTCGGAGTCCGTCGACATTCGACTACTGAAGCCCGCGGGCGAGATCCTCTCCGGCCTCGTCCGCTTCGACGCGGTCGTTGAGGGCGAGGGAGTGTCAGCCGTGTCGTTTCTGCTCGACGAAACAGCGGTGCTCAGGAAGGCCCATCCGCCCTACAGCGTTGAGCTCGACCTCGGGGCCTTCCCACGGCCCCGTACCCTGCGGGTTGAAGGCGTCGGAGAGGACGGGGAAGTGCTGGCCTGGGACCAGCTGGCGATCAACGCCGGCGACCACAACTTCACGGTCCGGCTGATCGAGCCTCAGCGCGGTGGGAGCTACGTCTCGAGCCTTCGCGCAAGAGCCGAAGTCGAAGTGCCAGAAGGAACGACCCTGGACCGGCTCGAGTTCTACCTGAACGAGAAGCTGTCCTCGACCCTGTACCAGGAGCCGTTCGTGCAGCCAATTCAGCTTCCACCGTCTGTCGGCGTGTCGTACGTACGTGCCGTGGCGCACCTCAGCGATGGCAACACGGCGGAGGATCTCGTCTTCATCAACTCACCCGGCGACATCGAACGCGTCGAGGTGCAGTTCGTGGAGCTCTTCGTCTCCGTCACGGATCGTCGCGGACGGCCGCTGGAGGACCTGGAGCCTGCCGATTTCAAGGTCCTCGAGGACGGTCAGGAGCAAAGGGTGAGCCGCTTCGAGCGGGTTGTGGATCTTCCCATCCACGTGGGCGTTCTGATCGACAACTCGGCTTCCATGCGTGCCTCACTCGACATCACCCGGCGTGCGGCCCTGCGGTTCTTTGAGCAGGCCGTAACGCCGCGAGACCGGGCAGCCGTCATCACCTTCAACCGGTTTCCCCGCCTCGCCGTCCGGCTGACCAACGACCTGCGCGAACTCGGCAGCGGCCTGGCCGGTCTGACCGCCGAAGGCCAGACCGCCCTCTACGACAGCCTGATCTTCAGCCTCTATCACCTTGCCGGCGTCACCGGACAGCGCGCGATCCTGCTCCTGTCGGACGGCAAGGACGAAGTCTCCCGATTCTCCTTCGAAGAGACTCTCGAGTACGCCCGCCGTGCCGGCGTCACCGTCTACGCGATCGGCCTTGGTATCGACGAGGCCGCCGCCAGGCGACGGCTCGACCGGCTAAGTGCGCAGACCGGCGGCGAGAGTTACTTCGTCCGCGATCCGGAACTTCTGGACGAGATCTACGCCAACGTTCAGCGCGAGCTCCGGTCCCAGTACATGCTCGCCTACCAATCCAGAAGCACCCGAACCGACGACGGATTCCGCCGGATCGACGTCGACGTACGCCGACCGGGAACCGAGGTCAAGACGATGAGCGGCTACTACCCGTAGGCTTGCCTCCCGGCACAAAGAAAAAGGCCCTCGGCGGGGACCAACCCACCAAGGGCCAAGGAGGATCCCGGCGACGACCTACTCTCCCACACCGTCGCCGGTGCAGTACCATCGGCGCTGCGGGGCTTAACTTCCGTGTTCGGAATGGGAACGGGTGTTTCCCCCGCGCTACAGTCACCGGAAATCGCCGGACCGAACGAGCGCCACCTCTCCGTGACGCTCGTCAACCGAATCGAATCCTTCAGGGCCTTCCTTCCGTCGGGGCCATGTGCCCCGACCAACCTAAGCGCCCAAGTCCCGAGTGCGGCAATCTCGAAAATGGTCAAGCCGAACGACCGATTAGTACGGGTTAGCTAAACGCCTCGCAGCGCTTACACGCCCCGCCTATCAACCTGGTAATCTGCCAGGGGTCTTCAGGGATACCTCATCTCGAGGCTGGCTTCCCGCTTAGATGCTTTCAGCGGTTATCCGAACCGAACATAGCTACCCAGCTGTGCCGCTGGCGCGACAACTGGTGCACCAGAGGTTCGTCCGTCCCGGTCCTCTCGTACTAGGGACAGCTCCTCTCAAGTATCCTACGCCCACATGAGATAGGGACCGAACTGTCTCGCGACGTTCTAAACCCAGCTCACGTACCACTTTAATCGGCGAACAGCCGAACCCTTGGGACCTGCTTCAGCCCCAGGATGTGATGAGCCGACATCGAGGTGCCAAACCGCCGCGTCGATGTGAACTCTTGGCGGCGATAAGCCTGTTATCCCCGGAGTACCTTTTATCCGTTGAGCGATGGCCCTTCCATGCGGAACCACCGGATCACTAAGTCCTACTTTCGTACCTGCTCGACTTGTAGGTCTCGCAGTCAAGCTCCCTTCTGCCTTTGCGCTCTGCGGCTGGTTTCCAATCAGCCTGAGGGAACCTTCGAGCGCCTCCGTTACTCTTTAGGAGGCGACCGCCCCAGTCAAACTACCCGCCTGACAGTGTCCCCGACCCGGATCACGGGCCCAGGTTAGATCTCCAATACGCTAGGGGTGGTATTTCACCAATGGCTCCACCGAAACTGGCGTCCCGGCTTCAAAGCCTCCCACCTATCCTACACATAACGCATCAGGGATCACTGCCAAGGTGCAGTAAAGGTTCACAGGGTCTTTCCGTCTTCATGCGGGTAACCGGCATCTTCACCGGTACTACAGATTCGCTGAGCCCCCTGTGGAGACAGTGCCCAGATCGTTACGCCATTCGTGCAGGTCGGAACTTACCCGACAAGGAATTTCGCTACC
>VXUF01000032.1 GCA_009837085.1 Holophagales bacterium
CAGCAGCACGATGCGGAGCGCCATCGCCAGCAGCAGTCCCAACTGGATCGCCTGCTTGCGCCTCGCCTCCGGCAGCTTGTTGGCGATGATCGTGATGATGATCAGGTTGTCGGCGCCGAGCGCGATCTGGATCAGGGTCACCGAGAACAGGGCCGCCCAGAAGGCCGGCTGGGCCAGCAGTTCGGTCATCCCGCGGATCCCTCGCGAGGCCTTTGCCCGATGCGGTTACACTCCGCTCCCGTCATTCCCACGCCTTGAACATCAGCAGCAGATCCCCAGGAGATAGTCCGACGCCATGAAGCTACACGAAGCCGCCACCGCCCCCAACTGCCGCCGCGTCCGCATCTTCCTGGCCGAGAAGGGAATCGAGGTCCCCGTCGTCCCCGTGGACCTGGGCAGCGCCGAGAACCGCCAGGACGCCTTCCGGCAGAAGAACCCGATGGGCCGCGTCCCGGTGCTCGAGCTCGACGACGGCACGTTCATCGCCGAGTCGGTCGCCATCTGCCGCTACTTCGAGCAGTTGCAGCCCGAGCCGGCGCTGATGGGCGGCGACGATCCCGCGGAGGCCGCGCGCATCGAGATGTGGCAGCGCCGGATGGAACTGGAGGTCGCCCTGCCGATCATGCAGGTCTTCCGCAACACTCACCCGTACTTCGCCGACCGCATCCAGCAGTACGCGGACTACGGCGAGAGTCAGCGCAGCCACGCGACGAAGCGCCTGGCCTGGCTCGACCGGGAACTCGCCGACCGCGAGTTCGTCGCCGGCGACGAGTACTCGATCGCCGACATCACGGCCCAGATCGGCATCGACTTCGGTCGCGTGACGAAGTTCCGGGTGACCGAGGAGACGCCCAACCTGCTGCGCTGGCACCAGGCGGTGTCCGCGCGGCCGAGCGCGAAGGCCTAGCCCGCGGCCTGGTGACGGCTCAGCGCCGCCCGGGCCTCCAGCTCTTCACGGAACTGCGGCGCGGCGATGGCGACCAGGCGGCGCGTCCGCTCTTCGATGTCGAGCCCGCGCACGTCGGCGACGCCGTACTCGGTCACGAAGATGTCGGCGTCGGTCCGCAGCGCCGTGGCGGCGTGCTCCGCGGGCAGGGTTGGGACCATCCTGGAGAAGCGCCCACCGCCGGCGGTCGCCTCAAGTGCGACGATCGAACGTCCGCCGGCCGACATCCGGGCGCCGCGCATGAAGTCGACTGCGCCGCCGGTGCCGCTGATCTGCCGACCGCGAACCATCTCCGAGTTGACCTGGCCGAACAGGTCCACCTCGACCGCGGAGTTCAGCGCGACGAAGTTGTCCAGCTTCGCGATGACTCGCACGTCATGGGTGTAGTCGACGGTGCGGAGGTCGATCAGGTCGCAGCGGCTCGCCCAGTCGTAGAGGCGCGGTGAACCCAGAACCATGGCCGCGACCAGGCGCCCTTCGTCGATCGTCTTGCGAGCGCCTGTCACCGCCCCTGCTTCCACGAGATCCATCACGCCATCGGACAGCAGGCCGGAGTGAAAGCCGAGGTCGCGGTGACCATGCAGCGCGGCCAGGACCGCGCCCGGGATCGCGCCCACACCGGTCTCGATGCAGTCGCCGTCGCGGATCAGTTCCGCGACCAGGGCGCCGATGCGCTCGGCGACCGGGCCGCTCCGGCTGGCAAGCGTGGGCGGTTCGATGTCGGTTTCGACGATGTACTCGAAGCGGTCCGCCGGCACGGTCGGGGCGCCCGGCAGCCGAGGCAGGGAGCTATTCCACTCCGCGACGAATGGGACCTCCGTGCGCTCCAGCAGTGCCGGCAGGAAGCCGGCGCCGATACCGAGCGAGCAGTCGCCGTTTCCGTCCGGCGGCGTGAACTGGGCGATGGCCAGGTCGAAGGGCGCGGCCATGAGATCGTCCCAGACATGCCGGTACTGCATCGGCACGAAGCGGACGGAGCCGGCCTCGAAGCCGGCGCGCATCTCGGGCGTGACGAAGAAGCTTCGGACCGTCGAGCCGGCCCAGGGCGCCAGCGTCGGCGAGGCGATGCCGGGGATGCGGGTGACCGTGAACTCCACCCCGGCGGTCGCCTCGGGCTCGTCGTGGAGCGCCGCGGCGATGCCGCGAGGTTCGTTGCAGCCGCCCAGGACGGCGACCTTGATGCCCGGGCGGAGCAGCGCGCCGACCTGTGACGGGGCCAGTTTCTCCATCGCGGCTCGTAGCGTAGCCGCAGGCGCGACGATCCCCTCTCCGCCTCGGGACGCTGATACCCTGCCGCCGCCATGACGACGACTTCCGAAGTACCCAACGGCCTCCCTGCCGTCTCTCTCGCCGCGGTTCCCGGACGCCGGCGGCTCACCCTCGACCTGGCGCGCGAGATCGAGCGCCGCGGCTTCAGCGGCATCTACTGCCCGAGCATGGGCGACGGCCTGGCGCTCTGTGAAGCGATCGCGCTCTCTACGGAGCACATCCACTTCGGCACGTCGATCGTCAACATCTACACCCGGCACGTGACCGAGTTCGCGCACACGGCCTCGTTCATTCACGAGGTTTCCCAGGGCCGGTTCTGGTTCGGCGTCGGCGTCAGCCATGCACCGGCTCACGCGCGGCTCGGCGTCACGGTCGGCAAGCCGCTGGGCGATATCCGCGCCTTCGTGGATGAACTCAAGGCCGTGCGGGGCGCCGGCGAACTGCCGCCGATCGTCCTCGCCACGCTGCGCGACCGGATGATCGCCACCGCGGCCGAGATCGGGGATGGCATGGTGTTCGCGAACGGCGCCCGTTCCCGCATGGCCCATTCGCTGACCTTCGCCGGGGAGAAGGCCGGCGATCCCGGTTTCTTTGTCGGCAACATGATCCCGACCGTGATCTCGGAGGATCGCGACCTGGCCGCGGCCCGCAACCGCAAGACCCTGAGTCGCTACGCGCTGCTCCCGAACTACCGCAACTACTGGAAGGCGGCCGGCTACGTCGAGGAGATGGAAGCCGTCGAGCAGGCGGTGGAGCGGGGTGAGACGGATCGCGTTCCGGGGCTGCTCTCCGACCGCTGGCTGGCGGACACCACCTTGTTCGGGACGGCCGCGGAGGTGCGCGAGGGCGTAGAGCGCTGGTTCGACGCCGGCATCCGCACACCGATCCTGGTGCCGTCGTCGGCTGCGGGCAACCAGATCAAGGCGTTCGAGGAGCTGTTCGCGGCCTTCGACGGGAGCTGACGGGATGACCACGGTCAGGGAACGGCTGGAAACGCTGGGCATCGAGCTGCCGGAGCCGGCGGCGCCGGCAGCCAACTACGTTCCATTCGTCCGCATCGGTTCCCTCGTCTTCGTGTCCGGTCAGGTTCCGGTCAGGGACGGGAAGCTGGCCTACCGCGGCAAGGTCGGCGTCGACTACTCCCTCGAGGAAGCGCAGGAGGCTGCCCGCCTCGTCGGCATCAACATTGTCGCCGTGGTGGGGGCTGCCTGCGAAGGTGACCTGGAGCGCGTGAAGCGCTGCGTGAAGCTGGGCGGCTTCGTCAACTGCAGCGACGATTTCGAGAACCACCCCGCGGTGATCAACGGCGCCTCCGACCTCATGGTGCAGCTCTTCGGCGACCGGGGACGGCATGCCCGCTTCGCGGTGGGGACGAACAAGCTGCCGTTCAACGTACCGGTCGAGATCGACGCCGTCTTCGAGGTCGACTGAAAGGCCGGCAGCGCGTCATGTCCACCCAGCGAGTCGAGATTCTGGGCGACACGATGCGCCGGCTGGCACGGCGCGGCGCTCGCCGCAACCTGTCCAGGGTGCTCAGCAAGGTGCGGCCGGGCGACGTCGCCGCTGCGCTCAGGAAACTGGTGCCGACCGAGCAGTTGTTCGTCGTCCGGCTGGCCCTGGAGGACTTCCCGGATTCTGCCGGCGAGGTCCTGCTGGAACTCGAGCCGGGCGAACGTCGGCCGCTGCTGGAACAGCTCGCTCCATCCGAGATCGCCGGCCTGCTCTCGCCCCTGGCGGTCGACGACAGCGTGGAGATCGTCGACGGTCTGGAGGAGGAACTGCGGGAGGCCGTGCTGGCCCTGCTCGATCGGCCGGACCGCGACGAGCTGCAGACACAGTTCGCCTACGAGGAGGACACGGCCGGCCGGATCATGAACACCGAGTTCTTCTCCCTGCCGGAGGACACCTCGGTCGGCGATGCGATCGCCAAGATCCGCGAACACGGTGAGGTGGAGATGATCTTCTACCTCTACGTCGTCGATCCGGAGGGCCGCCTGGTCGGCGTCCTGTCGCTCCGCGAGCTCCTGCTCTCCGTTCCCAGCCGCGCGCTGGGCGAGATCATGAACCGCGGTCTGGTCACCGCGAGGACGGACACGGATCAGGAGGAGGTGGCGCAGCTCGCTTCGCGCTACGACTTCCTGGCGATTCCGGTCGTCGACGAGGGCCGTCGCCTGCTGGGGCTGGTGACGGTCGACGACGTGATCGACATCGTGCAGGAGGAAGCCGAAGAGGACTTCTACAAGATGGTCGGCACCTCAGACGACGAGCTGCTGTACCGGGAGCGGGCCTGGCGGGTTGCCGGCATCCGGTTGCCCTGGCTCCTGGTCAACCTGATCGGACTGACGCTGACCGGCGTGCTGATGAAGCAGTTCCAGCTCCGGCTCAACGAGGCGTTCCTCCTTGCCTTCGCGCCGGTGGTCATGGGCATGGGCGGCAACATCGGCAGCCAGACGATGACGCTGACCGTGCGCGGCCTCGCGACCGGGCGGATCGGGGAAGGCGGCGGCCGGATGCGCCGGTTCCTGTTCCAGCAGATCCGGATCGGTCTCGTGGTGGCTCTGGTGTGCGCCGCGGTCGCGGCGGCCGTGGCGGCCTTCCTGGAGCAGAACCCGGCGTACAGCGCGGTCGTCGCCAGTTCGCTCTTCCTGGCGATCGTGCTGGCCTCCCTGATCGGGTCGCTGCTGCCGATGGCGTTCGAGCGGATGGGCATCGATCCAGCGGTCGCATCCGGTCCCATGGTGACGACCAGCAGTGACATCACCGGCATCCTCGTCTACTTCGGGCTGGCTACCCTGATGATCGACTGGCTGGTCCGCTGAACGGCGGCGGGTTTCGGACATGAAGCAGCGAAGCGGCGAGGCGCTGCTGCTCCAGACGATCGACCTGCACGAACGGGACCGGATCGTCGTCTTTCTCAGTCGCGACCGGGGGCTGAAGCGGGGAGCGGCCCGCAGCGCCCGGACGCGCTTCAGCCGTTTTGGCGGCGAGCTGCAGCAGCTCGCCAAGGTCCACCTGATCTGGTTCGAGAAGCCGGAGCGCGAACTCGTGCGGCTCGGCGAGGCGGAGATGATCCGCAGCGCCCGGGCCCTGCACGAGGACCTGGAGGGGATCCTCGTGTCGTCCTATCTGGCGGAGCACATGCAGGTTTTCGCGCAGGAGGACGAGCCGGAGAACCATCTCTACCGCCTCCTGGATACGACCGTCCAGGCGCTGCTCGACGGCTGCGACCGCTGGCTGGCGGCGCGCTACCTGGAGTGCTGGACGCTGCGCCTGAGCGGCGTGTTTCCCGCGCCCCGCCGCTGTCCCGCCTGCGGCAACGCGATCGGCGACGAGGCCTTCCTCGCGGTCGACGCGGCCGGCCTCCTGTGTCCTTCGTGTGGGGGAGGCGCGGGCGCGAACCGCAGGGTGGGGGCTGGAGCCCTGGCCTTTCTGCGCCAGATCGGAGCGTCGGATCTTGCGGGCCTGCAGGCGAACGGACAGGTCGACGAGGCCACGCTCAGGTCGGTCGAGTCGGTGACGCGCGAGGTGCGCCGCGCGTTTCTCGGCCGGGAGCTGAAGAGTTACGGCGTGATGCAGCGAACCCTCAGGGACGTTACGCCCTGATGGCCGGGATCGGCCCGGAACGCCGTGCCCTCCGGCGGCTTCCTGACGCGCTGATCTCGCAGATCGCGGCCGGCGAGGTCGTGGAGCGCCCGTCTTCCGTCGTCAAGGAACTCGTGGAGAACGCGCTCGATGCCGGCGCAGTCCGCATCGAGATCGAACTCGAGAACGGCGGACGCGACCTGATCTCGGTGGCTGACGACGGCAGCGGGATCGCCGCCCCGGACACGCTCCTGGCGCTCGAACGCCATGCAACCAGCAAGATCGCCTCCTTCGAGGATCTGCTGGAGGTGGCGACCCTGGGCTTTCGCGGAGAGGCTCTGGCGTCGATCGCCGCGGTCTCCAGGTTCGAACTCCTGACCGCCCGGTCGGCCGGAGACGGTCATCGCCTGGTGGTCGAGGGCGGCCGCCTCGCAGTGGAGGAGCCAGTGAGCCGCCCCCGCGGCACGACCGTCCGGGTCGAGTCCCTGTTCTACAACGTGCCGGCCCGCAAGCAGTTCCTCAAGCGGCCCGCGACCGAACTTCGCCACGCGCTGACGGTGGTCCAGGGGTACGCGCTGGCGCGGCCGGATGTGACGTTCGTCCTTCGCCACGCTCCCGACGCCGAGTCGCCGGGGCGGGAGTTGCTGCGCGCTCAGGCCACCGGAGTCGACGCGGCCGGCCGGCTCAACCGCATCGCGCAGTTGTTCGGCGAGGATCTCGTGAATCACCTGACTCCGTTGCCGGAGGCCCGGAGGGAGCAGGGGATCTCCGGCTTCGTCGGCGACCGGGAGACGACGAAGGGCCGGCGCCTGTTCCTGTTCGTGAACGGGCGCCTGCTGAGGGACCGCGCTGTCCTCGCCATCTACTACAAGGCGGTGCGGGACCTGATGAAGGGGGACCGGCCGCCGGCTCTCTTCCTGTTCCTGGACGTTCCGCCCGAGTCCGTCGACGTCAACGTCCACCCGCAGAAGGCTGAGGTCCGGTTCCGCGATGCGGCGCTGATGGGCCGCATCGGCAGCGCGCTGCGCCGGGGACTCGAGGCCGCCAAGGGCGAGGAACCGGCGCCGCTGCGCGAACCGAGCGGCCCCGCGGCGCCGCCGGCCTGGACCGGTGTGGGAGAGGTGCGCGAGGCGCCCGGCGCGCCGGCGTGGGCGGAGGAACTCGCTGCCCGGTACGGCGGAGCGGGAACCGGACCGAGCGGAAAGCTCGCCGAGGTCGCCTACCGGCCGGAGCCGGCCACCCGGGTTCCCCTTTCCGGAAAGGGCCGGGAATCTCTGCGCCTGATCGGGCAGTACAAGGGCACGATGATCCTGCTCGAGGGGCCCGAGGCGCTGCTCGTCGTGGACCAGCACGTTGCCCACGAGCGGATCCTGTACGAACGCTTCCGTCGCAGCCTGAGGCGGCAGGATGCGGCGAGCCAGTCACTGCTGGTGCCGCGGATGCTGGAACTCTCGGCGGCCGAGAACGCCGCGCTGGCCGAGTGCTCGTCGGGCCTGGCTCGCTGCGGCTACGCCGTCAGGAGCCTCTCCGGCGGCAGCGCCGCGATCACCGCGATCCCCGCCGTCCTGCCGGATGCGGAGGCGGAGAGCCGCGTGCTGCGCATCGCGACGCGTGTGGCGGCCGGCGACGAGTTGCCCAGCGAGGACGAGGCGCTCGCCGACTACCTGCTGACGCAGTTGGCGGCGAGCAGGGCATGCCGAGCCGCGGTCAAGATGCACGAGGCATTGTCGGCGGAGAAAATGGAGAGCCTGATCGCGGAACTGTTCGTCTGCGAGCACCCCTACACTTGTCCGCACGGTCGCCCGGTCGTGCTCGAACTCACGGACCGGGACCTGGAGCGGCGCTTCAAGCGACGCTAACGCTGGGGGCCGGCTCTCTCCAGCTCGGCCAGTGCCCGGGCGGCGGCCTTCCGCTCGGCTTCCTTCTTCGAGTGGCCCGACGCCGCGGCCACGGCGCGGTCCCCGATCCAGCACTCGACGTGGAACACGGGATCGTGGTCCGGCCCGTCACGGCCGACGTGGCGGTAGAACGGAGGTTCGAGTCCCTGACTCTGGAGGGATTCCTGCAAGTCCGACTTCGCGTCCAGGGCGTCCATCGTTTCGGCGGCCTCCGCCTCGATCCATGGTTCGACCAGATCACGGGCGGCCTGGAGGCCGCCGTCGACGAAGACGGCCCCGATCACGGCTTCCAGCGCGTCCGCCAGGAGAGACGGCTTCTCGCGGCCGCCCGACTGGTCCTCGCCGTGGCCGAGCTGAAGCGCCGGGCCGAGATCGAGCTCCCGGGCGCGCCGGGCCAGGGCTTCGGCGCTGACGACATGGGACCTGGTTCGCGACAGGACGCCTTCGGGCGCCGACGGATCACCGCGGAAGAGCCGGTCCGCCACGACCAGTCCCAGCACCGAGTCGCCCAGAAACTCCAGCCGCTCATTGTCCTGCTCCAGGCCCCGTTCGTTGGCAAAGGAGCTGTGGGTGAGGGCCTGCTCGAGCAACGCGCGGTTCTCGAACCGGTGGCCGAGACGCGCTTCGAGAGCCTCGACCGGGTCGGTCAGGGGTAGATCCGGTCCATCGTTCGCGGGTACGGGATCGTCTCCCGCAGGTGGGGAACGCCGGCCATCCAGGCGACGAAGCGCTCGACGCCCATACCGAAGCCGCTGTGCTCGAAGGTGCCGAAGCGGCGAATGTCCAGGTACCACTGGAAGGCGTCGAGCGGAAGATCGTGCTCCTTGAGCCGCGCGAGCAACAGATCGTGGTCGTGAATACGCTGGCTGCCGCCGATGATCTCGCCGTAGCCCTCCGGAGCGATCACGTCGAGCGCCAGAGCGAGCGACGGGTCGTCCGGGTCGGGTTCCATGTAGAAGGCCTTGAGTGACGCCGGGTAGTGCGTGACCATGACCGGCCGATCGAACTCCTGCGTGATCGACGTCTCTTCGGGCGCGCCGAAGTCCTCCCCGAACTCGATCCCGCAACCCTGCCGGCGCAGCAGGTCGATCGCCTCCGCGTAGCGGAGCCGCGGGAACGGTCGCTGGATGGACTCGAGCTTCGAGGTGTCGCGCTCCAGGATCGCGAGCGGTTCAGCGCAGTTCTCCAGCACCCGGCCGGCCAGATAGACAAGGAAGTCCTCTGCCAGCCCGCACAGGCCCTCGAAATCGAGGAAGGCCGCTTCCGGCTCGACCATCCAGAACTCCATCAGGTGCCGGCGGGTCTTCGACTTCTCGGCGCGGAAGGTGGGGCCGAAGCAGTAGACCTTTCCCAGGGCCGCCGCGGCCGGCTCCAGGTAGAGCTGACCGGATTGGCTGAGGTAGGCGGACCCATGGTCGAAGTACGGCGTTTCGAACAGCGTCGACGTGCCCTCGCAAGCGGCGGGCGTGAGGATCGGCGAGTCGACGAGGTAGTAGCCGCGTTCGCGGTGAAAGTCGTGGATCGCGTGGCAGACCTCGCTGCGGATGCGCAGTACGGCACGCTGGCGGCTGGAGCGGAGCCACAGGTGCCGGTTGTCCATCAGGAACGCGGTGCCGTGCTCCTTCGGCGTGATGGGGTAGGCCTCGGTGGCGTGCACCATGGCCAGCGACGACACCTGCACCTCGACGCCGCCGGGTGAACGGGGATCGGCGGCCACGGTCCCGGTTGCCGCGATCGTCGATTCCTGGCCGGCGTGCTGGAGCACTTCCCAGGAGGCGTCGTCGACCTCCTTGCGACTGACGACGAGCTGGACGGTGGCGCCCGAGTCACGGAGGCGGATGAAACCGATCCGCCCGCTGGAACGGCGGCCGTCGACCCAGCCGCGCAGCCGTACCTGCTGTCCGACCAGGCCGCCGAGTTCGGGAATCGAGTTCCACTCCGTCACCGATCCGATCCCCACGGAAGGATCATACCGGTGCGGCCGTTACGGCTGACGGAGGTGAGTCGCTACACTAGCGCCCGATGCTTCGCCGGCTTCCCGCGCTCGTGACGCCAGGCCGGACCACTGCCGCCATTGCCGCTGCGTGCTGCCTCGTGATCGCGATGGTCGTCGCCGCGCCGCTTTCGGCAGCTTCGGGCGGGCGAGCGGCGCCGCTGCTCTACGAGTTCTTCGCGCGGGTCTGCCACCAGATCGCCGAACGCAGCTTCCACCTGCATGGTCACCCTCTGGCCGTCTGCCACCGCTGCTTCGGCTTCTACGTCGGCTTCACGCTGGGACTGGCCGTGCTGCCCTTCGTTCGAGGGTTCCGTGACTGGTTGCTCGACAGGCCCCGGCGGATCCTCTTCTTCCTGGCGCCGACCGCGATCGACTGGCTGTTGCCGGTGAACACGCCGGCAAGCCGGTTTGGGACGGCTCTGCTGGCCTCCGCGGCGATCGCCCTCCTGGTCTGGGCCGCGATCGACCAGATCACCTCACGAGATGCCCCGAAACTGCTTGAGGAGACACCATGACACCGAACAGATTGAAAGCAGCGGCCATCGGCGGCGGAGCGGCGGGAGTCGCGTCCCAGATTCCCGGCCTCTCCCTCGTCAACTGCCTGTGCTGCGCGCTGGTGGTCGGCGGCGGCATGCTCGCCGTCTTTCTCGCCCTGAGGAACGAACCGGCGACCGAGAAGACGCCCTACGGCGACGGCGCGCTGATCGGCGTCCTGGCCGGCGTCGTCGCGGCCATCGTGGGCTCCATCGTGCTCATTCCGATCGCCGCGCTGTTCGGTGACCCGACGGAGCAGATCGTGCGGATGCTCGAGGGCATCGAGGGAATGCCGCCCGAGGTCCTCGACGCGATGGGTGGCGAGGCGGCCGGCGCCGTGGGCGCCTTCGCCCTCCTCGGCTTCCTGTTCAATCTCGTCACCTACGTCATCTTCTCGGCGATCGGCGGCGTGATCGGCGCGGCCGTCTTCCACAAGAAGGCTTCGGCTTGAGGCGGTATCTGGCGATGCACTCACCACCAGGGGAGGTTCGATGACAGGGAAGAAAGTCGGATACGCGGCGCTCGGCGGCGGCGCCGGAGCGGTCGCGTCGCAGATCCCGGGCTTGCAGTTGCTCAACCTGGCGTGCTGCGCCCTGGTCGTGGGTGGCGGCATCCTCGCCGTCTACCTCGCGCTCAAGGACGACCCGCCTGCTCAGGCAGCGCCTTACGGTGAAGGTGCGAAGATCGGCGCGCTTGCCGGCGTCTTCGGCTCCGTTCTGAGCATCTTGATCGGATTGCTGATCCTGGGGGGCATCACGGGCGTGATGGGGATCGGGGCCCTCACCTCGGAATCCGTCGAGGACTTCGAGGCCTTCAGCCTCTTCAGTGCGATCGCCGGCCTTGGTGTCATCGCAATCGTCGCCTTCTCCCTGATCATCAACGTGGCGTTCTCGACAGTCGGAGGCGTGATCGGGGCGGCCATCGTGCACAGGAAGGCGCCCGCCGAATAGGCGTTACCGACCCGCGTCAGCGGCTGAGGAAGGTGCCCGGGCGGTAGTAACGCTGGTGCCAGATGCCGGCCTGGTCCTCGTCGTCGACCGGCATGCGCCAGGTGCGGACGGACGCCTGGGCGAGAGGGAGCCGATAGAGGCCCCGCGGCTGGTCGATCGTGGCCTGGATGTAGTCCTCGGCCGCGTCCTCCGGGACGTAGCGGCAGGCGATGCGGCGGTACCGGTCGCGCCAGACGTCGTCAACGCCGATGTCGTGGACGAGTTCCGCCTCGCCCTCGACCAGGACCTTACGGTAGGGAAGATTCTGCTCGTCGATCGACAGGCAGGTCCGCGGATCGCGGCGCAGGTTGGCGAACCAGACGGAGTTCTCGCGCGGTGTGAACCAGATGGCTCCCTCTTCGAAGATGAACCAGATCGGGGTCACGAGGGGTCTGCCGTCGTCGCAGACGGTGCCGATCCGCATCAGGATGCCAGGCTCGACGAGAAAGCCGTCACGCTCGCTGTCGGTCATCGTCGGCATGTTGACTAGTCCTCCTCGGGCGCGCCCAGGGTCCGCGCCGCGGCGATGTCGGCGGAGTAGTCGCGGAGCTTCGTCGGCATCAGCGTCATCTCCTCGATCACGGTCCGTTCAGGCAGCGCTGCCGCGGCCAGGATCGCCTCGGCGATGTCCTCGGCCATCATCATCCCGGCCCGTTCCTCCTCCGACGGCGGTCGCGGCCGGTTGTCGAGGATCGGCGTATCGACTTCGCCGGGGAGGACGCTGGTGGCGCGGATGCCGAGCTGCCGGAGTTCGGCGCCCAGTCCCATGATGTAGTTGCGGGAAGCAGCCTTGGCGGCGCCGTAGGCGGTGCCGGCCATGACACCCGGCCGGATGGCCGCCATCGAGGACACCATGATCACGGTGGCGCCGTCGTGCGCGAGCATCGCCGGCAGCAGCGCCTTCGTCAGCATCGCCGGACCGGTCGCGTTCACCGCCATCACGCTGTCCCATTCCTCCTGCGAGATGTAGCGCGTGCTCCGCACCTTCGAACTGTGCCCCGCATTGTGGACCAGGACGTCGACCGTGGCGTGACGCTCGAGGACGGCGGCCGCGAGGCCGCGGACAGCCTCCGGGTCCTCCATGTCGGCCGAGTGGGCCCAGGCGTTGCCGCCGGCCGCCTCGATCTCGGAAACGACCGCCTCCAGCGGCTCGAGCCGTCGGCCGGAAACGATGATCGACGCGCCTTCGCGGGCGAAGAGCAATGCGGTGGCGCGGCCGATACCGGTGCCGCCGCCGGTTACCAGGGCTGTTTTTCCTTCGAGCTTTCCCATCTGCGTTCGGCCTCCCCGAGGCTGGTGGACATTGTGCTGGCGGCCCGGAGTGTAGCCCCGCCCTGGTTGCCGGCGAAGTCTCAGGCGCCGCCTCGATCCGGCACGAGGTACCGGCGCGCCGCGTAGCCGAGCGTTCCCGCCCTCGCCGCCATCAGGCCGGCCATGCTGAGCCAGAGGAGGTCCGGGTCCCGGAAGTGGACCGCCGCCCAGGCAAGGGGAACGAAGCCGACACCGAGGCTGACCGCCATCGCGCGGCTGAGCAACCTGCCCCGTGTCAGGCCGAGGAAGAAGCCGTCGAAGGCGTAGGCGAGGGCGGCGAAGAGGAGCACCGGCAGCAGCCAGGCGTTGCTTTCCGCCGCCAGCGTCGCAACGTCCTCGTGATCGACGAGCAGGCCGTAGACGGTGTCGGCGA
>VXUF01000095.1:0-25125 GCA_009837085.1 Holophagales bacterium
TGCTTTCCGCCGCCCGCGGCGCAACGACGTCTTCACCCACGAGCCGGCCGTAGTCGGTGTCGGGGAACGCCAGCGCCGGGACGAGAAACACGACCGCGCAGCCGACGGCCGCCGCCAGCGTCAGGAGCAGGACACGCCGCAACTCACGGCGGTCGCCGGCGCCGAAGGCCATGCCGGCGAGCGTTTCGCCGGCGAAGGCCGCCCCGTCGACGAAGTAGGAGGCGAGGCTCAATACGCGAAGAATGACGCCGTTGGCGGCCAGCCGGGCGGCGCCGAAGAGCGCGCTCGCGTTGGTGAACACGGCGAAGGCGGTGACCAGGAGCAGCGTGCGGACCACCAGGTGTCCACTCAGCGCGAGGATCTGGCGCAGCGCGGCGCGGTCGAAGAGGGTGGGCCAGGCTGGAAGCGGCCGTGCGGCCGCGAGCGCCAGGATCAGGCCGGCGGCGGCGCTCAGCCACTGGGCTCCGGCGGTGGCGACCCCGGCGCCGAACGCGGCCCAGCCGAGGTGGACGATGAACCACCAGTTGAGCGCGACGTTGCCGAGGTTGGCCAGGACGACCAGGAGCAGAGCCCTCGCTGCTTCGCCGCGGCCCAGGAACCAGCCCACCAGCGCCAGGTTGGCGAAGGCCGCCGGCGCGCCCCAGATGCGTGCGTCGTAGTACTGACGGCCGGCCTCCTCCACGCCGGCCGTGCCGGACAGGAGTCCGAAGCCGGCGTCGCCCAGCGGGTTCCGGAGCGTTACCGCCACGAGGCCGAGCGCCGCCGCCAGCAGCAGGGCGCGGTACAGGTGCGCCGACACTTCACCGGCGTCTTCGCGCCCCCAGGCCTGGGCGGTGAGGCCGGTCGTGCTCATCCGCAGGAAGGCGCAGCCGAAGTACAGGTAGTCGAAGATGAGGGCCGCGAGAACGACGCCGGCCAGGAAGCGGACATCGTCGAGCCGGCCCAGCATCACGGTGTCGGCCAGACCGGCCAGCGGCACGGTGAGGTTGGACGCCGTGTTGAGCGCGGTCAGGCGCGCGAACCGGCGGGGAAGCCCGGTCCCCGGAGCGCCCATCACGGCCGGAGGGCGGGTGGTAGCCTGCCCGCGCTCATGGCGTCAGCACCAACCCCGGGCGGCTTCCTGGCACGTTTCGTGACCTGGACCGATCGTCTCAACACACGCCTTGGCGTCGCGGTCTCCTGGCTCACCCTCGCCATGGTCGCGGTCGGAGCGTACAACGCGGTGGTCCGCTATCTGGGGCGGTTCACCGGCTGGAACCTGAGTTCGAACGCCTACCTCGAACTGCAGTGGTACATGTTCAGCCTGGTCTTCCTGCTTGGCGCCGCGTACGCGCTGCTGACTGGCGCCCACGTGCGCGTCGACGTAATCTTCAGCCGGCTCCCCGAGCGTTGGCGGCGGCGGATTGATTTTTGGGGATCGCTGCTCTTCCTGATCCCGTTCGCGGTCTTCGGACTCGTCATGTCCTGGCCGGCGGTACGGAACTCCTGGGCGGTGCTGGAAGTGTCCTCCGACCCGGGCGGCCTGCCGCGGTATCCAATAAAGAGCGTGCTGCTCGTGGCGTTCACACTCCTCGCCCTGCAGGGGCTGGCGGAGGCGGCGCGGAACTGGCTCCGCCTGCGCGCGCTCAAGGCCGGGGCCGAGGAGGAGGAGTTGCAGCAGGAGGGGCTGCTGTGAGCGGCGACTTCCTCGGCCCGCTGATGTTCGTGGTCGTCTTCCTGTTCATCTTCGCGGGCTATCCGGTCGCCTTCTCGCTTGGCGGGACCGCGCTGATCTTCGCCGTCATCGGCATCGAGCTCGGGCTCTTCTCCTGGAACCTGCTCTACGCCTTTCCCGAGCGGGTCTTTGGCGTCATGTCGAACGGAGTCCTGCTGGCGGTGCCGTTCTTCATCTTCATGGGTACGATGCTGGAGAAGTCGCAGCTCGCGGAGGATCTGCTGCGCACGATCGGCATGCTGTTCGGCCGGCTACGCGGCGGTCTGGCGCTGGCGGTGGTCGTGGTCGGCGCGATGCTCGCCGCCGCCACCGGCGTGGTCGGCGCCTCTGTGGTGGCGATGGGCCTGATCTCGCTGCCGGTCATGCTGCGCTACGACTACTCGCCGATGCTCGCCACCGGCGTGATCAGCGCCGCCGGCACCCTGGGCCAGATCATCCCGCCCAGCGTCGTGCTGGTGGTGCTTGCCGACCAGCTCGGCATCTCGGTCGGCGACCTGTTCATCGGCTCCCTGATTCCAGGCCTGATGCTGGCGGGTTTCTACGCGGTGTACGTCACCGGTGTCGCGATCGCGAAGCCTGCGGCCGCGCCGGCCTTGCCGGCCGAGGAGCGGACCCTCGACGGCGCCGCGCTGGCCCGCCAGGTGGCCGTGGTCATGCTGCCGCCCATGGTGCTGATCCTGGTCGTCCTGGGCAGCATCTTCGCCGGTGTCGCGACCCCGACCGAGGCGGGTGCCCTGGGGGCCGTCGGCGCCATCGCGCTGGCCCTCTCGCGCGGGCGACTGACGATGAAGGCGATCAAGGAGACGATGGACGCGACGGCGAAGCTGACCACGATGGTCATCTTCCTGCTGATCGGCTCGACCGCCTTCGCGCTCGTCTTCCGGGGGCTGTACGGCGACATCTGGATCGAGGACCTGCTGACCGGCCTGCCGGGCGGGAAGATCGGCCTGCTGATCGTCGCCAACCTGGCGATCTTCATCCTCGGCTTCTTCATCGACTTCTTCGAGATCGCCTTCATCGTCATCCCGCTGATCGCGCCGGCGGCCCGCATCCTCGACGTCGACATGGTGTGGTTCGGCGTGATGATCGGCATGAACCTGCAGACGTCATTCCTGACGCCGCCGTTCGGCTTCGCGATCTTCTATCTGCGGGGCGTCGCGCCGCGGCGGATCACGACGGTCGAGATGTATCGGGGCGTGATCCCCTTCATCGTCATTCAGCTCATCGGGCTGGCGCTGATCTGCCTGTATCCCGAGCTGGTGACGGCGCTACTGTAGCCCGCGCTCAGCCGCCGCCGAAGGAGAAGCGGGCGTACGCCTGCTCGGCGGTGCTGAACCAGCGGAACGAGGACCGGCGAACCTCGTCCCAGGACTCGAAGATCTTCCGGTAGCCCGCGTCCGCGGCCGCGTTCTCGTTCATCAGTTCGAACGCGGCGTCGCGCGACGCGGTCATGATCTCGTCGGAGAACGGCCGCAGCGTGACGCCGCCGTCGACCAGACGCTTGAGCGCCCCCGGATTGACGGCGTCGTACCGCGAGATCATGTCGACGTTCGCCTCCGCGGCAGCGGACTGGACGATGGACTGGTACTCCGACGGGAGGGACTCCCAGGCGGTGCGGTTGACGTACACGGAGAGGGTCGGACCCGGTTCCCACCAGCCGGGGTAGTAGTAGTTCTTCGCCACCCGCTGGAAGCCGAGCTTCTCGTCGTCGTAGGGGCCGACCCACTCCGCGGCGTCTACCACGCCCCGCTCCAGCGCCGGGTAGATCTCTCCGCCAGGGATCGTCTGGACGGTCACGCCGAGACGACTCAGCACCTCGGCGCCGAGTCCCGGGATACGCATCTTCAGGCCCCGCAGTTCGTCCAGCGTGTTGACCTCGCGCCGGAACCAGCCGCCCATCTGGCCGCCCGTGTTGCCGGCCGGAAAGTTCACGATGTTGAAGTCCGCGAACACCTCGCGCATCAGTTCCAGGCCGCCGCCATGGTAGAGCCAGGCGTTCTGCTGACGTGTGTTCAGGCCGAACGGCATGGCGGTGTCGAAGGCCACGGCCGGGTTCTTGCCCGTGTAGTAGTAGCTCGCCGTGTGGCCGAGCTCAACGGTGCCCTGCTGGACGGCGTCCAGGACGCCCAGCCCCGGCACGAGTTCGCCGGCCGGGTAGGCGCGAATCCGGAACCGGCCCTCGGACAGGCTCTCGACCCGCTCCGCGAACACTTCCGCGCCGCCGAAGATCGTGTCGAGGCCGCGCGGGAAGCTCGAGGCCAGCCGCCAGTTGAGCCGCGGCTTCGCGACGACCGCGGGTCCACTCTCCGGCGCCGACGCCGGTCCCCCGCAGGCGGCGACCGCGCCCGCTCCGGCGGTGGCGATCGCGGCCTTGCCCAGGAAGTCCCTACGTCTCAGTTTGGCCATGTGTACTCCCGTCCTTGTCGGTCTGGCGCCGGTCAGTGTACTTCGCTCAGCCAGCGCTCGGCGTCGATGGCCGCCTGGCAACCGGTGCCGGCGGCGGTGACGGCCTGCCGGTAGATCGGGTCCATCACGTCGCCGCAGGCGAAGACGCCCTCGATGTCCGTCGCCGTGCCCGGATGACGGACCTTGAGGTAGCCGACATCGTCCATCGCCAGCTTGCCGCGGAACAGTTCGGTGTTGGGGTTGTGACCGATCGCCATGAAGACGCCCTGGCAGGAGAAGTCCGATTCCTCGCCGGACCGGGGGTCGCGAAGCCGCACGCCGTGAACGCCCTTTTCCTGGGTGCCGTAGATCTCCTCGACGGTTGCGTGAAACCGCCAGTCGATCTTCTCGTTCGCGGCTGCGCGCTCGCGCATGATGACCGAGGCCCGCAGTTCGCCGCGGCGATGCACGATCGTCACCTTGCTCGCGAACTTCGTCAGGAACGTGGCTTCCTCCATCGCCGTATCGCCGCCGCCGACCACGACGAGTTCCCTGTCCCGGAAGAAGAAGCCGTCGCACGTGGCGCAGGCCGAGACGCCGTAGCCCATCAGCTCGGCCTCGGAAGGAAGTCCCAGTTGGCGGGCCGAGGCGCCGGTGGCGATAATCAGCGCGTCCGTCAGGTACTCGCCGCCGTCGGTCTCGAGCCGGAACGGCCGCTCGCTCAGGTCCACGGCAAGGCCCGTCTCGAAGCGGGTATCGGCCCCGAAGCGCTGAGCCTGCGCCCGCATCTGATCGATCAGCTCGGGCCCCATGATGCCCTCCGGGAAGCCCGGGTAGTTCTCGACATCCGTCGTGATCGTCAGTTGCCCGCCCGGCTGGGCGCCCTCGAGAACCAGCGGCGCGAGATCGGCGCGCGCGGCGTACAGGGCCGCGGTGAGTCCCGCGGGTCCCGATCCGAGGATGGTCAGCCGGTGGTGGTCTGAAGAAGCGGACGGAACGGTCGTCATCGGCCGCGGAGCGTAGCAGCGCGAAGACGGATCGCCCGGCGGCGTCGCCTGAGGCGGCGGGCGACCCACGACGTCGGCCCGGACAGCGCGTAGCTGGCCGCCCCGACCAGGAAGAACAGACCGATGTGGATCAGCGCCAGCACGGCGATCGAGGAGATGACCAGGACCACCCGGAAACTCCGCCGTCGCCGGAAGTCGATCTCCTTGAAGCTGACGTAGCGAAAGGTGGAGACGGCGAGCAGGCCGACGACCACCAGCGCGGACAGAACGACGATCTGGAGAAGGAAGGAGTCGCCCCGGGTGTCGACAAAGAAGAGAATCGAGCCGATCGCTCCCGCCGCGGCGGGCGCTGGCAGCCCGATGAAGTAGGCCGGGTCGGCCGTGCGGCGGCTGACGTTGAAACGGGCCAGGCGGGCGGCGTTGCAGAGCAGGTAGACGGCCGGCGCCGCGAAGCCGACGCGGCCGAGCTCGTGGAGGCCCCAGAGGTAGCAGAGCAACGCCGGGGCGAGGCCGAAAGACACCAGGTCGGCCAGCGAGTCGTACTCCCTTCCGAATGGGCTGGCCGTACCGGTCAGGCGGGCAATCCGTCCGTCCAGCGTGTCGAGGCAGGCCGCGGCGAACAGCATGAGCACGGCTGCCTGGAACTTCCCTTCGAGACCCGCCAGCAGGGCGTAGAAGCCCAGCAGCATGTTCGCGGTCGTGAACAGGCTCGGGATCACGTAGGCCCCGGCCCGCAACGGTCTCGGCTTGCGGGGTTTCCAGTTCATGGAGAGTCTCCGGTTCGAACCGCGGGTCTCCGGACCGGCAAGTCCTCCGGCGGCGGTGTGGACGGGTCCGTGGGCATGGCGAGCGGCGTCTCGCCGGAGATCACGCGCTGGCCCTTCTCGACCAGGGGATCGTAGGACAGCGGCACGAACACGTCGACCCGGGAGCCGAACTTGATCAGGCCGAGAGGTTCGCCCTGGATCACCCGCTGACCGGCCTGGACATGGGCAACGACGCGTCGGGCCACCAGACCGGCGATCTGGCGCACCGCGATGAGATCGCCCTGAGGCCGGCGCAGCAGGGTGAGGTGATTCTCGTTCACGTCGCCCGCCTCCTTGCGATAGGCGGCGAGTTTCTTTCCTGGCGTAGCGATGCTCCCGATCACCACGCCCTCGACCGGCGTCTTCTGGGTATGAACGTTGAAGACCGACAGGAAGATGGAGATACGCCTCCAGGCTTCCTCCCCGAGGGCGCTGTCCGTGATCACCTCGACGGCGATCACCGTTCCCTCGGCAGGGGACAGGACGACGTCGGGTGGTCCCTCGTAGTTTCGCGTGGGGTCGCGGAAGAAGAGGAGCATCAGAACGCCGAGGACGGCCATCGAGCCCGCGGCGATGTGCCAGCCAAGGGGCCAGAACACGGCCGCCGCGGCCAGGAACGGCAGCACGAACGGCCAGGCCTCTCGAGCGAATCTCATCCGTTCAAGCGTGACGGCCCGGACGGTTTGGCCATCGGGACCCGAGGAACCGGAGGGTACGCGCCTGGAAGAAGGGTGTTAGCTGGCCGCCTGGAGGGCGTGGGATCGGATGATGGATTCCATCCGGTCCTTGAGAGCGAGCTTGTGGAGCTTGATGCGCTTGGCCTCGGATTGATCCGTCGGCGAGAGGACGGGGCGACCGACCAGTTCTTCGAGTTGACTCTCACAGGCCTGATGCTCTTCGTAGAGCTTCTTGAACTCGCCCTCCTGCGCCAGAAGTTCTTCCTTGACTGCGTCATCGCTCATTCGTTGCGCGCCTCCCTCCGTGGTCGTTCGGTGGCCTTCTGCGTGGCCTGCGTTGAGCGTACCAGCTTGGGCGCACTCGTCGCGGGCGGGCGCAGGTAGAGGGGCTCGACGAGCGTCGAGAGGCCCCAGGGGAAGTCGCCTTGCCGCATCCGGCGCAGCAGGTCGGGGGCGAGTTCCGTCGCGTCGACCGCTCCCGCCGCCACCTCCAGAGCGGATGCTCCATGGCCGACCAGAGGAAGAGCGCTTCGCTCCAGATCGGCCCGGCCCCTGATCTCGCTCGGTCCGTCGGCCTGCGTCGTACCGTCGGCTTCCAACCGCATTCGCTGGGTGAACCAGCGGTCCCGGTGCGCGTCGACGACCGCCATGATCACCCCGTCCGGCGCGGTCGCGCGCTCGGCGTAGTGGCCGGCCAGGACTTCGAAGGTGGACACCGCCCCCGCGCGCACGCCGGAGGACTGGTGCAGTCCGATCGCGGTAGCCAGCCCGACCCGCAGGCCGGTGAAGCTGCCGGGGCCCCTGGCCGCGCCGATTCCCCCCAGGTCGCGGACTTCGAGACCCGCGCTCGCCAGCAATTCGTCGATCATCGCGACCAGTTCACGCGACGAACGGCCCTGAGGTGTCGCGAGGGCGTCGACCCGGTCGGGTAGAGCAAGCGCCACGCTGACGATCGGCGAGCCGGTGTCGAAGGCGAGCAGCGGCCCGGAAGGCATGGCCGCTCACTATACTGGCGATCGTCCGTGGACGGGAGCGCTGCAAAGAACGCGGAGGATTCACGGACCCCCGCCGGTCGATCGGCCGGGTCGGCGCGGGACATCGCCACCCTCACGCCGATGCTCCGGCACTACCTGACGGTCAAGGCCGAGCATCCGGACGCGATCCTGTTGTACCGGATGGGTGACTTCTTCGAGCTGTTCTTCGAGGACGCCACGACCGCGGCGCCGGTGCTCGACGTCGCGCTCACCGCGCGCCAGAAGGGAACCGCCAGCGAGGCGCCGATGTGCGGCGTGCCGCATCACGCGGTCGACGCCTACATCGCCAGGCTGCTCGACGCGGGCTACAAGGTCGCGGTCTGCGATCAGGTCGAGGATCCCGCGCAGGCCCGGGGACTCGTGCGCCGGGAGGTGACCCGGGTCGTGACGCCGGGAACGATCAGCGACCTGGAGATGCTCGATCAGAACCGGCCGAACTACCTTGCCGGTGTTCGCTTCAACGGCGGAGCGGGCGCCGGCGCGTTCCTCGACGTCTCGACCGGCGAGTTCTTCGTGCGCCGCTGGTCGGACGCGGCGCTCGCGGTGGACGATCTCGAGCGGCTCTCGCCGCGCGAGGTCCTCACGTGCGGCGAGGATTTCGAAGGGGGAGGCGCCGATCCAGACGGTCAGCTTCCGGCCTGGATCGACCGGACCGGAGTTCCGCACACGGCGGTCGAGGGCTCGGAGGCGCCGCGTGCCTCTTCCGCGGAGCGCGCCTTGCGCCGGCAGTTCCAGGTCGACAACCTCCGCGGGTTCGGCCTGGTCGAGGGCGAGGCCGCGGTCGCCGCGGCGGCCCTCGTGCTGGAGTACGCGCGCCGCGCGGCCAGGTCGGACATCGATCACGTAACGGGTCTGGAAGTTCAGCACGACGACCGGTCTGTGGTGGTGGACGACACGACGCTGCGCAACCTGGAGGTCTTCCGTCACCTCCAGCACCAGGGTGGACGGACGCTTGTCGAGGTGCTCGACCTCACGCGCACGGGGCCCGGCGCCCGCACGCTGCGGCGCTGGCTGAGCCGGCCGCTCAGGGACGCCGGTGCCCTGCGGGAACGTCACGACGCGGTCGACGCGCTGCTCAGGAACATCCCGCTGCGGGAGTCGCTCCGCTCGCGGTTCAAGCGCATAGCCGACCTGGAACGCCTGACGTCGCGGCTGGTCCTGGGGCGGATCAGCCCGCGCGAGGCGGCGGCCCTGCGGGACACGCTGCGCGCCGCACCTTCCACGCTCGCGGCCGTTTCCGAGCTGGATTCCGACCTCCTCGACCGTATCGGGGGGACGGACGTGCTTCCCGGGCTGCGGGCGAGATTCGACGAGATCCTGGCGGAGACACCGGGCTCGCTGAGCGAAGGCGGTCTGATCGCGGCCGGCGTCGATCCGGAACTCGACAGGCTGCGGTCTATGGCGCGAGACGGCAAGGGGCATATGGCGGCCCTCGAGGCAGGAGAGCGGGAGGTGACGGGGATCCCGTCGCTGAAGGTCGGCTACAACCGGGTCTTCGGCTACTACCTGGAAGTGCGAAAGACCCAGCAGGCGCGGGTTCCGGAGCACTACGTGCGGCGGCAGACCCTGACGAACGCCGAACGCTATGTCACGGAGGACCTGAAGAAGCTGGAACAACAGATCCTGGGCGCCGAGAGCGGTCAGCTCGCCCTGGAGCAGGAGATCTTCGAGTCGCTGCGTGCCGAGTCCGCCCGGGAGGCTCAGCGGCTGCTCGCCCTGGCGGCCGCGTTGGCGCGGCTCGACTGCCTGACCGCGCTGGCGGAAGTCGCCGGCCGCTATGACTACGTCCGACCGCGAATGCTGTCCACATCAGGCAGGATCGAGATCCGCGAGGGACGCCATCCCGTGGTTGAACGATCGACGGCGGCCATTCGGGGCGCGTCCGGCTTCGTGCCGAACGATGTGTGCCTGGACCGGGAACAGGAACAGATCATCCTGCTGACCGGCCCCAACATGGGCGGCAAGTCGACCTACCTCCGGCAGACAGCGCTGATCGTGCTGATGGCCCACGCGGGGTGCTTCGTCCCCGCCCAGAGCGCGGAGATCGGCGTGGTCGATCGCATCTTCACGCGCGTCGGCGCTAGCGACGATCTGGCCCGCGGCGAATCGACGTTCATGGTCGAGATGGTCGAGACGGCGAACATCCTGCGCCACGCGACGCCCGACAGCCTGGTTGTTCTGGACGAGGTGGGCCGGGGCACCTCGACCTACGACGGGCTTTCCCTGGCATGGGCCATCATCGAACGCCTGCACGAGCACAACGGCTCGCTCGCCCTCTTCGCCACCCACTACCACGAACTCACCGGGCTGCCGTCGACGCTTTCCCGGGTCAGGAACTCGCGCATGGCGGTGAAGGAGTGGCAGGACCAGATTCTGTTCCTGCACAGGGTGGCGGAAGGTCGCGCGGACAAGTCCTACGGCCTGCACGTGGCGCGTCTGGCCGGGGTGCCCGGGGAGGTCGTGGAGCGGGCCGCCGCCGTGCTTTCGAACGTCGAGTCCCAGCAGTACAGCTTCTCCGGCAGGCCCCGGGTCGTCGACGGCGCTTCCGGAGCGCCACCAGGTCCCGGCGCGGACCAGCTCGCTCTCTGGGGCGGCGAGGACGAGGCCGTGATCGAGGCGCTCAAGGCGGTCGACGTCGACCAGCTGACGCCCGTCGCCGCCCTGAACCTGCTCCAGACCCTGCAAAGCCGGCTTGGAACCAGGCGCTAGCTAGCGCCCTAGAACGGGATGTCGTCGTCCTGTTCGCTGGCGTCGAAGCCCTGGTCCTGCGGCGCCGGCTGGCCGGCATCGGGGCGGTTGCGGGAGCCGTAGCCCTGCCCGGAGGCGTCGGCGCGGCCGCCCAGCATCTGGAAGTTGTCGCAGATGACCTCCGTGCGGTAGCGCTTCTGGCCGCTCTGCTGGTCGTCCCAGGAGCGGGTCTGCAACCGCCCCTCGACCGAGACCAGGCGGCCCCTGGTCAGGTACTGCCCGGCGACTTCGGCCTGGCGGCCCCAGCAGACGATGTAGTGCCACTCCGTCTCTTCCTGGCGGTTGCCGTCGCGGTCGCGCCAGCGACGGGTGGTGGCGACGCTGAAGTTCGCGACCGTCTGGCCGGACTGGGTGGTGCGGATCTCCGGGTCGCGGCCCAGGTTCCCGATGAGGATGACCTTGTTCAACATGCACTTCTTCCTTTCAGAATGACTCGAGGCGGCGACCTGTAGCCGACCGCCGGGGATACTCGTGTTCACCGGCCGCGGCGAAGCGCGGAAGCCGCATCGCGACGGCCGGCCACGCCATGGCCCTGATCGTCGATCGTAACCCCGGCGGGCCGTTCAGAGCTATCGTGCGGACATGCGGCTGGTCGTGCAGCGGGTGGCGGAAGCCGAAGTCTCGGTCGATGGCCGGCCGGTGGGGAAGATAGGAGCCGGCATGGTGGTCCTCGCCGGAGTGGAAGACGGCGACGGCCAGAACCAGGTGGAGGCGGCCGCGGCCAGGCTGGTCGGGCTCCGGTTCTTCGACGACGGGCTCGGGCGGATGAACCTGGACGTGCGCCAGTCGGGTGGAGCGGTTCTCCTCGTGTCCCAGTTCACGCTCGCCGCGTCCACGCGCAAGGGGAGGCGGCCGTCGTTCGACCGTGCCGCGCCGCCGGCAGAGGCGGCGCCGCTGCTCGAGGAACTCCGCCGTCGCCTGGAGGCTGCCGGTGTGCAGGTGGAGTGCGGGCGTTTCGGAGCGCGGATGCGGGTGGACCTGGTCAACGATGGACCGGTCACCTTCGTGCTGGACTTCTAGGCGCGGCAGAAGTCCAGAAGCCGGCGCTTTCGTGCCGGATGCCGGCGGGGACGCCGAGGCACCCAGTTTCTGCCGCGCAGGCTTCTAGAGGTTCTTGAGTTCCTTGCCGGGCTTGAAGCGAACCGTCTTGCCGGGGGAGATCGTCACTTCGACGCCGGTCTTGGGATTGCGGCCCACGCCGCGCTTTCGATCGCGCACCTGAAAGACGCCGAAACCGCGCAACTCAATCCGCTTGCCGTCGCCGAGAGCGTCCTTCATTGCGCCGAGGATCGTGTCGACGGCCCGCGCTGCCTTGACTCGGGGAAGATCGGAGTTCTCCGCGACTCGATTGACGATGTCCGCCTTGATCATCTACAGCGCCTCCTCCCTGAATCGGTCGGCCGCCATGGCCGGCCACGACCCGACGTAGACGGTCGATTGTAACCCGGGCGCCAGTTCCGGTAAAGGGTCGGGACGGCCTGAGTGGCCACTGGAGAGTGCTACCCTTGACCGTCCCATGCGCCACGAGAAAGCAGGTTTCCGGCCCCTTTCGGGCCGGCCTTCACGCGGCTCCGCGCCGGTGGCCGTGGTCTTCGTGCTTTGCCTCGGCGCGCAGTCAAGTCCAGCGCAGGAAACCGCCGCGGCCGTCGCCGAGAGTGGTCCCTTCCTGTTCACCGCCGCACGGCTGCTTGCCGCTGATCCGGACCGGCTGGAAGAGGCCCGCGATCTCTTCGAACGGGCCGTCGCCGCGGATCCCGACGCACCCTTCCTCCGAATCGGTCTGGCGGAATTCCTGGCCGAGAAGCAGCGTCGCTTCGACGAGGCGGCGGAACATACGGCCGTCGCCTACCGTCTCGCGCCGGACGACGTGGACGTGCTCCGCGCCCACGCGCAGGTTCTTGTCAGCTTGCCCAGAGGCAATGGCGGTCAACTCCGCGAGGTGCTGGATCAGGCGCTCGAGGCGCTGGAACGCCTCCGTCGCATCGCTCCGAGCGACATCGACGGCATGATGCTGCTGTACCGGATTCGGGAGAGGCTGGAGGAGTACGAGGAGGCCGCTTCCGTGCTCGAGGAACTCGTCAGCTACCACAACGGCCACCGGCAGCTTCAGGGAATGCTGGTTGATGCGTTCCGGCGCGCGGGCAGGGACGACCGGGCCGAGAAAGTCCGGAACGAGATGCTCCGGCTGGACGGCCTGTCGCTCGAAGCCAGGATGGAGCTCGCTAACCGCGAGAGCCAGCGAGGCAACCACACGGAAGCCATCGAACTGCTTGAGGGCGCCGTCGCCGAGCAGCCGGAGAGCGTTCCCGTGCGTGGCGCCCTGGCGGAGGAGTACTTCCGTCGCGGCGTTGCCCGCGGCCGGACCCCGCAGCAACGGGCGGGAGATCTCGCGGAGGCGCTGGACCGCTTGCGGGCGCTGCCTCGCGCCGCCCGTGCGAACCCTCGGGCTCGCCTCCTGGAGGCGACGATCCTGGCCGAGTCGGAGCAGACCTTGGAGGCGATCGAACTGCTCGAGAACCTCAGGCGGGACTCACGGGACGATCCGCGGGTAGTGCGCGAACTGGTGCGCCTGCTGATGCGCGAGGGTGAGTGGAACCGGATCAGGGACATCGGCCAGAAGCTAGTCGATAGCGCCGACCGAAGTACCCCGGAGGGTGTTCAGTCGGCGGATCTCGGTCTCAGCCTGTTCGTCGAGGCGCTGCGCCAGTTGGGAGAGGTGGACGAGGCACTGGACGTACTCGCAGCCGAGGAGAAGCGAGCCGGGGAATCCGCCGAACTCGTGTTGAGCCAGGCCGAGCTGCTGGCCGAGGCCGGCCGAAAGCGCAGGGCGATGGCGTTGCTGCGCCGGGACGTCGTCTCCAACGACCGATTGCTCAGGGAGAACGATGACGGCGAGCCGGAGTTGCCGGCGCTGGTGAAGAAGGCGCGGCTCTACTTCGACCTGGGTGCGGACAGACTCGCGTTGCGGGTGTACGAGGACCTGGCCTCGAACGGAGATGTCGGGCGTCTCACGCTGGTCGCCGAGTCCTGCCGCGAACAGGGACGCTTCGGCGAGTCCATCCCCTTCCTCCTGCGGGCGCTCGCGCGTATCGACGCTGGCGCCGAGACAGGCCTCGACGTGGAAAGGGACGCTCTGCGGGCGGCGCTTCGGTACCAGCTCGGAGAGGCCTACGAACGCAGCCGACGCTATGACGAAGCGGCGGATCAGTTCCAGGCAGTGCTTGCACTCCAGCCCGAGAACAGCCACGCGATGAACTACCTCGGGTACATGTGGGCGGACAACGGGGAGAACCTCGAACAGGCGCTGGAGCTCATTCGCCGCGCGGTCGATCTCGACCCCAACAACGGTGCTTTCGTCGACTCCCTGGGTTGGGCGCTGTTCCGGCTCGGCGAATTCGAGCAGGCCCGGCGTCACCTGGAACGGGCGAACCAGCTCGTACCCCGTGACTCCACGATCCTCGAGCATCTCGGGGACGTCTATGTGGCACTGGGCGATCCGCAGCGAGCCCGGGAGGCCTACGAGCAGGCGTTGGCAATCAACGACGAGGAGAACGTCGAATCCGTGCGCCGCAAGCTGAGTGAGCTCTCCCGGCGCTGACCGGCCGCAGCCGATCGTCATGCGGCGGTCGATCCCGCTACTCCTGCTCGGGCTGGCGAGTCTCAGTGGCTGCGCCACCACCGGGTCTGGCCGCGAAGGGGCAGTTTCCGCCGGTCGGCCGTTTCCGGCCACGGCGCCATGGGAGATTCCCGAGGCCGAGTGGCGGACGCAACGCATCGTCCGCATGCGTTACGAGGGACAGGAGGGAAGCGGAACGCTCCGTCTCGTGCTTCGCTTCGAGGACCCGGAGAGTTTCCATGTCTCGGCGTCCGACCGCCTGGGGCGACGATGGTGGGATCTCAGCGTGAGGGGCGGAGAGGCCCTTGTGCTGTGGGTACGCGAGCGCACGTTCTGCCGGTACGGGGGCGACCTGGAGATTCCCGCCCTGTCGCTGGGTCCGGTGCCGGCCCGCGCCGTCGCCGCCCTGTTGATGCGCCGGCTGCCGGTGCCTCCTGCCGACGCCCGCGTCTGGGAGGAGACCGACGTTTCCGTCAGGCCGGACCGCGGGGTCGAACTCGACTTCAAGGACCACCGCGGCCGTCGCTGGACGACCGAGATCACGATGGCAGGCCCGTACCACTGGACCCCAGGTCGGTGGACGCTATGGCGCGGCGACCGCGAGCAGGCTTCCTGGAGCGGAGACGTGGACGGGATGGCGCGGCTGGTGGAGTCGGACACGGGCCTCGAGCTCCGCTGGGCACAGCCGCGGGCCGCAGTGAAACTCGCCGCGCCGCTTCCGGCCCCCGCGGTCCCCTCCGGATACCGGCCCGGCGTCTGCGACGGCGACGCCTGATGCCCGCGGAAGTCAGCCTATGGTGTCCGGCCAAGGTGAACCTGAGTCTTCGCGTTCACTGCCGGCGCCCCGACGGTTTCCACGAGGTGTCGACGGTCCTGCAGACGATCGACGTCTGCGACCGCCTGGAGATTCAGCGGGTCGACCGGGAAAGTCGCCTGCGGATCGAGGTCGCCGGCGGCGGCGCTCCGGCCGACGACTCGAACCTGGTGCTCAAGGCGGCGCGCGCCTTCTTCGCGACCCTTGGCGAGCCCGCGCGCGGTGTCCGGTTCCGGCTCGAGAAACGGATTCCCGCGGGCAGCGGGCTGGGTGGGGGCAGCAGCGATGCCGCGGCGGCGTTGCTGGGCCTCCAGTCACTCTGGGGGCGGCCTCTTGACGCCCTGCAGTTGCAGGCGGTCGGAACGGCGGTCGGCTCGGACGTCCCGTTCTTCCTGGTGGGGGGAACGGCATTCGCGACAGGCCGCGGCGAGCAGGTGACGATGCTGGACGACATCCCCCCGGCGCCGATGCTGGTCGTCGTGCCGGCGGTTGAGGTCTCGACCGCGGATGTCTACGGGGCCTGGAAGGCCGAAATGCGAGTAGGAAGCGGGGAGGGAGGGGAAGAGCCCGCCATGCTGCCTCCACCCTCGCGCCGTGGCGACGCCGCGGCCTGGGTTCTGGGGAACGATCTGGAACCGGTGGTGCGCGAACTCCACCCCGAGGTGAACGGCCTTCTTCTGGCGCTCAGAAGCGCCGGTGGTGCGGGCAGTGGCGGCCCGCAGGTTTCGGGCAGTGGCGGCGCGGTGTTCGCGTTCAGCGAGTCACCCGGCACTCAGTCTGCGCTGGCGGGAATGGACGTGCATGTGTTCCGGACGCGGACGTTGCCTCGGGAAGTTGCGGGCTCTTCATGTAGCCGGCACTTTCTGTAAGATGGGCCGTCCCGTCTGGGGCGTCGCCAAGTGGTAAGGCACGAGACTTTGGATCTCGCATTCGGGGGTTCGAATCCTCCCGCCCCAACCACGGGTGCGAAGCAGCCAACTCCCCTCCATTCGAACTGATTCCGAGGTCGCCCGTGTCGAGAGTCTCCGTGCACGCGGATGGTCCCGGCGCGCGTCGGCGTCCGCTGAAGTGACCCTCCATCCCAACAACGTCGAACGCGCCATGTACACCGAGCTCAAGGTCTTCGGCGGACGGGCGCATCCCGCCCTGACGAACGAGATCTGCAACTACCTCGGTATGGTGCCGGGTCAGGTCACGGCCTACAACTTCGCGGACGGTGAGATCTTCTGCCAAATCCAGGAGAACGTGCGCGGCGCGGACGTGTTCATCGTGCAGCCGACCTGCCCGCCGGTCAACGACAACTTCGTCGAGTTGTTGATCATGCTTGACGCGGTGAAGCGGGCTTCGGCGGCGCGCGTGACGGCGGTGTTGCCGTACTACGGCTACGCCCGCCAGGACAAGAAGGACAAGCCCCGCGTGCCGATCACAGCCAAGCTGGTGGCGGACGTGATGACCGCCGCCGGGGCCGATCGCCTGCTGACGATGGACGTCCACGCCCAGCAGATCTCGGGCTACTTCGACATCCCGGTCGACCACCTGTTCGCGGCGCCGGTGCTCCTCGACGCGATTCGAGCGCTCGGCATCGACGACCTGATGATCGTCGCCCCGGACGCTGGCGGCGTGGCCCGGGCGCGGGCGATTGCGAAGCGGCTCCACACCGAGCTCGCGATCATCGACAAGCGTCGCGTGGCCGCGAACCAGGCGGAAGTGATGAACGTGATTGGCGACGTCAAGGGGCGAGACGTGCTGATCCTCGACGACATCATCGATACCGCGGGCACGCTGATCAACTCGGTCGAGTCCCTGGCGGCGCAGGGCGCCCGGAGGATCTTCGCCGCGGGCATCCACGGCGTCCTGTCTGCTTCGGCCATCGAACGGATCGAGAAGTCGAAGCTCGAGGGCGTCCTTGTCACGAACACCACACCCCTGGAAGAGAAGCTCGCCCGAAGCACGAGGCTGCGGCCCCACAGCGTCGCCGCCCTGCTCGGGGAGGCCATCCGGAGAATCCACGACAACAGCTCGGTGACGTCGCTCTTCGTCTGAGCCGTCCGTCACCTGAGGAGTTCGAAGTGAGCGAACCCACCGTAACCGTCCGGCTGCGCGAGCAGACCGGCAAGAACGCCAACCGCCGCCTGCGGGCGGGCGGCGAGATTCCCGCCGTGATCTACGGCGGCAGCGCCGATTCCGCCGCCATCCGCGTCGACGGCAAGCTGGTGCTGAGCCTTATCCGGGAGGGCGGCGAGAATGCCGTCTTTCTGCTCCAACTCGAGGGCACAGAACAGACGCGTCACACGATGATCCGCGATCTGCAGTGGAACCCGTTGACGGGCGCGCTGGTTCACATCGACTTCCAGCGCGTGAAGATGGACCAGGAAGTCCAGGTTTCGGTGCCGATCGAGGTCGTCGGAGTTCCCGAGGGCGTACGGAACGAGGGCGGCCTGCTCGAGTTCATCACCCGGGAGGTGGGTGTCATCTGTTTGCCCGGCGACATCCCGGTCTCCATCGAGCTCGATGTCTCGCTCCTGCACATCGGGCAGCATGTAGAGGCCGGCGAACTCGTCCTGCCGGACGCCGTGGCGCTCAACGACGAAGAGACCAAGGTGATCGTGTCGGTCGCCGCCGCGCGCGTGGTCGAAGAGGAGGAGGAAGAGCCGGAGGAGGGCGAATTGCTCGAGGCCCTCACCGACGAGCCCGAACGGGTCGGCGAGGAAGACGAGTCGGTGGATGGAGAAACCTAGCGAACAGGCGCGTCTGGTTCTTGGTCTGGGGAATCCGGGCGGGCGTTATGCCGGCACCCGTCACAACCTTGGCTTCCGTGTCGTTGACGAACTGGCGTTGCGCCTGGGGGTTCGACTTGGTCTGGACGTGTGCGGAGCGCTCTGGGCCTCCAGCGACCGAATCGACCTGGCGACTCCGCAGACCTACATGAATCGCAGCGGCTACAGCGCGCGCTGTCTCTCCGAACGGAATGGCTATGCTCCCGGAAGTATCCTGGTCGTCTACGACGAAGTCCATCTGCCCCTGGGGCGGCTCCGGCTTCGTGGCAAGGGGAGTCCCGGCGGGCATCGCGGCATGGAGTCGGTTATCGAGAACCTGCGGACCACGGCAGTGCCGCGGTTGCGACTGGGCATCGCGCCGGACGAAGCCGCAGCGGCCCGGGGAGAAGACCTGCCGGACTTCGTTCTCGCGCCCTTTGCCGGGGACGAAATCGAAACGGCGGAGCGCATGGTGCGCCGGGCCGCCGACTGCGTCCTGAGTTGGGTCGACCATGGCGTCGACATCACGATGAACGAGTACAACGGATGAGGGGAAACGGATAGTGGACACGATGTACTACCTTCTGCCCGCCTGCGGCGCGGCGGCCCTGCTCTACGCCTTGCTGCGGAGCCGGTGGATCAACAGGCAGGACGCCGGCGACGGCGTGATGCCGGAGATTGCCGGTCACATTCGGGACGGGGCGATGGCGTTTCTCGGCCGCGAGTACCGCATCCTGGCCATCTTCGTTCTCTTGGCGGCGGCACTGCTGGCGCTCGCCAACTCGGACCGCGCGGGCAGTTCCGCCTGGATCGGACTGTCCGTCCTCGGAGGCGCGCTCTGCTCGGGGCTTGCCGGCTTCTTCGGCATGAGGGTGGCGACATCGGCCAACGTGCGCACTGCGGCCGCCGCCCGTTCGAGCCTGAACCGGGCCCTGGCGGTCGCCTTCTCGGGCGGCGCGGTGATGGGTTTCGCGGTCGTGGGCCTGGGCATCCTCGGTTTGTCCTTGCTCTACCTGCTCTACGCGGCGATGTTCGGCAGCGGTGACAACGAATCGCTCGGTCAGGTCGTGACCGTCCTGACCGGCTTCTCGTTCGGCGCTTCCTCGATCGCCCTGTTCGCCCGCGTAGGCGGTGGCATCTACACGAAGGCGGCCGATGTGGGCGCCGACCTGGTGGGGAAGGTCGAGGCCGGGATTCCCGAGGACGATCCACGGAATCCCGCGGTGATCGCCGACAACGTCGGTGACAACGTGGGCGACGTCGCCGGCATGGGCGCCGACCTGTTCGAGTCCTACGTGGGCGCGATCGTCGGAACGCTCGTGCTCGGAATCAGCACGACGACCCTGGCCGGGGAGGCGTTCACTCCGAACCTGATTCTGCTGCCGATGCTGCTTGCCGGTCTCGGCATCCTGGTCTCTTTGGCCTCGACGCTGCTGGTGCGCACGAAGGAGGGCGGAAACCCGCAGCACGCTTTGGACCTAGGCACCTTCGCCGCCGCCGGCGTGATGCTGGTCGTCACCTACTTCACGGCCCAGTACCTTCTGGGCGACAGCAGGTACGTCGTCGAGGGAAAGGAGTTCGGCTTCATGGGGGTCTTCCTGGCCACGGTCGCCGGCCTCGCCGCCGGCCTGCTGATCGGACTGATCACCCAGTACTACACCGCCGAGTCCAAGGCGCCGGCCCAGGGCATCGCCAAGGACAGCCAGACCGGCAGCGCCACGAACATCATCGGCGGTTTGGCTGTCGGCATGCAGTCCACCGCGCTCCCGATCATCGTCCTGACGGCCGCTGTTCTCGTCGCCCACAGCCAGGCGGGCCTGTACGGCATCGCGATCGCCGCTCTCGGCATGCTCTCGACGACCGGCATTCAGCTCGCCGTCGATGCCTACGGGCCGGTGGCGGACAACGCCGGCGGCATTGCCGAGATGAGCCACCTCGGTCCCGACGTCCGCGCCCGCACCGACAAGCTGGACGCCGTCGGCAACACGACGGCGGCGATCGGCAAGGGCTTCGCGATCGGGTCTGCGGCGCTGACCGCGCTGGTGCTGTTCGCGGCCTTCCGTACGACGGTGGGTCTCGAGAGCATGGACCTGGTCAACCCGCGTGTGATGTGCGGGCTGTTCGTCGGCGCCATGCTCCCGTTCCTCTTCTCGTCGATGGCGATGAAGGCGGTCGGCAAGGCCGCCTTCGAGATGATCGAGGAGGTCCGGCGTCAGTTCCGCACGATTCCGGGCCTGATGGAAGGAGAGGCAAAGGCGGAGTACGCGCGCTGCGTCGACATCTCCACCGCGGCCGCGCTGCGCCAGATGGTGGCGCCGGGCCTGCTGGCCGTGCTGGTTCCGGTGGCCGTCGGTTTCTGGGACGTCGAGGCCCTGGCCGGCGTGCTCGCCGGCGTGACCGCGGGCGGCGTTCTGCTCGCCATCTTCATGGCGAACGCTGGCGGCGCCTGGGACAACGCGAAGAAGTTCATCGAAGCGGGAGCACATGGAGGCAAGGGTTCCGACGCACACAAGGCGGCCGTCGTCGGCGACACGGTGGGGGATCCGTTCAAGGACACGGCCGGTCCCAGCCTGAACATCCTGATCAAGCTGATGTCGGTCGTATCGCTGGTCATCGCGCCGCTGCTGGTGCTGTAGCGGAGGGCTGGCGACCGACCGTGATAGATTCCGCCGCCGATTCGCTTCGGTCTGCGGACCGGCGCACCCTGGCGGCGCGGGAACGCGCCGCCAGCGTCGCGGTCGGAACGCCCGTCGTCGGGCGATCCGGCGCCCATACCAAGAGGATGAACGAGTGACACGGACATACGAACTTGTCTTCATCGCCGATCCGCGCCTTTCGGATGAAGAGGCCGTGGAGTTGAGCGATGCCTTCGGCAAGCTGCTGGTCGCGGACGGCAAGCTGCGGATCACCCAGGAGGAATCCTGGGGCAAGCGGCGCCTCGCCTATCCGATCAGGAAGTTCACCGAAGGCCGATACCACATCTACTACCTGGAGTCCGACGGAGGCGACAACGGCCTTCCCGAGATCGGACAGCGGATGATCCAGAACGAGAAGATCCTGCGCCATCTGGTGGTGCGGACCGACCTGGACCTGAAGCGCGCCGCCAGCAAGGGCAAGGAGCCGGTCCAGCAGACGACCATGGCCAACGTCCCGAGTCAGGCGGCTGGAGGCGTCTAGAGATGGCGAAACGCAGAACATTCTTCCGTCGTCGCAAGGTGTGCAAGTTCACCGCCGACGGGATCGAGTACATCGACTACAAGGACGTCGCCACCCTGCGCTCTTTCGTGCCTGAGAGGGCGAAGATCCTGCCGCGCCGGATCTCGGGCAACTCCGCGCGCCACCAGCGGATGCTTGCCCGCGCGCTCCGGCGGGCCCGTTTCCTGGCCCTGATTCCCTACACGACGGACTGACCGCTGGCGTCGGCGGCGACCGAGGCGGCGAGGAACGAGGCAATGGAAGTCATCCTGCTACAGGACATGAGAGGGCTGGGGACGCGGGGCCAGGTGGTCGACGTGAAGCCCGGCTACGCTCGCAACTACCTCTATCCGAGGGAGCTGGCAGCGCCCTCCACCGGGTCGAACCGGCTCTGGTTCGAATCCCAGCGGAAGAAGTTCGACGCTCGCCACGAGGCCGAGCGCTCGGCCGCCGCCGAAGTCGCGGCCGAGCTCGCGGCGGTCAAGCTGACGATCGCGAAGCGGGCCAGCGAGACGGGGACCCTCTATGGTTCGGTGACCCCCACGGAGGTCACCGAGGCGCTGGCCGCTGCCGGCGTGCAGGTTGACCGCCGGATGATCGATCTCACCGGCGGCATCAAGACGGTGGGGGAGCATCTGGTGCGGGTCGACCTCCACACGGAAGTCATCGCCGAAGTCGCCATCGAGGTAGTGCCTGAAACCTAGGGCCGATAGCGATGGCTCCGGCGACGGGGCCTCACCGGAAGTCGGCGACTTCCTGGGCGACCAGCCGACGCGTCATCTCGGCCACTGGCGGTATCTCTGGGAGCGGGACATCCCGTTTCCGATCCGCAGCGACCGCGGCCTCGCCGGTCGCCTGCTCGTGGCCTTCAAGCGGTTGCTGCGACCCTTCGTTTCGCTGCCCCAGAACGACCTCTGGGAGCGGCAGCGCGTTTTCAACCTGATCCTGCTCGACGTGTTCGAGCACCACTTGCAGGAGTGGAAGGACCATCAGGAACGGGTCGAACGACTGTTCGAGCAGCGCATCGGCGATCTCGACCACCGGACGCGACACCTGGAGAACTTCCTGCGCCAGGGGCTCGACGAGGTCATGCGCCACGACGACGCCCTGTTCGGCCGCGTCGACCGGAAGCTGGACCGTTACAGGCGGGAAGCGGACGAACTGGCCGGCCTGTTGAAGGCTGCGCTGGCCCGGGGACCCGAGGTGGAGAAGCGACTCCAGGAGGCCGATGCGGACGTCTCCTACATCGACTTCGAGCACCGGTTCCGCGGCGCGGCGGAAGACATCCGGGACCGTATCCGCGTCTACCTGCCGCGGCTCCGTCAGGCCGCGCCCGTCCTGGACCTGGGCTGCGGCCGAGGGGAGGCCCTGGCGCTGCTGGAAGCCGAGGGCGTGGAGTGCCGCGGCGTCGATCCCTCCTCGGCGATGGTGCGCCACTGCCGCGAGCAGGGTCTCGGCGTCGACCAGAACGACGCGCTGTCCGCACTGACGCGGACTGAGGCGGCATCCCTGGGCGGCGTCGTCTCCTTCCACGTCATCGAACATCTGGCGCCGGAAGAGATAGAGCGTTTGGTGCGCCTCGCCTTCGCAGCTCTCAGGCCGGGAGGGATCCTCGTGCTGGAGACGCCGAATCCACTATCCGTCGCGGTGACGGCCCGGAGCTTCTGGCTCGATCCGACTCACAAGAGACCGGTGCATCCGGAGGCGCTGTCGGCCTGCTACGAACAGGCGGGCTTCACCGGTATCGAGCGACTCGACCTGCGGCCGTATCCGGAGGAAGAGCGTCTGCCGGAGATCCCGCTCGACGGGTTGGAGGGACAGAGCCGGGAGCTGGCCGATCGACTGAACCGCCTCCGGGACGAGCTCGACGACTTCCTGTTCGGCTACCGCGACTACGCCCTGATCGGCTTGCGGCCGGAGCGCTAGCGCTAGCCTGTTCCTCGCGCCTCGGCCCGGTCGCCCTTCTGCCAGCCGCGCATGATCGGCGTCCAGTCGGCGACGTCTTCCGGCATATTCTCTCCCGCCTTCGGCTCGCCGTACAGCGCGCGCTGCTGATACCACGGCAGGTCGTAGACCGCGCGAGTCTCCGGGTCGAAGGACAGGACCGGCTCGGTGCCGACGATGAACGCCTCCTCGATGACGCGTTGCCCGGACCGGCGCCGCGCCGGCAGGAGGCCGGAGTGATACTCGACCTGCCGGAGCCGCACCTGGTTGGGCCTGGTGAAGGTCAGAGTGGGGTCCACCCAGCCATCCTCGATGCCCAGGCGGAGTACTTCGTTCCAGATCGGCAGGGCCGCCACGGCGCCGGTCATGTTCCTTCCGATCCGCTGCTGCTGGTCGTAGCCGACCCAGACGACCAGCGTGTACCTGGGTGTGAAGCCCGCGAACCAGGCATCCGTGAACCCGTCCGTCGTTCCGGTCTTCCCGGCGACGGCCGCGAGGCCGAGCGCCCGCGCGGACTGGCCCGTTCCGCGTTGGACCACACCCGAGAGCACATGGGTGAGCAGGAAGGCGACTTCGGGCGTGACGACGGTCGATGCTCGCGGCACGTGAACATCGAGCTCCCGGCCGTCGCGGGTTGTGACGCGCTCGACGAAGTAGGGCTCAACGTGCACTCCCAGGTTGGCGATCGTGGCGTAGGACGTCGCCACCTCGAGCACGGTCAGGTCGGCCGCGCCCAGAGCGAGGCTCGGATAGGGCAGGAGAGGCGAGCGGATGCCCGTACGGTGGGCGAAGTCGACAACCCGTTCCGCACCGACGATGTCGTGGAGCTTGACCGACGTGACGTTGATCGACCTTTCCAGGGCCCGCCGCAAAGTCACGATGCCCAGATACTGCCGGTAGAAGTGCCGGGGACTGTAGTTGAGCTGGGTGTCGGCGCCCAGGAACACGGCGGGCGCGTCGAACAGGGTGTCGGCGGGGGTGAAGCCGTGCTCGAAGGCGGCGCCGAACACGAGCGGCTTGAACAGGGAGCCGACCTGGCGCCGGGCCTGAAAGGCGCGGTTGAACTCGCTGCGATCGTAGTCCCAGCCTCCGACCATCGCACGCACGGCACCGGTCGCCGACTCGAGCAGCAGGACCGCGCCCTCTATCCGCGGCTCCTGGACGAGCTCCAGCTCGAACGACGCCTGGTCCGTGCCCTCTTCAGGCGGAGCGGCATCGTCGGCGGTACGCAGCTCGAACCAGGCGACGTCACCCCTCCGTAGCGGCGGCGAATCTCTGCGCGTCCACTCGTAGCCCGGCGGTTCCAGCATGAAGCGGTGATCCGCGATCCGAATCTCCGCGTTCTCCCGCCCGCGTTGGAGGACGACACCCGGTACCCAGGCGCCGGCCTCGGGCTTGAAGCCGACCCACCTGGCCAGAACACCGCCGAATGACTCGGCCAGGTCCGGCGCCGTCAGATCGTCCTGGTCTACGCGGGCGGCCGCTCCGCGGTAGCCGCGCAGGCGATCGATCCTGACGAGCCCTTCGCGCAGGGCCCGCGCGGCGGCGTTCTGCATCTTCTGGTCGAGGGTCGTCTGCACCTGCAGGCCGCGCTCGTAAAGGCCCTTCTGCCCGTACGAGCGGTAGAGGTCGAGGCGGACCTTCTCCGCGAAGTAGGGTGCGACGGGTTTCGGATCTCGCTGGACAACGACGTCGAGCGGCGTCTCCGCCGCGTCGACGGCGTCCTCCCGGGTCATCACGCCCCGCTCGCCGAGCATCCGCAGGATGGAGTCGCGGCGGGTGCGCACGATCTCCGGTCGAAGGTAGGGAGTCCACACGCTCGGGCTGGGCACGATCGCCACCAGGGTTGCGGCCTCGGTGTAGGTCAGTTCGGCCGACGTCTTTCCGAAGTAGTAGCGGGAGGCGGATTCCACGCCGTAGTTGCCGTGGCCGAAGTAAGTGAGGTTGCAGTAGAGGGTGAGAATCTGCTGCTTGCTGAGACGTTTCTCGAGCTCGACCGCGAGCAGCGTCTCCCGGATCTTCCGGCGCCATACCTTGGCCCGATCCAGGAAGAGCATCCGTGCTACCTGCATGGTGATCGTCGAGGCGCCGGAAAAGCGCTCCCCACGCTGCCAGTTCTGGAGGACCGCGCGAAAGACGCCGATGATGTCGAATCCGGCGTGAGCGTAGAAGTTCCGGTCCTCGGCGGCGAGCAGGACACGCGTGAACGTCTCCGGCACCTCTCCCTCGGCAAGCAGGATCCGCTTCTCGACCGAGTAGCTCCTGAACGGTTCTCCGTCGCGGTCGCTCAGCCGGGTGATCTGACTGGGCGTCAGTTCCGCTACCGTCTCGACCTGCGGCAGATCGATCACCGCGGCGACGCCGACGCCCAGCAACACGCCCGCGACAGGGGTGGCGGCGACCGGGATCAGCCAGCGCCAGTGCCTGAC
>VXUF01000095.1:25135-26523 GCA_009837085.1 Holophagales bacterium
GCGCCGCCCTCATCTCCCGAATATCATACGGCGCGTTCCATGACTCCCGAAGCCGACCAGGCGTCCGGCCTGCCGCCGCTGCCGGAACCCTTCCCCGAGCCACAGGCGGCTCGACCGGCGGACCCGGAGCGGACGCGTCGCGGCTGCCTCGTCGCGGGCCTGGTGGGCTGCGGCGTCATCGTCGTGCTGCTGCTCGTCGGGCTGGCGGTCCTCGCCACCCAGGCCGACGAACTCCTCGAGTTCGTCCTGGACTTCAGCCGGGATCGCATCGTGGCCGACCTGCCGGAGGACGTGGAGCACGCAGAACGTCAACGTCTGGAGCGGGCGTTTGATTCCGTGCTGGAGCACTACCGGAGCGGCTCCGCCACGCCCGCGGACAATCGCCGGCTCCAGCTGGCGCTCACCGACGCGATCCGGAGGCTCGAGCGTGGGCTCTTCGACCGGGACGACCTTCGACGCCTGACCGAGCGCCTTGAACGGATCGCAGCGTCCGATCCGGGAGGCTGACTTGCCGGTGGCCGTCGATTCCGCCGCTGAACGCGGCGGACGGTTCGAGCTGGTGTCGCCCTTCAGCCCGCAGGGGGACCAACCGGCAGCGATCGGTGAACTCGCGGAGGGTGTGCGATCCGGCGTTCCGGAGCAGGTGCTGCTGGGGGTCACGGGCTCGGGCAAGACGTACACCGTCGCCAAGGTCATCGAGGCCGTCAACCGCCCGACGCTCGTCCTCTCCCACAACAAGACCCTGGCGGCCCAGCTCTACCAGGAGTTCAGGAGCTTCTTCCCGCACAACGCGGTGGAGTACTTCGTCTCCTACTACGACTACTACCAGCCCGAGGCGTACGTCCCCCAGTCCGACACCTACATCGAGAAGGAAACGAGCATCAACGACGAGATCGACCGTCTACGACTCAGGGCCACGATCTCCCTGTTCGAGCGCCGCGACGTCCTGATCGTCGCTTCCGTCTCCTGCATCTACGGTCTGGGTGCGCCGGACGTGTTCTTCTCGATGCTCCAGTTCTTCGAGCGCGGCGCCGAGCTGCCGCTCGAGCGGGCCCAGCGGAGCCTGGCCGAGATGCAGTACGAGCGTACGCGCCTGGATCTCTTCCACGGCAGCTTCCGGGTGCGCGGCGACGTGCTCGAGATTCTGCCGGCCTACGACGACCGGGGCATCCGGGTCGAGTACTTCGGCGACGAGGTCGACCGGGTCTGTCGGTTCGATGTGATCAGCGGCAGGGTCCTCGAAGAGGTCGACCGGATCCCCGTTTTCCCGCGCAACCACTACGTGACGCCGGAAGAGCGGATGCGGCGGGCGATCGCATCGATCCGGGAGGAACTCGGAGAGCACCTGGCTCTCCTCGAGCGGGAGAACCGCCTGCTCGAGATGCAAC